>JAKPQE010000090.1 GCA_029572955.1 Pseudomonadota bacterium
GCATGTCCGACCCGCGGAAGGTGCGGGCGCTGTCCCAGGCGGTGGCGACCATCTCGGCGACCGAGAGACCGCTCGCCGCGATCCGGGCCTTGGCGGCGACGACGTCGTAGTCGCTGCGACCGGCCGGAACCGGGTCCTGCCAGATCAGGTCCTCCGACGGCACGTCCGGGCCGATGTAGCGGGCCTTCGGACCCATGTCGCGGTGGGTCAGCTTGAACCAGGCGCGGGCGAAGGTGTCGCGGAAGTAGTCCGGATCGGCCATGAACTTCTCGCAGATCGCCCGGTAGGCCGGGTCGAACCGCATGGCCATGTCGGCATCGGTCATGATCGGCATGCGACGGACCGAGGGATCGCTCGCGTCGACCGGCATGTCCTCTTCGGCGATGCCGACCGGTTCCCACTGCCAGGCGCCGGCGGGCGACTTCTTCAGCCACCAGTCGTAGCCGAACAGCAGGTCGAAATAGCCCATGTCGAACTTCGTCGGGTTCGCCGTCCAGGCGCCCTCGATGCCGCTGGTGACGGCGTCGCGGGCCTTGCCGGTCGCATGCGGATTGAGCCAGCCGAAGCCCTGGTCCTCGATGCCGGCACCTTCCGGGCTCGCGCCGAGGGCACCGGCATCGCCATTGCCATGCGCCTTGCCGACGGTGTGGCCACCGGCGGTGAGGGCAGCGGTTTCCTCGTCGTCCATGGCCATGCGGGCGAAGGTCTCGCGCACCTGGGCGGCGGTCTTCAGCGGGTCGGGCTTGCCGTTGACGCCTTCCGGGTTGACGTAGATGAGGCCCATCTGGACCGCGGCCAGCGGGTTTTCCATCGTCGAGGGGTCTTCGACGTTGTCGTAGCGGGCGTCGCTCGGGGCCAGCCATTCCTTCTCGGCGCCCCAGTAGATGTCCTTTTCCGGGTGCCAGATGTCGGGGCGGCCGAAGGCGAAGCCGAAGGTCTCGAGGCCCATCGATTCATAGGCGACGGTGCCGGCGAGCACGATGAGATCGGCCCAGCTGATCTTGTTGCCGTACTTCTTCTTGATCGGCCACAGGAGCCGGCGCGCCTTGTCGAGGTTGGCGTTGTCCGGCCAGGAATTGAGCGGCGCGAAGCGCTGGTTGCCGGTGCCCGCACCACCGCGACCGTCGGCGAGACGATAGGTGCCGGCGGCGTGCCAGGCCATGCGGATCATCAGGCCGCCATAATGGCCCCAGTCGGCCGGCCACCAGTCCTGGCTGTCGGTCATGAGGGCGTGGACGTCCTTCTTCAGGGCCGCCACGTCGAGCTTCTTGACTTCCTCGCGATAGTCGAAGTCCTCGCCCATCGGATTGGTCTTGGCATCGTGCTGGTGCAGGATGTCGAGGTTGAGGGTGTTGGGCCACCAGTCGGTGTTGGAGGTGGCCGCGGCGGTATTGGCGCCATGCATGACCGGGCACTTGCCCGAAACCTTCTCGCTCATCTTGTCCTCCTTGATTGAGCGCATCGCTCGAAATCGTCCGAAGGTGCGGCGGACAGCGAACAGGGCCGCGTCTTCGTTGGGAGAAAGCTAGCGAACCAGTGTCATTTGGAAAAATTGCATTTTCTGATTTTCATGATAAGAATTCCTGATGATCAATTTCACGCTCAGGCAATTGCGTTATTTCGAGGCGCTGGCGCGGTACGGCCATTTCGGCCGGGCGGCCGAGGCGGCGGCGATCTCGCAGCCGGCGCTCAGCATGCAGATCAAGGAACTGGAGGATTCGCTCGGCATCGCGCTTTTCGAGCGCGGACCGAAGGGGGTGCGGCTGACCGGCTTCGGCGAGGCGTTCGCCGAGCGGGCGCGCGAGATCCTGCGCTCCGTCGACGAACTCGAGGACCTTGCCCGGGCCTCGCGCGACCGGCTGGTCGGGCGGCTCCGGATCGGCGTCATTCCGACGATCGCGCCCTATCTCTTGCCGACGATCATCCACGAGCTGACGCGGGCCAATGCCGGGCTCGACATCTATGTGCGCGAGACGCTGACCAACAATCTCATCCGCGAGCTCGGCGACGGGCGCATCGATGCGGCGATCGTCGCCCTGCCGGTGTCCGAGCCGTCGCTGACCGAAGTGGCGCTTTTCACCGAGAACTTCGTCCTCGTGCGGCCGGTCGCCGACGCGGGCAGGCCGGTGCCGAGCGCCGACATGCTGCGCGAGATGCGCCTGTTGCTGCTCGAGGAGGGCCACTGCTTCCGCGACCAGGCGCTCTCGTTCTGCAACATCCCGTCGGCGCGGCCGCGCGAGGGGCTCGACGCGAGTTCGCTCTCGACGCTGGTCCAGATGGTCGGTGCCGGTATCGGCGTGACGCTCATCCCGGAAATGGCGGTCGCGGTCGAGACCCGATCCGCCTCGGTCGCGATCGCCCGGTTCGACGAGCCGCAGCCGGCGCGGACGGTCGGCATGGTCTGGCGCAAGACCAGTCCGCTGGCGCGGCAGCTGCTGCGGATCTCCGAGATCGTGCGGGAATCGGCGGCGGCGTTGCCGACGCCGGTGGCCTGATCCGCGCCTGCCGGTATGCCCGGGCGAAGTGCCGAACCCTCGTGCCCGAAGCGGTGCAGCGCGCCCGCCCGAAAAGCAAAACCGCCCCCGACGACGGTCGGAGGCGGTTTCTCGCCACTTTCGTGGAAACTGGCTCCCCGGGCCGGATTCGAACCAGCGACCAAGCGGTTAACAGCCGCTTGCTCTACCACTGAGCTACCGGGGATCATCCGCGTCAGCGAACGGGGTGCGTATAACAGCGCCGGGCGGCTTTGCCAAGCCCAAGATGCCCGCCGGCGCGCATTCTCTTTTTGCGCCGGAACCCGGCGCCGTCAGTCCCCGGCGGCGGCGAGGTCGCGCGGGCGGACGAATTCGACGAGGCGGCCGGTGGCCGGCCGGATGGCGCGCCAGTCGGTGCCGTCGAAGTCGATGATGGCGAGGCCGGCGGTCGGGAACTTGCGGCGCAGCTCGGTTCGGAGCGGCGAGCCGTCGTCGTCGGCAAGGGCGAGGGCGAGGTCGTGGATCGCCGGATTGTGGCCGATCAGCATCAGCGGCGAGGGCGTCTCGCGCAGGCCGGTCAGCAGATGGGCGAGATCGTCCATCTCGAAGGTGTAGAGCGCCGAGGAGATGGTGATCGTCGTCGTGCCGGGCAGGGTCGGCAGCAGGAAGGCGAGGGTCTCGCGGGTGCGCCGGGCGGCCGAGCAGAAGATGTGCCGAGGCGCGAGGCCGTGTTCGCCGATATAGCCACCGACGAGCGGGGCGGCGTCGCGGCCGCGGGCGTTCAGCGGCCGGTCGAAATCCTGCACGTCCGGGTCGCCCCAGGACGATTTGGCGTGGCGCATCAGCATCAGGCGCAGCATCGTTTCCCTCCCGAACGGTGCGACCTCGTCTCCGGCCTCGTGTCGGACGCTCCTCAGCCCTTGCCGATGTCGGCGAGATCGTAGGGCGTCGTCTGGTAGACCTGATTGATCCAGTTGCCGAACAACAGGTGGGCATGGCTGCGCCAGCGGTTTTCCGGCGTCAGATGCGGGTTGTCGCTCGGGAAGTAGTGGCGCGGTACCTGGATATCCATGCCGGCCTCGACGTCGCGCCAGTATTCCTCCGACAGCGAGCTCGAATCGTACTCGATGTGGTTGAACATGTAGAGCTGGCGGTGGGCGGCGTCGTCGATGAGGCAGAGACCGGCCTCGTCCGATTCCATCAGGATGTCGAGGCCGTGGTCCTCGGGAATGTCGTCGTGGCGCACCTCGGTCCAGCGCGACACCGGGATCGAGAAGTCGTCCGAGAAGCCGCGCAGATACGGCGAGGACGGTTTCAGGTTGCGGTGGCGGAAGACGCCGAAGGCCTTCTTCTGCAGGGCGTGTTTCGGCACGCCGTGGAAGTGGTGCAGCGCCGCCTGGGCGCCCCAGCAGATGTTGAAGGTCGAATGGACGTTGGTCTGCGTCCAGTCGTAGATCCGGCACAGCTCGTCCCAATAGGCGACCTTCTCGAATTCGAGCAGTTCGACCGGGGCGCCGGTGACGATGAAGCCGTCGTACTTCTCGTCCGCAACGCTCTGCCAGTCGCGATAGAAGGCGAGCATGTGGGCGGCCGAGGTGTTCTTCGGCGTGTGGCTGCCGACCATGATCAGCGAGAACTCGACCTGCAGCGGCGTCGCGCCGACGAGGCGGGCGATCTGCGTCTCGGTGCGGATCTTGTTCGGCATGAGGTTGAGGAGGGCGATGCGCAAGGGGCGGATGTCCTGCCGGATCGCCGCTTCCTCGGTCATCACCATCACGCCCTCTTCCGCAAGGGTGGCGCGGGCGGGAAGGTTGTCGGGGATCTTGATCGGCATCGCGGGTTTGCTCCTGGTGCGCAGGCACGGGGACCCGATCTTTATGCCGCTGCGGCAGGGCTGGCAACAGACAGGGTGTCAGAGCGCCGCCGTCAGGCGCGCGCGATCGCCCGGCAGACGAGGTCGACGAAGCTCTCGGCATTGCGCACGCCGGTGACCTCGGAGGCGTCGACGACATAGCCGTGGTCGCGGGCGATGCGCTCGTAGAGCGGCGTGCGATGATGGATCAGCCGCTCGAAGCCCCAGCGGGCGAAGGCGTCCGGGTTGACGTCGCCGTCGGCCTCGATGTCGCGCTCGGCCTTGTAGGTCTGCCACCAGTCGGCGAGGTGGGCCGACGGGTAGTACATGGGCTTGGGCGAATGGCGGAAGCGCTTGACGAGCGTGCGCGCGTGCTCGGCGCTGCCGCGGATATAGAGAATGAGGGTGTTGTCGGCGAGCGCCCGGATCACCGGATCATCGGGATCGTCGAGATCGACCACCTCGCAGAGCGAGCCGCCGGTGTCGCAGACGAAATGGTGGTAGCCGTAGATCTCGTGCGCCTTGCCGATGAAGGCGGGAACGTCGCGCAGGGCGGCGATCTCGGCGGCGCGGTGCTCGTCCTGGCGGCGCCGGTATTCGGAAAAGGCAAGGCCACCGCGCTTGTGGTTGCCGGGCTTGCCGAGATAGGTCGAGAGCGGCTCGAGATTGTCGAAGGTGATGTTGGAGCCGATGTAGATGGAGTCCGAGCGCAGCAGGTTGCGCAGGAACGGCACCTTCATCGCCTCGCGCTTGACGTTGTCGACGATGTGCTCGCCCATGTAGCGGGTGCCGATGCGGTAATCGACGGAGTAGTGGAACCACTTGTTCCGTCGCAGCATCGAGGCAAGGCGCGTCTTGCCCACGCCGGACATGCCGAAGAGGGTGACCGCCATCTGCGGGCTGTTGCGGAAATCGTCGGGCGAGGCGAAGCGCATATCCGGAGCTTAGCGATTCCCGGTCCGGGGCGCATCAGTCTCCGCCGCCGTCTCCACCGCCATCGCCGCCACTGTCGCCGCCGCTGTCGCTGCCGGACATCCCGGTGACGCCGTCGTCGTGATCGTCGCCGTCGCCGTCGCGGCGCCGGTGGTGGTCGTTCCAGCCGGTGTCGGCGCCATAGGGATAGGTGTCGGCGGATGTCGTGTCGCTGCCCTTGCCCCTGCCGTCGCGGGCGTAGCGCAGGAGGGCGAGGACGAGGACGACGCCGATGACGAGCCAGATGCCGATGCCGTCCATGGCCTGATCCTTTCCTTGTCGCCCGGTCAGAATAGCTCGTCGACGAGCGGGATCGAAATGAGCAGGTGGAGCAGGGCCGGGATCCTGCGCGGCCCGGTGACGCGAGTGGCGTTCTTGCGATAGGCCGACAGGATGCCGTCGATGCGGTGCGCGAAGTCCTTGCCGAGCACGGCGAAGCCGTTTTCGGTGTCGTGGATGAAGCTGCGCTTGTTGAGGTTGACCGAGCCGACGAGGGCGAACTCGCCGTCGACCAGCACGACCTTGGAATGGAGGATCTTCTCCTCGGCCGTGCTCTCGTAGATCTCCATGCGGTCCCAGTAGGCGTTGACGAACTCCTTGTTGACCTGGGAGAGGATCGCGCCGGCGATGTCGCCGCGCAGGTCGATGCGGGTGACGATGCGGATCCTGACGCCGCGGTCGAGGGCGCGGGCGAAGGCCGCCCCGATCGGCGGCGTCAGATTGAGATAGGGGCTGGCGATGTCGATCGTCGAGCGGGCCGCGTCGAGCATTTCGACATAGAAGGTCTCGAGGCTCCTGTCGTCGGCATAGGGCACCGAGGTGAAGTGGCGCACGAGGGTGCGGCCGGCGAGGGCGCTCCGTGTGATGCGCTCGTCGGAGGGCACGAGCAGCGCCGGCGGCCGTGTCGCGAAGGTTTCCGTGTCGCGCAGGAACAGCGTCGAGAAATGGACGGCGATTGTCTCGGCGAAGGCGCGGCCGCGCACCCGCATGTCGAGATCGTTGAAGAACACGAAGGGATTCATGCCGCCATAGCCCTTGGTGTACTGGTTCAGCTCGGGCCAGCGCGAGAGATCCGGCGGATCGCGGAAGAGGAAGCCGTCATGGACGTTGCGGCCGCCGATGACGGTGACGTTGTCGGCGGCGCGCGGGCCGAGCGTCACGAGGATCTTGACGTGGTGGACCTTGTGGAGCTGCGAGAGCAGGTCCTTGAAGGACGAGCCCGTCGGTGCCTTCCAGCGCCATTCGTCGAGGGCGATGTTGGGATTGGCGGCGGCGAGCCCCTCGACGAGCTTGCGGTCCTTGCGCAGCAGCGAGGCGCGGGCGACGAGGATGCGCACCGGCGTGCCGTTGCGGGCGTGATGCTCGAGCAGGCGGGCGAAGACCTGGCCGCTGAAGTCGTTCTTGACGACGAGCGAGGAGACGAGGATCGCCTCGAGCTTCGGCGCCCGCGAGAAGTCGAGCGGCAGGAACGGGTTCTGCGCGGCGATCATCGCCTTGGGCAACGGCCGGCCGAGCAGGGCCTCGACCTTGGCCTGGAAGGCCGCCTCGGCATCCGGGAAGGCATCGATCCTGCCGACCTTCTCGATGCAGCCGGTGGTCAGGTCGACGTCCTCGAAGAAGAAGCGCTCGATCGAGCTCAGGCGCTCGGCATTGGGGAGCACGCAGACGTCGTAGCGGCTGTCGAGGCGGGCGAGGCGGGTCGCCTGGGATTTGCGATCGAGGCGGACCGAGCGGCGCTGCTTCTCGTCGAGGAAGCCGTAGGTGAGGCGGCAATGGTTCGTGGTCTCGGCGAAGGCGAGCTGGACCGTGCCGGCGAGGCGGGCCGAATAAGGCACGAGGAACGCGGTCTTGCGGCCGTTCGAGCGGATCGTCCGGGCACCGGTGCGGACCTCGAACGGGCCGTCGCAGCTTGCCGTCACGTCGAGCGGCCGGCGATCGGCCTTGAAACCGGAAAGGGCGCTCGCGCCGGGCGGATGGCCGAGGGCGACATCGTGGGTGATCGCCTGGCTCGCATCGATGACGAAGGGGGCGGACGGCGATGCCGCGCCAGAGTCGCGGGCGTCGGCGGCATCGAGGAACAGGCGCTGGCGGGCGCGGCGCCAGGGATCGGTGAAGCGGCGCATCGCGACCGCGCCGAAGAAGCGGCCGCGCGGCAGGCCGAGGGCGCGGGCGTCGGGCTCGGGGAAGTCGGCGACCCGGCGCTCGAGGACGATCCGCTCGATCTCGTGCGGGCGCAGCGGCCGGGTCGGGTCGGGCGCCGTCGGGGCAACCGGGGCCCGCTCGGCGACGAGGATCCGTTCGAGCAGCTTGCGGCGATAGGCGGCCTCGATCGGATCGGCGAGCGGTCTCGTCTCGGCGAGCTCGGTGCAGGTCGAGGGCGAAAGGGCGCAGCGCTCGGTCGGGAGCGGCGCAAGGCTCGCGCAGGCGGCGACCGGCGCGGCGATCGCGATCAGGCAGAGGCGCCTGAAGTGAACCTTGAGCGCAAGTGTCGTCGTCATGGCCCGCCCGGGGCCGGATGACGACGACGTCAGACGTCGATGCCGGCCGAGGATCGAAAAGTGTTTCCAGTCATTACAAGAAGATTCGGCCTTTCGTAAGGGCAGCGCGGGTCATCGCCCCGATCGGGCGGCCGAAAAAGCGCAAAAAATGCGGGTGCCGCGCGAGGTGTTGCGCAAACGGCACGGCGAGGAGCGTCGCGGTTTCTACCGGCCGTCGCCACGCCGGGCCATGAAGGCCAGCCGCTCGAAAAGATGTACGTCCTGCTCGTTCTTCAGGAGGGCACCGTGCAGCGGCGGGATCAGCTTCTTGGTGTCGCGCTCGCGCAGGGTTTCGGGCGCGATGTCCTCGGCGACGAGCAGCTTGATCCAGTCGAGAAGCTCGGAGGTCGACGGCTTCTTCTTCAGGCCGGGGACGTCGCGAAGCTGGTAGAACATCGACAGCGCCTCGGAGAGGAGCTGCTTCTTCAGGCCCGGGAAGTGGACATCGACGATCGAGTGCATGGTCTCGGTGTCGGGGCAGCGGATGTAGTGGAAGAAGCAGCGGCGCAGGAACGCGTCCGGCAGCTCCTTCTCGTTGTTCGAGGTGATGATGACGATCGGCCGCCGCCCGGCGCGGATCGTCTCGCCGGTCTCGTAGACGAAGAATTCCATGCGATCGAGTTCCTGCAGGAGGTCGTTCGGGAACTCGATGTCGGCCTTGTCGATCTCGTCGATGAGCAGTACCGGCCGGGTCTCGTCGGTGAATGCTTCCCACAGCTTGCCGCGGCGGATGTAGTTGGCGATGTCGTGGACGCGCGGGTCGCCGAGCTGGCTGTCGCGCAGGCGCGAGACGGCGTCGTATTCGTAAAGGCCCTGGGCCGCCTTGGTGGTCGACTTGACGTGCCATTCGATGAGCGGCAGGCCGAGCGCGCCGGCGACCTCGCGGGCGAGCACCGTCTTGCCGGTGCCCGGCTCGCCCTTGACCAGGAGCGGGCGCTCGAGCGCGATCGCGGCGTTGACGGCGACCCTCAGATCCTCGGTGGCGACGTAGTCGGCGGTGCCTTCGAAACGCATCTGTCGGGTACTCCGGGTTCATTGCGGCCGGCCGAAGCTATTTCCAGAAAGCGCGGGTGACAAGGGTGCGCGGCCGCCATGCGGTGGCGGCAATTCTTGCCGGGCGACGCGGTCGATTCCTGCCGATCGGTCATTTCGCCACTCCGGATGAGGCAAAAATCCTTTTGTTTTCAATCGTCTTCGATTGGCACGCGGATTGCGAGAAGTCGGCGAGCTGCTCAGCCGGACCGGCGTCGAGCGCGGCGGGTCAATGTCTGAGGAGGCATGTAAGCGTTATGGGTATCTATGGGGCAATGGCGACCGCGATGAGCGGTATGCGGGCGCAGTCTTTCGCTCTCGAGCAGGTTTCCGGCAACATCGCCAACTCGCAGACGACCGGTTTCAAGCGCACCGAGTCGAGCTTCGTCGATCTGATCCCCGAGGCGCTGCCGACCCGGCAGATCGCCGGCGGCGTCCAGGCCTATTCGCACGCGACGAACGACGTCCAGGGCGATATCCAGACCTCGGACAGCACCACCTATATCGCGATCAACGGCGATGGCTACTTCGTCGTGGCCGAAACGGTCGGTCAGGTCGATGGTCGCCCGCTGTTCTCGGGTGTCGATCTCTATACCCGTCGCGGCGATTTCGAACTCGACAAGGACGGCTATCTCGTCAACGGCGCCGGCTACTACCTCCAGGGCCTGGCGATCGATGCGGCGACCGGCAACGTCTCGGCCAGCGTGCCGTCGCCGATCCAGATCAACAACGACTTCCTGCCGGCCGAGCCGACGACCGAGATCGTCTATCGCGCCAACCTCGCGGCCTATCCGCTGACCGCGCAGGCCGACGACACGGTCGCCAACAGCGAGCTGCTCAACGCCTCGACCTTCGCGGTCGATCCGACGACCGGCGGCGCCGGGACGGTGATTGCCAACGACGTGACGACCTTCCTCGAGCAGTCGATCGCCGGCGGCGCCATCACGACCTACGATTCGACCGGCGCGCCGGTGAACGTGCAGATGCGCTGGGCCAAGACCGACAGCGTCTCCAATGGCGGCGCCGATACCTGGAACCTCTTCTACATGACCGACTCGACGGCGACCGGCACCGACGTCGCCTGGCAGAACGTCGGCCAGGACTATGTCTTCGGCAGCAACGGCCAGCTCAACCCGGCGATCACCTCGGTTACCATCCCGAGCCTCACCGTGAACGGCGTCTCGCTCGGCAGCATCAACCTGCAGCACGGCAATTACGGCATGACGCAGTATGCCGATCCGAACGGCACGGCGCAGGTGACCGAGCTCAGCCAGAACGGCACGGCGGCCGGCGAGCTCGTCGGTATCTCGATCTCCGACAATGGCCGCGTCACCACCACCTACTCGAACGGCAAGGCGAACGAGATCGCCGAGGTGGTGCTCGCGAGCTTCAATGCCGACAACGCGCTGAAGAAGCTTGACGGCGGCGCCTATCAGGCGACCACCGAGTCGGGCATCGCGATCCTCGGCGCCACCGGCGACATCATCGGTGCGGCGATCGAGGCCTCGAACGTCGATATCGCCGACGAGTTCACCAAGCTGATCGTCACCCAGCAGGCCTATGCGGCCGGCACGCGGGTGGTCACCACCAGCAACGACATGCTCCAGGAAGTGCTCAACATGGTGCGCTGATCCTGAGTGATCGACGCGCGAGCAACGGGGGTTAGTAATGGGTCTCTCCGGCGCACTCACCACCTCACTGACCGGTCTTTCGGTGACCCAGAAGGGCATCACGACCGTCGCAGGCAATATCGCCAACGCGGACACCGCCGGTTACACCAGAAAGGTGCTTGGCCAGAAGGCCACTGCTGCCGGCGGTGTCGTCATTGGGGCGCGCCCGACCGAGGTGTCGCGGGCGCTGGACACGCTGCTCCAGCGCCAGATGGTCACCGAGACGGCCGCGGGGAGCTACGCCGACCTCATCGCCACCTACACCGACCGGCTCGACCAGGGCTTCGGCGAACCGGGTTCGTCGAGCTCGCTCGATACGATCTACAACGGCTTCCTCGAAGCGGTGCAGGCGCTGACCGCCAGCCCGAACGACTACTCGACCCAGGTCGAGACGCTCGGCGCGGCGCGCACCCTCGCCAGCCAGCTCAACGCGCTCTCCGACGACATCCAGCAGATGCGCAGCGACGCCGAGGCCGGCATCGCCGAGGCGGTCGATCAGGCCAACGCGACACTGAAGCAGATCGAGCATCTCAACACCCAGATCGTCTCCTATTCCGGTTCGACGGCGATGCCGACGAACCTGCTCGACGAGCGCGACCGCTACATCGCGCAGCTGTCGCAGCTGATGGACATCCGCGTCGTCGGTGGCGAGGGCGGTCCGGTCTCGATCTTCACGACGAGCGGCGTCGCGCTGTTCGACGGCACCGCCGCCCAGCTCAGCTTCGACCAGCATTCGACGATGACGGCCCAGACCGTCTACAGCAGCGATCCGTCCGAGCGCGGCGTCGGCACGATCACCCTCGGCATGGGCACGAGCTCGATCGACCTCCTGTCGTCGAACCTCATCCGCTCCGGCTCGATCGCGGCCTATGTCGAGCTGCGCGACAAGATCCTGCCGGAAGCGCAGAACCAGCTCGACGAGATCGCCAGCGCCCTGGCGCTGTCGCTGTCGAACCGCGAGACGGACGGAACGGCGGTCACCTCGGGTGCGCAGGCCGGCTTCTCGATCGACCTTGCCGACCTCAAGGCCGGCAACACGATCAGCGTCTCGGTGACCGATACGACCTCGAACACGACGACCAACTACACCTTCGTGCGGGTCGATAGCGCGAGCTCGCTGCCGCTCGACGACAGCCTGACGGCCGACCCGAACGATACGGTGATCGGGATCGACTTTTCCGGTGGCTACGCCGCCGCGGCCGCGGCCATCCAGACGGCGCTCGGCGCCGGCTACACGGTCACCAATCCGTCCGGCACGACGCTCGAATTCCTCGACGACGGCGCCGCCGCCACCACCGACGTCAACAGCGTCTCGGCGTCGGAGACCATCACCTCGCTGACCTCGGGCGGGCCGGAACTGCCGTTCTTCATGGATGCCGGCAGCACGACCCGCTACTACACCGGCTCCGTCGACGGCTTCGAGCAGAAGGCCGGCTTTGCCGGGCGCATCGCGGTCAATGCCAGCCTCATCGCCAACCCGACGCTGCTCTCGACCTATTCGACGAGCCCGGCGACGGTGGCGGGCGATGCGACCCGGTCCGAGTTCATCGCCGACCGGCTCTCGGAGGGCAACAACGTCTTCCAGATGAGCGGCGAGACCAATGGCGCGCGGCTGTTCACCGGCTCGATCGGCGACTACCTGCGCGAGGTCATCGACTATCAGGGCGCGGCGAGCCAGTACGCGGCGCAGCGCGCCGAGGGGCAGGCGGTGGTCGTCGCCTCTCTGGAAGAGCGCTTCTTCGACGAATCCGGTGTCGAGATCGACCAGGAACTCGCCAAGCTGACCACGTTGCAGACGAGCTACGCGGCCAATGCCCGGGTGATGTCCACGGTCAAGGAAATGATCGACATCCTGCTGCAGATGTGAGGAGTACGACAATGGCGGTCAACAACATCGCATCGCCGATGATGATCCTGTCGCAGCGCTTCGTGTCGATGCGCAACGATCTCCTGTCGTTGCAGCAGCAGCTCGGCACCGGCCGCTCCGCGGACAGTTTCGGCGGCCTCGGCGCCGAGCGCGACCTCGCGCTCGCCTTCCGCTCGACCCGGTCGGCGGCGACCGCCTACCGGCAGACGATCAGCACCGTCGACGTGCGCATCAACGTCATGCAGACGGCGCTCGAGCGGCTGAGCGCGCTGACCGGCGAGGCCAAGAGCACCCTCAACGGCACCGCCTTCGAGCTGACCGGCGGCTCGCAGACGGCCGAGCAGAAGACCGCGCGGCTGCAGCTCGAGGAAATGGCGGCGCTGCTCAATTCCCATGTCGACGGCCGCTATCTCTTCTCCGGCCAGACGATCGAGACCGAGCCGGTCGCCCCGATCAGCGAGATCCTCGACGGCGATGCCACCCATGCCGGCTTCCGCCAGGTGATGGCGGAGCGGCGCGAGGCCGATCTCGGCGCCAACGGCCTCGGCCGGCTTGCCATCTCGGCGGGTCCCGGCGACGGCGTGACGCTCGCCGAGGACGTTGCCGGCCATCCCTTCGGCTTCAAGATCACCGGCATCTCCACGACCTCGGCGGCGGTCGCGACGACCGGCCCGACCGGCGCGGAGAACACGGTGACGACCGAATTCACCGGCCTGCCGACCGCCGGCGAGCAGGTTCGCATCTACCTCGATTTGCCCGACGGCACCTCGACGACGGTCACCCTCAACGCCACCCATTCGACCTCGCCGCTGGTCGGCCAGTTCACCATCGGCGCCGACACGGCGACGACGGCGGCCAATTTCCAGAGCGCGCTCGACGCGGCGCTGTCGAAGACCGCCGCGACCGAGCTTGCCGCCGCGTCCGGCATCGCGGCGGCCGACAACTTCTTTGCGACCGACGACGCCAATCCGCCGATGCGGGTCGACGGCCCGCCCTTCGACAGCGCGACGGCGCTCATCGCCGGCACGTCGGCCAACACGGTGTCCTGGTACAAGGGCGAGGCGGGCACGACCAGCGCGCGCAACACCTCGACGGCCCGGGTCGACGACAGCACGACGATCGCCTATGGCGCGCGGGCCAACGAGGTCGGGCTGCGCACGACCTTCCAGATGGTCGCGGTCGCGGCGGCGGCGACCTTTTCGGCGAGCGATCCCAACGCCGCCGGCGAATACGAGGCGATGGCCTCGCGCATCCGCTTCAACATCGACGACGTCACCGGCGACCACAGCCCGAGCAGCGTTTCGGTCGAGATCGCCATCGCGCAGCGCTCGATGGATGTCGCCGATACGCGCCATACCACGTCGCAGAACTACATGAGCGAGTTAATCGACGACATCGAGGGTGTCGAGACCGAGGAACTGGCGGCCAAGATCCTGACCGTGCAGACGCGGCTCGAGGCGACCTATCAAGTGACCTCGATGCTCGCCCAGCTGTCGCTGACCAACTACCTTTGAGGTTCGTCGCGGCCATCGCGCCGGCGCCGTCCGAAAACGGGCGGCGCCTGCCGTTTCAGGCCGTCGTCCTGCCGGTGTCGCCGTCGCCATTGGCGATTTCGAGAAGCTCGGCCTCGTAGGCAATGAGGCCCTTGGCTTCCTTCAGCGCCTTGTAGAGCGTGCCCGACAGGATCGCGCTGTTGATGCGGTCGACGATCGGCAGCGTGCTCGGCGCCGCCTTCACGATGTCGATGACGAGGGCGAAGTAGTCCTTCTGCAGGCTCGTCATGTCGCCGCCGAGATACATCAGCTGGATGGCGAGATAGACGCGCTTGGCCGGCGTGTCGGCGGTCTCGCTGGTCAGGATGTCCTTCTCGCGCAGGATCGGCGCCTTGCTCTCGATGTAGAGCCGGGTGCGCTGGTTGTCGTTGGTGATGACGCTCTCGCCGATGATGATGCGTTCACCCGGCTTCAGTTCCACCTTCAATGCCATGGCGAGTCCCCCGGCTACTCCCGCGAATCTTTGGCCAGTCTAACCGAAACGGCCGCCGGGCGCGCCGCCTGCCGGCTCATTCCTCGACGACGTATTCGACGCGGCGATCGAAGGCGTAGAGTTCGTCGTCGGTGTACTTGCCGGCATCGTCGGGCTGGAACGGCTCGCTCTCGCCGCGGCCGACGACCTCGATCGGGAAGGGATAGCCGAGCTCGACGAGATAATTGGCGACGGTCCGGGCGCGGTCGGCCGAGAGCCGCAGATTGTAGCCGTCCGAGCCGCGCGGGTCGGTATGGCCGACGATCTTCAGGCCGCGATGCGGGTTTTCCTGCAGATAGGCGTAGATGTCCTCGACGGCGAAGGCGCCGTTCGGCGTGAGCGCGCTCGAATTGTAGTCGAACTGCACCGGCACCGGCACGGCGACGGCCGAGAAGTTGCGGAAATGCGGCGAGGCGAGGCCGGACTTGCGCCCGCGGAACTGGCGGGTCTGGACGTAGGACGGGGCAAGGGCGCGGGCCTGCAGGGCGCGCTTGACGATGCGCTCCTCGACGTCGCGCGGCGGCGCCTTCGGGTTCGCCGCGACGTCGCGGATGTCGTCGATGGCCTCCTCGTAGAGCCTGACCGCATCGGCCCAGCGCTGCTCGTCGTAGCCGATGTCGGCAAGGGCGGCGGTGACCTGCCAGGGGCGGCCGTAGCCGAGCGCCTTTTCCAGCGTGGCGCGGTCGGGGCGCGGGCTCGCCGCCTGGACCATGCGGGCCATCAGGCGGCCGACGCGATCGCGATAGCCGGCGTCGCAGGTGACGTCGGCGACCATGCGGCCGTAGAGACCGTCGAAGCGGGCGACGTCGCGACCCTCGAGGGCGGAGCGGATCTCGGCGTCGAGGGCGGTGCAGTCGGCTCTCGCGGGTGTCGCCGCAAGGCCGGCGAGGAGGGCGATGCCGGCGATGGCCGCGCCGATCCGGAAACGGGTCATGGGGCTATCTCCAGTCGTATGGCGGTACGGGCGACGATCTCGCCGGCGGCCCGGCCGGCGGCCGGAGGCTCGGCCGGCGCGCCGTCGGCGGGGGCGGACATGCCGGCCATCCCGGACATGCCATCGGCGCCGGCCATGCCGGTCGGTTCGGCCGCGGGCCGGCCACGGCTGGCGAGGCTGCGCTTCAGGAAGTCGTCGTAATTGCCGAGCGAGACGAAGGCGCTGTCGGCATAGTCGCCGACGATGCCGTCGACGCTGCGGCTCTCGGTGCTGCAGACGGCGATGACCGTCTCGAGGCCGGGATCGCCGAAGCGGAACTGGAACTTGGCATCGGCCGCCGGGAACACGAAGTCGGTGCCGGCGGCGATGTGGTTCTCGACCTGGAAGCGGTTGGGGAAGATCACGGTCGCAAGGCCGGTCTGGTCGACGTCGACGAGGGTCAGGAAACAGGCCCGCTCGCTGTTGACGGTGAAGGTCGCAAGGTCGCCGACACGATAGGAACTGCGGTCGGCGACGAGGCTCAGGCCGAATTCGTGGCGCTGCCCGACCGGGCCGGGATCGACCTTGGCGACGGTGACGGCGGCACCCATCGCGCCGATCGGCTCGTCGTCGGTGAGGCGGGCAACGAGGGTCGGGAAGATCTCCTCGAACTCCTCGCGCGGCACGACGCCCTGGGCGAAGCGGCGCTTCAGCCGCGGCGCGGCCTCGACGCCGGCATTGTCGAGGGCGGCGAGGAACGCCTCGGTCGAAAGGCCGAACTCGGCGGCGGCGAGGGTCACCTCGACCGGCCGCTCGAAGCGGGTCGCGAGCGCGTTGACCGGCTCGACGCCGTTCAGCTTCAGCGTCGGGTCGAGGCCGGCCCGGCGCATCGCGGCGGCGAAGCGCTCGCCGTCCTCGGCGAGGATGCGGTCCATCTCGGCGGCTTCCGGGTGCAGCGCCTCGACGGCCTCGCGGACCGGCTTCTCGAAAGTCCTGTCGGCGACGACATGGGCGCGGATCTCGTCCTTGACGGCACGCAGGCCGGCGCCATGGCAACCCATGCAGGAGATGCCGTTGGTGACCGTGAGGTCGCGCCGGGTCGGATCCTGCACGACGCTGGTCGGCGCCTTGTCGAGGCGCCGGCCGGCGGCATCGGCGAGGAACGAGGCGACGAAGCCGTTGGGCAGCGAGAACAGCGTCTCGCCGCCGTCGTGGACGAAGCCATCGGTGCCGCCGGGGCCGAGCGGATGCTCGAAGATGCTCTGGCGATCGCGGGCGCCGGCGAAATCGTAACTCGTCCAGAAGAAACCGGTCGGGATGGTGTGGCGCTCGACCATGCGGTTGTTGCGGCTCTCGCCGGACTTCTGGAAGCCGGCGCGGGCGGCGCGCAGGGACGCGATGTCGCCGGCGACGTCGACCCCGAGCTTTCGCTGCAGCTCGGCGAAGCTGCCGGGCAGGCCGAGCATCGAATTGTAGAGCGGCGGCTGGGCGGCCGAGAAGGCGAACCAGTCGGCCCTGATGTACGGCTGGGCCGAGCCGGTCGTGTCCTTGACGAAGGCGAAGATCGGGGCGTCCGGCCGGATCGCGTAAGGGTAGGCGGCGACGATGCGGTTCCAGTCGTCGGCGCTCCAGCCGAGATCGCCGAGGTTGAAGCGGACGACCGTGCCGGCCGGATCGGCCGGGGCGAGGCGCACCGCGTCGGTGGCGCGCGACAGGCCGTTGAGAAGCTTCACCGCGCCCTGGCGATAGGCGTTCATTTCCTCGTCGGTGGCGCAGGCATTGTGGAGATGGGCGAGGGTCAGATAGCGCGTGCCGGCGATCTTCGTCGACGGCTGCTTCTGCAGGTCGTCGGCGACGATGCCGGCGACATCGGCGTTGGAGACGAAGCTGCGGCCGGTGCAGGCGATCGCGCCGCCACCGGAAAGGCCGGCGACCCAGGCGCGGAGCGCGGCGAGATCGTCCGGGCCGACCTCCGGCTTGTCCGTCGCGAACTCGTAGTAGAGGTCGTAGGGCATTTCCTGGTTGAGGATCTGCTGGACGATGCGCGAGCCGTCGGGATTGCCGGGCTGGACGAGATGGGCGTCACGCGCGACCTCGTCGAGCATCAGGATGTTGCCGAAATTCTTCGCCGGCCGGTCGCGGCCTTCCAGAAGCCCGTCCTGATGGCAGCGGGCGCAATGCTTCTGGAGCACGTCGAAGGCGGCGCGGGCGACGGGTTCAGCGGGGGCGAGGATCGGATTGCCCTGGCTGTCGGCGCCGACCTCTTGGCCGGTGAAATCGCGCAGCTTGACGACCTTCGGCGGCACCGGCGGGATATCGGGCGCGGCCGGCGCTGCGGCCTCGGCGGGCGCTGCGACCGTTGCCGGTGCGGCAGGGGCGGCCCCGCCGGGAGGCGTCGTCGCTTCGGCCTTTTCCGACGCTGGCGCCGGGGCATTCACCACCGGTTCGGCCGGATCGGCAGCGGACGGGATTGCCGGCGCATCGCCGGCGGCGGGGGCAGGGGCGACGTCCTCGCCCTTGATGATCGCGTTGACGGCGCCGGCATCGCCGGCAGCCGGGGTCACGGCCGGCGCCGCGGCCTCGGGCGCGGCGGGGGCGCTCATGCCGGGCAGGGCGCGATCCTCGGCGCGGGCGCTCGCACTGACGCCGGCAAGGAGCGCTGCGAGCGCGATCGAGGCGGAAAGCTGTGCGAGCGAGCGGCGGCTCATGAATTCCCTCCGTCTGCCCGCGGCAAAATGGCGGGCGCAGTTTCCTCTGCCCGGATCGGCTCCGGGATGCCGGTCAGCGACCGACGATTTCGTAGCGCAGCGTCGCCACCGCCCAGGGCCGGACCCTGGTGTTGGCGCCGGGGTCGTCCGTGTTGCGCGTTCCGCCGAGGGCGGCGGCAAGCCGCGGCAGGTAGTCCTTGACCGCCTTGGCGGCCGGGATCGGCGCCATGCGCTGGTCGCCGACCATCGCCGGCCAGTCGATCGGCTCGAGCGCGACGAGGGCGACGAGAGTGCCGCTGGTCGGCGCTGTCGCGTCGAAGCGCATGCCGTAATAGGCGTCGGGCACGGTGATCGTCGCGCCGCCGCGAATGACGCCGGCGCGGCCGGCATCGCGGGCGAACTGGTTGGGGAAGAGCTGGATCAGCTTGCCGTCGTCGGTGAGGTTGAGGAGCACGAGCTGGCCGTCGACCGGGCTCGTCACGCGGAAGCGGATGTTGCGCGTGCCGACGCGCACCGGCGAGGGCGGATCCTGATAGAGCACGACGCCGGCATCGTTGCCGCCGGCGAAGAAGTCGAGAATCGTGTCGGCATCGACGGTCGTCGCCGGATCGCCGACCGGGTCGCCGCCCGGGCCATCGGCGAAGGCGGCGGACGGGTCGAGCGTCGGGGTCAGGCCCATCTCGCACTGGTCGGCGTGGCGATTGCAGTAGGCGTCGGACTCGGCGCGCACATAGGCGAGGAGTTCGGCATTGGAGATCTCGCCGTTGCGGTTGCGATCGGCGGCCTTGGTCTCGAGGCCCTTCACATAGGCGGCGGTGAAGACGCCGTGATAGTCGGGCGCATCGTCGGTATCGATGAGGGCGACCTGGCTCGAGGAGACGGCGGTCCACACGGTGACGCCGGCCGGCGTCTCGCGCGGCGACATCGGCGTTCCCTCCGCCTTCTGCTCGGCGACCTTTTCCTCGACGACGATCGAGCGGAACTTCTTCAGGTTCGGCGTGCGGCCGGCCTTGCCCGGGCCGAGCGGGGAGGCCGAGCGCGTCACCGTGCCGGAATGGCAGGAATCGAAGACGACCGTCGCGGCCCGGTCGGAGAGGGCCTTGAAGGCGATGCCGAGTTCGTCGTCGGTGATCATGCCGACGACGCTGTTCTCGGTCTCGCCCTCGACGATCCTGGCGTCGTGCGGAACGATCGTCTCGTCGGTGCCGTCGGCCTCGTCGCC
Organism: Pseudomonadota bacterium; assembly: GCA_029572955.1. Lineage (GTDB taxonomy): Bacteria > Pseudomonadota > Alphaproteobacteria > Rhizobiales > JAKPQE01 > JAKPQE01. The sequence continues at coordinate 19,273 of JAKPQE010000090.1, forward strand.
ATTGTCGTCGGCCTGATAGAAGCCGTGGCCGACATAGAAGAAATAGGTGCGCTCGCCCGGCTCTGTGCCGCCGGCGAGCCAGTCGCGGATGCCGCCGAGGATCGCCTGCTTGGTCGCCGCGCTGTCGATGAGGACGCGGATGTCGCGTTCGGCAAAGCCGAGCGTGCCGGTCAAAAGGCGCTTCATATTGCCGACATCGCGGGCCGAGGCGCCGGGGATCTCGAAGGAGAGCCGGTCATCGGCATAGACGTCGATGCCGACGAGAAGGGCCTTGTCGGCGAGCGCCGGGGCCGGGGCGAGGGCGGCAGAGAGTGCCGCGAGGGCCGAAAGGGCGAGGGAGGAGAGGGTGGTGAGCGGCGCAAGCCGAAGCTTCGCGAGGGCAGGCAGGACCGCCGACTCGAGAGCGGATCGCGCGCCGCGCGCACCGGGGGGTGTTCCGCGGCGCAATCCCCAGCCAAAGGCACGATCCGACATCGCCAGTCCTCCCCTTGTCGTTTCCGCCTGCCGGCCCGCCGTCTCGGCGGCGCTTTCCGGCCTTGCAGCCTGCTCCAGTGCGGCAAATCCGCACCGCGCCGTCAAGCCCGCAGCGCGCGCATTCACCCGGCGCCGCACCGGCTTCGGCCGCCTTGGCGCCGGCATCCGCCGCCTGATGCCCGCAACGCGCGCACCCAGCGAAAGCCGGCAATGACGGCCGCTGACGGCCCGTCCTTTCAGCCGTCACAGCGAGGCGTTGGACCTGCTCGGCGAGCAGCCCCTCACGGCGCGCTGCGATGATAGCCGATTCCCTTCTGGAAAGCGGGGGCGGGGTTTGGGGGGCGTTTGGGATTGCGCGCGGTGCAACTGAAACGATAAGATGACTTAATATGGAGCCGATGAAAATCAAATAACGTTGGAATTATACCCTCTACCGTCAATAATATTACCGATTGCTTCAACAAGCTGTTCGCGAAATTCAAGCTTCTCCTCTTCAGGTGTCAACTCGGTAACAACCCGAGAGACCAATTCATGCTCCACACGTACTTTGTCACGCCTCTCACTATTTATGGCAATGAGTCCCATAGCAACTAGGTCCCCCAACGCATTTGCGACGGCCGCATGCTCGATGCCGATGTTTAGGGCTTTCAGAGCCGTATGTACTTGAGCTATTGATATGCCGCCCAAAAGGAAAACAACAAGACGCAAAACCAAATTCTCTATAGAGCCTAGCGATTGAATTACATTCTCATAAGATGATGCGGTGATCAGATCTGGTTGACTGCTCTTTCTTTCCGACAAAAACTTGAGCTGAAACCATACGTATTTAAGATTTCCGTCGCTGCGCCGATGAATTACTTTAGACAATTGTTCGTGATCAGATCGATCTGGCAGCACGGCACGAACAAGAACAAGAACATCGGATTGCGTGGCGTTGCTCAGATTGAGATCTTCGATCGACCCGCGTGACTCAATGGGTCTCCAATTGAGCTTACTTCCGGAAGTCACTCTTTCAACAAGAATTAGACGAAATTTTCGACCGCATTTCGTCAATTCTCGTTCAATAAATTCTCGAGAAAGGCTGGAAATAAATTGAACATTATCAAGCACAAGCAAGACTGGTTGCTGCTGGGAAAGTTTGACTATGAAGCGCAAAGACTGAAGGTCATCGCTATCTTTCTGTGTCTTGCCTGGCAGTATCGACGGCAAGAATGCCTTGATAAACGGCCCAACGACAGGAATTTGAGCGGTGAGGTCACGAGCGACGCCGTAGCCGTAAGTCTTATGCCACGTCGTCGAGTTGGTCCTTGTGCGTCTCCAGCGAGCCGCGGTCTCCTCTGTAACAAACTGAGGATGCGACCGGGTTGGGTGCGTGGCGCCCTGCAAGATTTGGTCAATCTTTCTAAAAATTCCCGAGGACTCAAGTTCGGAGGGGGGAGTATCAATATAAATAGCTAATTTAACTTCGGACCTAGATGCAATACGACACAGAAGGTCGCGCGCAAAGAACGATTTTCCCGTTCCTGATTCGCCAAATATTCGCAGAATACGTGGTTCAGATGCCGATTTTGCTGTCAGAAAACTAAAGAATTGCTCCATATCTTTTTCGCGAAGCGCGAAAGGCCACGCTTCTTCTGACTGGAATGGGTTTTGCGTAGCCAGCGCAGGCATCCGTGCGGTAATTCCTAGTTATCCGCCAATGACCCTCCTCAAGGTTTCCGCGCCGGTGATGGCCTGTTTCAGGCTCTCGTCGGTGACGTGGGTGTAGATTTCCGTCGTCGAGATCGAGCGGTGGCCGAGGAGGCGCTGGACGAAGCGGATGTCGACGCCGGCCTCGAGGAGGCTGGTCGCGGCCGAGTGGCGCAGCATGTGCGGCGTGATGCGGCGCGTGATGCCGGCTTCGACGGCGAGGCGGCGCAGGGCGTGGCGAATAGCGGCGGTCGAAAGCGGCGTCCCGGTGCGGGTGGCGAGCAGCGGCGCTTGGGCCGAGTGCCGGTCGGCCTGGGCGCCGGAAGCGGCGTGGCGGCTCGTACCGGCGAACGTGTTTGCGGCGGAGCCATCGGCCGGGCGTGAGTTTGCTCCAGTGGCGGCGGTGCAGGATGTGCCTGAGAGATTGTCGGGGGCCGAAAGGGCGCCGGCGGCGGAGAGGGCGCCGGCGCCGTCCGGCAGCGGGGTATTCGGGTGCGGCGCCGGTCCGTCGAGATAGGCGGCGAGTTCGGCGACGACCTCGTCGGAGGTGAGGAAGACCTGCCGCTCGCGATTGCCCTTGCCGCGGACGCGGATCGTGCGACGGTCGAGATCGAGATCGCCACGCCGGAGGGTGGCGAGTTCGCCGACGCGCATCCCCGTCGTGAAAAGCAGCAGCACGGCGAGGGCGATCGCCGGGCTGGCCGTCGGGCGCTGGCGGAACAGGGCTCGGAGTTCGGCGGCGGTGAGGCAGCGCGGCAGGCGGCGCGGGAGGCGAATGCAGATTTCCGCCGTGCGGAACGGCGACTGCGCGACGAGGCCGCGGCGCTCGGCCCAGGCAAAGAACGCCCTGAGGCAGGCGAGACGCCGCTTCACGGTGGCCGGCGCGAGGCCGCGCTCGCCCGCCAGCCACTCGGCATAGGCGGCAAGGGCGTCGGCATTCAGCGGCAGTTCGCGCGCCGTCTCGACGCAGTATCGACGGACCTCGGCGATGTCCTGACGATAGGCTTTCAGCGTATTCGCGGAGAGGTTGCGGCCGGTCTGGCAATGGCGCAGAAATGCAACGGCGGTCGTCGACAGGTCCATGATGGCGCTCCGGAGAAATTGACTGGCAGGTTTTTGTTTTGTCCGGTCAAACTACTCGGAGTCCCGGCGCCCCGGTTGTTGCCGGGTACCGTTGCCGCGCGCTGTCCACAGGGCTTTTCGTTGCCGCTTTGCGCGGGCATTCGACGAATACAAGCGACACTAGTTCAGGGCAATCGGTCAACCCGCATCGATTGCAGCCGCGCTGTCGTCGGGTCGTCCGCCCCGACGGGGCGATTGCTTCGGCGAAGCTCCGGCGCGGGCCGGGTCGCGGTCCGCGCCGGTGTTCGTCGGCGTCAGCTGCCGGTCTTGTGGCCGGCCTGGCAGGTTTTGAGCTCGGCGGCGAGGGTCGCCATCATCGCGAAATAGAGGTCCTTGCCGGCCGGCCGGTCGAAGCCCTCCTGGCTCGCCGCGGCCTTCGGGCAGGTCGGCACGGCGAGATTATAGCGCCAGGCGAGATAGAGCACGTCCGACTGCGGCACATGCAGCGGCACGCCGGGCGTCGCCTCGAGGGTCTGGCGCAGGCTCGCCTCGCTCTCGGCGATCTTCTTCTTCAAGGCGATCTCGTTGTCGAGGATGCGGTCCATCTCCTCCGGATAGATCCGGGCAAGGTTCGGCGCGATGCGGGCGACCGCCATCTTCGCGAGCTTCGGGTCGAGCCAGAAGCGCATGTCATGGGCCGCGAGCGGCCGGTCCTCGGTCGCCGGGTCGGGCATGCTGAAGAGCGGCAGGGTCGAGGAGACCGTGAGGCCTTTCAGCGTCGTATTCGGGTCGATCGAGCGGAGCCTGGCGAGCGCCGGCTCGTATTCGGCGCCGACCCAGACGACCATTTCGGCGGCATCGACGCGGGCGCGGTCGGCCGGCGAGAGCTCGTCGACGGCGAGTGCATCGCGGCTTGCAAAGAGAAGGCCCGGCTCGTCGACGCCCTCGAGCAGCAGCGCGACGATCGAATGGATCGCCGGCGTGCTGACGAGCACCTTGTCGGAGGCGTCGGCCGGTGTGACGGGCAGGGCGGAGAGAAAGGCGAGGCCGAGGAGGCTCGCGAGTTTCGAAATTGCGGATTTCATGACGTGGTGTCCCCAGGGGCGCCGAAGTGCCGTCGGCGCCCGGGCGGGCGGTCAGACGAACTTCGGCATTTCGGTTTCGGTCAAAGAACTGCCGGGGGACGGGCGCGGCGGGGCGCGGGCGTGGCGCTCGCCGGGGCGGGCCGTTGCGCGGACGAGGTCGGCGGCGGGGCCGCCGGCGATGTCGATGGCGGTGACGGCGATCGGCAGGATGTCCGCCGCCGTCGGCGCCGCCATCGCGCCGGTGACGCAGGAGGTGCCGCAGACGACGCAGCTTGCGGCGTTGCGGCTACCGTCCGGGCTTGGCTGCCCGGAGCCGGGCGCGATGTCGACGAGGCCTTCGGCGGTGCAGATCTGCAGGAAGCCGAGGGGCGTGCCGTCGCCGCCGCCGCGGGCGGCCGAGACGGCGAGGGCGGAGGCGTGCTCGGCGGCAAACAGCAGTTGCATGGCCATGGCCAGAAGGCCAAGCCACAAAGGCACCCTGCCGGTGCGAAACCAGGCGACCCCTCGTTCGGCGCGTTCCATGACGCAGCTGATTCCCTCTCTCAGCCAGTCAATCGCGAAAGTTGATCAGTAGACGGCCGCCCCGGCAAGAGCCAATGGCGCATTTGGAAGCTGAAGGTGCTTTCCCCCGGTTGGTCGGCGTTCCAGGGCGCCGCTCGCGGAACCGGTCGCTCGCTGTGAGCTATGCGTGCTGCCACACGGCTCACCCGCAAGGCGGATATTTTCCATTGCGTTTATAATCGATAGTTGTAATGATGCACAAAGCAACCGCTAATAAACGTGGTGCGTGTGCGGGGTTGTGGGGCAAGCCATGGCAAGAAATTGGAAACACCGGTCCACCGAACATGTGTTTTCAAGAAACATTCTCTATGTGTTGGTTTTTCTCTATTTTCTGCTATTTTTCTCAGCGGTAATTTTTGGTTGGTATGAATTCCTGAAGAATGCAATGGCAGGATTTGATTTTGCATATCATGCTTTTGTGATTTTTATTGTTGTATTTCTTGTTTGGGTATTCTCACGTCATGCCGGAAAAGGGATTTTCTATTGGTGGGGCGGGGAAAGAAATGTCCTATCGTTGCCGCTGATGTCGATGCTCTTGCTTTTCGGGGTCAGTGCCATCGGGGTAATCAATGCATATCTGAGGTTCGTCGAAGCTCCGCAGATCATGCGCCAGGAGATCGACGACAGCCTAAATGCCGTCGCGGATTTCCGAACGAGGGCCACCGCGACGCTGCGCGATCCGGAAATCGAGCAGTTGGAGGCATTCGTCCGAATGAAGAAAGCGGCACTTGTCAGTGAAATCAACAACGCTAACGGAGGGCGATGGTGCGGTGTCGGCCCTGGCGCGTTGGCGATTCTGGCGGAAGTCAGGCGAGTCCTCCCGGATGTTGTCGAATTGCGGGGCTCGAAAAAGCAGCATGACTGCAGTGCGGTCGATGATCTCCGCCGCATTGCGACGGCATATGAAAACCTCATCGATCAGGCCCTTCAGAGTCATCCATCCTACCTGAGTTCGAACATCGCGATGAAACGCAGCGTCATCGGGAGAATCGATTCCGAGACGCGGGATCTGGAGGGAGGGCTGAAAGATAAGGCGGCGGAGATCGGCGGGTATTCTGACTTCTATGACAATTATCAGGTGTATCTCGGCGCTCTATCGTTTCTCCGTGACGTCGAGGGGCGTTATTCGGCGCTCTATCGGCAGGTGCGCAGTCTCACCGGCGAGGAGGTTGCAGGCGCACCTCAGACGCTGAAATTCGAGCGGACAAGGCAGCTGTCGAACCTGGGAAGCGTCTTTCAGTCGTTGGTAACCCAACTCTGGCTGGGGACGAACAGGTGGCGCCTTGTCCTGTTCTCCATCATCGCTTTGGCCTTCGACAGCGCGACCGCCGTCGGTATGGCCTTGGCGTTCGATGCAGGCTACCGCCGCTCTCTGCGTCGCAGATCACCGAGTTGTTTCCGTATTGGCGGCGCAGATGTGAACTGTCTGCTGCCAGCGTTGGACTTTGTGGTCGGTGATCCGAGTGCCCGGGCAGCCGAGGAGTGACTTGGAGATGAGGACGCAGCGATGAATGACGTTAACGCAAGCCAGATGCGCGACGATGTTGGCGACTTCCTGCGGACACCGTTTCCCGGAATCACACTCGGCAGCGAAAACCCTGTACCGCCGTCATTCGACCAGGACTCGCTGCGCCAATTTGTCAAACATCTCAACGAAAAGAGTGTTCATCCCGTCCTCGTGTTCGGCACTGGTGGTTCCGGCAAGACGATGATGCTGCATTCGCTGATCGCCTATGCCAGGGCGGAACCTGATGCCCACTTGCATGTGTCGCTCGGGGAGCCCGTGTTCCCGAAGTCGTTTCGCGATCATGGGCAGCGCTACCTCGAAGCGCAGAAATTCTTCAATCAAGAGAATGTTGCCTTCATTTCGAAACGAGAAATCCCACGGTTCTCCAACCGAAACACCCCGTTCTTTATTCCGATCGAAGCCGTAGCCGGCGAGCGCCAAGTGACGTTCGCGTTCCTTGAAGGCAGCGGCGATTGGTATCATCGCGGCGAAGACGCTGCCGAGTACCAGGACTTCAAGGCGGAGATCGCATCCATTCTGGAGCTTTTCCAGAGCGGGTTGTCCGTGATTTTCGTGGCCCCAGTCATGTCGAACGACATCTATCCGGGGGAGGTCGGCGATGTCAGTTTCAGCAGCGAGTGCATGGGGGCGGTAATCGAGCAGTATGGCCGCTTGCGCTTCGGGAAGGCTCGGGATCGTGCCTTGCTTCTCCTGTCGAAGTGGGACCAGTTCGTCGATCCGGCCGCAGATCTGGCGGAGTTTGCATCGCCGGGACCGGATACGCTCATGGCAAGACTGGCGGAGCTTCAGTTCGTGTGGCCAGCGTTCGCCGGGCTGAAGGGGCTGGAACCCGGCGCGAGATCATTGACACCTTATGCAGCCGCCTACGTCCGGGAGGGAGGCATGCAGGACCTGTCGCGCTACAAGAAGTATTTCGACCGATACAACCGAGGACTCTGGAATTGGTTGTTCGAGGGCGCGCGGTCGAATGGCTGTTTGAAGGGCGGCAAGGGCACCGACGGGCCACTCTATCCGGACGTGGCACTGACGACTCCTAAGGCGTCGTTGGATCTGAGTGGCCTGCTTGGAACCTTCGCCAACGTGTCGGATTCTGATTTTCCAGTCGAAACAGTAGAATAGCGTGACCGGCATTGGACATTCTGATCTGCGACACCCTCAACGGCCACAAGGCCCGCTTCGTCACTGACAACGATTGTCCATCTGGCATGCGGGACTACTTCCTCGGGCATGCAATGCTGGATAGTAGCGATTTCGCCTTCGATCGGGAGGAGGGCTCGGTCTTTGTCGTCTATCGGGTCAAGGCCGGCCAGTCGGTATACACGTGGGTTAGCTTCTACTGCTCGATGCCGAGCAACATGAGTGCGCGCCGTGGCGGGTATTTCGGTGTCGCCGCAATCCTCAACGGCACCTCGGCCGAGGGACGCCTGTCGACTGTTTTGTCACGGATGGCGACCTCGATGTTCGACGTCCTGCGCAATGCCGATGCCCATCGATGGACGGTCGATGTCTCAGCTGTCCGGAGCGCATGGGAACCCGAGCGTTTGCTGGATGAGGCATACGGATGCGAGTTCGAGTTCCGAGCAACAGGCGGAATCTCGTTCGATGGCAACGGTCAACGGATCTACTGCCTTTGCCGGCATTCGGGGATCGGCAGTGCCGACGATATTCTGACCCGCCTTCTCGACAATCGCCGGTATGCCATATTCGGACGGGCCGTGCTCTCGAGCGATCAGCGTCTGTTTGGCACTCTTCGGAAGCTGCCGAAGGTGAGCGGTCAGGTCTTGGATTTCGTGACGAACGGCGCTTCCGAGATTGAAGATGCGCTATCGGAGGTGGTGGCGTCCCCGATGCGGCAAGGCACGGCGCTCGAACCGATACGCCCGGATGCGATGATGCAGATCAACAGGCAATACGAAGAACTGACAAGGTATATCGCAACGGTCGATCGAAAGATCGAGCAGATCGGCAGACAGTACGAAAGACTGATGGCTGCCAATGAATGGCGGGGAGGGACAGACAACGATTACGCCTTCGATCGGCTGGACGTCGGGCAAGACAAAGGTAGCAAAGCTCGGGGTCTTGGCCCGAGGAGCTGGTTCGCAGGCTGGGTCGCCCGACTGGTACACTACGGTCCTGTCGCAGCCTTTGGTGTTCTGTTGGCGGCCGTCTTCGTCATTGTGTGGCCGCTGCTGGACAACCCAGGTAATCTGGGGACCCGTCGCAATACGCCGGGGGCGACTCCTGATGCCTTGACCGGCGGCCCATTTCCCGAACCGAACTACCGCTCGCCTTTCAGGGATGTGATCGTAGAGCAATTGTCGAGCGAGGGAATGAAGGGTTCCGTTGCCGGTGCAAATGGCGTCGGCGATGCCGCATTGCCTGGTGATCCACAGGGAGCCGCGATCGCGTGTGACGATCCCGATACGCAGCTTTTCGTCAGTTCCAAGCTCAGCGTCATGATGCACGATATTGACGTTTTCTTCGAGGATGGGAACCTCAAGAACCTATACATGCGGATGGGTTTCGAACTGATCGACGTCTACGAGTTCGGCAGGCAGTGCTATGGGATCAACGCTCCCGTCGTGCAGCCGCCGGCGCGGCCTGGGCGAGCGCATTGATGGCAACGAGTCACTCTGTCGTCGTTCGGATTTCCCGTTTCTGGCCGGCTAGCGCTGAGGCCGTGTTGCCCCGTCGATTCACCTTCAGGCGGTCCCGTTCCACGCAGAATTGAACCATCCCACTTGTCACTGGCTGGCCGAGGGCTTCCAAGTCTCTGACTTGTCGTGCCGGCGAAAGGCCAACCAGTGGCCGCTTCGACTGGGAGCGGTCTTGACCATGGGGCCGCGAAACACCGCAGTGGTGCACGTCGTTCCACGCTCATCGCGACGTGGGTCATTGCGTCGGAGCACTCCTCGACGAAGGGTACTGGTCCAGCCAGTCAAGTGTGCCCGAGCGGCACCGCCTTCCTCAGCTGCCCGAGGTATAGATCGCGGCGATGCCGACCTGGAAGCGCTTGCCGGCAAGCAGCGAGCGCAGCGTGTCGGCAAGCGCGGCGGCCTTGTCGGGCGTTGCCATCTGCTTCAGCGCGGCATGGAGCGCGGGCATCGGCTCCTCGGTAAGGATGGCGACGAGGTGTTCGGCGCCATAGGGCGGGTTCTTCACCTCGAAGCGCTCGGAGAAGACGCGCTCGCGCCAGTCGACGGCTTCCTCGCGGGAATTGGCGGGCAGGAAGAACTCGACGCGGCCGTTCGGCGGCAGGTTGAACATGGTGAGATAGGGCAGCGCCGGTTCGGCCATGGTGATGTGGACCTGCTCGCCGACGCGGTAGGTCTGGTTGCCGCTCTGCAGCGAGAGTTCGGCCGGATTGACGCCGGCATTGTCCTTCAGGAAGGCGAGCGCCGACCATTTCGAGAGCACGGCGCGCAGGTCGTCGAAGGAGCCGACATTCTCGGCGACCGGGCCGCCGATACGGTGCTCGACGACGCCGGTCGTGCGGTTCCAGACGAGGTCGGCACGGGCCGGGTCGGTGACGACCTCGACGTGGGCGACCTCGCCGATGCGCGGCTCGGCAGCACCGACGACGGCGACGGCGAGATCGGCGCCGGCGGCCTCGGCGGCGGGCGTTGCCGCGCCGCTCGTCGCGATGCGGCCGATCACCGGGTCGTCGCCGGGACGCAAGGGGCTGATCTGCGGCGTCTGCTGGCCTTCCGCCTCGGCCTCGACGGCCGGCACGAGGAACGACAAGAGCTCGAGCTGGGTGAGGTTGCCGTCGCGGTTGCGGTCGGCGGCGCCCTCGAGGGCGCGCGAGAAGGCCCAGGACAGGGCGCCGCGCGGCGTGCCGTCGATGAGGATTTCCGGGGTGAGCCGGCTTTCGAGGGTGGCGCCGATGAAGGTCACGTATTTCGTGTCTTCCTCGGACTTCGTCGCGACGTCCGGCGGCGGCATCTCGAGGACGTCGCTGGCAAGGTCGAGATCGCCGAACTTGCCGTTCCGGAACTTGACGCCGGTGGCGCTGGCGCCGCGGTTCATCGTTCCCGAATGGCAGGAATCGGCGACGAGCACGACCTTCACGCCCTTCTGGTCGGCGGCGAGCAGCCATTCGTAGATTTCGTCGTCGACGATGCGCTCGGCGGTGCCGGGGCCGTTCGGCGTATAGCCGGCGAGCAGGAAGTTCTCGTTCTTGCCGTCTGCCTCGCCGTTGCGGCCCGGCGGCTCGGGCTCCTGGCCGCCATGGCCGGCATAGGAAAAGACGATGGTATCGCCGGGGGCGGCGCCGGCGAGAAGGCTCGACCAGTTCTCGGCGATGGCGCGCTTGGTCGCCTGGCCGTCGACGAGCGTGACGATGCGGGCGGCGCCCGCCTTCTTCAGGGCACTGGCGATGTCGCGCGCGTCATTGACGGCGCCGTTGAGGTCGTTGGCGGTGCCGATGTAGTCGTCGATGCCGACGACGAGGCCGTAGACCGCGGCGGCGGCCGGCGCCGTCGCGGCGCAGAGGAGGCCCGTCGCCATCAATGCCAGGGGCAGTGCCCGCCGACCTGCCGTCCCGATCCTTGCGAGGCGCATCGCGTTTCTCCCCCTCATCAGGTCTGTCCCGGTGCCGCGCGGCGGCGCGCGGCCAGTCTATGCCAATCTCTGGCGAGCATGGAACGGGCAGGACGGGAAAAGGCGGGCGATCAGTCGGCCGTCTTCGGCGCGGGGGTCGAAGCGATCGCCGGCAGGGACTTCAGATAGGCGGCGATAGCGGCGAGATCGGCGTCGGAAAGGTGTGCGAGGTTCTCCTGGACGGCGACCATCGAGCCGCCGAAGGAATCGAAATCGGGCATGAAGCCGGATTTCAGCGCATAGGCGATATCGCTCGCCGACCAGTCGCCGATGCCGCTCGCATCGGGCGTGATGTTGGGGATGTGGCCGTCGCCCTCGGGCGCCGGGCCGCCGGAATAGGCGCGGCCGCGATCGATGCCGCCGAACGGATCGCGCGGGCTGTGGCACTCGGCGCAGTGGCCGGGACCCTCGACGAGATAGGCGCCGCGATTGGCCTCCTCACCCAGCATCGGCCGGGGGGCGAAGGGCCGGCCGTCGAGATAGACGAGCTTCCAGAGGCCAAGGCCGCGGCGGATATCGAACGGAAAGCCGAGCTCGTGGTCCGGTACCTCGGAGGTCGCCGCCGGCAGCGTGTCGAGATAGGCCTTGAGATCGAGAAGGTCGGTGACCGCCATGCGCTGGTACGAGGTGTAGGGAAAGGCCGGGTAGAGGTGCTCGCCGTCGCGGCCGACGCCGCGCGTCATCGCCGCGACGAAATCGGCATTGCTCCAGCCGCCGATGCCGGTGTTCGGATCGGGCGAGATGTTCGGGGCATGGAAGGTGCCGAACTGCGTCTTCATGGCGAGGCCGCCGACGAGGCGCTTCTTTTCCTCGCCCTTGGCGCCGGGTGCGGCGTGGCAGGACGAGCAGCCGCCGGCATGGAACATCATCTCGCCATTGGCGAGGTCGGCGACGTATTCGGCGGGGATTTCGGGAGGCGGCAGCAGCGCCGGGTCGGTCAGGAACCAGAAGCCGGCCGCGCCGATGGCGGCAAGACCGATCGCGGCAACGGCCAGACGGCGCAGCATGGCGGGCTCCCCTTGCGACAATGATTGGCGGAGCGGCGGGGGCGCCGCCGCTCCGGCCGGGCAAGCTTATACCAAGGGCCTTGGCTTGTGACCCGTCCGATGGAGCCGGATCGGCTCGTTCGGGCAGGCGCGGCGCGAAGCGCGATACGGGATATCGGGCGAGCGACGCAACGCAGCCGAGGGGCCTTATCCGGCCCACCCGACGGGCCGGGTTCTTTTCCGCCGTGGCGTTGTCGCGCCTCGCTCGCGGTACTCGTACCGCCACGCTCGGACGCTTCGTGCCGCGGCGAAAAATCGACCCGGTCGGATGAGTCAGAATCCGGGGCCCTTGGTATTACTGCTTCTTGATGCGGAACGCCTCGTGGCAATCCTTGCAGTTCTCGGTGACCTTCATGAAGCCGCCCTTGAAGCCGTCGAGACCGCCGCCCGCGGTGGCGACGGCGGCGTCGGCGTCGGCCGCGAACTTCATCGCCTTGGCCTTGAAGCCGGCCATGTCTTCCCAGATCTTGGGGCTCGCCTCGGTGTCGCCGCCGGTCTCGCTGCCGGCCGGGAACAGGTGCGGCGCGGCGGCGGCGCCATTGGCGATGACGCGCATCGCGAGCTCGGCCTTGACGGCGTCGTACTCGGCCTCGCCCTTGACCATCGGCGCGGAGGCCTTCACGGCGGCGCCGATCGACTTCATCACGCCCTTGCGGGCGGCGATCGGGTCTTCGGCGGCATTGGCCGACCAGGCGCCGGCGAGGCTGGCGAGGGCGAGAATCGCGGCGGCGGTGCGGATCGTCTTCATGTGGTTTCCCTTCTGTCTCGGACCGTCCGGGGGGTGGAGGTCGCGTCGAACTCGATTTCCGACAAGCTGGTTTCGAACCGTCCTGCGCGGGAAGGATGGCGTCGGCCGGCCGTGCGACAAGGTGACAAGGTCACTGTGGCAGTGAAATGGCGGACGTCGCATTCGACGTTTCGCTCGGCTGGCGTTATGCTTCCAAAAAAGCAAAGAAAACGGCCGTATCTGCCGGAATTCGGCGATCGGCGGGACAGCGCAGGGGGCGTTTTTTCCATGCCTGGCAAGCCATCGATCACGCAGATGTTACCGGTTCTGGCGCTGATCGGCGTTCTGATCGCCGGCCTCGTCGGCGCGAGCGGCGCCCGCGCCGAGCAGCGGCTCGCCCTCGTCGTCGGCAATTCCGCCTACACCAAGGTCTCGGCGCTGCCCAATCCGGTGAGCGACGCCAAGCTGATCGCCGATTCCCTGACCAGGGCGGGCTTCGACGTCACCGTGGCGCTCGACGTGACGCAGCGCGACCTGAAGCGGGCGGTGCGCGACTTCTCGCAGAAGCTCGAGAGCACCGGACCGGACGGCGTCGGGCTCTTCTACTATGCCGGCCACGGCCTGCAGGTGAACGGCACCAACTATCTCGTGCCGGTCGATGCCGGCATCGAGACCGAGGGCGACGTCGCGATCGAGACGGTCAGCCTCAACGACGTGATGTCGGCGCTCGCCTTCTCGCGGGCGCGGCTCACCTTCGTGGTGCTCGATGCCTGCCGCGACAATCCCTACAAGCGCGGCTTCCGCTCGGTGCAGCGCGGTCTTGCGCTCGTCGATGCGCCGCGCGGCTCGCTCATTGCCTATGCCACGTCGCCCGGCGACGTCGCCGCCGACGGATCGGGCGCCAACAGCCCCTATACGGCGGCGCTCGCCGAACTGATGGACGAGCCGGGCGTGCCGGTCGAGCAGGTGTTCAAGAAGGTGCGCATCCGCGTCGCCGAGGCGACCGACGGCAAGCAGCTGCCCTGGGAGAGTTCGTCGCTGACCGGCGACTTCTATTTCAAGACGGGCGCGGCGGCCGACGGTGGCGGTTCGGCGACGGTGACGCCGCCGCCGGTCGAGACGAAGCCGGTGACGGGCGGCGAGCCGCAGCAGGGCATGGCGGCCGACGCCGAGCTCGCCTATCTCGACGCCATCGCGGCAAACGATTCGGACAGCTATCGCCAGTTCCTCGCCGACCATCCGGGCTCGCCGCGGGCCGAGCAGGTGCGGCGCATCCTGCAGTCGCAGGTCGAGAACGAACTCTGGAAGAACGTTTCCGACGAGAACTCGGTGGCGAGCTACCAGCGCTATCTCGCGGCCTTCCCGAAGGGCATCTATGCCGAGGAGGCGGGCCAGCGGATGGCGGGGCTGCTCAATCCGGGCTCGCGGCCCTCGGTCGGCGCCGACACGGGCGGCGCGTCGGACGCGGACACGAGCAGCGGGGCGGATACGGGCGGGGCGGACACCTCGGCGGGCCTTGCCGGTCCCGGCACGTCGGACGACGGGCAATGCGGCCATCCGCACGGCAACTGGCGGGTCATCGACATCCAGGACTGGGACACGCTCTTCGTGCGCTCCGGGCCGGGCAAGAGCTACGACCACATCGACGATCTGCCCTACGACGCGACCGGCGTCGGCATCGTCCGCTGCCGCAGCGTCTCGGGCTATTCGCAGCCGTGGTGCGAGGTCCGCTACAAATGCGTCACCGGCTGGGTCTACCAGCGCTACCTCGTCGAGGGCGGTCCGGTCGACCGGTCCGGACCGACGCAGGCGAGCGCCGGCGGCAGCTACCATGTCGTCGACGTCGGCGCCAACGACGTTCTCAACGTGCGCGCCGGGCCGGGAACGCAATACGACCTCGTCGGCACAATTCCGCCCAATGGCAGTGGCATCGAATTGCGCAGCTGCCGTTCGGTCTCCGGCCAGCGGTACAAGTGGTGCATCGTCAAATACAGGTCGGTCGAAGGCTGGGCCTCGGGCTGCTGCCTCGCCGATTCGAGCGGTCGGAAGATCCAATGATGCGAGGGCGCTGCGAGCCCATCCGTCCTGCCGGTATGCTTGCCGCGGCGCTGCTCACGCTCGTCGTGGCGGCGATCGCGGCGCCGGCGAGCGCCGGCGATGCCGCGGCCAACGCCAAGGCGGCCGGTCTCGCCGACCGCTTCGTGTTCCTGCGCGACGTCGACCCGACGATCCTGCAGGACATGCGCTATGCGGGGCGGCACAATTTCGTCGGCGAGCGCATCGACGGCTACGAGGCGGCCGAATGCATCCTCACCGAGCCGGCGGCGCGCGCCCTGAAGCGCGTGCAGGACGAGCTGCGCGGCCGGGGTCTTTCGCTGAAGGTCTACGACTGCTACCGGCCGGCGCGGGCGGTCGCGCATTTCGTGCGCTGGGCCGAGAAGGCCGGCGACCAGGGCATGAAGGCCGAATTCTACCCGAAGGTCGACAAGGGCAAGGTCTTCGCCCTCGGCTATATCGCCCGCCGCTCCGGCCATTCCCGCGGCAGCTCGGTCGATTTGACAATCGTCAAGTTGCCGCCGGCCTTTCAACCCGACTATCTGCCCGGCGAGCCGCTCACCGCCTGCACGGCGCCGGTCGGCGAGCGATATCCGGACAACGGCCTCGACTACGGCACCGGCTACGACTGCTTCGACGACAAGAGCCACACCGGCAGCACGGCGGTCGGCGCAGAGGCGCGGGCGAACCGCAAATTCCTCGTCGAAGCGATGCGCAGGGCGGGTTTTTCCAACTACGCCAAGGAATGGTGGCACTACGATTTCGGCAAGCCGCCATATCCGAAGACCTATTTCGACTTCCCGGTGACGGCTCACCCGGAGGCGATCCCGGGAGCGCAGTAGTCCGACCGCCCGCCGCGGCATCCGTCCGGAACGATGTCGAAGCCGATCGGGGAGGATGGTGCGGGCATGTCGGATCGCGGGATTTCGAGGCGGCTGCGGGCATTCGCCGGCGTCGAAGCGGGGCAGTTCAGCCACAAGGAACGACTGATTTCGGGCTTCGGCGGCATCGTCGGCATCGCCCTCGTGCTGCTCGTTGCCAGCGAATTCGTCGATCCGCACGGCGCGGCGCTGATCGTCGCCTCGATCGGCGCTTCGGCGGTCCTGCTCTTTGCCGCGCCGCACAGCCCGCTCGCCCAGCCCTGGGCGCTGGTCGGCGGCCATGTGGTCTCGGCGCTCGTCGGCGTGACGGTCGCCAGGCTCGTCGCCGATCCGTTCCTTGCCGGGCCGCTCGCCGTCGGCCTTGCCATCACCGCCATGCACTATCTGCGCTGCCTGCATCCGCCGGGCGGCGCCTCGGCGCTGACGGCGGTGCTCGGCGGCGAGGCGGTGCACTCGCTCGGCTACCTGTTCGTCGTCGAGCCGGTGCTGCTCAACGCGCTCGTCATCCTCGTCGTCGGCGTGGCGTTCAACGCACCCTTCGCCTGGCGGCGCTATCCGGCGGCCTGGCGCAAGGCGATCGCGGCCGAGCCGCCGCCCGCCCACGGCTATCCGGACATCCGCCATGCCGAGTTCGTCGCCGCGCTCTCGGAGCTCGACACCTTCGTCGACGTGACCGAAGAAGACCTTCTGAAGATCTACAGCCACTTCACCAGGCGCTGACGCGACCCGTCAGCGCTCAGTCGACGGGCTCCGGCGGCAGGGCGGTTTCCTTCATCCGCCGCTTCATCGCGGCGCGGAAACCGGCGTCGACCGTGATCATTCCGCGGCGGCGTCCGGCAGCGGCTCGGCATGGCCGACGACGCGATAGATCTCCGGCCAGCGGGCGCGGACCTTGCGCTCGAGGGCATCGACCGCCTCGTGCACTTCGGCGACCGAGACGGTCTCGGCGATACGGCAGTGGAAATTGACGATCAGCCCGTCGGTGGTGCGCCGGGCCCTGAGGTGGTGGACGTCGGCGATGCCGAGTGCCTCGGCGATGGCCTCGATCTCGGCTTCCATGGCGGTGCGCTCGGCCTCGGAGAGATCGGCGCCGACGAGGCCGTGGGCCTGCAGCGGCTCGATATGGGTCTCGACCTCGACTTCCGAGCCGAGTTCGTCCTCGATGGCGAATTCGAGCTCCGAGGCGATGGCGTGGGCGTCCTTCAGCGCCATGCGGCCGTCGAGCTCGATGTCCAGGGAGACCGAGAGGCGGCCTTCCTCGACCGCCTGGACGGTGACGTGGTGGACGGCGAGGCCGCGATTACGGGCGATCACCATCACCCGCTCGGCAACGGTCTCGTCGTCGAGGGCTTGCGGGTGGGTGACGACGGTCACCTCGGCCTCGGGCATTTCGGCGGTGATCGCGTCGCGGACCCGGGTCGAAAGCTGGCTGACCCGATCGAGCGGCAGGGTGCGCGGCACGGAGACCGCGAGTTCGACGAAGAGCATCGGACCGGCCGGGCGGACGCGCAGCTGCTCGATGGCGACGATGCCGGGCACGGCCTCGACGATCGCCTCGATACGGTCGACCGAGCCTTCCGGCGCGGCGTCGATGAGAGTGTCGATGGTGCGCCGGCCGAGGCGATAGCCGGCAAGGCAGACGAAGATCGCGACGCCGACGGCGGCGATGGCGTCGGCCTCGGGCCAGCCGAGCCAGACGAAGCCGAGGCCGAGGAGGACGACGCCGGAACTCAGCATGTCGGAGGAGAAATGCAGCGCATCGGCGGCCAGCGCCTGGCTGCCGGTCTTCTCGGCGACGCGGTTGAGGGCGCGGGCGCGGAAGAAGTCGATGACGATCGAGGCGACGATGACGCCGACCGCCCAGTAGCTCGCCTCGACCTCGAATTCGCCGGACAGGAGCCGCTTGCCGGCCTCCCAGACGATCCAGGCGCTGGTCAGGAAGAGGAGGCCGGTCTCGATCAGCGCGGCGACGCTCTCGACCTTGGCGTGGCCGTAATGGTGCGTGTCGTCGGCCGGCTTGCCGGAGATGCGCACGGCGAAATAGGTGAGGGCGGTCGCGCCGAGATCGAGGAGGCTGTGGATCGCCTCGGAAAGGACGCCGAGGCTGCCCGACATGATGCCGACCGTGAACTTGCCGACGGTCAGGGCACCGCTGGCGAAGATCGAGGTGAGGGCGACGCTTTCCTTCTCGTCCTGCATCGCGGCGGCTCTCTCTGGCGCGTTTGAAACGAAGGACCGGTATCTGGGACGCGCCTGGCGAAACGACAAGGCTTTCCCGGCGCGGCAACATGACCGCAGCGCGCGGTCTGCGCCCTCGCGGTCTTGGTCTTTCGGATAGCAACTGCCCCCGCCGCGATCAATGCCAATTCAAGGGGGGGCGCCGCAGGGGGGTGGCGGTCGGGCGCGGCGGCGGTTGCGGCTTCGCGCGCCGGGCCGAGTGTCCTATCGTGGCGGCGGTACGAATCCCGCCGCACGGTTTGTCCGCACCGGATATCGCTGACCGATGACCGCCAATCTGCAGAGCCTCCTCGGCCTCCTCGTCTTTCCGCTGATCGCCTGGCTGCTCGCCGGTCGCCGGGAGCGGCTGTCGCCGCGCGAGGCGATCGTCCTCGTCGCGATCGGCGTCGGGCTGCAGTTCCTCGTCGCCGGCGCCTTCCTCGTCGTGCCGCAGCTGAAATCCGTCTTCGGCCTCCTCGCCGCGGCGGTCGCGGCGCTGCAGGAGGCGACCAAGGCCGGCATGGTGGTGGTGTTCGGCTATCTCGCCGGCGGGCCGGCGCCGTTCGAGACGGCGAGCCCGCAGAACGGCTTCGTGCTGGCGACAGAGGCGCTGCCGCTGATCCTCGTCGTCTCGGTGCTTTCCAGGCTGCTCTACCATTTCGGCATCCTGCAGCGGGTCGTCGGCTTCTTCGCCTGGTGCCTCGAAAAAACCCTCGGCGTCTCCGGCCCGCTCGGCACGGCGACGGCGGCCAACATCTTCGTCGGCATGGTCGAGGCGCCGCTGCTGGTTCGCCCCTATGTCGCCGGCATGAGCCGCGGGGCGCTGTTCGCGACCATGACCGCCGGCATGGCGACGGTCGCCGGAACGGTGCTGGCGCTCTATGCCGCGATCCTCGAGCCGACGGTGCCGGGCGCGGCCGGCCATGTGCTCGTCGCCTCGGTGATGAGTGCGCCCGCCGCGATCGTCATCGCCCGGCTGATGGTGCCGTGGCGGTCCGGCGAGGACGTCGAGGCCGAACCGGTCGTCGTGGCCGAAGCGCGCGGCAGCGTCATGGGCGCGATCGCCGAAGGGACGGCCGACGGCCTCCGCCTGCTCGTCTCGGTCGCCGCCATGCTGGTGGTGATGGTGTCGCTCGTCGCCCTCGTCAACATGGTGCTGGCGGCATTGCCGTCGCCGTTCGCCGACGGCAGCGCGCCGACGGTCGAGCTCGTGTTCGGCTGGCTCGCGGCGCCGCTCGCCTGGCTCACCGGGGTGCCGGCCGCGGACGCGGTGGCGGCCGGCCAGCTCATCGGCGTCAAGACGGTGCTGAACGAGTTCCTCGCCTATCTGCAGCTCGCCGCGACGCCGGCCGAGGCCCTCTCCGAGCGCTCGCGCGTCATTCTCACCTACGTCCTTTGCGGCTTCGCCAATCCGGGCTCGCTCGGCATCATGACCGGCGGCCTCATCGCCATTGCGCCGGAGCGGCGCGCCGACATCCTCGCTCTCGGGCCGTTGAGCCTCGTCGCCGGGACGCTGGCGACGCTGATGACCGGCGCCGTCGTCGGCGTCATCACCTGGTAGGGAGGCTCGGGATGGCGGGCGCCGACGAGATCATCGCAGCCCTCGGGCTCGAACCGCATCCGGAGGGCGGGCATTTCCGCGAGACGTTCCGCGATGCAGCCGGCGCCGGCCGGGCGGTCTCGACGGCGATCTACTACCTCCTCAAAGCCGGCGAGCGGTCGCACTGGCACCGGGTCGATGCCGCCGAGGTCTGGCACTGGTATGACGGCGCGGCGCTCGCCCTCAGCCAGTCGGACGGGCCGGGCGACCTGCGCCGCGAGGTTCTCGGCAGCGACATCGCGGCGGGCGAGCGGCCGCAGATCGTCGTGCCGGCCGGCGTCTGGCAATCGGCGACGAGCCTTGGCGCCTGGACGCTCGTCGGCTGCACGGTGGCGCCGGGATTCGACTTTGCCGGTTTCGAGATGGCACCCGCCGGCTGGGAGCCGTGAGGCGGGGATCGGGCGGGAGGGGCGCGGCGGGCGTCGTGATGGTGCCGGATGAGGGGATTGAACCCCCGACCTTCGGTTTACAAAACCGCTGCTCTACCGCTGAGCTAATCCGGCAGCCCGCTTGTCGATAGTCCGGAAGGGCCGGCGTTGCAACACCCGCCCGCGAGGCAAAATGGGGCAGTGATCGCCCGATCGCAAGTCGCCGGCCGGGGCGCGGGCAGGGAATCGCCGCGCATGGTATGAAGGGCGATCCGTGGCGCAGAGGGGATTCGCCCGCCCGATTGCGATGCGATCGGGGTTCCCGGCGCCACAAGGTGAGGATGGCTCGATGCGCATCGTTTTCCCGGTCGCCGTGATGCTCGCGTTCACCGCTGCCGTTCCGGCGGCGGCGGACGGCTATCTCGGCTTCAACCGGACGCCCGATGCGCTCGTCGCGCCGCCGGTGGTGACGACGCCGCGCGGCGGCTACCGGCCCGACGACCTGCCGCGCTACGACGACTGGCGGGCGCGGATGCCCTATGGCGCGCTCGACCGGCCGGGCCTCGTGCCGATGCCGCCGACGGGGATGATCCCGCCCTCGGTGCCGCCCTACGAGCGGCGCTACTACATCTACAACAAGCCGCATTGGGGCACGCGCGAGTGGTACGAGTTCTGCGCCGAGCGCTACCCGACCTTCAATCCGAAGACCGGCACCTATCGCAACAAGGACGGCGAGCACTTCTGCCGCTGAGGGTGCCTCGCGGGCGGGCATGAAAAAAGCCGGGGACGGGCCCCGGCTTTTTCGTCGGTGCGAATGGCGAGGGTCAGCGGGCGCCGAACCACATGCGCCGGAACAGGCCGTCCTTGAGGACGAACTGGTGATAGAGCGCGGCGACCACATGCAGCGCGACGAGGGCGAAGAGCAGCTTGGTCAGCAGGCCGTGGATCTTGCGCGGGGTGAACTCGAAGAAGGTCTCGGGCAGGGTGCCGCCGGCGCCGAAGACGATCGTCAGGAGATCGGTCTGCAAGGCGAGGGCGACGCCGGAGAAGCCGACGAGCAGCACGACGAGATAGAGCGCCAGATGGCCGGCCAGGGCGGCCTTGTCGAGCAGCGGATTGCCGCTGGCGGCCGGCGGCAGCGGGGTGGTGCGCTTCAGCACCATGCGCACCAGGGTGAGGAACACGGCGGTGCCGCCGAGGATGATGTGGGTGCGCAGGATGCCGATCTTGGCCGGATCGACGTTCTTGGTGTCCTCGAGCATGCTGCCGCCGACGGTGAGCAGGAGCAGGATGATCGCGGCAGTGATCCAGTGCAGCGCGACGATGGCGCTCGAATAGCGGGTGACAGGGCCGGTCATGGGATTGGTTCCGTGTTGGTCGGTCTCGATTCGGGAGTTCTGGCGAAAGGTACCCTTCCGGGCTCATGGAGCCATCTTAAATCTTGGTAAGGGCGCGGGCGAGGGCGTCCGGTCGACGCGGCCCGGCGCCGGCATTTACCGCGTTGCGATCTTTACTTTGTTCGTTGACACATGGAGCGGCGAATTCCGGTATTGCCAAGTTCTTCTTTGTCGAGAGCAGGAACGAACATGGTCAAGGATCGGGTTCTCTGGCTGGATTACGCCAAGGCGATCAGCATTTCGCTGGTGGTCATGTTCCACGCGACGCTCGGCGTCGGCAACGCGATGGGCGGCACCGGCTTCATGCACGACGTCATCGCGTTCGCGACGCCGTTCCGGATGCCCGATTTCTTCCTTCTCTCCGGCTTCCTCGTGCCGCGCATCGTCGGCAAGTCCTGGTCGACGGTGTTCGAGCGCCGGGTCCTGTTCTACGGCTATTTCTACGTTCTCTGGCTGACCATCCAGTTCGGCTTCAAGGCGCCGCATTTCGCCGCCGAGATGGGCTGGGGCGGCGTGCTCTCGGCCTATGCGATGGCCTTCGTGCAGCCGTTCGGCACGCTGTGGTTCATCGTCGTCCTGCCGGTCTTCTACGTCTTCGCCAAGGCGACCTCGCGGCTGGCGACGGTCGTCGTCCTCGCCGCGGCGCTGGCGCTGCATCTCGCCGAGGTCCACACCGGCTGGATGGTGATCGACGAGGTCTCCAAGCACCTCTTCTACTTCCTCGTCGGCTATCGGCTGTCGGAGGCCCTGACGGTGCTCGCGACGACGGCGGCGCGCCGGCCGCTGGCCGCGGCGGCGGGCATCGGCGCCTGGGCGCTGCTGCATGGCGCGACGATCGGCTATGCCACGATCCCCGGGCTCGACGTCGTCTTCGCGCTCGCCGGCACCGCGGCGATGGTGGCCACCGGCGGCGTCCTCTCGCGTCTGCCCGGGCTCGGCTGGATGCGCTGGATCGGCAAGAACACGATCGTCATCTATCTCGCCTTCTTCCTGCCGATGGCGGTGAGCCGCACGGTCCTCGTCAAGCTCGGCCTCGTCGCCGATGTCGGCCTTGCCTCCTTCATCGTCTGGCTGACGGCGATGGTGGTGCCGGTGGCGATCTACTTCGCGATCAGGAAGACCGGCGTCGGCCTCTTCCTCTTCGAGATGCCGGACTGGCGTCGCCTTGCCGCGATGCTGCGGCGCCGGCCGGCGGTGGCCGGACAGGCGGCCTGAGCGGTCGCCGCGCCGATCACCAACCGCGGTTGCGGGTCAGGGCGTAGAGCACGATCGCCGCGGCGTTCGAGACGTTGAGGCTCTTGATCGCGCCCGGCATGTCGAGCCGCGCCATCACGTCGCAGGTCTCGCGGGTGAGCTGGCGCAGGCCCTTGCCCTCGGCGCCGAGAACCACGGCGACCGGCCCGGAGGGCACCACCTCGTCGAGAGAAACGGCACCCTCGCTGTCGAGGCCGATGCGGGTGAAACCCCGCTCGCCGAGTTCGACGAGAGTGCGGGCGAGATTCTGCACGGTCATGTAAGGCACGATGTCGAGGGCGCCGGAGGCCGACTTGGCGAGCACGCCGCTCTCGACCGGGCTGTGGCGCCCGGTGGTGATGACCGCGTCGGCGGCGAAGGCCGTGGCGCTCCTGAGAATCGCGCCGACATTGTGCGGATCGGTGATCTGGTCGAGCAAGAGGACGAGCCGGGCGTCGGCGAGGTCGTCCATCGGCAGCGGCGGCAGCGGATCGGCCTCGAGGACAACGCCCTGATGCACGGCTTCGGCCGGCAGCATGCGGTCGATGGCGCGCGGCTCGAGGATCTCGGGGGTGAGCGGGCAGGGGCCGCCGATGATCGCCTCGAGGCGCGGGATGGCATTCAGCGAGGCGATCAGCCGGCGCTTCCTGCGGCGCGGATTGGCGAGCGCGGCGGCGACCGTGTGCAGCCCGTAGAGGAGCACGCGATCGGGCGGCGCAGGCGGGCCGCGGCGGATCGGCTTGTGATGTCGGCGGTGCGGAGTGTCCTTGCGCATGGGCCGAGATATACGGCTTTCCACAGGTCCGCGGCAACGAGACAAAGGCTTTTGGACACAGAGATATTCGTCGCGGGGAGGAAGGTTGCGATTCCGGTGCGATTGGGCGTTGACATGCCGGGCCGAGGTCGCCATAAAGCGCGCCACAGGATTCCCCGCCCGCAAGGCGGGGCGTTTCTGTTCGGCCATCCGGCACGCGAACTGCGACGGATCCGGCGATGGAGGGGTGCCCGAGTGGTTAAAGGGGACGGACTGTAAATCCGTTGGCTGCGCCTACGTTGGTTCGAATCCAACCCCCTCCACCAGCCGCCGCAGGAACCGAGTTGCGGGTGTAGCTCAATGGTAGAGCAACAGCCTTCCAAGCTGATGACGGGGGTTCGATTCCCCTCACCCGCTCCATCATTCGGGTCACACCGGCGAACGGATTGGGGAAGGGAAGCGCGATCCCGGCGAGGGATTCTGTAGATCGCAGCAGGGTGGTCGGCGATTTCCGTCACGGACGGGAGCGCGGACCTTTCGGCCCACACCGACAGACGAGACGCAGAGAGAGCGACGCCGATGGCGAAGGAAAAGTTCGAGCGCACGAAGCCGCACTGCAACATTGGGACGATCGGTCACGTCGATCATGGCAAGACGACCCTGACGGCGGCGATCACGAAGGTTCTGGCGGAGAGCGGTGGCGCGAAGTTCGCGGCCT
>JAKPQE010000091.1 GCA_029572955.1 Pseudomonadota bacterium
GAGATGGTGATGCCGGGCGACAACATCGCCATGACGGTCGAGCTGATCGTGCCGATCGCGATGGAGGAGAAGCTGCGCTTCGCCATCCGTGAAGGCGGCCGCACCGTCGGCGCCGGCGTCGTCGCCTCGATCATCGAGTAACCGGGAAGGCATTAGGGGTGTAGCTCAGTTGGTAGAGCGGCGGTCTCCAAAACCGTAGGCCGGGGGTTCGAGTCCCTCCGCCCCTGCCAGCCTTCCTTGGGGCTTGAGAATCGGGCAGACACAGATTAAATAGCGGGTTTCAGGCTTGACGGGCGGGGGGACTCTCCCCGCCTGTTGGCGCGACAGGCAGGCGGATGGCCAAGACCAATCCTTTTACGTTCCTCCAGCAGGTCCGTACCGAAGTTTCGAAAGTCACCTGGCCGACGCGCCGGGAGACCGCGATCACCACGTTGATGGTGTTCGTGATGGCGACGTTCGCGGCGATCTTCTTCCTGCTTGCGGACCAGTTGATGTCGTGGGGCGTGTCGGCGCTCCTCGGCATCGGGCGCTGAGCGGGAGACGCAATCGATGGCGAAGCGCTGGTACATCGTTCACGCGTATTCGAATTTCGAGCGCAAGGTCGCCGATTCGATCCGCGAGAAGGCGCAGGCCACCGGCCTCGGCGACCTTTTCGACGAGATCCTGGTGCCGACCGAGAAGGTGGTGGAAGTGCGCCGCGGCCGCAAGGTCGACGCCGAGCGCAAGTTCTTCCCGGGCTACGTGCTGGTCAAGATGGAGCTGACCGACGACGCCTATCACCTCATCAAGAACACGCCGAAGGTCACCGGATTCCTCGGCGCCGACAACAAGCCCATGCCGATTTCGGAAGACGAGGCGCAGCGCATCCTGCAGCAGGTGCAGGAGGGGGTCGATCGACCCAAGCCGTCGGTCAGCTTCGAGGTGGGTGAGCAGGTTCGCGTCGCGGACGGTCCGTTCGCGTCGTTCAACGGCATCGTCGAGGAAGTCGACGAGGTCCGGGCACGGCTCAAGGTCGCCGTGTCCATTTTCGGCCGGGCGACCCCGGTCGAGCTCGAGTACGGGCAGGTCGAGAAGCTCTGACCAACGTCCCGTTTGTCCCGCGCGGGAGGCGGGGGCGCCGAAGCCAAGGTGTCCACCGCCCGACCGCGCAGCTCTAGACGCCGCCCGGAGGGCGGGTGAAGGAGAAAGAAATGGCGAAGAAGATTACGGGTTACCTGAAGCTTCAGGTTTCCGCAGGCGAGGCCAAGCCGGCCCCGCCGATCGGTCCCGCGCTCGGTCAGCGCGGCCTCAACATCATGGAATTCTGCAAGGCGTTCAACGCCCAGACGCAGGAAGTCGAGAAGGGTACGCCGATCCCGGTGGTCATCACGATCTTCCAGGACAAGTCGTTCACCTTCGAGATGAAGACCCCGCCGGTCTCGCACTTCCTGAAGAAGGCGGCCAAGGTCAATTCCGGCTCCAAGACGCCGGGTCGCGCCAAGGCCGGCTCCGTCACCCACGACCAGGTTCGCGAGATCGCCGAGAAGAAGATGAAGGACCTGAGCGCCGATTCCGTCGAGGCCGCGATGCGGACCGTCGAGGGCTCGGCCCGCTCCATGGGCCTGGAAGTGGTGGAGTAAGGGTCATGACGAATATCGGCAAGCGCATCCGTCAGGCCCGCGAGGGTATCGACCGCAACAAGCTCTACACGCTGGAAGAGGCGATCGGCCTCCTGAAGGCCCGTGCCAGCGCCAAGTTCGACGAGACCGTCGAGATCGCGCTGAACCTCGGCGTCGATCCGCGTCACGCCGACCAGATGGTCCGCGGCGTCTGCCAGCTGCCGAACGGCTCCGGCCGGACGGTCCGCGTGGCGGTGTTCGCCCGTGGCCCGAAGGCCGACGAGGCCAAGGCCGCCGGTGCCGACATCGTCGGTGCGGAAGACCTGATGGAGAAGGTGCAGAGCGGCAACATCGATTTCGACCGCTGCATCGCGACCCCGGACATGATGCCGATCGTCGGCCGTCTCGGTAAGATCCTCGGCCCGCGCGGCCTGATGCCGAACCCGAAGGTCGGCACGGTGACGCAGGACGTGGCCCAGGCCGTCACCGACGCCAAGGGCGGCGCCGTGCAGTTCCGCGTCGAGAAGGCCGGCATCATCCATGGCGGCGTCGGCAAGGTGAGCTTCACCGAAGCGGCTCTGGCCGAGAACATCCGCGCCTTCGCCGATGCGGTGCAGAAGGCCAAGCCGACCGGCGCCAAGGGTACCTATCTGAAGCGCGTCGCGCTGAGCTCCACGATGGGGCCGGGCGTGCGCGTCGATCCGGCCACGGTGCACGCGCACTGAGGCGGGTCGGAAACTGAAGAGCTTCCGACCGGCCTCGTGCCGGTCGGTCAGACGGCTGCTCGGGGAAGAGGCATCTTTCCCGCGCGGCCGGTTACCTGTCCGAGATTGCAGGTGACGGTCCTTGCGGCCGACCTAAGCCCGAAGCGGGCCTGCATGAGACGGGATGGAACTGGATCCACGAACGGCGGGGGCCCTGCGGCTTCCGGACGGGAAGGATCGGTTCGGTCCGTTGCTTTTCTGCCGGCGTTCGCGCCGCGCGGGGGGACAGGCGAAAGAGCGTCGCCTCGACACTCGAGCGGTCACGCGAGAGACAGGGCGGCAACGGCAACCGGCGGTACGGGCAAAACCGTATCGTCAACCGGAGAAGGCAAGTGGAAAGAGCGGAAAAACAGGCGCTCATCACGACGCTGAACGAGGCGCTTCAGGGCGCAGGCGTCGTCGTGGTGGCCCATTATGCCGGTCTTACCGTCGCCAAGATGGGTGCGCTGCGCGCACGCATGAAGGCGGACGGGGCCAGCGTCAAAGTCGCCAAGAACCGCCTCGTCAAGCTTGCCCTTCAGGGGACTGACCTCGAACACATGAGCGACCTCTTCAAGGGGCAGACCGTGCTGGCCTATTCGGCCGACCCGGTTGCCGCCGCGAAGATCGCGGTCGAGTTCGCCAAGCAGAATGACCAGTACGTCATTCTGGGCGGCGGCATGGGCAAGACCAAGCTCGACCCGGAAGGCGTGAAGGCTCTGGCGAGCCTGCCGTCGCTCGACGAACTGCGCGCCAGGCTGCTCGGCATGATCACCACGCCGGCCACCCGCATCGCGCAGGTCGTCAACGCGCCGGCCGGACAGCTCGCGCGCGTGTTCAAGGCATATTCCGAGAAGGACCAGGCGGCTTGAGGCCGTTCACAGCTACAACCGGTATGAACCGATCTATCTCAAGGTGAAAGAAAATGGCTGATCTGCAGAAACTCGTTGACGAACTTTCGGCGCTGACCGTGCTCGAGGCCGCCGAGCTGTCGAAGATGCTCGAGGAGAAGTGGGGCGTGTCCGCCGCTGCTCCGGTCGCCGTGGCCGCCGTTGCGGCCGGTGGCGGCGACGCTGCTCCGGCTGCCGAGGAGAAGACCGAATTCGACGTCATCCTCGCCAATGCCGGCGCGCAGAAGATCAACGTCATCAAGGAAGTCCGTGCGATCACGGGTCTTGGCCTCAAGGAAGCCAAGGACCTGGTCGAGGGCGCCCCGAAGGCGGTCAAGGAAGGCGTGTCCAAGGACGAGGCCGAGGCCATCAAGGCCAAGCTCGAGTCCGCCGGCGCCGCCGTCGAGCTGAAGTAATTCGGCATCCGTTCGGCGCGATCCCGGCAGACCGGGGTCGCGCCGGGCGATCCCCGGGCCAGGCCCGGGCCAAGATACGGCAGACGAGGGGAGGGGCGAGGCGCCCCTTTCGACGGATCGAGGGACGCGATGCGTCCCGAAGGTGTTTTTTCGGGGCAGGAGGCGTCCCGAAAGCTTTTTTGAAACGGGGGCGGCGGCCCCGATGGCGGGCGCACTAGGCGCGCCGGCTTTCCGGACTGCCGATTCCGATCGATGCGAGGATCCCAATGACCCAGACTTTCAACGGTCGCAAGCGTATCCGCAAGTTCTTCGGGAACATCCAGGAGATCGCCGCGATGCCGAACCTCATCGAGGTTCAGAAGGCGTCCTACGATCAGTACCTGCAGATGGAAGAACCGGCCGGAGGGCGCCTCGACGAGGGTCTGCAGGCGGTGTTCAAATCGGTCTTTCCGATTTCCGACTTCTCCAGCACGGCGCTCCTCGAGTTCGTGCGCTACGAATTCGAGCAGCCGAAATACGACGTCGACGAGTGCCGCCAGCGCGGCATGACCTTCGCCGCGCCGCTGAAGGTGACGCTGCGTCTCATCGTGTTCGATGTCGACGAGGACACCGGCGGCAAGTCGGTCAAGGACATCAAGGAGCAGGACGTCTACATGGGCGACATGCCGCTCATGACGTCGAACGGCACCTTCATCGTCAACGGCACCGAGCGCGTCATCGTCAGCCAGATGCACCGCTCGCCGGGCGTGTTCTTCGACCACGACAAGGGCAAGAGCCATTCGTCGGGCAAGCTCTTGTTCGCGGCCCGCATCATCCCGTATCGCGGCTCCTGGCTCGACATCGAGTTCGACGCCAAGGACATCGTCTATGCGCGCATCGACCGGCGCCGCAAGATCCCGGCGTCCTCGCTGCTGTTCGCGCTCGGCATGGACGGCGAGGAGATCCTGCACACCTTCTACGACAAGGTCATCTACAGCCGCTTCGGCGACGGCTGGCGCGTGCCGTTCGATGCCAAGCGCATGCGCGGCGTCAAGCCGACCATCGATCTCGTCGACGCCGACAGCGGCGAAGTGGTGATCGAGGCCGGCAAGAAGGTCACGGCGCGTCTCGCCCGCAAGCTCGCCGAAGGCGGCCTCAAGGCGCTGAAGATGCGCGACGAGGACCTCTATGGCCAGTTCCTCGCCGACGAGATCGTCAACATGCAGACCGGCGAGATCTACGCCGAGGCCGGCGACGAGATTACCGAGAAGCTGCTCGCCCAGCTGATCGACTTCGGCTACGAGGAGGTCCGGGTTCTCGACATCGACCACGTCAACACCGGCGCCTATATCCGCAACACGCTGGCGGTCGACAAGAACGAGACCCGCGAGGACGCGCTGTTCGACATCTACCGCGTGATGCGCCCCGGCGAGCCGCCGACGGTCGACACCGCGGAGGCGATGTTCCATTCGCTGTTCTTCGATCCGGAGCGCTACGACCTTTCCGCGGTCGGCCGCGTCAAGATGAACATGCGCCTCGACCTCGACGCCGAGGACACGGTGCGGGTGCTGCGCAAGGACGACATCGTCGCCGTGGTGCGCACGCTCGTCGACCTGCGCGACGGCCGCGGCGAGATCGACGACATCGACAATCTCGGCAATCGCCGCGTGCGTTCGGTCGGCGAGCTGATGGAAAACCAGTACCGGCTCGGCCTGCTGCGCATGGAGCGCGCGATCAAGGAGCGCATGAGCTCGATCGAGATCGACACGGTGATGCCGCAGGATCGCATCAACGCCAAGCCGGCGGCGGCGGCGGTGCGCGAGTTCTTCGGCTCCTCGCAGCTCAGCCAGTTCATGGACCAGACCAACCCGCTGTCGGAAATCACCCACAAGCGGCGCCTGTCGGCCCTCGGCCCGGGCGGTCTGACGCGCGAGCGCGCCGGCTTCGAGGTGCGCGACGTGCACCCGACGCATTACGGCCGCATCTGCCCGATCGAGACGCCGGAAGGTCCGAATATCGGCCTCATCAACTCGCTGGCGACCTTCGCCCGGGTCAACAAGTACGGCTTCATCGAGAGCCCGTATCGCCGGGTCCGCGACAACCACGTCACCGACGAGGTGGCGTATCTGTCGGCGATGGAAGAGGCGAAGTACTACATCGCCCAGGCCAATGCGCTGATCGACGAGAGCGGCCGCTTCGTCGAAGACCTCGTCATCTGCCGCCATGCCGGCGACGTGCTGATGGTCACCGCCGACCGCGTCGACTTCATGGACGTGTCGCCGAAGCAGCTCGTCTCGGTCGCCGCGGCGCTGATCCCGTTCCTCGAGAACGACGACGCCAACCGCGCGCTGATGGGCTCGAACATGCAGCGTCAGGCGGTGCCGCTGGTGCGCGCCGAGGCGCCGCTGGTCGGTACCGGCATGGAGCCGGTCGTCGCCCGCGATTCGGGCGCGGCGATCGCCGCCCGCCGGACCGGCGTCGTCGACCAGGTCGACGCGACCCGTATCGTGGTGCGCGCCACCGAGGAGAAGGACGCCTCCAAGTCGGGCGTCGACATCTACCGGCTGATGAAGTTCCAGCGCTCGAACCAGTCGACCTGCGTCAACCAGCGCCCGCTGGTGAAGGTGGGCGACGCGGTCGCGGCCGGCGACATCATCGCCGACGGCCCGTCGACCGATCTCGGCGATCTCGCCCTCGGCCGCAACGTGCTCGTCGCGTTCATGCCGTGGAACGGCTACAACTTCGAAGACTCGATCCTGCTCAGCGAGCGGATCGTGCGCGACGACGTCTTCACCTCGATCCACATCGAGGAATTCGAGGTGATGGCCCGCGACACCAAGCTCGGCCCCGAGGAAATCACGCGCGACATTCCGAACGTTTCGGAAGAGGCGCTGAAGAACCTCGACGAGGCCGGCATCGTCTATATCGGCGCCGAAGTGAACGCCGGCGACATCCTCGTCGGCAAGATCACGCCGAAGGGCGAGAGCCCGATGACGCCGGAAGAAAAGCTCCTGCGGGCGATCTTCGGCGAGAAGGCCTCCGACGTGCGCGACACCTCGCTGCGCGTGCCGCCGGGCGTCTCGGGCACGATCGTCGAGGTGCGGGTGTTCAACCGCCACGGCGTCGACAAGGACGAGCGCGCCCTCGCCATCGAGCGCGAAGAGATCGAGCGTCTCGCCAAGGACCGCGACGACGAGCAGGCGATCCTCGACCGCAACGTCTACGGCCGTCTGGCCGCGATGATCGAGGGCAAGGTCGCCGTCGCCGGCCCGAAGGGCTTCAAGAAGGACACCGAGCTTTCCCGCGACGTGCTCGACGAGTACCCGCGCAGCCAGTGGTGGACCTTCGTCGTCGCCGACGACAAGCTGATGAGCGAGCTCGAAGCGCTGCGCAATCAGTACGACGACAGCAAGAAGCGGCTCGAGCAGCGCTTCCTCGACAAGGTCGAGAAGCTGCAGCGCGGCGACGAGCTGCCGCCGGGCGTGATGAAGATGGTCAAGGTCTTCGTCGCGGTGAAGCGCAAGATCCAGCCGGGCGACAAGATGGCCGGCCGGCACGGCAACAAGGGTGTCGTGTCGCGCATCGTGCCGCTCGAGGACATGCCGCATCTCGACGACGGCACCCCGGTCGACATCGTGCTCAACCCGCTCGGCGTGCCGAGCCGCATGAATGTCGGGCAGATCCTCGAGACGCATCTCGGCTGGGCCTGCCGCGGCATGGGCGGCAAGATCGGCGAGCTGATCGAGCTCTACCAGCAGACGGCCGATGCTGGCCCGGTGCGCGAGACCATCGAGCGCATCTACGAGGGCAACGGCGAGGTCCGCGATCTCGACGACGAGAGCGTGGTGCGTCTCGGCCGGCAGCTGCAGCGCGGCGTGCCGATCGCGACCCCGGTGTTCGACGGCGCCCGCGAGCCGGACATCGTCGACATGCTGACCGAGGCCGGCCTCGACCGCTCCGGTCAGGTGACGCTGTTCGACGGGCGCTCGGGCGAGCCGTTCGACCGCAAGGTCACGGTGGGCTATATCTACATGCTGAAGCTGCACCACCTGGTCGACGACAAGATCCACGCGCGTTCGATCGGTCCGTACAGCCTCGTCACGCAGCAGCCGCTGGGCGGCAAGGCGCAGTTCGGCGGCCAGCGTTTCGGCGAAATGGAGGTGTGGGCGCTCGAGGCCTATGGCGCCGCCTACACGCTGCAGGAGATGCTGACGGTCAAGTCGGACGACGTGGCGGGCCGTACCAAGGTGTACGAGTCGATCGTGCGCGGCGACGACACCTTCGAGGCGGGCATTCCGGAGAGCTTCAACGTTCTCGTCAAGGAAATGCGTTCGCTCGGCCTCGACGTCGAGCTGATGAACACGAAGGCACGGCTGATCGGCCCCGACGGGGAAGAGCTGCCGGCCGACGCGGCCGAGTGATCAAGTCCAAGAGGCCGGCGCGCCGGGCGTAACATCCGAGCGGCACCGGAAGAATGCGGGCGAAGGGGCGGACGGCAGGTGGCGCCGTCCCCCCGACGCGGCGAAGGAGACACGGCATGAATCAAGAGATCATGAATCTCTTCAATCCGCAGGCTCAGGCCCAGACGTTCGATCAGATCCGGATTTCGATCGCCTCGCCGGAGAAGATCCTTTCCTGGTCCTACGGCGAGATCAAGAAGCCGGAGACGATCAACTACCGGACCTTCAAGCCGGAGCGCGACGGCCTGTTCTGCGCCCGCATCTTCGGTCCGATCAAGGACTACGAGTGCTTGTGCGGCAAGTACAAGCGCATGAAGTACAAGGGCGTCATCTGCGAGAAGTGCGGCGTCGAGGTGACCCTGTCGCGGGTCCGCCGCGAGCGCATGGGCCATATCGAGCTCGCCGCCCCGGTCGCGCACATCTGGTACCTGAAGTCGCTGCCGTCGCGCATCGGCATGCTGCTCGACATGATGCTGAAGGACCTCGAGCGGGTCCTCTATTTCGAGAACTACGTCGTCACCGAGCCGGGCCTCACCCCGCTGAAGGAGCGTCAGCTCCTCTCGGAGGAAGAGTTCCTGCACGCCCAGGACGAGTACGGCGCGGACAGCTTCACGGCGCTGATCGGTGCCGAGGCGATCCACGAGCTGCTCGCCGGCCTCGACCTGCCGCGGCTGCGTGACCAGCTGCGCGTCGAGATCGCCGAGTCGACCTCGGAGCTGAAGCCGAAGAAGCTCGCCAAGCGGCTGAAGCTCGTCGAGGCGTTCATCGAGTCCGACAACCGGCCGGAGTGGATGATCCTCAAGGTCATCCCGGTCATTCCGCCGGATCTGCGTCCGCTGGTGCCGCTCGACGGCGGCCGTTTCGCGACCTCCGATCTCAACGACCTCTACCGGCGCGTGATCAACCGCAACAACCGTCTGAAGCGCCTCATCGAGCTGCGCGCTCCGGACATCATCATCCGCAACGAGAAGCGCATGCTTCAGGAGGCGGTCGACGCGCTGTTCGACAACGGCCGGCGCGGCCGCGTCATCACGGGTGCCAACAAGCGCCCGCTGAAGTCGCTCTCCGACATGCTGAAGGGCAAGCAGGGCCGCTTCCGCCAGAACCTCCTCGGCAAGCGCGTCGACTATTCCGGCCGCTCGGTGATCGTGGTGGGTCCGGAGATGAAGCTGCACCAGTGCGGCCTGCCCAAGAAGATGGCGCTCGAGCTGTTCAAGCCGTTCATCTATGCGCGGCTCGACGCCAAGGGCTATTCCTCGACGGTCAAGCAGGCAAAGAAGCTCGTCGAGAAGGAAAAGCCCGAGGTCTGGGACATCCTCGACGAGGTCATCCGCGAGCATCCGGTGCTGCTGAACCGCGCGCCGACGCTGCATCGTCTCGGCATCCAGGCGTTCGAGCCGGTGCTGATCGAGGGCAAGGCGATCCAGCTGCATCCGCTGGTCTGCGCCGCCTTCAACGCCGACTTCGACGGTGACCAGATGGCGGTGCACGTGCCGCTGTCGCTGGAAGCCCAGCTCGAAGCGCGCGTGCTGATGATGTCGACCAACAACATCCTGCACCCGGCCAACGGCTCGCCGATCATCGTGCCGTCGCAGGACATCGTGCTCGGTCTCTACTATCTGTCGCAGATGGCCGAGAAGGAGCCGGGCGAGGGCATGGCGTTCGCCTCGCAGGGCGAGATCGACTATGCGCTGGAGACCAAGGTCGTCACCCTGCACACCAAGGTGAAGGGCCGTTACGTCGGCGTCGACGAGGACGGCAAGACCTATTCGAAGATCTACGAGACCACGCCGGGCCGCCTGAAGCTCGGCGAGCTGCTGCCGAAGCACCCGAAGATCCCCTTCGACGTCGTCAACAAGCTGATGACGAAGAAGGAAATCTCCAACATGATCGACATCGTCTACCGCCATTGCGGTCAGAAGGAGACGGTCATCTTCTGCGACCGGATCATGGCGCTCGGCTTCGGCCAGGCGTTCAAGGCCGGCATCTCGTTCGGCAAGGACGACATGGAGATCCCCGACACCAAGCACGGTCTCGTCGAGGAAACCCAGGCGCTCGCCAAGGAATACGAGCAGCAGTACAACGACGGCCTGATCACCCAGGGCGAGAAGTACAACAAGGTCGTCGACGCCTGGGCCAAGTGCACCGACCGCGTCGCCGACGAGATGATGCGCCGGATTTCGGCGGTCCGCGTCGACGAGAGCACCGGCCGCCAGAAGCCGATCAACTCGATCTACATGATGGCTCACTCGGGCGCCCGCGGTTCGGCCGCCCAGATGAAGCAGCTCGCCGGCATGCGCGGCCTGATGGCCAAGCCGTCGGGCGAGATCATCGAGACGCCGATCATCTCGAACTTCAAGGAAGGCCTGTCGGTTCTCGAGTACTTCAACTCGACCCACGGCGCCCGCAAGGGCCTCGCCGACACGGCGCTGAAGACCGCGAACTCGGGCTACCTGACCCGTCGTCTCGTCGACGTGGCGCAGGACTGCATCATCACCGAGCCGGACTGCGGCACCGACAAGGGCATCGGCATGCAGGCGATCATCGACGCCGGCACCGTCGTCGCCTCGCTCGGCCATCGCGTCCTCGGCCGTACCGCGGCCGAAGACATCCTCGACCCGCAGACCCGCGAGATCATCGTCAAGAACGGCGATCTCATCGAGGAGCGTCAGGTCGAGCAGATCGAGGCGGCCGGCGTGCAGTCGGTACGGATCCGCTCGGTGCTGACCTGCGAGACCCGCAACGGCGTCTGCGCCAAGTGCTACGGTCGCGATCTGGCCCGCGGCACGCCGGTCAATCACGGCGAGGCGGTCGGCGTCATCGCGGCGCAGTCGATCGGCGAGCCGGGCACCCAGCTCACCATGCGCACGTTCCACATCGGCGGCACGGCGCAGGTCGTCGACCAGTCCTTCATCGAGACCAACTTCGAGGGCAAGGTGACGGTCCGCAATCGCGCCATCGTGCGCGACTCCGACGGCCAGCTCATCGCGATGGGCCGCAACATGGCGGTCGTCATCCTCGACCAGGACGGCACGGAGCGGGCGGTTCACCGCATTCCGTACGGTGCCCGTCTGCGCGTCGACGAGGAGGATCACGTCAAGCGCGGCCAGCGGATCGCCGAGTGGGATCCCTATACCCGGCCGATTCTGACCGAAATGGACGGCGTCGTCGGCTTCGAGGATCTGGTCGAGGCGGTCTCGGTCTCCGAGACGGCCGACGAATCCACCGGCATCACCAAGCGCGTCGTCGCCGACTGGCGCGCCAATCCGCGCGGTGCGGACCTCAAGCCGGCCCTCGTCATCAAGACGGCGGACGGCGGCATCGCCAAGCTGCCGCGCGGCGGCGAGGCGCGCTACCTGCTCTCGGTCGAGGCGATCATCTCGGTCGAGCCGGGCGCGGAAGTGAAGGCCGGCGACGTGCTTGCCCGTATCCCGATGGAAAGCGCCAAGACCCGCGACATCACCGGCTGTCTGCCGCGCGTCGCCGAGCTGTTCGAGGCCCGTCGTCCGAAGGATCACGCGATCATCGCCGAGATCGGCGGTACCGTGCGCTTCGGCCGCGACTACAAGAACAAGCGGCGCATCACCATCGAGCCGCACGACGAGTCGATGGATCCGGTCGAGTACCTGATCCCGAAGGGCAAGCACATCCACCTGCAGGATGGCGACGTCATCGAGAAGGGCGACTTCATCCTCGACGGTCATCCGGCGCCGCACGACATCCTGGCGATCAAGGGCGTCGAGCAGCTCGCCTCCTACCTCGTCAACGAGATCCAGGAGGTCTACCGGCTGCAGGGCTTGTCGATCAACGACAAGCACATCGAGGTTATCGTCCGGCAGATGCTGCAGAAGATCGAGATCGAGGATGCGGGCGATTCCGGCCTCATCACCGGCGAGCAGGTCGACCGCGTCGAACTCGAGGAGATGAACGAACGTCTCGTCGACGAGGGCCTGAAGCCGGCCTCCGGCAGCCCGGTCCTGCTCGGCATCACCAAGGCGAGCCTGCAGACCCGGTCGTTCATCTCGGCCGCCTCGTTCCAGGAGACGACCCGCGTCTTGACCGAGGCTTCGGTCAACGGCAAGGTCGACACCCTCGACGGCCTCAAGGAGAACGTGATCGTCGGCCGCCTGATCCCGGCGGGCACCGGCGGTATCATGAACCGCCTGCGGACCGTCGCCGGTCGTCGCGACGAGCTGATCCTCGACGAGCGCCGCAAGGCGAGCGAGGGCGGCGCGCCGGTCCTGATCGAGGCGAGCGGCCTGTCCGAGTGATCCGCCGACCCTGAAATGCCGAAAGGCCGCCGGAGCGATCCGGCGGCCTTTTTCGGTGCATCTCAGAGGGCGATCTTTGCTATCGAACGATCATATAATCAATGGATTATATCTATTTGTTGAAGTCCTGAATGAAAAAGGCGCACCGTGGCGCGCCTTTCCCTCGATCGATCTCGTGCGATTCGCTTCGGCGATCACTTGCAGAAGCGCTTGCCGCCGCCCTTCACCCGATAATAGCCGGTGTTCGGGTTGAACGACTTGTACTTCGCCGAGCAGTACTTGTACCAGGCCGGGGTCCACGGCGCGGGGGCCGCGCTGTAGGTCGCCTTGGTGCCGTAGCCCATGC
Source organism: Pseudomonadota bacterium (assembly GCA_029572955.1). GTDB lineage: Bacteria > Pseudomonadota > Alphaproteobacteria > Rhizobiales > JAKPQE01 > JAKPQE01. The sequence continues at coordinate 12,704 of JAKPQE010000091.1, forward strand.
AGCGGGCATAGGCGTCGTCATAGGCGCGATGCCAGCGGATCGAATAGGAGGCGGTGCCGCCGACCGCGCCGACGCCGGCGCCGATCGCCGCGCCCTTGCCGAGATTGGCGCCGAACGAGCCGAGGATGCCGCCGACGACGGCGCCGGCGACCGCACCGGTCGCGACGCTGGTCGGGCGCACCACGGCATTGGCGTGGTCCTTGGCCTTCTGGCGGCAGTAGCTGGAAGAGGCGGCGTCGGCCGATCCCACGGCGAAAAGCGACGCGGCGAGCGCACCGACCATGGCAAGCGCAATTCCGGATTTCCGTGAGATGGTCATATCGTTGTCTCCCTGCTGCTGATCGTCGAGCATCTGCGGCATGCGCCAAGTCCGCTTGGCGCCACGCCGGTCAGCATGCCCCGAATTGTGCCATAGACTGAGATGAAATCGGAACATTTCGTATTTGGAGTAAACAGGCCGGAATCGGCGGCCCGACCGGCGATGCGATCGCAGGTACCGGCAGCAACCCCGGGCAGTGCATCGCAAACGGTGCAACACCGAGACGGCGATGCCGGGGGAGGCGAGGGGTCGGCCGGCGGCGCCGGCGGTGCCTTGCGAAGAATCGGTGCGCGGCGCCCGGCACCGGGCAGATTCGCCAGGGATCCGATATCGGTCGGCAAAGCGGGGCGCCGGCAGGGCCCGGGCGATTCACCGCGAATGCGCCCCACGTCCCGGCGCCGGCTGCCGCCGCACCCGGCAAAGCCTTTGACAAGTCACCGAAAAAAACTTGTGCGGCGGGCTTGACGGGACGGGCCCGGTTCAGTAGGTTCCGCCCACTTCAACGGGCAGGTGGTAAGCCTTTCTTGTCCTTGGGACGGCCAACGTCCTGGATGTTCGGCTTAAACACTGTCGGAGTAAGTGGCGAAAGACGGAGGCAAGATCGCGGCGGAAACGCTGTGGTCCTCTGCGTTTCGACCGGTGCCGTTCAACCCCTTCGAGGATTGGGCGGCCCCGTGTTCGTTTGCGTGGGTTTGTCTTCCGGCACTGCCGATCAAGGCGAAGCGAAGCTGAAGGGCTCAGAATGCCGACGATTCAACAGCTGATCCGCAACCCGCGGAAAGATCCGCCGAAGCGGAACAAGGTGCCGGCCATGGAGGCCTGCCCTCAGAAGCGAGGCGTTTGCACGCGCGTCTACACCACCACTCCGAAGAAGCCGAACTCGGCGCTGCGCAAGGTTGCGAAGGTGCGCCTGACCAATGGCTTCGAGGTCATCGGGTACATCCCGGGCGAAGGTCACAATCTGCAGGAGCACTCGGTCGTCATGATCCGCGGTGGCCGCGTGAAGGACCTTCCGGGTGTCCGCTATCACATTCTGCGCGGCGTGCTCGACACGCAGGGCGTCAAGGACCGCAAGCAGCGCCGTTCGAAGTACGGCGCCAAGCGGCCGAAGTAAGACGGAGAGACGGTCATGTCGCGTCGTCATCGCGCCGAGAAGCGTGAGATCAACCCCGATGCCAAGTACGGCGATGTCGTCGTCACCAAGTTCATGAACTCGGTGATGCTGCACGGCAAGAAGTCGGCCGCCGAAGGCATCGTCTATGGTGCCTTCGACATCATCGAGGCCCGCACCAAGCAGGATCCGGTCGGCGTGTTCCGGCAGGCTCTGGAGAACGTCATGCCGGCGATCGAGGTTCGCTCGCGGCGTGTCGGTGGTGCGACCTACCAGGTCCCGGTCGAGGTTCGCACCGACCGCCGTCGGGCGCTCGCCATTCGCTGGCTCATCACGGCTGCGCGCAATCGCAACGAGAAGACCATGGTCGAGCGTCTGTCGGGCGAGCTGCTCGATGCCTCGAACAATCGCGGTACCGCGGTCAAGAAGCGTGAAGACACGCATCGCATGGCCGAAGCGAACCGCGCGTTCTCGCATTACCGCTGGTAATCCCGAAAGAGAGGCGACAGTCATGCCCCGCTCGCATAAAATCGAGGACTACCGCAACTTCGGCATCATGGCCCACATCGATGCCGGCAAGACGACCACGACCGAGCGCGTCCTTTACTACTCCGGCAAGTCGCACAAGATCGGCGAAGTCCACGACGGCGCCGCGACCATGGACTGGATGGAGCAGGAGCAGGAGCGCGGCATCACGATCACGTCGGCCGCGACGACCACCTTCTGGAAGGACAAGCGTCTCAACATCATCGACACCCCGGGCCACGTCGACTTCACCATCGAGGTGGAGCGTTCGCTGCGCGTGCTCGACGGCGCCATCGCGCTGCTCGATGCCAATGCCGGTGTCGAGCCGCAGACCGAGACGGTCTGGCGCCAGGCGGACAAGTACAAAGTTCCGCGGATGATCTTCGTCAACAAGATGGACAAGATCGGCGCCGACTTCTACCGCTGCGTCGACATGATCGAGAAGCGCCTCGGTGCCAAGCCGATGATCCTGCAGCTTCCGATCGGTGCCGAATCCGAGTTCCGGGGCGTCGTCGACCTGATCGCCATGAAGGCGGTGGTGTGGGACGAGGAGAGCCTCGGCGCCAAGTACCATGTCGAGGAAATCCCGGAGAATCTCGCCGTCGAGGCCGCGACCTATCGCGAGGCCATGATCGAGCACGCCGTCGAGCTCGACGAGGGCGCGATGGAAGCCTATCTCGAGGGCAACGAGCCGGACGTCGACACGCTGAAGGCGCTGATCCGCAAGGGTACCTGCGAGCTCGCCTTCGTGCCGATCCTGTGCGGCACCGCGTTCAAGAACAAGGGCGTGCAGCCGCTGCTCGACGCCGTCGTCGACTACCTGCCGAGCCCGGTCGACGTTCCCTCGATCCGCGGTATCGACGCCAAGACCGGCGACGAAGTGAAGCGCCGCTCGTCCGACGACGAGCCGCTGTCGATGCTGGCGTTCAAGATCATGAACGACCCGTTCGTCGGCTCGCTGACCTTCTGCCGCATCTATTCCGGCAAGCTCGAGACCGGCATTTCGGTGCTGAACTCGGTCAAGGAGAAGCGCGAGCGCATCGGCCGCATGCTGCAGATGCACTCGAACCACCGCGAGGACATCAAGGAAGCCTATGCGGGCGACATCGTCGCCATCGCCGGCCTCAAGGATACCACGACCGGTGACACGCTGTGCGACGCGAGCAAGGCCGTCATCCTGGAGCGCATGGAGTTCCCGGATCCGGTGATCGAGATCGCGATCGAGCCGAAGACCAAGCACGACCAGGAGAAGATGGGCCTCGCCCTCAACCGCCTGGCCGCCGAGGATCCGTCCTTCCGCGTCAAGACCGACGAGGAATCGGGCCAGACCATCATCGCCGGCATGGGCGAGCTTCATCTCGACATCATCGTCGACCGCATGAAGCGCGAGTTCAAGGTCGAGGCGAATATCGGCGCCCCGCAGGTCGCCTATCGCGAGACCATCACCAAGCCGACCGAGGTCGACTACACCCACAAGAAGCAGACCGGCGGTTCGGGCCAGTTCGCCCGCGTCAAGCTGGTGGTCAAGCCGAGCGAGGCGGGCGAGGGCTTCAAGTTCGAGTCGAAGATCGTCGGCGGCGCGGTTCCCAAGGAATACGTGCCGGGCGTCGACAAGGGCGTGCAGAGCGTCATGACCTCGGGCGTGCTGGCCGGCTTCCCGGTCGTGGACGTCGCGGTGGAGCTCATCGACGGTGCCTACCACGACGTCGACTCCAGCGTTCTCGCCTTCGAAATCGCCTCGCGCGCCGCTATGCGTGAGGCCATGCAGAAGGCGGCGCCGAAGCTTCTCGAGCCGATCATGAAGGTCGAGGTGGTGACGCCCGAAGAGTACATGGGCGACGTCATCGGCGACCTGAACAGCCGGCGCGGCCAGATCATGGGTACGGAGATGCGTGGCATCGCCAACGTGATCAACGCGATGGTGCCGCTCGCCAACATGTTCGGTTACGTCAATTCGCTGCGGTCCATGAGCCAGGGCCGCGCCCAGTACACCATGCAGTTCGATCACTACGAACAGGTGCCGCAAGCGGTGGCCGATCAGATCCAGGCCAAATACGCCTGATCGAGCTACCGGTAACGACACACTGAGATTTATGGAGAGCCGCGATGGCGAAGGAAAAGTTCGAGCGCACGAAGCCGCACTGCAACATTGGGACGATCGGTCACGTCGATCATGGCAAGACGACCCTGACGGCGGCGATCACGAAGGTTCTGGCGGAGAGCGGTGGCGCGAAGTTCGCGGCCT
>JAKPQE010000093.1 GCA_029572955.1 Pseudomonadota bacterium
TTGGCACCTCGATGTCGGCTCATCACATCCTGGGGCTGGAGCAGGTCCCAAGGGTTCGGCTGTTCGCCGATTAAAGTGGTACGTGAGCTGGGTTCAGAACGTCGTGAGACAGTTCGGTCCCTATCTGCCGTGGGTGTAGGAGAATTGAAAGGATCTGTCCCTAGTACGAGAGGACCGGGATGGACGCATCTCTGGTGGACCTGTTGTCGCGCCAGCGGCATAGCAGGGTAGCTATATGCGGACGGGATAACCGCTGAAGGCATCTAAGCGGGAAACCCACCTTGAAACTAGTTCTCCCTTGAGAGCCGTGGAAGACGACCACGTTGATAGGCCGGGTGTGGAAGCGCAGCAATGTGTGAAGCTTACCGGTACTAATTGCTCGATTGGCTTGATCACTCTCATTATTCCCATGTCCATCCGGACCTTCGGTCCAGAAGGATGTCGGTTATGCACGAGACCAGTTAGAACGCATTTCGCCGGCCCGGTGGTTATTGCGAGGAGCCTAAACCCGATCCCATTCCGAACTCGGCCGTTAAACTCCTCCGCGCCGATGGTACTGCGTCTTAAGACGTGGGAGAGTAGGTCGCTGCCGGGCCTGCCAAATGCGTTCCCTTCTTCGAGATCTTCTCACACGATGCGTTTTTCCTTCGGCAAAACACAGCGAAGCTCCCTGATCTTCGGTGCGCCGGAGACAGACGGGGCGTCTTGTCGTTCCCGAACGGTTTGACGCGGGGTGGAGCAGCCCGGTAGCTCGTCAGGCTCATAACCTGAAGGTCGCAGGTTCAAATCCTGCCCCCGCAACCAATCGAACCCGCCAGATCCCTCCGGACTGGCGGGTTTTTCGCGTTTTGGGCTGCTATGAGCGTCCGTGATGGGCCGGCTCTGCTGGAGCAGCCCGCTCGGCGGGCAATCGATTCACCGGATCGATTGCTCTTCCGCCTCGCCTCGTCAGGCTCATAACCCAAAAGGTCCGAGGTCGAAAACCAGCCCGGCCCCCGTTATCGGCCCAGCTTTTCGGCGGATCTTGCCGTTTCGGTAGAGATCGTGCCGGTTCACCGACCCGGCAGCTCGCATTCCATGGTGCCGTCGCAGGCGACCGCGGTCGTATAGTCGAAGGCGTCGCCGAGCATCGCGCCGGTGAGCTTCACCTTGTGGCCGACGAGCGGCTGCAGCTTCGGATCGCTCTGGAACAGCAGGGCTTTCTTGGCAATCGCGATCTCGGCGTAGTCCCACCCCTGGAGGAAGTATTGTGGCCCCTCGCTGCGGGTCCCGATATTGCCGAGCTTCATGAAGAGGAAGCCTGAAATCGTTTCTTCGGCGTGGCCCTGCGTCGGCAAGGCGGTCAGCGCGATGCCGGCGAGGCAAAGCGCAACGGCGAGCTTCGATGGCAGAGCGGCGACAGGGCGTTTCATGGGACCTCCGGTCTTGCCGTCACGACCCCGAGCTTCCTCCTCCTGCCCGTCGGGCGCAATGGCCGCGATGCCGCGGCCGGCGGGATCTGGCGGTCAGGCCTTCCCCGTGCGGTCGAGCGGCGACCATGCGAGATTGGCGACAACGACGAGCGCCGCGCCGATCAACGTGCCGGTGACGCGATCGAGAAGGAGCGCGGCGTCCGGCGGCTGTCCGGCATCGATGATGAGAATGATCAACGGCGCCATCACGGTGGTATAGGCGAGGTAGTTCCGGGAGCGCAGAATGGTCCGGGCGCCGGCGAGGACCGCGACGACGGGAACGAGCGCCCATTGCGGCAGGCCTGTGCCGAGCACCAGCCCGGTGAAGGCGACGCCGATCAATGTGCCGATCGCGCGCTGCGTCGTCATCACCGAGAGGATCTCCGGCTCGCGCGGCGTCAGCAGTACGACGGTGAGCGCGATCCAGTGCCAGTCGTGCCCTGGGGCGCTGCGGGCGATCGCCGCCGCGACGGCAAGACCCGCGACGAGGCGGATCGTATAGTTCCAGCCGGAAAGCCGGGCGAGCGAACTCCGCCAGGCATCGAACCGCTCTCGTCTCGAGGCGGGGTCCTTTGCCGGTTGCGGCTGGCTTTCCGCGGGTCGGGACATCACCGCCGTGAAAACGGCGCGCAGCACGAGCGTGAAGAGGGTGCCGAGGGCGAGAAGGCCGACGAGCGCCAGGCCCTGTCCGGCGCCGAACACCGGAACGGCCTTGATGATCGCGAGGAAGAGGATGAACATCGTCACGATGCCGGCGAACGTCGGGCCGAGGCCGCCGATCGTCGCGGCAAGGCCGGCGAGGACGAGGAATGTCACCTCGCCGACCCAGCTGCCGCCGCCGGCGGCGACGCCGAAGAGGCCGGCAAGGAGAACGAGGACGACGAGCACCATCAGGCGGCGAAGCCGGTCGCGGCGCGAGCCGGCGGGTCGGGCCCGGCCGATCGCCAGGCTGCCGAGCGCCGCGGCGAGACCCGCCGGGATGTTGCCGGCAAGGGCGCCGAGCATGACCGGCACGGCCATGCCGAGGGCGGCAGCGAGGACGTCCGGTGCCGCAACGGTGTCGTCGCTCGACCAGCCGAAGGCTTCGCGAAGGTGGGTTGGAAGGTGGAAACCGGTCATGATCGATCGGATCTCGTCAATCGCCAGATAATACGCTAAGCGTAGTATATGATGGAAAACGGCAACAAGGAAGCACTCGCCATTCTGCGCGCGGTGCTCTCGCTCGGGCGGCGGCTCCGGGCCGAGCGGCCGGATGGCGCCGTGCCGCTCGCCGCGCTCGGCATTCTCGTGACGCTTGCCCGCTCGGGGCCGATGGTCGCGACGCGGCTCGCCGCCGAGGAGCGGTTGCAGCCGCAGTCGCTGACGCGGATCGTCGCCCGCCTCGAGGAGGGTGGGGTCATTGCACGGACCCGCAGCACGACCGACCGGCGCGAGATCGTAATCGAGCTCACGGCCAAGGGACGCGGGATGCTCGCCGACGATCTCGGCGCCCGGCAGCGCTGGCTGGAAGCGGCGATGGCGCGCGCCCTCTCCGAGGACGAGCGCGCCGCGCTCAACGCTGCCGTCTCGGCGATGATGAAGCTTGCCGACGACGGCCGGCCGGAGGACTGATCCGGCCGGGTGTCGCAGTTGCGCGGCAGAAGCGAGAGGCCTCCCGGCCTGTGGCAGGCGGCCTATGGCAGGCGGGCGAATGCCTCGGCCAATGCCGGGCCGACGATCCGCCGCGTCGCGTAGGTCGAGAGGTGACCGTCGTCGACATAAAGCGGATGGCCGGCTTCGACGATGCGGCAGTCCGGCTGGCAGAGGATGGGCGCGATCGGCACGACGTTGGCGCCATGGCGGGCGGCAATCTCTTCGATCACGGCATCGGCGATCGACGAGCGACTGTCGGCTGTTTCGCGGCTCGGCCCCGACGGCGGATCGCGATGGCGCCAGGCGGCCTGGACGAGGGCGCGCGGCACGTCCCAGCCGATTTCCGGCACATTGCCGAGAATGACGACCTCGAGCCCGGCGGCGCTGAGGCGCCGCACCGATGCCTCGAGCCCCTCGGCAAAGAGCAGGCGATCGCTTTCGGCCTCATCGAGGCCGGCAGGTGTCGAGCCGTCGAGGCGGGCAAGACGCACCGGCGTCGGGTCCTCGCCCGGAACGCCGTGGCCGGTTGCCGCGAGCGCCCAGCGGGCGGCGAGGACGACGCGGCGGATGCCGTGGTCGCCCTTTTCCAGCCAGGTGACGAGATCCTCGTTGAAGAACGGGCAGGTGTGGGCGCGCGCCGTCGGAAAGAGCAGGCGAACGCCGAGAAGCGGCGGGCAGGCGTCGGTGGTGGCGAGTCTCACGCCCTCGCCGCGGCCGGCGAGGGCCACTTCGACCGCACCCATCAGGGCGCCGGCGTGGCTGTCGCCCCAGAGCAGCGTCGTCTTCGGGGCCTCGGCCGGGCCGAGGTCGCAGAGGCGGTCGATGCCGTCGGGGTTGGCGCAGGCGCGACGACGCGGCTCCCAGTCGCGCGTACCGTCGACGAGCGTCTGGATTTCGGGCGAAAGGCGGCCCGGCATGCCGCCGGTGAAATGAATGCCGAGGCCGATCGCCGAGAGGCCGGCCATGCCGGCCCCGGCGAGGGCGAAGACCGCGCGGCGGTCGAGGAAGCGGCGATGGCGGAAGGGGCGCTCGACCAGCCACCAGGAGAGACTCGCGCCGACAAGCGAGGCGGCGAAGGCGGCCGCCATCTCGCCGGCGCACAGTGTGACCCCGGCGCGGTACTGGCGCAGCAGCGCGAGGATCGGCCAGTGCCAGAGATAGAGCGAATAGGAAATGACGCCGACGAACACGGCCGGCGGGGTCGAGAGCAGGCGGCCGGCGAGACTGGTCGCGCCCTCGCCGGCGTGGATGACCATCGCCGCGCCGACGACCGGCAAGGCGGCGACATAACCCGGGAAAAACAGTCGCTTGTCGAAGAACAGGACGGCGGCGAGGATCAAGGCGAGGCCCGATATGCCGAGCACCTCGCGCCCGTATCGCGACCTGATCCGCGGGACGATTTCGAGAGCGAGCACCGCTCCGATCAGCAGCTCCCAGGCGCGGAAGGGCAGCATGTAGAAGGCGATTTTCGGCATCGTCGCGGTCAGTATCGCCGAGGCGGCGAACGAGGCGACGAGCAGCAGGAGGATGCCGAGGCGGGGCAGGCGCAGCTTTTTGAGAACGATGAGGACGAGCGGGAAGAACAGGTAGAACTGCTCCTCGACGGCGAGCGACCAGGTGTGCAGCAGCGGATGGAACTCGGCCGCCGTGGTGAAATAGTCGATCGCGTCCTTGAAATGGAAATTCGCGGCAAAGCCCATGGTGGCCGCCGCCGAGAGGCCGAAGCCGTCGTATTCGAAGGGCGGCAGCAGGAAATGCGCGCCGACGATCGTCAGGAGGACGACGACGAACAGCGCCGGCAGGATGCGGCGCGCCCGACGCTCGTAGAAATCGGCGAGGGTGAAGGTTCCGGCGACGATTTCGCGGTGGATGATCCGGGCGATGAGGAAGCCGGAAATGACGAAGAAGACGTCGACGCCGACGAAACCGCCGGTGATCCCGGGAACGCCGAGGTGATAGAGAACGACGGAGAGGACAGCGACGGCACGCAGCCCGTCGATATCGGCGCGATAGCCCATGACCGGGGCGGCCTTGCCGCCAGCCGGGTGAGGTCTCTGAACCTCCTCGGGATGAAAATTCGATATGAGCCCCATCGGGTACGCGCCACCATTCCCGGGTATTGCCGTTCGTAACAGCATAGACACAAACGGAAGGGAATTGCGCAAGGCCGAAAGGCCCCCGGCGACACGACCGGCAGCCGCCGCCCGGCCGATGCCGAGGCGCGGCGCCGGAGAACGCGCCCCGGGTCGGCGGCCGGGTTGCTCGTCCGACACGGGTCCGGTCGGGTCGCGCGACGGTGGACAATGGCGCCCGAAGGGTCGATCTTGGCGGTGCGCCGGCGGCCGCTCCGGTCACCGGCGCGGGTCGCGCCGCCTCCGTCCCCGGACCGCGGGGACCGGCGGAGGGGAGGAGATCACATGTCGGCAAGGAAGCCCCGGATCGGTCTCGCGCTCGGCAGCGGCTCGGCCCGGGGCTGGGCGCATATCGGCATCATCGACGCCCTCGCCGAGGCGGGCATCGAGCCCGACATCGTCTGCGGCACCTCGATCGGTTCGCTGGTCGGGGCGGCCTATGTGGCCGGCAGGCTCGGCGATTTGCGGCAATGGGCGGAAGCGGTGACCTGGCGCGAGATCGTCGGGTTGATGGACATCCGCCTTTCCGGCGGCGGCCTCATCGACGGCAAGGATGTCGTTGCCTTCCTCGACAAGCTCGGCATCACGGGCATCATCGAAGCGCTGCCGAAGCCGTTCGCGGCGGTCGCGACGGACCTTTTCACCGGCCGCGAGATCTGGCTGCAGAGCGGATCGGTGCTCGATGCGGTCCGCGCCTCGATCGCCATCCCGGGGATCTTCACGCCGGCCTGGCTCGACGGCAAATGGCTGCTCGACGGCGGCCTTGCCAACCCGGTGCCGGTGTCGGTCACCCGGGCGCTCGGCGCCGACATCATCATCGCGGTCAATCTCAACAGCGATCTCGTCGGCCGCCACACCGTCGAGGCCTCGAAGACGACAGAGGCCGACACCGGCTCGACCGGTGCCTTCCTCGGCCGGCTGCTCGAGCAGGTGCCGGCGGCGGCCCGGGTGCAGGCGGCGCAGATCGCCTCGTGGCTGAGCCCGGAACCGGCCTCCGGTCCGCCGGCGCCCGGCTATTTCGACGTGCTCGCGACGTCGATCAACATCATGCAGGACCACATCACCCGGACCCGGCTCGCCGGCGAGCCGCCGCATGTGATGCTGGTGCCGCGGCTCCGCGACATCGGCCTCATGGATTACGACCGGGCCGCCGAGGCGATCGCCGAAGGCCGCGCCTCGGTCGCCCAGGCGATGCCGGCGCTCGAACGCTACCTTTCGCAAGCGGTCTGAACCGCCCGCGGCACGGCGGTCAGCCGTCGACGCGCTCCAGCAGGCGGTCGAGAAGCCGGACCGGCAGCAGGCGGCGGGCAACGGCCATCGCCCAGGTCGCCGACGTCACATAATAATGCGGCCGCGGCCGCGGCGCTTCGAGGGCGTGGATCAGCTTGTCGACGACGGCTTCCGGCGGCAGCTTGAAGCTCTTGGCGCCGCCGGCCTCGAGCTTAGCCATGCGCGCGGCATAGGCGGCGCGGTGCGGCGTATTCTCGGCATCGATATTGGCGCGAAAGGCGGCGACCGAGTTCTCGACGAATTTCGTCGCGATCGGTCCCGGCTGGATCGTCGCGACGTGGATGCCGCTGCCGGCGAGCTCGCGGCGCATGGTGTCGGTGAGGCCCTCGAGGGCGAATTTGGTGGCGTTGTAGGCGCCGCGATAGCGCATGGCGACGAGGCCGAGCACCGACGAGCACTGGACGATGCGGCCACGGCCGGCGCGCCGCATCGCCGGAACAAGGCGGCAGGTGAGATCGTGCCAGCCGAAGAAATTCGCCTCGAATTCGGCGCGCAGCACCTCGGTGCGCAAATCCTCGACCGCGCCCGGCTGGCCATAGGCGCCGTTGTTGAAAAGCGCGAAAAGGCGGCCGTCGGTGCGATCGAGCGCGGTCGCGGCGGCCTCGGCGATCGAGGCCGGATCGGCATAGTCGAGACGGAATGCCTCGAGGCCTTCGGCGGAGAGGCGCTCGACATCGGCGGGTTGGCGGGCGGTGGCGAAGACCCGCCAGCCGCGCGCCTGCAGCATGCGGGCCGAGACGAGGCCGATGCCCGACGAGCAGCCGGTGATGAGGATCGAGCGGTCGGTCATGGGGCAGAGTGTTGTCTCGATATGGCGAACGTTGCCGTTGACAAGGGATGACCGACTATCCGATTGATATCTGCCAAGCGATCACCACGCCATTCCCATCATCTATCTCGTACAATATCCGAACTTTTGGAATTCGGCGGATCGAGGGAGATTCATAAACCCAAATCTCTCTTTCAAAATTGAGATGGCGCTCGCCAACAATTCTTGGATTCTTGCAAGCAGCATCCTCGAAGCTATCAAGAATTTCTTGTAGTTCCTCGCTCTTCGCCGCGCTTCTAAGAAACGAGTGCTCGAAGAGTGGAGAATGCCGGATAATCCATGGGGTCCGATTGCGATCTCTCAGCCTCAATATCTGCTGCCTGCTGTTCGGCCCAATCAAATGTCTCTTTTGAAACCTGAGATGGAATCAGGTGTAGAGCATTATGATAGCGCAGTTCTTCCCCGAAATCGACGATCTCCCATGGAACGGCATGGCTGAATTCACTGATCGTTTTGGCCGTGTTGTTCCTGCAGACGAAGTCAATCATTTCGTCGAGGATCAAAATCTCCGACTCGCTGAATCGCTCCATCGCGGGTTTGGTGAGCGCACGAAATTCCTTCTTCTTGTATCCGAAGTAGTCAGCCTCCCCGATTTCCAAAGCGTTAGCGCCTGTCAATTCGCGCAGCACGGGAAGCAGAGCGTCACATGTCGGCCCATGTGGGCGTTTGCGATAAGTTGCTCCCGTTAGCGGGCTGCCAACGGCCAAAAATTGGATCATATCAGAATAGTAAAGCACCTTATGCAGCTTTACAGCACCCAGTTGCGAAGGTTCGCAATGGCTGCATATGTACAGCACAGTGTCCTTCAGTTTTTCTCGATCAAACTGCATATTCGGCGCCATGTTGACTTGTTTTTCAGTCTACACGAACCTAGGCCGTGCGTAAAGCCTTGAATAGAAAGGAGAAAATTTGAATCATTTTTCAATGGGTTAGCAAACGGGTGTCGCCTATCGAAGACATCCATGGATTGAAAAGACATCGAGGCCTTCACGACTATGGCCACCGCGCCCTTTGGCGAGGTCACCGTCGAGGTGATCGTCGCCGACATCACGACGCTCGGCGTCGACGCGATCGTCAATGCCGCCAATTCCGCGCTGCTCGGCGGCGGCGGTGTCGACGGGGCGATCCATCGCGCGGCCGGCCCGGGGCTTCTCGCCGAATGCCGGACCCTCGGCGGCTGTCCGACGGGCGAGGCGCGGATCACCGGCGGCCACCGGCTGCCGGCCCGCCATGTCATCCATACGGTCGGGCCGGTCTGGCGCGGCGGCGCGGCCGGCGAGGCGGAACTCCTCGCCGCGGCCTATCGAAACTCGCTCGGCCTTGCCGCGGCGCACGAACTCGGCTCGATCGCCTTTCCGGCGATCTCGACCGGCGTCTACGGCTATCCGGCTGCGGCGGCGGCCGGGATCGCGGTCTCGGCGAGCCTTGCGGCGATCGCCGGCACGAGGCTGTCGCGCCTCGTCTTCTGCTGCTTCTCGCTCGCTTCGGCCGAGCTGCACCGCGAGGCGCTCCTCGGCGCCGCCGGCGCGAAGGACGCGGGCGCCGGCGTCAGTTGAAGACGTGGTGCGTGCGCTCCTCGGCGGCGGGGGCCTCGATGAAGCCGGAACGGTCTTCCAGAACGCTCGCCCGGGTGCCGCGCAGCTCGCGGATGCGGGTGAGGGTCGACCAGCTGATCTTGAACAGCATGGCGATCACGTCCTCGCCGTCCATGTGATGCGGCAGGCCGAGGGGATCGACCTGGAAGCCGAGTTCGAGGAAGCGGGTGATCCAGATCGGGTGGCCCTCGCCGGTCAAAAGGAAGATGCCGTTGGCGAGGGAATATTCGACGATGCCGAGGATCGCCTCCCAGCCGGCATCGCTCAGCGAATTGCCCCAGCGGAATTCGGGGGCGACGCAGAGCCGGGTCCATTCCCAGATGTGCGGCCCGCGCGGGATATCGCCGGTGGCGACGAGCCAGGGATAGACGTCGGAAAGCAGGTGCGGCTCCGTCGTCGGCAGGATGCGGCTGTAGGCGGCGAGCTTGCCGTCGCGAATGACGGCAAGATGGGTCGCCGACGGCGTGTCGAACTGGTCGATCTCGCGGCCGTCCGGCCGACGAATGGCATTCCAGCCGCGTTCCTCCACGAACACCTGATGGCGAAGGCGGTAGCAGGACTCCAGTTCCTGCTCGTAGAGGTGCGCGTTACGCGACGTTATGATGTGAACCATGCGCCTCTCTCCTGTAACGTGTGGAGAGATTTTGGCATATGGTTAACAAATTCTCACCCGCGGAATCCGGTAGAGACCCGAGGTTGGGGACAAGTGTCGGCGCGCGGAGGAATTGCTGCAACCCCCGACAATGCGCAGGGCGGCTCCGGAGGGGAGTTTGCGGCACGAGGCCGAAAGAAGCCGGTGACGAGCGGGGCGGCCCGGTGAACGGCCAGCGGCCGCGGTTTGTGCCGCTTTCGCGGACGGCGAACCGGCTTCGCGGTTACCCGGAAAGCGTCAGTGCAGCAGGCCCTTGCGGAAGCCTTCGGCGACGGCCTGGACGCGATTGACCGCGTGCAGCTTCTTCGTCGCGGACGCCAGATACCAGTCGGCGGTGTGCTGCGAGATGTTGAGGATCTGCGAGATCTCCCAGCTCGTCTTGCCGGCGGCGCACCACTTCAGGCATTCGAGCTCGCGCGGGGTGAGGCCGAGCTCGTCCGGCAGGCGGTCGACGGCGCCGAGCACCTCGCGGGTCCGGTTGTGGGCATAGATCGACATCAGGTGGAGCGTCGCCTTCTGGCGCAGGTCGAGCTCGAGGTCCGTCGTGCCGAAGGAAACGGCGGCTTGGAATCCATGCACGGTATAGATCGGCACGCAGAAGCCGTCGGCCATCCCGACCGAGGCGGCTTCGTCCATCACGCGCTGCTCGGTCGGCGCCAGGATCCGCCCCTCGCTCGCTTCGCGCCAGGCGAAGGGCGTCGCGGTGTTGCGGATCTTGGTGACGACCGGATCGTGATTGAAGTAGTCGTTCTCGAGATAGCGCGTGCGCCAGTCGTCGCTCCAGCCTTCGAGCATCAGGTAGCCATCGAACTTGGTGCCGGGATCGGGAATTCCGGCAACGCAGAACGAGGTGAAACCGAACTGGTCAGCAGCCTTGCGCAGCCGGTCGGTAATGTCCTCGGCGCTCTTGGCGTATTGCAGTTTCTCAATGAAATCGAGGGCGTCATTAAACGACATCGAACGTCCCGGATTGGCTCGCTGGTTGGTCTTTTCGAACCTTTCGTTACGGTGCTTAACAAACTCTTAAAAACGAGAAACACGGGCCGACTCACCGCAACAAATCCATAGTAATGGTGAATCGTCCCGGCACAGGCCAACTTAGTCGACAAAATTGTCGCAATTGTCATTCTCGACAGGGTGGCAGGCCGGTCCTTCCCGACGGGTGGCCGGCGCTTCGCGACGCCGGCCGGACGCCGGGATCAGGCCGGCGGGGCGGCGCCGAGCAGGCGGTTGTCGAGGACCATCAGATGCCAGCGGCTGTCGCCGGCGGCCTCGGCCTGTTCGAGGAGATCGCGAAAGAGATCCTCCTCGTCGATCTGCTCCTCGAGGAACCAGTGCAGCATGTTCTGCGTGCCGTATTCCTTCACCTCGTGGGCGAGTTCGAACAGCTTGTGGATCTGGTCGGTGACGTCCGCCTCCATGGCGAGGGCGGTGCGGATCGCGGCGGCCGGGTCGCGGAAGTTCTTTTCGGGCACGGCAATGCCCTTCAGCTCGACGGTGCCGCCGCGCTTCACGATGAAGTCGTAGATGCGCATCGCATGGTCGATTTCCTCGCCGGCATGGCGCCGGAAGAACGAGGCGAAGCCTTTCAGATTGTCGCTGTCGAAATGGGCAGCCATGGCGAGATAGACATAGGAGGCCCGCAGCTCGTTGTTGATCTGCGCGTTGAGGGCCTCGGAGACTTGGCTTTCGATTTTCATCGGTGGGACGTCCCGGTTTCGGATGTGAGTTGGGGCGAGGCGACGGCCTCGGCTCTGTCGGCGCCGGTGAATGGGCCGACGTCGTTACGCTAATAATAATGAGTTGCAATAGCAATAGAAGATTGTGCGAAAGAGAAGCGTGCCGGGACGGGATGCGAAGGCGTTGCGGACAGCTGCGGCGAACTGCCGATGGCCGGGGCAGAACAGCGGCAGAGAGGCGGCCGGCTGCGGTAGCCCGACGATGGGCAAGTGGCAGGGAAGTGGCCAGCCGGGCGGGACGCGGAGGCGCTGCGGTGGGGCACGACGGGGCAGCGGCGGGGCGGCGGCAGGCGCTGCGGTCGTGTGACGAGGGGCAGTAGGAGGGAGGCGGCTGGCAGGGTCGGGCGGCGGCAGTGCTACTGTGGCGCGACGATTGGCAAGTGGCAGGTATGTGGCCGGCCGGGACCGGCCCGGTCTGGCAGCGGATCAGGCGGTGGGACCCACGGGGGCCTTGATGTCGGCACGAGGAGGCGGTGGCTGGCGCCGAGTCGGGTCCGGTGTGACAGGCCGGGCCGGGCGGCAGGTCGGGTTTGCGGGCCTCGATCTCGGCCGGCACGTGAGGGGCCGCCGGCCGTGCGGCGGGCCGGGCGGCAACCGGGTCGCGATCGAGGCTGCTCGGGACCGATCGGCGCCGGAGGTATCGCGGGCCAGGCGGAGACTGTGGCGGGGACGGTACCGGCACGACGCGGCCATGGCGGTCGATCCGCGCCGAAGCCGGAAGGACGGAAACGCCGGAAAAGCAGTTGCAGGAGCAGGTCCGCCGCCGGAGGCGGATGACGGGGCGGCGGCCTCAGTTTTCGTCGATCTCGGCGCCGGTGATGAATTCGTAGGTCCGGTCGATGTGGATCTCGATCAGGCGGCAGATCTCGTCGGCGTCGCGATCGAGCGCGGCCTTCAGGATCGCCTCGTGCTCGGCATGGACGTCGCGCTCCTTGGCCGAGTTCTTGAGGGCGAGGCGCAGATAGCGGCTCGACTGGCTCTGCAGGATGGCGCGGAAGTAGAACAGCCAGCGGTTCTGGCAGGCGCCGACGAGGGCGTTGTGGAAATCGAAATTGCAGATATCCCAGCGCTCGGCATAGGCGACGGGATCGATCTTGGTCAGCTCCTCGACCTTGGAGAGCTTGTGGAATGCGGCGACGACCGCGGCTTCCCAGCTGTCGTCGCCGAGGCGCAGGGATTCGCGCAGCGCCATCTTCTCGAGTTCGCGGCGCAGTTCGGAGATCGAACGGAAATCCTCCGGCGAGAGCGGTGCGACGCGGAAGCCCTTCTGGCTCTCGCTGACCACCAGCGTCTCGGACATCAGGCGCGACAGCGCCTCGCGCACGGTCGTCGCGCTGACGCCGAAATCGGCACGCAGCCGCTCGACCCGCAACCGCTCGCCCGGCTTCAGCGCGCCGGTGAGGATCTCGCCGCGCAGCTTGGCGTAAACCTCCTCGATGGCGGTGCGGTATTGCGGCTTGTCGTCGCTCGTTTCCATCAACAGCAGATCGACAACGCTCATCATGTCGCGGTTCCTCGCCGTTCCCTCCAACCGGGGCGCCATATGTCGCCGGCCGTTGTATGCCGGTCAAGGTTTCCACGCGGTTCGCCGAGGCTTGCGGCGATAAAACGCGGGCTGCCGTTGCAGGTTCCCGGGGTGCTGGTCCCGGGGCGAGCACGGCCGAGCCGCCGGCCTCGAGGATCACAAGGATCCTGTCCGGGCGCCACGTGGCGTCCGGCAGCCTCCATGATCCCTACGAATACGTGTGGCTTTCCCCTAGCGCGTTAGAATGTCGCAGAATCGCCAACCGGTTACAAGCGTCTTCCGAGATTTTCCAAAAATATCGATTTTCTTATTGACAACCGATAATCGCTTCTCCGAAGATGTCGGCCAAGGCACGGGTCCGCAGGCAGCCGGGAAGGCGGCCGCGGGCAAATCAGTGCCGCAAGAACACCTTGGGAGGAGTGCCTTGACCGTCGGTTTTTCCGACATCGCCGAATCGACGATCCGGGTGATCGGTGTACGCCGCGCCACCTATGTCGAATTCGAGTATTCCCTCGCCGACGAGTTGCTCGTCGTGGAGCTGGTGATGCCGTACCCGGCATTCGACGAGTTCTGCGCGATCAACAAGGCCCGCATGCTCGCTCCGAAACCGGATGCGGCAGCGGCCTTCGCCGAGCTGGCCGCGCGCCACTCGCCGTCGACGACGGACGGTCGCTCATCCCTGGCGTGAACAGCATCGCGGAGGAGGGACCCCGTTGTGACGACAATCGAAATCAAAACTCAATCGCTGGAGCCGAGGCGTCACACCTTCGGCAACATCGCGCGGCGCTACGGCGCCGACAAGTCGGCCTCGCGCTACGACGAGTCGATGCTCGACCTTCAGGCCGACGTCAATTTCCACTACCGGCCGATCTGGGCGCCCGAATACGAGATCTTCGACAAGGCCCGCACCAAGATCGAGATGGCCGACTGGTACACGCTGCGCGATCCGCGCCAGCTCTACTATGCGACCTACAACATCCAGCGCTCGCAGATGGTCCAGGGTGCCGAGCAGCAGCTCGCCTTCGTGGAGAAGCGCGGCCTCGTCGATACCGTCGACGCCGGCTGGGCCGAGACGGTCAAGTCCTACCTCCTGCCGCTGCGCCACTTCGAGTGGGGCGCCAATCTCAACAGCCTGCAGATCACCAATTACGGCTGGGGCGCGGCGGTGACTGTGCCGACCTGCTTCGAGGCCGGTGACCGGCTCGGCATGGCCCAGCACATCTCCAAGATCGGCCTCCTCTTCGACGGCAATTCCGGCGATTCCCTCGATGCCGCCAAGGATGCGTGGATGAACGCTCCGGAATGGCAGGCGATGCGCAAGCTCGTCGAGGACAGCCTCGTCGTCGAGGACTGGTTCGAACTCTTCGTCGCCCAGAACCTCGCCATGGACGGCATCGTCTACGGTCTCGTCCACGACCATTTCGACGCCGCGGGCATCGCCAAGCCGGGCGGCATGGTGGTCACCATGGTGACGGAATTCCCCAAGACCTGGTTCGCCGAGCAGACCCGCTGGGTCGATGCGGTGATCAAGGGTGTCGTCGCCGAGTCGGCCGGCAACGCCGGCCTCGTTTCGGGCTGGTTCGCCGACTGGTCGAAGAAGGCCGCCGAGGCCATGCGCCCGGTCGCCGACAAGGTGCTCGGTGCCGATGGCGCCGCCGCGGTTGCCGCGGTCTCGGCCGCGCTCTCCGAGCGCGCCAAGAAGCTCGGCATCGGTTGAGGGGGGATATCGCCATGACGCGCAACGTATCGATCACCCTTCAGAACACCGAGGACGCCCGTCCGATCATCGAGGCGATCGAGGCCGACAACCCCGCCGCGGTCGTCGTCCAGTACCCGGCGATGGTCAAGATCGACGTTCCCGACCGCATCGTCGTCAAGCGCGACAGCGTGACGGAGCGGCTCGGTCGCGACTTCGATCTGCAGGAGATCCATCTCTCGCTGATCTCGCTCAATGGATACATCGACGAGGACGATGACGAATTCGTCCTGAGCTGGCGATAAGGGGAGGAGGCAACAATGGCTAAGAAGCTCGGCCTCAAGCAGAAATACCAGATGATGACGCGCGGCCTCGGCTGGGACACCACGTACCAGTCGATGGACAAGGTCTATCCGTTCGACAAGTTCGAAGGCATCAAGGTCCACGACTGGGACGCCTGGGAAGACCCGTTCCGGCTGACCATGGACTCGTACTGGAAGCTCCAGGCGGAGAAGGAGCGCAAGCTCTACGCGGTCATCGATTCCTTTGCCCAGAACAACGGGCATCTCGGCATCTCCGATCCGCGCTATCTCAACGCGGTGAAGCTGTTCATCCAGGGCGTCTCGCCGCTGGAGTACATGGCGCATCGCCATTTCGCCCATGTCGCCCGCAACATCCGCGGCATCGGCCCGGCGGTCGCGGCGCAGATGCAGTCGCTCGACGAGCTGCGTCACGCCCAGACCCAGATCCACACGATCAGCCACTACAACAAGTTCTTCGACGGCATCCACGAGTGGCGGCACATGCACGACCGCGTGTGGTACCTCAGCGTGCCGAAGTCGTTCTTCGACGACGCCGTCACCGCCGGCCCGTTCGAGTTCCTGACGGCGATCTCGTTCTCCTTCGAGTATCTGCTGACCAACCTGTTGTTCGTGCCGTTCATGTCGGGTGCCGCCTATAACGGCGACCTCGCCACGGTGACCTTCGGCTTCTCGGCGCAGTCCGACGAGAGCCGGCACATGACGCTCGGCCTCGAGGTGATCAAGTTCCTGCTCGAGCAGGACGAGGCCAATGTGCCGATCATCCAGCGCTGGCTCGACAAGTGGTTCTGGCGCGGCTACCGCCTGCTGACCCTTGTCGCGATGATGATGGACTACCTGCTTCCGAAGAAGATCATGTCCTGGCAGGAAGCCTGGGAGATGTATTACGAGGAGGCCGGCGGCGCGCTGTTCCAGGACCTCGCCCGCTACGGCATCAAGGAGCCGATGAGCGCGGCGGTCGCCCGCAAGGAAAAGAACCGGCTGTCGTCGGAAGCCTGGGCGATCTTCTACCAGTACACCCACGCCGCGGCGTTCCACACCTGGGACATCGACGAAGAGCACAAGGCGTGGCTCGCGGAGAAGTATCCCGAGACCTTCGACAAGCTCTACCGGCCGCGTCTCGACTTCTGGGAGAAGGAGGCGGCTGCCGGCCGGCGCTTCTACAACAACGCGCTGCCGCAGCTGTGCACGGTCTGCCAGATCCCGATGGGCTTCACCGAGCCGGACGATCCGACGACGATCTGCTTCCGCGAGTCCGAGTACAAGGGCGAGCACTATCACTTCTGCTCGGACGGCTGCAAAGGCATCTTCGACAACGAGCCGGAGAAGTACGTGCAGTCGTGGCTGCCGGTGCACCAGATCTTCCAGGGCAATTGCGGCGGCGCCTCGGTCGAGGACGTGCTCAAGTGGTACCGGATGAATCTCGGCGCCGACAATCTCGATTTCTCGGGTTCGCCCGAGGACAAGTTCTGGTCCGAATGGCACCGCACGGCGTCGCGCGCCGAAGCGGCCGAGTGAAGTGGCGGCGGGGCCGCCACACGGCCCCGCTCCCTCGCTTCGACAACAATTCCGGGAGGATGAGCCGATGGCAGTCGTGGCTCTGAAAGACAACTACATTGGCGAAGTCGCCGACCGCGTGGAGAATTTCCACGGCAACCAGGTCGTCTACTTCAACTGGGAAAAGCATCTGATGTTCTGTGCGGCGACGGCGTTCCCGCTGCCGCCGGACATGCCCTTCGGGGCGGTCCTCGAGCAGATCCTGCCGACCTATTACGGCATGCATCCGGACTTTGCGAAGATCGACTGGTCGAAGGTCACCTGGACCGTCGACGGCAAGGCCTTCACCCCCGATCCGGCCAAGAGCCTCAAGGATCACGGGGTGCGGCACAAGTCGCTGATCCGCTTCACGACGCCGGGCCTCGACGGCATCGACGGTACGTGCAGCTGAGCGGGACGAGAGACTAGCCGCCACCGCGGCGCCCGGACGCCCCTCCCGAAACGGGAGGGGCATTCGGCCGTCGCAAGGGGCGGGGAGCAGGGAAAGGCGACGGCCGGTCCGTCGCGGGACCGAAGAGGAAAAGAAGGGCGCCATGCCACAGCTCACCATCGAGCCGCTCGGCGAGACGATCGAGGTCGAGGAGGGTCAGACGATCCTCGATGCGGCCTTGCGCGCCGGCATCTGGCTGCCCCATGCCTGCTGCCACGGCCGCTGCGGCACCTGCAAGGTCGACGTCGTCGAGGGCGAGATCGAGCACGGCGATGCCTCGTCCTTCGCGCTGATGGATTTCGAGCGCGACGAGGGCAAGGCGCTGGCCTGCACGGCGACGCTCGTCGGCGACATCACCATCGAGGCCGAGATCGACGAGGACGAAGACGCCCGTCGCATCGCGGTCAGGGACTATTCCGGCATGGTTACCTCGATCGCGGACGCGACCGGCGACATCCGCGTCATCCGCCTCGCGCTCGACGGGGCGCCGCTCGACTTCCAGGCCGGCCAGTACATCAATCTCGAGGTCCCCGGCGTCACGCCGGCGCGGGCCTTCTCGCTCGCCAACGCGCCGGGCGAGGCCGAGGTCGAGCTGCATGTCCGCAAGGTGCCCGGCGGCAAGGCGACCGGCTGGCTGCACGACAGCCTGACGGTCGGCGACAAGCTCGCCTTCGCCGGTCCGTTCGGCCGCTTCTATGTGCGCAAGTCGGCGGCAAAGCCGATGATCTTCCTTGCCGGCGGCTCAGGCCTGTCGAGCCCGAAGTCGATGATCGTCGATCTGCTCGGCGAAGGCTCCGACCTGCCGATCACCCTCATTCACGGCGTGCGCACGGCGCGCGACGTCTATTTTTCCGATTTCTTCCGGGCGCTCGAGGCCGCGCACCCGAATTTCCGCTACGTGCCGGCGCTGTCGCAGCCGGCCGAGGGCGAGGCGTGGGCGGGCGAGACCGGCTTCGTGCACGAGGTCGCCGAGCGCCTGTTCGAGGGCAAGTTCGCCGGACACTCGGCCTATCTCTGCGGTCCGCCGCCGATGATCGAGGCCTCGATCCGCACGCTGATGAAGGGCCGTCTCTTCGAGAAGGACATCTTCACCGAGAAGTTCCTGACCAATTCCGACGGCGAGGAGGCCCTCGCCCGCTCGCCGCTGTTCAAACGCATATGAAAGACGAACCGATGTCCCGCGCGGAAAACATCCGCTTCGAAGTCAAGATCCTCGATACCGGCGAGAAGTTCTCCTGCTCGGCGTCCGATCATCTGCTGCGGGCCATGCTGGCGCTCGGCCGCAAGGGAATCCCGTCAGGCTGCCATGGCGGCGGCTGCGGAGTGTGCAAGGTGAAGGTGACACGGGGCACCTTCACGTCGCTGGTCATGAGCCGGGCTCATGTCAGCGAGGAGGAGGAACGGGACGGTATCGTTCTGGCCTGCCGCGTGATGCCGACCTCCGACCTCGAAGTCGAGGTGGTGGGCAAGCTGAAGAAGGCAATTACCCGACCCAAGGCATTCGGCCTGGTGTGACGACCGGCCGTTGGAACTGCAAGCAAACGCGAGAGGAGAAGTCAGATGGGAGTGATGCGCATAGGGCACGTGAACCTCAGGGTTCTCGATATGGACGCCGCCCTCGGCCATTATATGAACGTGATGGGCATGAAAGAGACCCATCGTGATGCAGCCGGCAATGTCTACCTGAAGTGCTGGGACGAGTGGGACAAGTACTCGCTCATGCTGACCGCGTCGGACCGCGCCGGCATGAACCACATCGCCTACAAGGTCGAGAAGGACGCCGACCTCGACGTCTTCAAGAAGCGCATCGAGGATTACGGCACGGCGGTCGAGATCGTGCCGGCCGGCACGCTCTTCGCCTGCGGCCGCGCCCTCAAGTTCAACCTGCCGAGCGGCCACGAATTCTACCTCTATGCCGAGAAGGAATTCGTCGGCAAGGACGTCGGCGTGACCAACCCGGCGCCGTGGCCGACCGACAAGAAGGGCATCGCCGCGCACTGGCTCGACCACGCGCTGCTGATGTGCGAGCTGAACCCGGAGAAGGGCATCAACAAGGTCCAGGAATCGACCGACTTCATGATGAAGGTGTTCGATTTCCACCTCGCCGAGCAGGTCGTCGTCGGCCCGAACCAGGACATCAAGGCCGCGACCTGGCTGTTCCGCACCTCGACCCCGCACGATCTCGCCTTCGTCGGCGGTCCGGTGATGGGCCTGCATCACATCGCCTTCTTCCTCGACGAGTGGAACGACGTGCTGAAGGCGGCCGACATCATGGCCATGAACAACGTCAAGGTCGACGTCACGCCGCAGCGCCACGGCATCACCCGCGGCTACACCATCTACTTCTTCGATCCGTCGGGTAACCGCAACGAGACCTTCGCGGGCCTCGGCTATCTCGCCCAGCCGGACATGCCGACCGTCACCTGGACGGAAGACCAGCTTTGGCGCGGCATTTTCTACCATACGGGCGAAGAGGCCGGCGCGTTCACGAGCGTCTACACCTGATCGGACGGGAACCATGCGGATCGTCGAGACATCGGCGGCCCTCACCCTCGAAGCGGCGGAGGCGATCGTCTCCGCCGCGGTCCGGGCGGGCCTCAAGCGCGGCGTCAAGCTGAACGCGGCAGTGGTCGATCAGGGCGGCAATCTTCTCGCCTTCCTGAGAGCGCCGGGTGCGTTCCTGGAATCGATCGCCATCGCGCAGGACAAGGCGCGCTCGGCGGCGGGCTTCGGCCTGTCCACCGACGAACTCGCCGGCGCCCTCAAGGGCGACGACG
The DNA here is from genome assembly GCA_029572955.1 of Pseudomonadota bacterium. Taxonomy (GTDB): domain Bacteria; phylum Pseudomonadota; class Alphaproteobacteria; order Rhizobiales; family JAKPQE01; genus JAKPQE01. Next base: position 19,626 of record JAKPQE010000093.1, read on the forward strand.
ACGTCTACAACGGCATCGCTCTGCGTGCCGGCGTCGCCGCCTTCGGCGGCGGCTATCCGATCCGGGTCGAGGGCATCCTCGTCGGCGGCGTCGGCGTGTCGGGCGGCAGCCTCGACGACGACCGGGGCGCGGCGAAGGCCGGGCTCGCGGCCATCGGCATCGGGATCTGATTTTCTTGGGGCTCCTGGCGCCGCGCGGATCGGCGACGGGCCCGGTTGGGAACATGGGCGGCAGGCCAGGCCGGCGCCCGCGAACGGAGGGTACTCTCATGAATGTGCAGGCGCTGCGTAGCGCGGAGGCCAAGGGCACGGTCGACCGGCTGAACTTCATCGGCGGCGAGTTCGTGACCGGGTCGGGCGGCAAGACCTTCGAGAACCGCTCCCCCGCCGACGGCCGGCTTCTCGGTCTCGTCCACGAGGCGAGCGAGGCGGATGTCGCGCGCGCGGTGGCGGCCGCCAAATCGGCGCTCACCGGCCCGTGGGGCGGCATGGCCATCACCGAACGGGTCGACCTGCTCTACGGTCTCGTCGACGGTATCAACAAGCGCTTCAACGATTTCCTCGAGGCCGAATGCGCCGACACCGGCAAGCCGATGTCGCTCGCCTCGCATGTCGACATTCCGCGCGGCGCGGCCAACTTCAAGATCTTCGCCGACATCATCAAGAATGTCGGCTCGGAGTTCTTCACGATGGCGACGCCGGACGGCACCGGCGCGATCAATTACGCGCTGAGGCGTCCGAAGGGCGTCATCGCCGTCGTCTGCCCGTGGAACCTGCCGCTGCTCCTGATGACCTGGAAGGTCGGCCCGGCGCTCGCCTGCGGCAATGCCGTCGTCGTCAAGCCGTCCGAGGAGACGCCCTCGACCGCGACCCTGCTCGGCGAGGTGATGAACTCGGTCGGCATCCCGGCCGGCGTCTACAACGTGGTGCACGGCTTCGGCCCCGGCTCGGCCGGCGAGTTCCTGACCCGCCACCCGCAGGTCGACGCGATCACCTTCACCGGCGAGACGCGGACCGGCGAGGCGATCATGAAGGCGGCGGCGAACGGCGTGCGCCCCGTCTCGTTCGAGCTCGGCGGCAAGAACCCGGCGATCGTCTTCGCCGACGCCGACATGGACAAGGCGATCGAGGGCACGATGCGCTCGGTCTTTGCCAATTGCGGCCAGGTCTGCCTCGGCACCGAGCGCGTCTATGTCGAGCGCCCGATCTTCGAGGAGTTCGTCAAGCGCCTGAAGAAGGGCGCCGAGGGCATGAAGCTCGGCCGCTCCGAGGACCCGGAAGTCAACATGGGTCCGCTGATCTCGCAGGAGCACCGCGACAAGGTGATGTCCTACTACAAGCTCGCGGCCGACGAGGGCGCGACGGTGGTGACCGGCGGCGGCATTCCGGACATGGGCGAGGACCTCGCCGGCGGCGCCTGGGTGGCGCCGACGATCTGGACCGGCCTGCCCGAATCGAGCCGCATCGTCCAGGAAGAGATCTTCGGCCCGTGCTGCCACGTGCAGCCGTTCGACACCGAGGAAGAGGCCGTGCGGCTCGCCAACGATACCGAGTACGGCCTTGCGGCGGCGGTCTGGACCGAGAACGCCTCGCGGGCGCACCGGGTGGCGGCGCAGATGCAGGTCGGCATCTGCTGGATCAATTCCTGGTTCCTGCGCGATCTCAGGACGCCGTTCGGCGGGTCCAAGCACTCCGGCATCGGCCGCGAGGGCGGCGTGCACAGCCTCGAGTTCTACACCGAAATGACCAATGTCTGCCTGAAGCTCTGAGCGGGGCCGGCACATAACAAGCGCGCGGGCGGACCCCGGTCCGGTTCGCCGGGCCGGGGTCGGCCTCTTGCCGGGGCCGATGCCGGGCATCGGACCGCCGCTCGAAAAGGAGAGCGAAGTTGTCGAAAGAAAAGAACATCGAAGAGGCGGCACGGCGCCTCAGGACGGCCTGGGAGACGGGTGTTCCCTGCGACCCGGTCCGCGATCTCATCGGCGAGACCGACGTCGAGGCGGCCTACGCGGTGCAGAACATCAACACCGAGCACTGGCTGAAGGCCGGGCGCCGGCTCGTCGGCCGCAAGACCGGCCTCACCGCGCGGGCGGTGCAGAAGCAGCTCGGCGTCGACCAGCCGGACTACGGCATGCTCTTTGCCGACATGGACGTGCCGGAGGGCGAGGAGATCTCGCTCGCCCGCATCATGCAGCCGAAGGTCGAGGCCGAGATCGCCTTCGTCATCGGCGACGACCTCAACGACGACCAGCTGACGACCGCCGACCTGCTGCGCTCGATCGAGTTCGCGGTGGCGGCGATCGAAATCGTCGGCAGCCGCGTCGCCGGCTGGAACATCCGCATCGCCGACACCGTCGCCGACAACGCCTCGTCGGGCCTCTTCGTGCTCGGCCACGAGCCGCGCCGGCTCGGCGAGTTCGATCCGCGCATGTGCGGCATGGTGATGGAGAAGCGCGGCGAGCCGGTCTCGGTCGGCTCGGGCGCGGCCTGCCTCGGCTCGCCGATCTCGGCGACGCTGTGGCTCGCCCGCGTGATGGCCAAGGTCGGCCGGCCGCTGCTCGAGGGCGACGTGGTGCTTTCCGGCGCGCTCGGGCCGATGGCGCCGGCGGCGCCCGGCGACGTCTTCGAGGCGCGGATCGAGGGGCTCGGTTCGGTCCGGGCGGCGTTCGCGGCCGATTGAGGCAGAGAGTGACGGGGGCCGGAGCGACGGCCCCCGGAAGATGTTTCGAGACGGGGGCCGGTCGCGTCGCTTCCTCCCAAAAGCCGCGGCCTCCAAGCACGACCAGCAAAGGACAGGACAAGCGATGTCCAAGATCAAATGTGCCATCATCGGGTCCGGCAATATCGGCACGGACCTCATGATCAAGATCATGCGGCTGTCGAAGTCGCTGGAAATGGCGGCGATGGTCGGTATCGACCCGAATTCCGACGGCCTTGCCCGGGCCGCCCGGCTCGGCGTCGCGACCACCCACGAGGGCATCGAGGGCCTCGTCGCGCTCGACTGCTACAAGGACATCCGCATCGTCTTCGACGCGACGAGCGCCGGTGCCCACAAGCACCACAACGAGGTGCTGCAGCGTGACGGCAAGCAGGTGATCGACCTCACGCCGGCGGCGATCGGGCCGTTCACGGTGCCGTCGGTCAATCTCGACGCCAATCTCGACGAGGCGAACGTCAACATGGTGACCTGCGGCGGCCAGGCGACCATTCCGATGGTCGCGGCGGTCAACTGGGTCTCGAAGGTTCACTATGGCGAGATCGTCGCCTCGATCTCGTCGCGCTCGGCCGGTCCCGGCACGCGCGCCAACATCGACGAGTTCACCGAGACGACCAGCCACGCAATCGTCGCCGTCGGCGGCGCGGAGCGCGGCAAGGCGATCATCATCCTCAATCCGGCCGAGCCGCCGCTGATCATGCGCGACACGGTCTACTGCCTGACCGACGACGCCGACCAGGACGCGATCCGCGCCTCGGTCGAGGACATGGTCAAGACCGTGCAGTCCTACGTGCCCGGCTATCGCCTGAAGCAGGCGGTGCAGTTCGAGCGCTTCGGCAACAACAACCCGCTGTTCATCCCGGAAATGGGCAAGAGCTTCACCGGCCTCAAGACGACGGTCTTCCTCGAGGTCGAGGGCGCGGCCCACTACCTGCCGGCCTATGCGGGCAATCTCGACATCATGACGAGCGCGGCGATGAAGACCGCCGAGCGGCTCGTCGAACTGAGGAACTGGAGGGCCGCGGCATGACCTCGACCAACGGCAAGGCGGACTTCCAGCCCGCCAAGAAGCTCTACATTCAGGACGTGACGCTGCGCGACGGCATGCACGCCATCCGTCACCAGTATTCGCTCGACCACGTCAAGGCGATCGCCAGGGCGCTCGACGAGGCGCGGGTCGATTCGATCGAGATCGCCCATGGCGACGGCCTCACCGGCTCGACCTTCAACTACGGCTTCGGCGCCCATACCGACTGGGCCTGGATCGAGGCGGTCGGTTCCGTCCTCAGCCATGCCAAGCTGGCAACGCTGCTCCTGCCGGGCATCGGCACGGTCGAGGACCTGAAGAAGGCCCGCGATCTCGGCGTCGCCTCGGTGCGCATCGCCACGCATTGCACCGAAGCCGACGTCTCCCGGCAGCACATCGAGGCGGCCCGCAAGATGGGCATGGACGTCGCCGGCTTCCTGATGATGAGCCACATGACGACGCCCGACAAACTCGCGGTCCAGGCCAAGATGATGGAAGACTACGGTGCGCACTGCATCTACGTCACCGATTCCGGCGGCGCGCTGACCATGGACGGTGTCGCCGAGCGCTTCGCCGCCTATGACGCGGTGCTGCGGCCCGAGACCGAGCGCGGCATCCACGCCCACCACAATCTGTCGCTCGGCGTCGCCAACTCGATCGTCGCCGTGCAGAACGGCGCCATCCGGGTCGATGCCTCGCTCGCCGGCATGGGCGCCGGTGCCGGCAACGCCCCGCTCGAGGTGTTCATCGCCGCCGCCGACGTCCACGGCTGGGAGCACGGCACCGACCTCTACACGCTGATGGACGCCGCCGAGGAGCTGATCCGGCCGCTGCAGGACCGCCCGGTCCGGGTCGACCGCGAGACGCTGACGCTCGGCTATGCCGGCGTCTATTCCTCGTTCCTGCGCCACTCTGAAAAGGCGGCCAAGGACTACGGCCTCGACGTGCGCGACATTCTCGTCGAGCTCGGCCGGCGCAAGATGGTCGGCGGCCAGGAGGACATGATCGTCGACGTGGCGCTCGATCTCTTGAAGGCACGCGAGGAGGCAGCGCAGTGACCGATATCGCAAAGCTTGCCGAAACGGTCGACGAGGCGGCGCAGTCCGCCACCGCGATCGCGCAGCTCACCTTCGCCGATCCGGACCTGTCCGGCACGGCGGCTTATGCCATCCAGCGCGCCTCGATCGCCCGGCGCCTCGGCCGCGGCGAGCGCCTGGTCGGCATGAAGATGGGCCTCACCAGCCGGGCCAAGATGGCCCAGGTCGGCGTCGACGAAATGGTCTGGGGCCGGCTCACCGACAAGATGCGGATCGAGGACGGCGGGGCGATCAGCCGCGCGAAGTTCATCCATCCGCGGGCCGAGCCGGAGATCGCCTTCCTGATGGGCCGGCGGCTCGAGGGCGCGGTCTCGCCGGCCGAGGCGATGGCCGCGGTCGAGGCGGTCGCCGCCGCGATCGAGGTGATCGACAGCCGCTACGAGAACTTCAAGTTCACCTTCCCGGACGTCGTTGCCGACAATTCGTCGTCCTCGGCTTTCGCGGTCGGTCCCTGGGCCTCGCCCTACACGGACGTCGGCAATCTCGGCATGGTGATGGAGATCGACGGCCGGGCGAAGCAGATCGGCTCGTCGGCGGCGATCCTCGGCCATCCGGCCCGCTCGCTCGCCGCCGCCGCCCGGCTGCTCGCCGAGGAGGGCATGGCGCTCGAGGAAGGCTGGATCGTGCTTGCCGGCGGCGCCACGGCGGCCGAGCCGCTGTCGCCCGGCATGCATGTGCGCCTCGTTGCCCAGGGCCTCGGCCAGGTCGCCTTCTCGGTCGGGGCATAAGCGGCCGCAACCTACGCGCAAGGCCCTCTCCCCGCCGGGGAGGGGGATCGGCTCATCGCAAGCGGGATCGGGAAGCCATGACCAGCAATCCGGAAATCGGCCGCACCGTCGATGTCGGCGGCCTTGCCACCAACGTCCACGACGTCGGCTCCGGCTCGCCGGTGGTGATGATCCACGGCTCCGGCCCCGGCGTCTCGGCCTATGCCAACTGGCGGCTGACCATGCCGGCGCTGGCGACCCGCTTCCGCGTCGTCGCGCCGGACGTGATCGGCTTCGGCTACACCGAATATCCGCAGGGTCTCGCCTTCGACATCGACATGTGGGTCGAGCACTTCCTCGGCCTGATGGACGCGCTCGACATCGAGAAGACCGACATCGTCGGCAACTCGTTCGGCGGGTCGCTCGCCCTTCATGTCGCCAGGCGCCGGCCCGAGCGGGTGCGCCGGATCGTGCTGATGGGCGCGGCGGCGCTGTCGTTTCCGCTGACCGAGGGGCTCGACGCGGTCTGGGGCTACGAGCCGGGCGTGCCGCAGATGCGCCGGCTGCTCGACATCTTCGCCTACAACCGGGCGCTGGTGACCGACGAACTCGCCGAGGTGCGCTATCGGGCGAGCGTCCGGCCGGGCGTGCAGGAGGCGTTTTCGGCGCTCTTTCCGGCGCCGCGCCAGCGCTGGGTCGATGCGCTCGCGCTCAGCCCCGAGGAGATCGCGAAGATCGCCCACCCGGCCCTCGTCGTGCACGGCCGCGAGGACAAGGTGATCCCGCCGGAGGCGAGCGTGCGCCTGTTCCAGACCTTGCCGGACGCGCGGCTGCACATGTTCGGGCGCTGCGGACACTGGACGCAGATCGAGCATGCGGCGGCCTTCAACCGGCTGATCGCGGATTTCCTCGGCGGCGCCGACGGCGAGATATAGGATTGCGGGACCTACCTACGTCCCGCAGGGAGCCTGCCACCATGACGGAACTCGCAACCGCCGCCGACGGCGAGGAAGGCCCGGTCACGGTCTCCATCGCCCGCCGCGTCAAGCCCGGCCACGAACGCGACTACGAGGCCTGGATCTCCGGCATCTCGCGGACCGCCTCGCGCTTTGCCGGCCATCTGTCGGTCAACGTGCTGAGGCCGAGCGAGGCGACGGGCGGTGACTACGTCATCATCTACCGCTTCGATTCCTACGCCCATTGCCGGGCCTGGGAAGACTCGCCCGAGCGGGCCGAATGGGTCGGAAGGCTCGCCGGTCTCGTCGAGGGCGAGGCGGCGGTCAAGCGCGTCACCGGCGTCGAGTTCTGGTTCGACCTGCCGGAAGTGCCGGCGGCGGCGCACCCGTCCCCGCACAAGATGGCGCTGACGCTGATCGTCGTCGTCTACGGCATCGTGCTGCCGCTCAACATCGTCTTCGCGACGCCGCTCGGCATGCTGCCGTTCTGGGCGCGGACGCTCGTCGTCGTCGTCACCCAGGTGCTGCTGATGACCTACATCGTGATGCCGCGGGTGACGCGGCTCCTCAAGCCCTGGCTGTTCGGCAAGGCACACTGACACGGGCGGCAGCCGCCGCCTCGACAACCGGGTGATCCGATGGCGCGAGAACTCTTCCTGTTCTTCAATTTCCGCAGTCCCTATTGCTACCTCGCCTCCAAGACGATGTGGGGCGTGCTCGAGCGCTTCGACATCGAGGTGAAGTGGCGGCCGCTCGGCGGCTGGGACGGGCGCTCGCCGCCGGACCGGGCGAAGGCCAAGCTGCCGCTCGCCCGCCAGGACGTCGCGCGCTGGTGTGCCCGGCTCGGCATTCCCTATTCGCCGCCGCCGACCACCACCGACCCGACGCTTGCCGGCATCGGTTCGCTCTTTGCCGAGAAGGCGGGGCTGCTGAAGCCCTATGTCGTCGAGGTGATGCGGGCCGAGTGGGCGACCGGGCGCGACATCGGCGATCGTGCGGTGCTCCGCGAGGTCGCCGGCAAGGTCGGGCTCGATGTTGCCGCGTTCGAGGCGGCGCTCGACGATCCGGCCGGGGCGGCGCAGCTTGCCGCCAATGCCGAGGAAGCCGCGGCAAAGAGCGTCATCGGCGTGCCGACCTTCGTCGTCGGCGAGGAGATCTTCTGGGGCCAGGACCGGCTCGATTTCCTTGCCGAGCACCTGACGGCGCTGCGACTTTCCAGGGTCTGATCGCGGCTCGCGGTTGCCCTTCGCGGCTCGCCGGCTATCCTGCGGGCGATACGCCGGATGCAAGACGAGGAACCGCCGATGCTGCTGCTCGACAAGGATGACTGCCCGTTCTGCTGGAAGGTGCGGATCGCCGCCGCCGAACTCGGGCTCGCCCTCGAGATCGTCGCCGCCTCGTCCGAGGAGGGCAAGGCCGGCGTTGCCCGCCACTCGCCGCAGGGCACCGCGCCGGTGCTCGTCGACGGCGATCTCGGCATCTGGGAATCGGCGGTGATCGTCGAATATCTCGACGATCGCGGCGGCGGCCGGCTGGTGGGCGGCGATGCCGAAACGCGCGCCCGGGCGCGGCTCCTGCAGGTGTTCTCCGACCGGGTCGTCGGCGAGGGGCTGCGCGAGGTCGTTTTCGAGAAGCGCTCCAAGCCGCAGGACCAGTGGGACCTCGAGCGCATCGCCAGGGGCGAGAAGACCTGGCGCGGCCATCTCGGCTGGCTGGAGGCGGCGCTCGGCGAGGCGGAATTCTTCCTCGGCGATTTCTCGGTCGCCGAATGCGCGCTCTATCCGCGCTTTGCGCTCGCCGGGAAATTCGGCGTCGGCGTCGACGAGCGGCACCCGAAGCTCAGAAGCTGGTTCGGGCGGCTCCATGATCGGCCGTCGATCACGGCGAGCCGGCCGAAGGGCTGAAACACGACAGCGCTCAAACAGAAAAGGCGCCCCGCGAGGCGCCTTTTTGGTGCGCGTCGGTCGTCGCTCATTCGCCGCCGGCGGGAACCGGCGACAGGCCGGCCTTGCGCGCCGTCTCGTCCATGACGTCGGCAAGGGTCGGCCGGCTTTCCTCGTAGAAGACGCCGAGGGCCGGATGGTCGACCTTCATCGCCTCGCCCATCGCCGCGGCGAGGTCGGTGCGGTCGTAGCCGGACGGCAGGTCGCGCACCTGCATGTTGAGATTGCGATAGGTGCGGGTCGTCTTGTCGAAGGTGACGCAGGGCGACAGGATGTGCAGATACGAGAAGCCGCGATGGGCGATCGCCTCGGCGATCATGTCGGCGAGGTGGTGCGGATGGCCGGCATAGGCCTGTCCGACCCAGCTCGCCCGATAGGCGAGAAGCATCATCAGCGGGTTGAGCGGCTCGTCGCCATTCTCGTAGGGGCTCGTCGAGGTGCGGAAGCCGAGCACCGAGGTCGGCGAGGTCTGACCCTTGGTGAGGCCGTAGATGCCGTTGTCGAAGACGAGATAGGTGATGTCGACATTGCGCCGGGCGGCGTGCGGGATATGGCCGCCGCCGATCGCGAAGGCATCGCCGTCGCCGCCGACGGCGACGACGGTCAGCGCGTCGTTGGCCTGCTTGACGCCGGTCGCGACCGGCAGGGTGCGGCCGTGCAGCGTGTGGAAGCCGTAGGTGTTGACGAAGAAGGGGAAGCGCGAGGCGCAGCCGATGCCGGAGACGACGACGACTTCCTCGGCGCTGCGGCCGAGCTTCTTCAGGGCGAGGGTGAAGCCCTCGGCCATCGAGAAATAGCCGCAGCCCGGACACCAGGTCGGCAGCGAGCGCGAGCGGTAGTCCTGATGGCCGTCGGCGCGGATTTCCTCGAGCTTTTCTTCGAGATAGACCGGCTTCAAGAGTTCGTTCATCGGTCGTCTCCCTATTCGGCGGCCGCGGCCGTCTCGGCCGCCAGGCGGCGGACCTCGGCGAGGATCTCGTCGACGCGCATCGGCGCGCCGGTGGCCCGCGGCAGGCGCACGACCGGCCGGCCGAGGGTGCCGGAAACGAGGGTGGCGAGCTGGCCTTCGTGGTTGAGTTCGGGCACCAGCACGACGCGGCAATCCGCAAAGAAGGCCTCGAGCTCGTCGACCGGCAGCGGGCTCAGCATCACGACCTTCATCGCCGAGCAGGAAATGCCTTCGTTCTCGGCCTCGAACATCGCCTCGAGGATCTCGCCGAAGGTCGAGCCCCAGCCGAGGATGCCGATATCGACCTTGCCGGCGGCGCCGAAACGCTTGATCGTCGTCAGGCCCGGATAGCGCGTCGCCGGCTCGAGCTTGCGATAGCGCTTGGCACTCATGGCGACGTGGTTGTCGGGCTGGTCGGAGGGGCGGCCGAGCTCGTTGTGCTCGAGGCCGGTAATGGTGTGAACGCCGCCGGCCTGGCCTGGGACGGCGCGCGGGCTGACGCCGCTCTCGGTCAGCTCGAAGCGGCGGAACACCGGCCCCTGCGGCCCGGTCGCCTGTTTCGGCTCGAACGGGTTTTCCTTCGGCGGGATGACGGTCTCGTAGCGATTCGACAGATAGAGGTCGAGCAGCACGATGACCGGCGTCTGGAACTTCTCGGCGAGTTCGAAGGCGAGCCCGGCGCAGCGGTAGCAGCCCTCGACATTGGTCGGCGCGAGGACGATGCGGCGCGCGTCGCCGGCGCCGCCGAAGACGGCCATGTTGAGGTCGGACTGCTCGGTCTTGGTCGGCATGCCGGTCGAGGGGCCGCCGCGCTGGCTGACGATGACGACCGAGGGCACCTCGGCCATGACGCCGAGGCCGAGCATTTCGGCCATCAGGGCAAGGCCCGGACCGGAGGTGGCGGTGGCGGAGCGGGCGCCCGCGTAGCCGGCGCCGATGGTCGCGGCGATCGCCGATATCTCGTCCTCGGTCTGCAGCATGCGGCCGCCACGGCGCGGCATCTCGACCGCGAGGCGTTCCATGATGGTGGTCGCCGGGGTGATCGGATAGCCGAAATAGCAGTCGATGCCGGCGTCCATGAGGCCGCGCACGACGGCGCCGTTGCCGGTCATCATCACCGCCCGCGCGCCGTCGGCGCGGTGCAGCGGCGAGCCCATGACGACATCGTCGAGCTTGAAGGTGCCGATGGCGGCTTCGTAGCCGGCCTCGAAGGCGCGGACATTGGCGTCGGTGACGGCCTGGGGCTTGGTCGCGAACTTGTTGGCGATGGTCTGGTGGAAGGCCTCGGCCGGCATGCCGTAGAGGCCGGCGAGGTAGCCGAGGGCGACGATGTTGCGGCCGCGGGCGTTGCCGGTGGCGCGGTCGCTGATCGAGCGGAAGGAGACGCCGTAGGGCAATTGCATCGGCCGGATATGGGCGCTGACATGGCCGCCCTCGGGCAGCCGGGCGATCGGCGCGTTGTCGTAGATCACGGCACCGAAATCGCGCACCTCGCCGACATGGGGAATGGCGTGGGCATCGTTGAGCGACATCAGAACGTCGGACTGGTGCTTCAGCGAATAGGCCTGCTCGGTGGTCACGCGGACGCGCGAGATACACTTGCCGAAGCCGCGGATCTCGGCCGGATAGATGTCGAAGGCGATGACCTTGTAGCCCATCAGGGCCATGGTCCGCTTCAGGATGTCGCCCGCTGCGATGGTGCCGTCGCCGGCGGAACCGCAGATCGCGAACTGGACATCGGTGCCATTCATCGGACCAGTTCCTCAATGTTCCCAGAAGGTGGAACGAATGCAGCCGTTGCCGTCGACCTCGATGACGCTTTCATCGGCGGTGTCGAAGGTTTCCTCGGCGCCGGTCATGTTGCGGGCGGCGAGCTCGCCCATGACGCGGACATTCTTCCAGCCGTGATAGAAGCGGTAGTCCCTGTCGACATCGGACCAGATCTGGCAGACGTCGCCGGCGGCCCAGATCGCGTCGTTCGACGATTTGAGGGCGGGATCGACGAGGACGCCGCGCTCCATGTCGATGCCGGCGCCGAGCATGAAGTCGACGATCGGCAGGATGCCGAAGAAGGGCATGACGATGTCGGTCTCGACCATCGAGCCGTCGTCGAAATGCACGCGCCGGGCCGGCCGGTCGGCGGCCTCGATGGCGACGACGCTGCGATCCTCGATGAGGTCGAGGCCGGTCTTGGCGAGCGATTTGAGGAGGACGGCACGCTCGTCGGGCTCGACGCGATGCGGCCAGAAGGTCTGTTCGCCGACGGCGAGGGAAACGCGGTAGCCGGCCTCCAGCAGGTTGAAGGCGATATCGAGGCCGATCATGTCACCGCCGAGGATGACGACCTGGCCGCCGGGCGGCAGGGCGGCGACGGTGGCGCTCGCCTGCTCGAACGTGCCGAAGCCGTGCATCAGCGGCCGGTAGTCTTCGAGGATCGCCGGCACGTTCGGCCCGCCACCGGTGCACACGAGCAGCTTGTCGTAGGCGATGACCTCGTTGTGGGCAAGCGCGATGGTGCGCGCGCGGCCGTCGATGTCGACGACGCGGCTGTTGCGGCGCAGGGTGATGCCGAGTTCGTCGTAGATCTTGGGATCTTCGGCGAGGAGGTCGCGCCAGTCGGTGACGCCCTTGAACATCTTCGGCAGGTCATAGCGATTGTAGAAGGGCAGGCGCGACATGGTGATCATGGTGATGCGGGCACCAGGATCGCGGGCGCGAATGGTCGTTGCGGCGCCATGCCCGGCGCTGCCCGAGCCGATCACGACATAGTGGAGGCTTTCGGTCATGGCTCAAACGTCCCGGGTCACGAATTCCTTGCGCGAGATCGAGATGCACCGCGTCGGGCACACGTCGAAGCAGGCGCCGCAGCGGATGCATTCGTTGTTGTCGATCCAGATCGCGCCGACGCGGTTCCATTCGCCGGTCTCCTGCAGCGAGCCGTAGGTGCCGTCGGCATTGATGCCGACGCCCTCGACCATCTTGATGCAGTTCTTCGGGGCGACGTCGATGCAGGCCCGGCAGAAGATGCAGTTGTCCGGGTCGATCTGGTAGGCGAGGTTGCACAGGTAGCAGCGCTTGGATTCCTCGTGGGCGAGGCGGTCGTCGTAGCCGAGCTCCACTTCCCGGTCGAGCGCCTTGCAGCGCTGGCCGAGCTCCTCGGTCGGCATGTGCTGCGGCGTGATGAAGTCGAAGGAACGCTCGCGCAGCGGCGCGTCGACGGGGGTAATGCGGACCATCCGCTTGCGCCGTTCGCGGCCCATCAGCCAGGTGTCGATGCCGAGGGCGACTTCGCGGGCATGGCCGATCGCCTCGATCACCGTCGAGGCGCCGCGGACATAGTCGCCGGCGGCGAACACGCCCTCGACCGAGGTCATGCCGTGGCCGTCGACGGCGGCGTTGTCCCAGCGGTCGAGCTTGACCTCGACGTCGAGGAAGTCGTGCACGGTCTTCTGGCCGATGGCGATCAAGAGCGTGTCGCACTCGATGTCGAATTCGGAGCCGTCGATGGCGATCGCCTTGCGCCGGCCGTTGTCGCGCCAGCCGCCGAGGCGGTTCTGGACGAACTGCACCGAGGTGAGATGACCGTCCTCGTCGGTGCGGATGTCGACGGGGGTGCGCAGGCCGAGCATGCGCACGTCCTCGCGCTTGGCCTCGAAGATCTCTTCCTTGGTGACCGGGATGTATTCCTCGCCGGTGCGGATGTGGACCGTCACCTCCTCGCCGCCGAGGCGGCGGGCGACGCGGGCGCAGTCGAGGGCGGTGAAGCCGGCGCCGACCACGGCGACGCGCTTGCCGACGTGCTTGGGCGTGCCGCGGTGCATGTCGAGCAGGAATTCGAAGCCGTATTCGACATTGCCGATCGAATGGATCTTGTGGCCGGCCGGATCGTCCTTCAGCGGCAGGTCGATGGCGGCGGCGCAGCCGGTGGTCAGCAGCACCGCGTCGAAGTCGCGCTTGAGATCGGAAAGCGGGATCTCGCCGGGGCCGTTGCCGATCGAGACGCCGGTCTTCAGCTCGACGCCGAGGCGCAGGGCGTTGTGCAGCTCGACCTTGAGGATGTCGCGCGGCAGGCGGAATTCCGGAATGCCGTAGCGCAGCATGCCGCCGGCCTCGGCCTCGCGCTCGAAGATCGTCACGTCGTGGCCGAGCAGCGAGAGGTCGTGGGCGGCGGCGACACCGGCCGGGCCGGCGCCGACGATGGCGATGCGCTTGCCGGAGGGCGTGTAGAGGCTCTCGGTGATGCGGTGGCCGGCATGCTTCAGATCGGCGGCCGAGCGCTTCAGATTGCAGATGCTGACGGCATCGCCGTTGCCCGGCCAGCCGTGCCGGCACTTCGTTTCGCAGGGCCGCGAACAGATGCGGCCGAGGACGCCGGGCAGGACGTTGGCCTCGCGGTTGATCTCGTAGGAGGTGCCGTAGTCGCCCTCCATGATCGACCAGATGTAAGCCGGGATATTCGTCGCCGCCGGGCAGGCGGTCTGACAGGGGATGTTCTGGCGGACCCAGCCAATGTCGCGCGGATCGGAGGAGTAATAGGTGTCGGCCGATCGGCCGTTGCCCCGGGTTGCGCGGGAGGGTTCGGCGGAAGTCCGTTTCGGGCGGTCGTTCATCGGAGCGTCGTTCGTTTCCTTGCCGCCGGCTCTGCCGCGGACCGCCGGCGCCGCGCCTGACGCTCAGCTCGGCCTGTCCGCCCGGCCGTTGATGCGGTTTCATCCCGGCTTGCGGTTTTCGGTCGGGCACTGATTCGGCTTGCCGCCCGATCGCATTTCGGATGGCAACGAAACAACTTGCCCTTCGCCGGCGCATTGACGCCGGTCAAAACGATTGTGCATCCGGCCGTCTGCGCAATCCAGCGGCAGATGCCGATCATTTAGGCTAATGCGATGCCAAGGGTTTTCGGCTCAGTCGAGCGCGCCGACAAGGGCCCGGCGACCGGCGACGAGGGCCTGGCCGAGGGCGATGCCGCCATCGCCCGGCGGGGCGCGGCGCGGCAGCAGCGGCTCGATCTCGCGGCGGCGCAGTTCGGCGGCAAGGCCGTCGGCGAGGACGCGGTTGAGGAAACAGCCGCCGGTGAGCGCGACCCGGTCGTGGCCTTGCGCCCGGGCGGCCGCCTCGGTCCAGTCGGCAAGGGCGGCGATCAGCGTGCCGTGGAAGCGGTCGGCGCCGGCCTGCGGGTCGAGGCCGACGAGGCTGTCGAGGAGCGGCAGCAGGTCGAGTACGCCGTTTTCGATACGCCAGCCATCGGCGAGGATCGTCGGCGTCTCGACGAGGGCTTCGAGCAGCATCGGCGCCTGGCCTTCATAGGAGGCGGTGGGGCAGACGCCGAGAAGGCCGCAGGCGGCATCGAACAGGCGGCCACCGCTCGAGGTCGGCGGCGCCGCGATGCCGCGATCGAGCAGGCCGGCAAGCGCTCCGGCATGCGGTTCGCCGGCAAAGCGCCTCGCGATCTCGTCGCCGCGGCCGAGGGCATGGAGCGCGGCGGCGGCCATGCGCCAGGGCTCGCGCGCGGCGCGGTCGCCGCCGGGCTGGGCGAGTTCCCTCAAATGGCCGAGGCGGCGGTAGTCGTAGCCCTCGGCGAGGAGCATCTCGCCGCCCCAGGCGGCGCCACCGGCGCCGTAGCCGTAGCCGTCGAGGGCAAGGCCGAGGAGCGGGCCGTCGATGGCGTATTCGGCGGCGAGCGCGGCGACATGGGCATGATGGTGCTGCACGGCGACGGTCGGCAGGCCGAAGGTCTCGGCGTGGCGGGTCGAGAAGAAGTCCGGGTGAAGGTCGTGGGCGACGGCGACCGGCTCGACGTCGAGGATCGAGAGCAGGTGGGCGACGGTCTCCTCGAAGAAGCGGACCGTCTCGGAGGTGTCCATGTCGCCGACATGCTGGGAGAGGAACGCCTCGCGGCCGCGGCCGACGCAGACGGTCGCCTTGAGGTGGCCGCCGAGGGCGAGCACCGGCGGCAGCTCGCGGGCAAGGCGGATCGGCACGGGCACGTAGCCGCGCGCCCGGCGCACGAAGAGCGGGCCGCCAGCGGCGCGGCCGAGCACGCTGTCGTCGGCGCGGATGACGATTTCGCGGTCGTGGCCGACGACATGGTCGGCGATGCCGGCGAGGCGGCGCCGGGCCTCGTCGTCGCGGGTGACGAGCGGCTCGCCGCCGGGATTGGCGCTGGTCATGACGAGGGCGAGCGGCTGGGCCTCGTCGAGCCATGACGTGCCCGCCGGGCGGCCGGCCGCCTCGTGGAAGATGAGGTAGTGGATCGGCGTATAGGGCAGCATCAGGCCGACGGCGTCGAGGCCGGGGGCGACCGAGGCGGCGAGCGGCGTTGCCGCGCGGGCCGGGACGAGGACGATCGGCCGGGCCGGCGAGGCGAGCAGTTCGCCGTCGGCGGGGGCGATCCCGGCGAGCGTCGCGGCGCTCGCAAGGTTGGCGACCATTACCGCGAAGGGCTTTTCCTCGCGGTCCTTGCGGCGGCGCAGCTCGGCGACGGCGGTCTCGTTGGTCGCATCGCAGACGAGGTGGAAGCCGCCGAGACCCTTCAAGGCGACGATGTCGCCGGCGCGGATGCGCGCGAGGATCCATTCGACGGGCTCGTCGAGGCGCGGGCCGCAGACCGGGCAGGCATTCGGCTCGGCGTGGAAGCGGCGATCGCCGGGATCCTCGTATTCGGCGCGGCAGGCCGGGCAGAGTTCGAAGGTCGCCATCGAGGTCTGCGGCCGGTCGTAGGGCAGGCGCCGGGTGATGGTGTAGCGCGGGCCGCAATTGGTGCAGTTGACGAAGGGGTAGCGCCAGCGCCGGTCGGTGGGGTCGAAGAGTTCGGCAAGGCAGTCCGGGCAGACCGCGCTGTCCGGCGTGATCATCGTCGTCGCCCGGCCGCCGATGCTCGGGGCGATGACGAAGCCGGTGTCGCCGACGGGCGCCATCTCGGTTGCCTCGACGGCGTCGATGTGGGCGAGCGGCGGCGGCTCGCCGAGCAGGGCGACGCGGAAGATATTGACGAGGGTGGCGCTGCCCTCGACCTCGATCAGCACGCCTTCGCCGTCATTGGCGACCCAGCCGGACAGGCCATGACGATGTGCGAGGCGGTAGACGAAGGGGCGAAAGCCGACCCCTTGCACGGCACCCCGGACACGGATCGACAGGCGCCGCGTCATCGTCAGGCGATGGCGAGATCGAAGGCGACGCAGGGATCGACGGTCATGACGAAGAGGGTCGTCGCCTCGCGCAGGCGCGCCGGGTCGCGCACCCTGGCGCCTTCGAGGCCGGCGACGAGGGGGCCGCGGGCGTGGAAGTTCCATTCGGTCGGGGCGAGGATGCGATAGCGGGCGATGCGCCCGTCCTCGATCGCGACGTGGTGGTAGAGCCGGCCGCGGGCGGTCTCGACGGCGGCGGTGCCGGCGCCGGAGGTGATCGCGGGCGTGGCGGGCGTCGCCTCGTCGGTGATCGCGGCGATGGCGGCGGCGAGTTCGTCGCGCCACCAGACGAGATCGACCAGCTTGGAGGCAAAGCGCGTCGTCAGGCCGGAGCCGTATTCCTCGGCGAGTTCGGCGATCAGCGGGTGGTCGCGGTGGCGGGCGAGCGAGCCGGTCTCGAACACCGTGCCGTCGATTTCCGGGGCAGCGGTGAAGGTGCGGTCGTCGTCGGCGGCGAGGCGGGCGGCGATGTCGGCGAGCGCGAGATCGGGCAGGGCCGGCGTTTCGGCGGCGCCGAAGCCGTTGAGGCGGCGGGCGCCGACGGCGCGCAGGAGCCGGGTCGGCACGGTGTCGTGCTCGGCCGTCCAGAAATCGAAGGCGTCGAGATCGCCGATCGGATAGGGCGCGCCGGGCTCGGTGCCGAAGACCTCGCAGCGGATGATGCCGTCGATGCGGTCGACGAGGGCGTCGAGGCCCTTGCGGTTGATGGTCAGGGCGGTGCCGCCGATGCGGTTCCAGACATCCTTCGGCACGAGGTAGCGCGGCACGCGGGCAAGGCTGGCGCGAACGGCGCGGACGGCGTCGAAGGCCGGTTCCTTGTCGATGGCGGTCGGAATGTCGAGGAGGACGCGCCAGAGGATCTGGCCGACCGCCTCGCTGGCGACGAGGATGCGCCGGGCCGCCTTCTGGTTTTCCGAGACGGTGGCGCCGATCGCGGTCTCGACGGCCTCGAGGCCGCAGACGGCCTGGGCGTTGCCGCACAGGCTGAAGACCATCGGCAGCACGGTCAGCGATTCGGCCGGCGTGCGGTTCTCGAGGATGCCGCTGGCGCCGAGCGGCCGGCTCGAGGCGACGGCGACATCGGCGATGCGCCCGCCCTGCGAGGCGACGCGGATCGCGATCTCGCCCTCGAGGTTGCTCAGGGTTCCGGTCATTCTTGTTGTTCTCCCGGCTTGTCGGCCGCACCGGCGAGGATCGCCTGCATCTCGTCGAACAGGCGATAGGACTCGGCGGCCGATTCGGCATCCACCTTGTTGACCGCGAAGCGGCGCGCCTGGACGATGAGGTAGTCGCCGACCTCGACCGGTTCCGGCAACAACGTCAGGTCGACCCGCAGCCTTTCCCCGTATCTTTCGACAAGGGCGGAAAAGCCGTCGGTTTCGACGACGCGTGCTGGAATGGCAAGGCACATCTTCCCGGCAACCGTCCTCGTTGGGGCTCTGCGGTCGTGAGCGCCAAAGACTAGGGCCGGACCCGGCGTTCGACAAGGACGCAAGCGAGCGGATAGGCTCGCGCCCGACAGGCGAAGGACGGATCCATGCGCGGCGGCTCGACGCTCGTCTTCCTCATCATCCTCACCGTTGCCGGCATCATGGTGCTGGCGGCGACCGAACCCTGGGTGCTTTACGAGGGCCGCGACCGGCTCGGCCGCTTCCTCGCCCCCTATTTCCCGACCTTCCGACAAGCCGTCCAGCCGGAACGGCCGCCGCTGTCGGAACGCCTCGCGGCGCGCCGAATGGTGCTCGGGGCGCCGGCCTTCCTCCGCATCCACAAGACCCAGTCCGAGCTCGAGGTCTGGCTGAAGGCCGGGCCGCGCTTCGAATTGTTCGAGACCTACGACATCTGCCGCTGGTCGGGCGATCTCGGGCCGAAGCTGAGAGAGGGCGACGGCCAGGCGCCGGAGGGCTTCTATCCGGTGACGCGGCGCCAGCTCAATCCGAATTCGGCGCATCACCTCGCCTTCAATCTCGGCTATCCGAACGCCTACGACCGGGCGAAGGGCCGCACCGGCTCGGCACTGATGGTGCATGGCGGCTGCTCGTCGATCGGCTGCTACGCGATGACCGACCGGGGCATCGACGACGTCTATGCCCTCGTCGAGGCAGCGCTCGCCAACGGGCAGGGCTCGGTGCCGGTGCTGGTGCTGCCGTTCCGCATGAGCGAGGCGGCGCTCGCCGAGGCCGACGGTACGGCCTGGGGCGAATTCTGGCGCGACCTCGCGGTCGCCGACCGGCTGTTCGACGAGCAGCGCCTGCCGCCGGCGGCGAGCGTCTGCGGCGGGCGCTACGTCTTCGGCAGCGCGCCGGGGCCGGGCTGCCGGGCGGTCACCGGCTGGTAGGCGTGCCCGTCGGTCCGGCGTGGATCACGGCGACTCGGAAATTGATGAGCAGCTTCAGGTTTCTAGTCTTTCGCGTTTCCGGGCGGCGAACCGGGTTCCACTTCGCCTGGAAACGCTCTCGGTGCGGCAGCGCGGGCGAGGCGGTCGCGGATCGCTTCGCCGAGTCCCGTTTCGGGGATCGGCATCACCGCGATCGTCGCCGCGCCGCTGGCATCGAGCCGGGCGAGATGGCCGAAGAGGTTGGCGGCGGCCTCGACCGTGTCCCCGGCCGGGCTGAGATTGAGCACCATCGCGGCATTGTCGGCGCCGGGCGGCAGGTCGGGGCCGAAGGCGAGCAGCGCTTCGCCGGGCCGGACTTCGGCCGCCTCGAGCCGGACGCCGGCGGCGGGCGCGTAATGTGACGCGAGCATGCCGGGGGCGCTCGGCCGGGTGTCCTCGATCGTCGGGGCATCCTCGAGCCTGGCGCCGAGCACCGCCTCGATATCGGCGCGGGAAATGCCGCCGGGGCGCAGCAGGCGGGCCTTGCCGTCGAGGCAGGCGACGATCGTCGATTCGAGGCCGACCGGGCAGGGGCCGGCATCGACGACGAGGTCGACCCGGTCGCCGAGCCCCTCGACGACGGCATCGGCGGTGGTCGGGCTGAGCCGGCCGGAGGGATTGGCGCTCGGCGCGGCGAGCGGCCGGCCGAAGGCGGCGATGAGGCCGCGGGTCAGCGGATGGCGCGGCACCCGGAGGGCGATCGTGTCGAGGCCGGCGGTGACGAGGTCGGCGACCGGGCTCGCCCGTCGTTTCGGCACGACGAGGGTCAGCGGCCCCGGCCAGAAGGCGTCGGCGAGGCGCCGGGCGGCCGCGTCGAAGACGCCGTGGCGCTCGGCGGCGGCGAGGCTTTCGACGTGCGAAATCAGCGGGTTGAAGCTCGGCCGGCCCTTGGCGGCGTAGATCGCGGCGACGGCGCGGGCGTCGGTGGCGTCGGCGGCAAGGCCGTAGACGGTCTCGGTCGGCAGGGCGACGAGACCACCGCGGGCGAGGACGGCGACGACCGCCCCGGCGAGTGCCGGCGAGGGTGCGGCCGCGGGATCGGCGGCGAGGCGTTGCGGGTGCACGCCGGCGAAATTGTCCTCGTCCATGACCCTACGTCGTCGTTGACCGGCCGAAGCACGGCATTAGAGTAGGCCTCCGCCCTTGGGCAAAACGGCGCCTCCAGCGCGCAATAGAGCCAAATTCTTCCCAGCGTCAAGGACATCCCGGAAATGACTTACCGCGCTCCCGTCGCCGATATCGCATTCACCCTCGAGGAGGTCGTCGGTCTCGGCGCGGCGCGGGAGGCGGGCCATTTCGCCGACCTTTCGGCCGATCTCGTCGCGGCGATCCTCGAAGAGGCCGGCAAGTTCGCGAGCGAGGAGATCGCGCCGCTGAACCATCCGGGCGACAAGCAAGGGGCAAGGCTCGCCGACGGCAAGGTGACGCTGCCGGCCGGTTTCGCCGAGACCTATCGGGCCTGGGCCGAGGCCGGCTGGAACGGCCTTGCCGGCCCCGAGGAGTTCGGCGGCCAGGGCCTGCCGGTGATGCTGCAGGTGGCGACGCACGAGATGTGGAATGCCGCCTCGATGGCTTTCTCGCTCGGCCCGCTGCTGACCATCGGTGCGGTCGAGGCGCTGCACAAGCACGCCTCCGACGAGCTCAAGGAACGCTATCTCGAAAAGCTGGTGACCGGCGCCTGGACCGGCACGATGAACCTCACCGAGCCGCAGGCCGGCTCGGATCTCAACGCGCTCGTCGCCAAGGCCGAGCCGGCGGGTGACGGCACCTACCGGATCTTCGGCACCAAGATCTTCATCACCTATGGCGAGCACGAGATGACCGACAACATCGTGCATCTGGTGCTGGCGCGCCTGCCCGACGCGCCGGCCGGCACGCGCGGCATCTCGCTGTTCCTCGTGCCGAAGTTCCTGCCCGACGGGTCGCGCAACGACGTCGTCTGCGCCGGTATCGAGCACAAGCTCGGCATTCACGGCAGCCCGACCTGCACGATGATCTACGGCGACAAGGGCGGCGCGATCGGCTGGCTGATCGGCGAGGAGAATCGCGGCCTCAACTGCATGTTCACGATGATGAACAACGCCCGCCTCGCGGTCGGCATCCAGGGCGTGGCGATCGCCGAGCGGGCCTTCCAGCAGGCGCTCGGCTATGCCCACGAGCGCCGGCAGGGCCGGGCGCCGGGCGCGGCCGGCCCGAGCATGAGCCCGATCGTCGAGCATGCCGACGTGCGCCGCAACCTGATGACCATGGCGGCGATGACGGCGGCGGCGCGCGGCATCTGCTACGCCTGCGCCCACGCCATCGACATGGCGCGGGTGACGGACGGCGAGGAGGCGAAGTTCTGGCAGGAGCGGGCCAACCTCTTGACCCCGATCGCCAAGGGCTTTTCCACCGACATCGGCGTCGAGGTCGCTTCGCTCGGCGTGCAGGTGCATGGCGGCATGGGCTTCATCGAGGAGACCGGCGCGGCGCAGCATTATCGCGACGCCCGCATCTCGCCGATCTACGAGGGTACCAACGGCATCCAGGCGATCGATCTCGTCGCGCGCAAGCTGCCGCAGTCGGGCGGCGAGGCGGTCGCGGCCTATATCGCCTCGCTGCATGACGTGGCGAGCGCGGCGGAAGCCTCGGAGGATGCCGACATCGCCCGGCTCGGCCGGCGCCTCGAGGCGGCGATCGACGACCTGTCGGCGGCGACCGACCATCTCGCCGGTCCCGGCGCCGAGGATGCGCTCGCCTCGGCGGCGCCCTATCTGAGGCTCTTCGGCCTTGCCGCCGGCGCCGCCTATCTGGTGCGCGGCGCGCTCGCCGCGCCGGACGACCGGCGCCGCCGGCAGACCGCCCGCTTCTTCGTCGACAACCTGCTGCCGGCGACCTCGGCGCTCTGGGTCGCGGTCCTCGACGGCGCCGACGCGGTCGTCGACGATGGCGGCGTCCTTGCCGGCGCCTGAGGGAGGGAAGCGATGAGCGAACACGTCGAGATCGTCACCGAAGGCGGCGTGCGCAGCGTGCGCATGACGCGCGGCGAAAAGAAGAACGCCATCACCGGGGCGATGTACACGGCGATGGCCGAGGCGCTGGAGACCGGCAACGGCGACGCTGCCGTGCGTGCCATTCTCTTCCTCGGCGTGCCGGGGGCATTCTCGGCCGGCAACGACATCGCCGACTTTCTCGCCATGTCGTCGGGCGGCGAACTCGGCGCACCGATCATCCGCTTCCTCAAGGCGCTCGCCCGCTCGGAAAAGCCGATGGTCGCCGGCGTCGACGGCCTCGCCATCGGCATCGGCACGACGCTGCTGCTCCATTGCGACCTCGTCTATGCCAGCCCCGGCTCGGTGTTCCGCACGCCCTTCGTCGATCTCGGCCTCGTGCCGGAGAACGCCTCGAGCCTCCTCGCGCCGCGGCTGATGGGTCACCAGCGGGCGTTCGAGCTGCTCTGCCTCGGGGCGCCGTTCACCGCCGACAAGGCGCACGGCGCCGGTTTCGTCAACGAGATCGTCGAGGCCGAGGATCTGGAGGAAAAGGCGCGGACCATGGCGGCGACGCTCGCCGGCAAGCCGGTCGAGGCGATGGCGATCGCGCGCCGGCTGGTGAAGGGCGCGCCGGACGACGTCCTTGCCCGCATCGACGAGGAGGCGGTCGCCTTCCGCGAGCGGCTCGCCTCGCCCGAGGCGCGGGCAGCCTTCATGGCGTTCCTCGCCAAGAGCGGCAAGTGATCCAAGGGTCCTCGGCATGACGTGAAAACGGGGCGCCTTTCGGCGCCCCGCCAGACTGCTGACAAACCCCTGGTGTTGGCCGGGGGTTTTTGATTCAGTGGGTCATGCTGAAGGAACCTGGACCTGAACAACTGGCGATCGAGATGGTGACGCTCGATCAGCTTGTTCCGCGCGATCACCTGTTGCGCCGG
>JAKPQE010000115.1 GCA_029572955.1 Pseudomonadota bacterium
TTCTAGGCACGTGGTTTTTCAGCTTAGAATTCGCAACCAAGTCATTTCACCTTGTGGCAAGCCCGCGCCTGATCGCGCAGGCGGGCATAGTCCAGCATCGCCCGTTCCAGCGCCGCGCCGGGCGGCAGGCGCTGGATTTCATCGGCAAGCCGTGCCTGGAAGGCGCGGTCGTAAGCCGCGACCGGCGGGCAGACGATGGACGGCCTAGAAGGTGCCGTCGCGCAGGCGGTCAGCGAGAGCGTCGCGATCACGAGGAGCGGCAGCGCCCGCTTCGAGCATCCGGCCTTTGGCATCGGAAGCCTCCTTCTGGGATTTGAGTTCGGCCTCGCGGGCTTTCGCCGCCTCGGCGGCGGCGCCCGCCTTGCGGCCAGCGGCGAAGATCGCCGCGGTGGCGATGACCACCGCGACGATGAGGACGAGAGCGATCCAGCCGGTCACTTGTTCACCCCGGTGATCCCGGCCCGCAGGGTGCCGAGGCCGAGCGCGGCGAGGATCTGGGTGAGCCAGTCGGAACCGACATCGACGCCCGGCACATCGATGCCGAGGCCCTTCTCGACGACGACGACCAGCACGAGCACGGCGGCGATGATGTAGGTGCGGTAGCCCGCACCGAACTGAAGAACGGCGTTCATGGAAATCTCCTTGGTTGGGTTGGATCAGGCCTCGTTGACGGAGAGGCTTCCGCTCGCAGCGAGAGGGATCGGGCGGACGTTCGCGGGCTGGGCGCGATAGGCAGGGCGGCGCACCGCCACGAGCCGGTTGCGCGACAGCCGGGTGATCGAGACGCGATCGGATTGATTGCCGCCGAGAACGTGGAAGGCCGAGGCGTCGTGGCCGACATAGAGGCCGACATGCCCGCCGCCCTTGCGCTTGAAGACGAGCACGTCGCCAAGCGCCGCTGCGCCTTTCGGAACCGACGTGCCGAACGCCGCCCATTCGAGCGCCGAGAGATACAGGCGCGGCGGATTCCGCTCGGGGCGGCGTTCGATGTTGGCGCGGTGGGCGACAATAGCCATGAACAGGCCGCACCACGGGATCGCGTCGTGCCGATAGACACCGGCATAGACGCGGCCGAGACCGGCGGCTTCCAGTTCGTCTTGCCAGCCGACGATCTTCGGATTGTCGGCGTCGCCCGGCGCTTCGAGCGTACCG
>JAKPQE010000117.1 GCA_029572955.1 Pseudomonadota bacterium
GGCTGACGGCCGCCAATCCGTTCCCGTCCGTCATGGGCCGCGTCTGCCCGGCGCCGTGCCAGACCGGCTGCAACCGCGTCAAGGTCGAGGAATATGTCGGCATCAATTCGGTCGAGCATTATCTCGGCAATTGGGCGATCGAGCAGGGATTGACTTTCCCGGCGCCGGAAAAGGAGAGCGGCAAGCGCGTCGCGGTGGTCGGCGGCGGCGTCGCCGGGTTCTCCTGCGCCTATCACCTTCGCCGGCGCGGCCACGCCGTCGTCATCTTCGAGGCCAACAATCATCTCGGCGGCATGCTCGCCTTCGGCCTGCCTTACTACCGCACGCCGCGCGAGATCGTCGACGCCGAGGTGCAGCGCATCCTCGACATGGGCGTCGAGGTGCGTCTCAACACGCGCGTCGGCAAGGACGTGAGCTTCGCCGATCTCAAGCGCAATTTCGACGCCGTCTTCATCGGCATCGGCGCGCAGACCGGCAACAAGCTCGATCTGCCGGGGTCGGACGCGCCCAATTGCGTCGACGGCCTGTCGTTCCTGCGCGACTACAATGAGGGCCGGCTCGAGCACGCCGGCAAGCGCATCGTCGTCATCGGCGGCGGCGACACCGCGATGGACTGCGCGGCGGTCGCGCGCCGGCTCGGCTATTACGACGCCGACGCCGAATCCCACGATCACGCCAAGGTCGTCGTCGCCGTGCGCGAGAGCGACGCCGGCCGGCGCAAGGGTGGCGCCGAGTTCTGGCGCCATTCCTCCGAGGTCATGATCGCCTATCGCCGCCACGTCCAGGAGATGCCGGCGTCGAAGCACGAAATCGAATCCGTGCTGCAGGAGGGCGTCGAAATCCAGTCCTGCGTCGCGCCGCTCGCCATCATCAAGGACGAGGACGGCATGGCGACGGCCCTGCGCGTCATCCGCGTCGACTGGGTCAACAAGAAGATGGTGCCGCAGGAAGGCTCCGAATACGACATTCCCGCCGACCTGATCGTCTCCGCCGTTGGCCAGTCGGTCAATTGGGCCGGCATGGAGAGGTACAAGAACGACAAGGGCACCGCCAAGGTCGACGGCAGCCTGATGGCCGAGCCCGGCGTGTTCGTCGGCGGCGACGCCATCAAGCCGTTCCTGCTCACCACCGCGATCGGCCACGGCCGCATCGCCGCCGACGGCATCGACCGCTATCTTGAAGGCGTCGAGGTGGACCGCCGCCCGAAGGTCGACGTCAAGTATTTCAACCTGCGCAACAAGATGATCGAGGCGGGCACCCGGTTCGCGCCGATCACCGAGCCGCTGCGCGGCACCTGCGACAGCAAGGGCGCGATCCACAATTACGAGGATCGCGCGCGCAACGAGGTCGTCGCCGCCGATGAGCTCTTCCTCGGCCACTTCCCGATCACGCCGCGCAACGAGCGCAAGACGGTGTCGATCGACGCCACCAACGTGCTCGGCAACGCCGAGGAGCGGCTCGTCGCGCTGACTGAGGCCGAGACGCAAGCCGAAGCCAAGCGCTGCATGAGCTGCGGCCTGTGCTTCGAGTGCGACAATTGCGTGATCTATTGTCCGCAGACGGCCGTCAAGCGCGTGCCGAAGAAGGAAGCGACGATGGGCCGCTACGTCTACACCGACTACAGCAAGTGCGTCGGCTGCCACATCTGCATGGATGTCTGTCCGACCGGCTACATCAAGATGGGCATGGGAGAATAGCGAGCCATGATCCGGCGCTTGATTCTGGCCGCGATGCTCGGGCTGGCGCTCGCCGC
>JAKPQE010000121.1 GCA_029572955.1 Pseudomonadota bacterium
GCCCGCTCGATGCCGGGCAGGCGGAAGCGCGACGGCTTCCGCGGTGCCTGCGGCCGCGTCTCGGTGAAGGCCGTCTCGAGATGATTGCCGAGGTCGCTCGCCTCGCTGGCGCGCCGGCGCATGAGGACGCGGGTATGGGCGATGCGGCCGGTGGTCGGGCGGCCGGCGTCGATGAGGCCGTCGTCGGCGACAACCGCGGCGCAGGCCTCGACGAGGGCGCCGGTGGCGCCGTTGCCGCCATCGCCGGCGCGGGTCAGGCGGCGGCGGTTGAGCATCGCAAAGGCGATGCCGGCATCGTCGACGAGCGGATTGGGGCGGCCGGCGAAAAGCTCCGCCGGGGCGATCTCGGCAACCGGGCGCGGCGCGGGGGCGACGTCGCGCCGCCCGGCGATGGCGACGAAGGCCTGGAGCGCGCCCATGCCGTCGGAAAGCCCGTGCTTGAAATGGAAGGCGACGGCCGAACGGGTGCCCGGCGCGGCTTCCGGATTGATGACGAAGGCGCGCCAGGGCGGGCGGCCCTTCGGCAGGCGCACACGGCGCAGCCGGTCGATGAAGGCGACGAGCGTGGCATCGTCGACGACCTCGGGCGCGCGCATGACGGCGATGTGCCGGTCGATATCGAAGGCGGGATCGAGCGCCGCGACGAAGCCCGGCCAGCGGCGGCGCACCTTCTCGCGCAGCGCCGGGTTCTCGGCCGCCGCATCGGCGAGCTCGGCGCGCAGGCGGCGCGGATCGAGCGGCGTCTCGAACAGGCAGACGCTGGTGATGTAGCGGTCGCCGAGATTGAAGAAGATCGCGTCCGAGAGGGAGACGGGGCGCATGTCGACGCGGACTCTTCGCTGGAAGCCTTGAGGGTCGGGGCGCCGCTGCGCCTTATGCCGGCGCCGCGCGCCGGTCACGCGGTCCTAGCGCAAAAGGGGGCGGGACGCAAAGGCGGCGCAGTTCCGGCGCCCCGCGCGCGATGCTGTGGCGCTTCGTCGCCGGGGCCGAAACGGTCTCTGGAAACGCTCCAGATCAATGAATCAGCGCGGCGAAAGCGTAGCTTCCACATGAAAAGATGCCAGCTGGGGGAGGCGACATCATGAACATCGAACAACTGAACGCCGAATTCGGCATTGCCGGAAAGCTCTCCTTCTTCGAGGGCAAGGGCGGCGTCACCATGGCGCGGATCGAGGCGGCGGGCGGCGAGGCGCTCGTCTCCTGCCAGGGCGGCCAGGTGCTGCTGTTCAAGCCCGCCGGCGCCGTCGAGGACGTCTTCTTTCTTTCCGAAAAAGCCCATTACGGGCCGACGAAGGCGATCAAGGGCGGCGCGCCGGTCTGCTGGCCGTGGTTCGCCAACGATCCGGAGGGGCGCGGGCGGCCGAACCACGGCTTCGTGCGCAACCGGCCCTGGGACGTGCGCGCCAGCGAAGCGCTGCCCGACGGGCGGGTGCGGCTCTCCCTCGGCGTCGTCGATACCGAGGATACGCGGGCGCTCTTTGCCCACGCATTCGACCTCGAACTCGAGGTGACCGTCGGCGCGCGCATCGATATCGGGCTCATCACCCGCAACAGGAGCGGCGAGCCGATGACGATCACCGGGGCGCTGCACAGCTACTATCGCGTCGGCGACGTGCGCCGCATCGCGGTCGGCGGCCTCGAGGGCGTCAGCTTCATCGACAAGACCGACGGCGGCAAGGTGAAGACGCAAGCGGGCGCCATCACCATCGCCGGCGAGACCGACCGGGTGTTCCTCGACACGAGCGCGCCGATCACCATCGACGACCCGGCGCTCGGCCGCAAGATCGTCATCGAGGGCTCGGGCAGCCGCAGCGCCGTCGTCTGGAACCCGTGGATCGACGTTTCCACCTCGATGTCGGACCTCGAGGACGACGACTACGAGGTCTTCGTCTGCGTCGAGACGGCGAACGCCGGCACCGACATCGTCACCATCCCGCCGGGCGGCGAACACCGGCTCGGCATGGTGGTGGGATTGGGGTGAGGCGGCGGAGGCTCGGCCGGCGCTGCGACTGCCGGGAGGCCGGAGCCGTAGGGTGCGTTAGCGTCAGCGTAACGCACCATCCTGTGCGCCGCCGTAGGCACCATGACAAGCGCCGCCGGTGCGTTACGCCGCGTTGCGGCTGACGCACCATACGCTTTCTGCGGGCTCGGCGCCCAGCTCTCGCCCCGCCGGGGAGGGGGCGGCCGCGAAGCGGTCGGGTGAGGGGGATTCACCGGGACGGCGGTTGGGCGCGGCTTCTTTTTGAAGGCTCGCGCCTCCCCCCTCATCCAACCTTCTCCCCCGAGGGGGAGAAGGCTTTCCGGGGCAGCGGTCGACCCCTGTCGTTCCCTCTCCCCGGCGGGGAGAGGGGCAGGGTGAGGGGGCGTTAGATGTGGTCCGGTCGCGACGTCGCCACCACCCGCAATTCTCTGCCTTGTGGTTGTCGGATGAGGCCACCGCGCGGCCTCTATCATGGGGCGGGGTGAACACTGTTTCCGTCATCCTCGGGCGAGGCGAAGCCGAGACCCGGGGATCCCGAGGGGCGCTGCCCAAGTCGCATGGCCATTTGTCAAGTCAATGAAAAAAGTGAGAATGTTGGCATGTGGCGGCTACCGCATTCTACGGTCTATGCGACTTTGTGTTGTATTCAGTCTGATGGTATCTCATGAGGCAATGCAACGCATCGAGACGAGAATGATCCATGGCATATCGACTGTTGTCTTTGGATGAGCTTGTAATCAATCGGGCCAACGACCGGCATGGCGAATTGGAGAATGAGACAGCAGCGATTGCTTGGCTGTTCAACAATCGCGAGACGCATATGAAATCCCTTGCGGCGGACATCGTCGAAGTGGGTGAGATATACGAACCGCCCCTCGTTTCTCCCGACGGCGGCAAGTTTATCGTCCTTGACGGTAATCGACGCTTAACCTGCCTCAAAGTTCTCGAGAATCCACGACGTGCCCCAAATATCGAACTGCAGGAATACTTTTCTGCTCTAAGAAACAAATGGAAAGTAGGTTTTCCTGACCGAGTAATGTGCCAGGTCGAATCTGACCGAGACCGAGTTGATGAGATTCTTTTCAGGCGGCATACGGGAACCCAAGGTGGCGTGGGGCAGAGCACTTGGGATGACCGGATGAAGGCCAATTTCATCAATCGCACCGGAAAAGGTAATGCCGTCAGTGTTGCTGACCAAGTTGAGCATCGCCTCAAAGCTGCTGGAATGATGCCGGGTCGGCGACAAATGCCACGCTCGACAATGAATCGGTTGTTGTCATCCGAGGTGTTTCGCAACCGTGTTGGCTTTAGTATAAGAAAAGGTCGATTTGAGTATACGCATCAAGAGGAAAAAGTTCTTTCTGCTCTCAAGAGAATCGCATCTGATCTTGCTGGTCGAAAAATTGTTCTTGGTAATATTTGGGACACTGATGGGAAGACTTACTACCTTAACAAGCTTCAGTCTGAAGGTGTTTTACCTGGAGATCCCGATCGTTTGACGGCGCCAAAAGTCAAAGAGGCTGCGAGTCCGCAGTCTAGCCAGATTGCGAGAGCACCGGTGGCCAGACAGCCGACACCTCGGCAGCGCATCCATCTGATCGCAAAAGCCGACTATGGGATCGCTTGGCCAGGTCGTCTTCAAAGGCATCGCGCAATTTGGGAGGAACTCCAATACCACTTAGATATTTCTGTGCATCGGAACGCGATTTCAGTCCTCTTTCGCGTGCTTCTTGAACTCTCAATCGAGAACTATATCTCGCAAACTGGACTTTCCATCGACTCCAATTCCAAATTTGCCATCAAGGCGCTAAAGATTGCTGCTGACCTCCAGTCGAGAGGTAAAATAGACGCGAAATACATGGGAATTATAAAGAAATTTCAGAATTCGGATCAGCTGATTTCTGCTGATACGTTCAATCGATACGTCCACTCCTCCAATTTTGCGCCATCAGGTGACCATTTGATAGCGCTCTGGGACACGCTAGCGCCGTTCATTGTCGAATGCCTGTCTGCATAGCTTTGGGAACATGTTTCCCAGAGACTAGGCGTTTTTCTGAGTTGAGTGTGTCGACGCTGCGGTTGTCCCCCACCCCCATCATTGCACCACCTCTCCCCCCGATGATATGAGGGCAGGGACGTTTCACGAGACGGGGCGGCGGCCTCCCAAGCGCGCCCGGTCAAGACACCGAGGATGGATCCCATGTCGGTCGATCAGGACACGGTCCGCCGCATCGCGCATCTTGCGCGAATCGCCGTTTCCGACGCGGAAGTGCCGCATCTCCAGGACGAGCTGAACTCGATCCTCGGCTGGGTCGAGCAGCTCAACGCGATCGACGTCTCGGGCGTCGAACCGCTGACCAGCGTCGTCGAGATGACGATGAAGAAGCGCACCGACCTCGTCACCGACGGCGGCTATCCGGAAGCGATCGTCAAGAACGCGCCGTTGAGCGAGGACAACTATTTCGTCGTCCCGAAAGTGGTGGAGTGATCCGATGACCGACCTGACGGAGCTCACCATCTGGAAAGCGCGCGAGATGCTGGCCGAGCGCGAGATCACCGCGGTCGAGCTGACCGAGGCGTATCTGAAGGCCATGGAAGAGGCGCGCGGGCTCAACGCCTTCGTGCTGGAGACACCGGAAAAGGCGCTCGAGATGGCCCGCGCCGCGGACGCGCGCATCGCCCGGGAAGAGGGCGGCGAGCTCGAGGGCATCCCGCTCGGCGTCAAGGACCTCTTCTGCACCAAGGGCGTTCCGACGACGGCATCGAGCCGCATCCTCGAGGGCTTCACGCCGACCTACGAATCGACGGTGACGCGGAACCTCTGGGACGCCGGCGCAGTCATGCTCGGCAAGCTCAATTGCGACGAGTTCGCCATGGGCTCCTCGAACGAGACGAGCGCCTTCGGCGATGTCGTCAGTCCGTGGCGGCGCGAGGGCGACACGACACCGATCGTGCCCGGCGGCTCGTCGGGCGGCTCGGCGGCCGCCGTCGCGGCGCGGCTCTGCGCGGGGGCGACCGGGACGGATACCGGCGGCTCGATCCGCCAGCCGGCGGCGTTCACCGCGACCGTCGGCATCAAGCCGACCTATGGCCGCTGCTCGCGCTGGGGCATCGTCGCCTTCGCCTCCTCGCTCGACCAGGCGGGCCCGTTCGCGCGCACCGTGCGCGACGCGGCGATCCTTCTCAAAGTCATGGCCTCGCACGACCCGAAGGACACCACCTCGGTGCCGGCGCCGGTGCCGGAATACGAGACGGCGATCCGGCGCGGGGCCAAGGGCCTGAAGATCGGCGTGCCGCGGGAATACCGCGTCGAGGGCATGCCGGCCGAGATCGAGGAACTCTGGCAGAAGGGCATCGCCTGGATGAAGGATGCCGGCGCCGAGGTCGTCGACATCTCGCTGCCGCACACGAAATACGCCCTGCCGGCCTATTACATCGTGGCGCCGGCCGAGGCCTCGTCGAACCTCGCGCGCTACGACGGCGTGCGCTACGGCCTGCGCAAGGACGGCCGCGACATCATCGACATGTACGAGCAGACGCGCGCCGCCGGCTTCGGCAAGGAGGTGCGTCGCCGCATCATGATCGGCACCTATGTGCTCTCGGCCGGCTATTACGACGCCTATTACCTCCGGGCGCAGAAGGTGCGCAGCCTCATCAAGCGCGATTTCGACGAGGCCTTTGCGGCCGGCGTCGACGCCGTGCTGACGCCGGCGACGCCCTCGGCGGCCTTCGGCATCGGCGAGATGGCGGGCGGCGATCCGGTCGAGATGTATCTCAACGACATCTTCACGGTGACGGTGAACATGGCCGGCCTGCCGGGTCTCTCGGTGCCGGCCGGGCTCGACGCCAAGGGCCTGCCGCTCGGCCTGCAGCTGATCGGCCGGCCGTTCGACGAGGAGACCCTGTTCCGGCTGGGGCAGGTGGTGGAAGATGCGGCCGGCAGCTTCAAGCCGGAGCGCTGGTGGTAGGGCGACCGGGGTGCCGGTCGGCGATGGTCCGATGACTGCGATGGCGCCGGAAAGATGCGAGACCCTCGCGGAGCTGCGCGAGGCGATCGACGCGCTCGATGCGCGGCTGATCGGGCTTCTCGCCGAGCGGGTGCGCCACATCGACCGCGCCGTGGTGCTGAAGACGCGCGAGGGACTGCCGGCGGCGATCCCGGCCCGCGTCGAGGACGTCGTCGCCAAGGTGCGGGCGGAAGCGGCGCGGCAGGGGTTCGATGCCGATCTCGCCGAGGCGCTGTGGCGGGCGATCATCGACTGGTCGATCGCGCGCGAGGAAGACAGACTGGGAAAGAGCAAGGCCTGACGCGGAGGCGTCGGCCGGGCTGCGAGGGGAGCGGGCGGCAGGGCCGCGGCTCCCGGCAAGGGTGAGAGGATTTCGTCCGTCATGAACATGGCCGAGCGGAAAGTCGACGCAAAGAAGCTCTTGAAGGGCGCGACCGGCGACTGGGAAGTCATCGTCGGTCTCGAGGTCCATGCCCAGGTGACGAGCAAGGCGAAGCTCTTCTCGGGCGCCTCGGCCTCCTATGGCGGCGCGCCGAACGACCATGTCTCGCTGGTCGATGCGGCGATGCCGGGCATGCTGCCGGTGATCAACGAGGAGTGCGTCGCCCAGGCGATCCGCACCGGCCTCGGCCTCAAGGCGCAGATCAACCTGCGCTCGGTCTTCGACCGCAAGAACTACTTCTATCCCGACCTGCCGCAGGGCTACCAGATCTCGCAGTTCAAGCAGCCGATCGTCGGCGAGGGCGTCGTCGTCCTCGACATGCTCGACGGCGAGCGCGTCGAGGTCGGCATCGAGCGCCTGCATCTCGAGCAGGATGCCGGCAAGTCGATCCACGACCAGCACCCGGCCTATTCCTATGTCGACCTCAACCGCTCGGGCGTGGCGCTGATGGAGATCGTGTCGAAGCCCGACATGCGCTCCGCCGAAGAGGCGCGCACCTACATGACGAAGCTGCGCACGATCCTCCGGTACCTCGGCACCTGCGACGGCAACATGGAGGAAGGCTCCATGCGCGCCGACGTCAACGTGTCGGTGCGCCGGCCGGGCGGGCCGCTCGGCACCCGCACCGAGACCAAGAACGTCAACTCGATCCGCTTCCTCGGCCAGGCGATCGACTACGAGGCGCGGCGCCAGATCGACCTCATCGAGGATGGCGGCACGGTGGTGCAGGAGACGCGCCTGTTCGACCCGGGCAAGGGCGAGACGCGGCCGATGCGCTCCAAGGAGGAGGCGCACGACTACCGCTATTTCCCCGATCCCGACCTGCTGCCGCTCGAGTTCACGCAGAGCTTCGTCGACGAACTGGCGGCGGCGCTGCCGGAGCTTCCCGACGACAAGCGGGCGCGCTTCATCACCGATTTCGGCCTGCCGGCCTATGACGCCAGCGTGCTCGTGCTGGAAAAGGCCTCGGCCGATTTCTTCGAGCAGGTGGCGGCCGGGCGCGACGCCAAGCAGGCGGCCAACTGGGTGATCAACGAGCTGTTCGGCCGGCTCAACAAGGAAGGCCACGGCATCGAGGACAGCCCGATGTCGGCGGCCCAGCTCGGCGCCATCATCGACCTCGTCGCCGACGGCACCATCTCGGGCAAGATCGCCAAGGACGTCTTCGAGATCGTCTATACCGAGGGCGGCGAGCCGCGGGAAATCGTCGAGGCGCGCGGCATGCGTCAGGTCACCGACATGTCGGCGATCGAGAAGGCGGTCGACGAGATCATCGCCGCCAACCCCGACAAGGTCGCCCAGGCGCAGGCCAAGCCGACGCTGCTCGGCTGGTTCGTCGGCCAGGTGATGAAGGCGACCGGCGGCAAGGCCAATCCGCAGGCGGTCAACGACCTCCTGAAGGCCAAGCTCGGCATCGGCTGAGGCAAGGCCGAAAGCGCCCGACCGACGCGCCCGCGTGCTATGCTCGCGGGCGGGCGCGGCGCACACTTTCCGACAGGCTCCGATCCGTTCCTGCGCCAGGGAGTTCGATGGAAGACCACAGCACCATCCCATATCTCCGGGAAGTCGTGATCTTCCTCGTTTCGGCCGGCCTCGTCGTGCCGCTGATGAACCGGCTGCGGATCAACCCGGTGCTCGGCTACCTGATCGTCGGCGGCATCATCGGGCCGTTCGGGCTCGGCCTGCTGGTCGCCGACGTGCCGATCCTCGGGCTCGCGGTCATCGCCGATATCGAGGGCGTGAAGCCGCTCGCCGAGCTCGGCGTCGTCTTCCTGCTGTTCATGATCGGCCTCGAGCTTTCCTTCGATCGCCTGTGGACCATGCGCCGCCTCGTCTTCGGGCTCGGCAGCGCGCAGATCGGCGTGACCGGCCTCGTCATCGGCACGATCGCCTATGGCTTCGGCAACTCGCTCGCCGCCTCGATCGTGCTCGGCGCCTGCCTGGCGCTGTCCTCGACGGCGATCGTCATGCAGCTGCTCATTTCGAGCCGGCGGCTCGGGTCGTCGGTCGGCCGGGCGAGCTTCGCGATCCTCCTGATGCAGGATCTGGCGGTGGTGCCGATCCTCTTCCTCGTCGGCGTTTTCGGCGCCGACGAAGGCGCCAATATCGGCATGGATCTGCTCATCGCGCTCGGCAAGGCGGGGCTCGCGATCTCCCTCATCTATGTCGCCGGGCGGCTCGTGCTGCGGCCGGTGCTGCGCCTCGTCGCGCAGGCGCGCAGCCCGGAAATGTTCATGGCGGCGATCCTCCTGACGGTGGTCGGCACGTCGGCGATCACCGGCCTTGCCGGCCTGTCGATGGCGCTCGGCGCCTTCATGGCCGGCCTCGTCATCGCCGAGACGGAGTTCCGTCAGGAGGTCGAGGTCGACATCGAGCCGTTCAAGGGGCTGATGCTGGCGCTGTTCTTCATGTCGGTCGGCATGGGCATCGACTGGCGCCTGATCGTTGCCGAGCCGTTCTGGATCCCGGCCTCGGTCATCGGCCTCATCGTGCTGAAATCGGCGATCGTGCAGGCACTCTGCCTCGCCTTTGGCCTGCCGCGCCACACCGCCTTCGAAACCGGTCTGCTGATGGGGCAGGGCGGCGAGTTCGCCTTCATCGTCATCGGCCTGGCGATGAAGCTCGGGCTGCTGCCGCGCGACGTCGGCCAGTTCATGCTGATCGTCGCCGGCCTCACCATGATGCTGACACCGCTGGTCGGCTCGCTCGCCTCGCGTTTCGCCGGCCGGATCGAGCGCGATTCGGCCAAGCGCACGCTGGCCTGGGGCCTTGCCGCCTGGCGCGAGCTCGAGGGCCACATCATCCTTGCCGGTTTCGGCCGGGTCGGGCACACGCTCGCCGCCACGCTCGACGCCGAGGGCGTCACCTATGTCGGCCTCGACGCCGATCCGAACAACGTCACGCGGGCACGGGCCGAGCACCGGCCGGTGTTCTATGGCGACGCCTCGCGGCTGGCCATCCTCAACCGGGCGCAGATCGCGACGGCGCAGGCGGTGGTCATCACCATGGACGCGCCGGAGACGGCGGAGCGGATCGTGCGCCAGATCCGTCGCGAGTGGCCGCTGGTGCCGATCTATGCCCGGGCGCGCGACGGCGCCCATGCGGCCCGGCTCGTCGCGGCGGGGGCGACGGTCGCGGTTCCGGAAGCGATCGAGGCGAGCCTGCAGCTCGCCGGCCGGGTGCTCGCCGGCCTCGGGGCGAGCGAGGAAGCGGTGCGCCGGCGCCTCGACCAGCAGCGGGCGATCGAAGAGACGCCATAGACAAACGTCAATGCCGAAGCGGCCCTGCTGCCCTAGATGATGCGCAAATGTCGTCCGCGCCGGAGCGGCCGGGCGTCCGATAACGGGAGGATACCCCATGGTGCTCAGGATTCTCGGCCGGTTCGCCGCGCTGACCGTTCTCCTCATCGTCGCGGCGCTGCCGGCGCGGGCCGCCGCGCCGCTCGTCGACGTCGCCTGGGTCGTCGAAAACCTCGGCAAGCCGGGCATCGTCCTCATCGACATCCGCGGCCAGAAGGAGTTCGAGCGGGTCCATGTTCCGGGCTCGGTCTTCACCGACTACGGCCGCGACGGCTGGCGCGAGAAGCAGGGGGCGGCGCCCGGCAAGTTCCCGGCCGATCCCAGGCAGCTCGCCGCCGTGATCGGGGCGCTCGGCATCGACAACGACACCCATGTGGTGATCATGCCGATCGGCGCCGATGCCGGCGACGTCGGCGTCGCGACCCGCATCTTCTGGACCTTCAAGGTGCTCGGCCACGACGAGGTGTCGATCCTCGACGGCGGCATCATCGCCTATGCGGCCGAGCGCAAGAACGGCGTGCCGGTCAATCCGCTGACCAGCGGCCCGATGGAGGCGACGCCGAAGACCTTCAAGGTCGACCTGCGCTCCGAAATGCTGGTCACGATCGAGGACGTCGAGGCGGCGGCGGCGGGCAACGGCGTCACCCTCGTCGATGCGCGCACGCCGGACGAGTTCACCGGCGCCAAGCGCTCGCCGGGCACCATTCACGGCGCGCGGCTCCTGCCGGAATACACCCTCGTCGAGCCGAAAACCGGCAAGTTCCTGCCGCTCGACCAGCTGAAGGCGAAGTTCGACGCCGCCGGGGTCGAGACGAGCGGCAACCAGATCGACTTCTGCAACACCGGCCACCGCGCCTCGCTGCTCTGGTTCGCGGCGAACGAACTGCTCGGCGACAAGGGCGCGCGGCTCTACGACGGCTCGATCACCGAATGGGCCGGCCAGGGCAAGCCGACCGAACCGGGCAAGATCGACTAGCGGCTCGCCGGATCGCGGAGCCTTCCGAGCGGAAGGTCGCCGCGGTCCGCCGGATCCTCGACGCCACCTCCGCGAAAGCGGCGGTGGCGTTTTTGTCGGTGCGCCGACGTGTCGTCGATCCCGGTTTTCGCGGCAGGGCCGGGTGCAGCGGCCACCGGCTCCACGATGGTGCCTGAGGCTTTGGAAGAGATTCCGTCCTGCGTTCCAAGTGCCGGATAACGCGGGGATTTCGGCTCCGCCTTCACGCGACGATTCACGTCTGGCGGAGAATTTGATTCAACGACTTCGCAGACTGATTCAACGGCCGCGAAGTCGATCGGGCGCGCACGAGCGAGGCCCGGGCCGGCCGGGTGGTGCGGGCCCGCGCGAGTTCCTTGCCGGGGCCGTCACCCCCTCGCCGGCCTGTTTCGGCCCATCGGCGGCGGGTTGTCGGTGATGAAGTCGGGACCGAGGGCGAAGGCGTGTTCCTGGCCCTTCAGGATCGACAACCAGAAGGCCTGGGCGGCGAGCAGCCGGTCCTTGTGGCTCGCCCAGCGCATCAGCGGCACGTCCTCGGTGCCGGTCTCGGCCTCGACGTCGGCGAGGTAGTTGAACAGCATGTCGGCCATGCGTTCGGTTTCCCACGGCACGCCCTTGCCGAGCTCGCGCCGGGCGATCTCGTTAGCGAGCTCGAAGTGGTGCTTCTTGAAGTCGACGCCGATGTCGTAGAGCCCGTTGATCAGCTCCTCGAGCAGCGGCTCGGCCCAGCCGCGATGGAAGCGGCAGATGCCGCAATTGTCGTTCATCAGCTCGTAGACCATGCGCTCGACGTTCTTGCGGCCGAGTTCGGCCGGCGTCAGCAGGTCCTTGCCGTAGAAGACGTAGTATTTGCCCATCAGCGGCATCGGGCTGCCCATGCCGGGCGTGAAGTACTGGTTCGGCACCATCGAGCCGGCTTCGCCATGGGCGAGATAGACGGCGCGGTGCCCCGGCAGGGTATCGGGATGGCGGGCGTCGAGGTCGTAGGCGGCGAGCCGGATGCCCTTGCGGAACGGGGCGGCGCGCTCGTCGAAGAGGATCGCGTCGATCGTCGCCATGGCATAGCGGGCGTTCTTCATGCTGTCCTCGACGAGATCGAACTCGCCGGTGTCGGCGGTGAATTTCGAGAACACCATGTCCGCGGCCGGCGGCAGGCCGTAGTCGGACGCCTCGATGAGACCCTCGGCGACGCATTCCATGATCCAGGCGAGCATGCCGCCGACCTGGATGGCATCGAGCCCCATGGCGTCGGCATAGTCGTTGAGGATCTCGGCGCCGCGCTGGTCGAAGACGCCGACCTGCGGCCCGAGCGCATGATAGGGCTCGTAGTCCTTCTTGAACTTGCCCTGCATCTTCTTGCAGGCGGTGGCGCAGGGCTCGCCGCAATGCTCGAACTTCTTGTGGGCGATGGTCTCCTCGTTGAACTGCTTGAGGTAGTGGCCGAGGATGAAATCGCGATGCTGGCGCAGCCGGGCTTCCTTGGGCTCGAAGGTCGAGCGGTAGTTGAAGGTCATCAGCTTGTCGCCGATGGTCTGCAGGTTCGATCCGAAAGTGCCGCCGGTCTCCAGTTTCGGGTCGTAGCGGTACTTGATGGTCATGTCCTGATCGACCTGCGTGCCCTTCTTGCCGTAGTGCTCGAGGAAGATCGGGTCGGTCATCTTGTTGGTGATGGCGTTCGGGTTGGTCCAGTCGCCACCGAAGATGCAGCCGACGATGTTGTGGGTCTGCAGCAGGCGCGAGCCGAGACCGCCACGGCCGCACCAGTCGACGACCGGCAGGAAGCGGCCCTTCTTCAGCGTGTTGGAGCCGATCGCGCCTTCCGGCGTCACCGCGCCGGCGGGGCCGACGACGAAGAGGCGGACGCGGCGTTCGTTGTATTCGCCGGCCCAGCGGTCGAAGATCGCCTGCTGCAGGCCGTAGATGCCGATCTGCGTCTCGCCGTCCGGATCGGCGTAGCCGGCCCAGGCCGCCTCGTATTCGGGGAAGGGCTCGAGGCGGACCGAGATGGTCTCGCCGTCATTGTTGAGGACGAGGACGCTCGTCTCGGGCGCCCGGCCGTCGAGGCGGACATAGTTGACGCCGAGATGCTGGAACGTATAGGCGGCGCCGCCCATCGAGGAGATGTAGAAGCTCTCCCATTGCGGGCTTTCGGCGCAGAAGACGAGGCGGCGCGAACCCGGAATGGCGCTCGAGGCGAGCAGGCCCTCGCCGAAGGTGAAGCAGTCGGGATTTTCCTTGAAGGCCGCCCAGCCGAAATCGACGGGCCCGATGATGCCGCTCTCCGGCGCGATGTCCTCGACCGCGAAGGCGCCGGTGGCGAGATCGATCTTCAGCGCGCGCTGAATGAGAGGCAGGGCCATTCCAGAATTCCCCCCGAGCAGGCTTTTTCGCCATCTTATGTGCAGCCGACGGCGTCGCGCATGACATTTCCATGCCAGACGACGGTGCCGGGACGGTCGTTCCGTGCCCGGCGCGAAGGCTTGCTCCTGTCTTGCGCAAGGATGAGGCAGGAATGCCCGGTCGTGTCAACGATATCGGTCAATCGGGGGCGGCAAGGGGCGCCGCCGGCGAGGATCAGCCGGCCGCCGGCCGCCACAGCGCGGCGAGATAGGCGCCGGCATCCGGCTCGTCGCGGCCGAGGCCGCTGGCGATCCAGGCACCGCGCTCGAAGCCGGCGATCTCGAGCTCGTGGATGCCGCCGACCAGCCCCTCGTGCGACAGGTCGATGAGGACCTCCGGGTTGTCGCGGTCGACGTGGTAGACGCGGTTCTGCAGGCTGTCGCCGAACACCCACCAGTAGACGGTGATCCAGGTGCCGGTCTCGGCGAGGTGGATGACGAGGAAGCCGAGGCCGTTATTGGGAAAATCGCCCTCGAACGGGCCGGCGTCGGGCAGGTCGCGGAAGATGCGCTTGCCGATCGTCTCCTCGAAGGGCGCGAATTCGGCGGCGGCGCGCCCCGGCGCGACCACGACGTAGCGCTTCAGCCGCCAGCCCTCGTTCTCGGTGATGCCGGAGGACGAAAGCAGGCGCGGCGCGGCGGTCGTGGTGTCCGCCGGCCGGCTCACACCGAAAAGCTCGTGCCGCAGCCGCAGGAGGCGACGGCCTGCGGATTGTTGATGTGGAAGGCCTGGCCCATCAGGTCGTCGACGAAGTCGATCTCCGA
This sequence comes from Pseudomonadota bacterium, assembly GCA_029572955.1. Lineage (GTDB taxonomy): Bacteria > Pseudomonadota > Alphaproteobacteria > Rhizobiales > JAKPQE01 > JAKPQE01. Next base: position 13,888 of record JAKPQE010000121.1, read on the forward strand.
GCCGCGCATGTACATCAGCGACATCGAATCGACGATGACGACGGCGCCGTCGGCCTCGAGGATGAAGTCTTCCTCGTTGCGGGCGGTGTCGAAATCGAAGCGGTACTGGAAGCCCGAACAGCCGCCGCCCTCGACGGCGATGCGCAGGGCCGTGCCCGGTGCCTCGGCGGCGAGCACCTTGGCGATGCGGCGCACGGCGCGCTCGGTGATGGTGATCTCGTCCTCGATCGTGCGGTCGTCGAGCCGCAGTTCGTCGGACGTGTCGAGGTCGGTGAAGGCGTCGCTCATGGCGGTTTCCCCGGGACTTATGGGCCGACGACACATTCAACGGTCGCCTTGCACATATATTCCGCGCGTCCGTTGCATTTGTCGATGGCCGATAGGTAAGTTCCGACATCGGCGGGTCAATGCCGAGGCGGAGGGGATCGACGATGTTCGGTATCGGATCGCAGCGTGCGGTCTATGCGGCGGACCCGACGCGCAGCCGCGGCCGGCTGGTCGCCGAGACCCCGCCGGCGCCGGGCCGCTCGCAGTTCCAGCGCGATCGCGACCGCATCGTCCATTCGACCGCCTTCCGGCGCCTGAAGCACAAGACGCAGGTCTTCGTCTATCACGAGGGCGACCACTACCGGACCCGGCTCACCCACACCCTGGAGGTCGCCCAGATCGCCCGCTCGATCGCCCGGGCGCTCGGGCTCGACGAGGATCTCGCCGAGGCGCTGGCGCTCGCCCACGACCTCGGCCACCCGCCCTTCGGCCACGCCGGCGAGCGGGCGCTCGACCGGGCGATGCACGACCATGGCGGCTTCGACCACAATGCCCAGAGCCTTCGCGCGGTGACGCAGATCGAGCGGCGCTATGCCGAGTTCGACGGCCTCAATCTCACCTGGGAGACGCTGGAAGGCCTCGTCAAGCACAACGGGCCGCTGACCGACCGCGCCGGCCGGCCGATCGGCCGCTATGCCGAGGAGGGGCTGCCGCACGCCATCAAGGCCTATTCGGCGCTGCAGGACCTGATGCTGTGGTCGTGGCCGAGCGCCGAGGCGCAGGTCGCCGCGATCTCCGACGACATCGCCTATGATTCCCACGACATCGACGACGGCATCCGGGCCGGGCTCTTCACCCTCGACGATCTCGTCGGCATCGGCCGGGTCGGCAAGGCGATCGCCGAGGTGCGCGGCCGTTATCCGGGGCTCGAGCGCTCGCGCGAGACCGGCGAGGTGCTGCGCCGCCTGATCACGGCGATGATCGAGGATGTCGTCGCCGAGACCGAGCGACGGGTGGCAGGGGCGCGGCCGCGCTCGGTCGACGACGTGCGCCTCGCCGCGGGACCGCTCGTCGCCTTCTCGCCGGAGATGGCGCCGCACGACCGGCAGGTGAAGGAGTTCCTGTTCAAGCGCATGTACCGCAACGACGCGGTGATGCGGGTGATGGCGGACGCCGAAAAGATCGTCGAGGAGCTGTTCGCGGTCTACATGGCCGACATCGACGAGTTGCCGCGGGACTGGCGCACCGGCCTCGGGGCCGACCGGTCGCGACGGGCCCGGCGGGTCGCCGATTTCATCGCCGGCATGACCGATCGCTACGCCATCGACGAGCATCGGCGGCTGTTTGACGCCACCCCGGAATTGCGTTAGAGCCTTCGCGACTTCACGGGATTCCGGGACCTTGCGCCAAGCTGTTGATTTTGCGCGGTTCTTGATACGCGAAGGGAGACCCGGGCGAAGCCCTGCCGGAGCCGGCCGGGCAGCACCGGTCTCCGCGCGACGAGGCGAGCTCAGGCGATGAACGTTTTTTCCGATTTTCTGGTGCGGGTGAAGGCAGCGGTCGAGGCGGCGCGGGTCGAGCCCGTCGACGGCGGCACGCTCGACCTCTCGCGGGTGGTCGTCGAGCCGCCGCGCGACGCCGCTCACGGCGATCTCGCCACCAATGCGGCGATGGTGCTGGCCAAGGCGGTCGGCCTGAAGCCGCGCGAGCTGGCGACCCGCATCGCGATGACGCTCGCCCGCGATCCGGATGTCGCGACCGCCGAGGTCGCCGGTCCCGGCTTCATCAATCTCAGCCTCGAGCCGGCCTACTGGCACAAGGTGCTGGCGGCGATTCTGACGTCCGGCGGCACGTTCGGGCGCGGCGCGCTCGGCGGGGGCGAGAAGGTCAACGTCGAATACGTCTCGGCCAATCCGACCGGCCCGATGCATGTCGGCCATTGCCGCGGCGCGGTCGTCGGCGATGCGCTCGCCAACCTCCTCGCCTTCGCCGGCTACGACGTGACCCGCGAGTACTACATCAACGACGCCGGCGCCCAGGTCGAGGTGCTCGCCCGCTCGGCGTTCCTCAGGTATCGCGAGGCGCTCGGCGAGCAGATCGGCACGATCCCCGAGGGGCTCTATCCCGGCGACTATCTGATCCCGGTCGGCGAGGCGCTCGCCGAGCGGTACGGCCACGAGCTGAAATCGCGGCCGGAGGCCGAATGGCTGCCGCTGGTGCGCGAGGTCACCGTGGCGGCGATGATGGAGATGATCCGCGAGGATCTCGCCGCCCTCAACGTCAATCACCAGGTGTTCTTCTCGGAGCGCTCGCTGACGACCGGCGGCCACGATCGCGTCGCCGAGCTGATCGACGTGCTGCGCGAGCGCGGCCTCGTCTACGAGGGCCGGCTGCCGCCGCCCAAGGGCCAGCTTCCCGACGACTGGGAGGACCGCGAACAGACGCTTTTCCGCTCGACCGATTTCGGCGACGACGTCGACCGGGCGCTGATGAAGTCGGACGGCAGCTACACCTATTTCGCCTCGGACATCGCCTATCACTACGACAAGTTCCTGCGTGGCTTCACCACGCTGATCGACGTGTGGGGCGCCGACCACGGCGGCTACGTCAAGCGCATGTCGGCGGCGGTCGAGGCGGTCTCGGGCGGCAAGGCGGTGCTCGACGTCAAGCTGTGCCAGCTCGTCAAACTGTTCCGCGCCGGCGAGCCGGTGAAGATGTCGAAGCGGTCGGGTGATTTCGTCACCCTGCGCGACGTCGTCGACGAGGTCGGCCGCGACGCGGTGCGCTTCATGATGCTCTATCGCAAGAACGATGCGCCGCTCGATTTCGACTTCCAGAAGGTCACCGAGCAGTCGCGCGACAATCCGGTGTTCTACGTGCAGTACGGCCATGCCCGCACCGCCTCGATCTTCCGCATGGCGGGCGAGGAGATGCCGGACCTCGAGCCGACCGACGACGTCCTCGCGCACGCGCCGCTCGTCCGGCTTGACGACGAGGGCGAGATTTCGATCATCCGGCGCCTCGCCGAGTACCCGCGCCTCGTCGAGAGCGCGGCGGCAAGTCACGAGCCGCATCGCGTCGCGTTTTACCTCTACGATCTTGCCAGCGAGTTCCACGCCCAGTGGAACAAGGGCAAAGAGTCGCCGCAATTACGCTTTATTAAGCATGATGATCGAGATTTGACGACGGCCCGGCTCGCGCTTGTGCGGGCGGTCGCATCGGTGATTTCTTCGGGGCTGGACATTCTCGGCGTCGAGGCACCAGACGAGATGCGGTGACCTCCCGTTCGCGGCCTCAAGGATGGCGAGTGGCTGCCGTCCCGGGCCGGTGAAAAGGGACGTGTTGACCGATGACCGACAATTCCAGCCGAGCGATGTCGCGCACCCCCCATCCGGCGGGCGGCGACAGCTTGGAAGCAAAGCTCGCGAACCTGCCGGACGACGATCCGCTGGTCGAGTTGGCGCGCATCGTCAGCCAGAACCGCAGCTACGGCAGCCGTAGCGCGGCCCCGGTGGCCGCGCCGCGCCAGGAGCCGCGGCTGGTTCCGCAGTCGGCGCCGCGCATGTCCGACTACGAGCCGGCGCCGCAGGCCGTGGCCGAGCCGGCCGATCCCTTTGCCGAACTCGAGGCCGAGATTTCCGGCGAGCTGCGCTCGACCTTCGCGGCCGACGACGGCTATGCCGCGCCGCAAGGCTATGCCCCGCCGCAGGGCGGCGCCGACGACTATGGCGAGCCGGCCTATGGCGACGAGACCGGCTACGACGACCGGCAGGGCTATGACCAGCAGCAGGGCTATGCCGACCAGCAGGGCTATGGCGAGGAGCGGCAGGACGCCGGCGCCTATGGCCGGCCGGAGGACTATGCCGAGGCCGACAGCTACGGCGAGCCCCAGGCCTATGCCGAGCCCCAGGCCTATGCCGAGCCGGAGCGCTACGCCCCGCAGGAGACCTATGCCGAGCCGCAGGCCTATGCGGACGAGATGGCCTATCTCGACGAGATCGAGGAATACGCCGAGGACGTGGTGCCGCCCGAGCCGGACTATGTCGAGGCGCAGCCGGCCGTCGCACCGGCGCCCCGCAGTGCCCAGCCGGCCGCGGCCGATCCGTTCGCCCGGCTCGATCGCGCGATCCGCGGCGATGTGCGGGGCAGTGCCGAGGATTACGGCGAGCCGCCGGCCTTCGTGCGGGCCGAGCGCAGCCAGCCGACCTATCGCGAGCCGAGCGTCGCGGCCCCGGCCGACGAGTGGGCCGCGCAGGACAGCTGGAAGGCGACGCCGGCGGGCCGCCACGAGCAGCCGCTCGAGGACGTGCCGGGCTACGAGGACCGCAACTGGCGCCAGGCGCCGGCCGAGGCCTACGAGGAAACCGGCTACGGCGACCGCTACGAATACGGCGCCGAGGAGATCATCGAGGCCGCCGACGAGACCGATCCGACGGTCTATCGCGAGGGCGTCCTGCCGCCGCATTCGCTCGACGAGGAGCGGGCGGTGGCCGTCGAGCCGTCGTCGCGCAAGGGGCTGATGGTCGCGGCCGTGGTGCTCGCCCTCGTCGTTCTCGGCGGTGGCGCGGCGCTCGGCTACAAGCTTCTCTTCGGCAGCGCCAGCGATGGACCGCCGCCGGTGATCCGGGCCGACAGCGAGCCGACCAAGGTGGCGCCGCAGGATCCGGGCGGGGCCGAGATCCCGCATCAGAACAAGCTGATCTACGACCGGGTCGGGGGCAACGACGCCAACCTGGCCGAGGAGCGTATCGTGCCGCGCGAGGAGCCGGTCGTCGCCGTCGACGATGCCGGCACCAAGACGACGCCGCGCGTCGTCATGCCGCCGACCAACGCCACCGACACCGATGCCGGCACCGGTCCGCGCCGGGTGCGCACCGTGATCGTCAAGCCGGACGGCACCATCATCGGCGGTGACGAGCCGGTCGCCAAGGAAACCATGCCCGAGCCGCAGATGCCGGCCGCGGCCCCGGCCGCCGAGACGGCTGCGGCCGCCAGCAACGACCTCGCCGAACCGGGCAAGGGCGGCTCGACGCCGAAGCCGCGCCCGGGCGAACCGGCAGCGCCGGCGATGGCCGCGCCGGCAGCCGAGGCTCCGGCCCCGGCTCCTGTTGCAGCCGAGCCGAAGGTCGCCAAGCTGCCGACCCCGGCCGTTCGTCCGGCGGCCCCGGCCGCTCCGGCTCCGGCGGCAACCGCGCCGAAGGAGATCACCCCGGCGGCGCCGACGCCGGCCGTGGCCAAGGCTCCGGCAGCGGCGGCGACGACCGGCGGCTATGTCGTTCAGGTCAGTTCGCAGCGTACCGAGGAGCAGGCCCGCGCCGCCTTCGCCGGCCTGCAGCGCAAGTTCCCCGCGGTGCTCGGCAACCAGCAGCCGGACATCCGGCGGGCCGATCTCGGCGATCGCGGCGTCTATTACCGCGTCCGCGTCGGGCCGATGGGAAGCCGCGACGACGCCAACGCCCTTTGCGGCCAGCTGAAGGCCGCCGGCGGCGACTGCCTCGTCCAGCGCAACTGATCCCGCCTTTCGCCTCCCGGTCGCCGACGACCGGGAGGCGTTTTGCTTTTCCGATCGATTCTCGCTCGTGCCGAGGGCAGCGCCATGACCGTCCGGGCCTACATTTCCGGCTGCGCCGGCACCGAACTCAAGCCTGAGGAACGGGCGCTCTTTGCCGACGCGCCGCCCTGGGGGCTGATCCTTTTCCTGCGCAACTGCGAGAGCCCCGAGCAGATCGAGGCGCTCGTCGCCTCGTTCCGCGAGCTCGTCGGCCGGGTGGATGCGCCGGTGCTGATCGATCAGGAAGGCGGCCGGGTGCAGCGCCTGCGACCGCCGCTCGCGCCGAACTATCCGCCGGCGGCGCGGTTCGGTGCCCTGCACGGGCTCGATGCGCAGGCCGGCATCGCCGCGGCGCGGCTCGGGGCGCGGCTGATCGGCGCCGACCTTGCCGCGCTCGGCATCAATGTCGACTGCCTGCCGGTGCTCGACCTCGGCCTGCCGGTGACCCACAAGGTGATCGGCGATCGCGCCTATGGCGGCGACATGGCGACGGTCATCACCCTCGGGCGGGCGGTCTGCGAGGGGCTTCTTTCCGCCGGCGTGCTGCCGGTGATCAAGCACATCCCGGGACATGGGCGGGCGATGGCCGACAGCCATCTGGAACTGCCGGTGGTCGCGACGCCCGCCGCCGAGCTCGCCGCGACCGATTTCGTGCCCTTCGCCGCGCTCGCCGACATGCCGCTCGCCATGACGGCGCATGTCGTCTATTCGGCGCTCGATGCGGAGCGGCCGGCGACCACCTCGCCGACCGTCATCTCCGAGATCATCCGCGGCCATATCGGCTTTTCGGGCCTCCTGATGTCCGACGACCTGTCGATGAAGGCGCTGGCGGGCAGCTTTGCCGCGCGCACCGAAGCGGCGATTGCGGCCGGCTGCGATGTCGTGCTTCACTGCAACGGCGAATTCGACGAGATGGCGGAGGTCGCGGCGGCGGCACCGGCGCTTTCCGGGGAGGCGGAGCGGCGGGCGAATGCGGCGCTGCAGCTTCTGGCCGAGCCGGACCAGGCGTTCGACGAAGTGGCGGCGCGACTGGAATTCGAGAGCCTGTTCGCCGCGCTCGCCTGACGGCGGACGGGACGAGACGGGCGGACGATGACAGCTTCCGGCAACGAGGATCTGTGGACCGAGGCGGCGGCCGACGAGGCGCGCGCGAGCGCCGATCCGACCTTCGTCATCGACGTCGCCGGCTTCGAGGGTCCGCTCGACCTGCTGCTGACGCTGGCGCGCAACCAGAAGGTCGATCTCGCCCGCATCTCGATCCTCGCCCTTGCCGAGCAATACCTCGCCTTCATCGAGAACCTGCGCAAGCTGCGCCTCGAGGTCGCCGCCGACTACCTCGTGATGGCGGCCTGGCTCGCCTATCTGAAATCCCGCCTGCTGCTGCCCGAACCGCCGGGCGACGAGGAGCCGAGCGGCGAGGAGCTCGCCGCGATGCTCGCCTTCCGCCTGCAGCGCCTCGAAGCCGTGCGCGCCGTCGCGGCGCGGCTCTTCTCGCGCGACCGGCTCGGCCGCGACGCCTTCGCGCGCGGTGCGCCGGAGCCGCTGGAGGTCCGGCGCGAGCAGAGCCATGCCGATACGCTCTACGACCTGCTCAAGGCCTATGGCGCGCTGCGCCAGCGCACCATCGTGTCCTCGGTGCATGTGCGCCGCCGGCCGGTGCTGGCGCTGCCCGAGGCGCGCGACATCCTGATGCGCCTCGTCGGCACCGCCGCCGACTGGGTGCCGATCGACGTCTTCCTTGCCGACTATCTCGCCGAGGCGCCGGAGGGCAGGGTGAGCGTCCTTGCCTCCTCGTTCAGCGCGAGCCTCGAACTCGTCCGCGAGGGCGTTGCCGAATTGCGCCAGAGCGAGGCCTTCGGCCGGCTTTACCTCAGGCGGCGGGCAGAGGATAAGAACGGGGCTGACAACGGAACGAGCGGGGCGGCGACGTGATCGAGGACGACGACACCGACTGGACCGGCACGGCGCCCGACCGCGAGCAGCTGCGCATCGTCGAGGCGCTGCTGTTTGCCTCGGCCGAGCCGCTGTCGGACGGCGATCTCGCCATGCGCCTGCCGGAAGGGGCGGACGTCGCCGGGCTCGTCGCGGCACTCGCCGAGGACTATGCCGGGCGCGGCGTCAATCTCGTGCGGGTGGCCGGCAAGTGGATGTTCCGCACCGCGGTCGATCTCGGCGCGCTGGTGCGCGAGGACCAGCCGGAGGAGCGGCGGCTGTCGCGGGCGGCCCTCGAAACGCTCGCCGCCATCGCCTACCACCAGCCGGTGACCCGGGCCGAGATCGAGGACATTCGCGGCGTCACGATGTCGAAGGGGACGCTCGACGTGCTGATGGAGGCCGGCTTCATCCGCATGCGCGGGCGGCGGCGCACGCCGGGCCGGCCGATCACCTACGGCACCACCGAGGGGTTCCTCGTGCAGTTCGGGCTCGAGGCGATCGGCGACCTGCCGGGCCTCGACGAGATGAAGGGGGCGGGTCTCTTCGACCAGGCCCTGCCGGCCGGCTTCAAGATCCCGGTGCCGAGCGACTCGATCCTGCCCGATGAGGAGGACCCGCTCGACGGCGACGAGCACGACGTGCTGCCGCTCGAAGCCGAGGAAGCGGGCGCCGGGACCGAGGACTGAGCGCCCGGTTGCCGCATTTTCAGCAGAGTTCCACGATATCCGGGATGGTGGCGCCGTTTATTGCGGGAGCCGACCCTTTCTGCGATAGTGCGCCCCCGAGCCGCCGACCCGGCAACGAGTTGAGGAGAGTGCCTAAATGTCCGTGGGTATCTGGCAGATCGTAATCATTGCCGTCGTCGTCGTTCTTCTGTTCGGACGCGGCAAGATTTCCGATCTGATGGGCGACGTCGCCAAGGGAATCAAGAGCTTCAAGAAGGGGCTGGCCGAGGACGACACGACCGTCGCCGGCAATTCGACGAAGACCATCGATCACAATCCCGGCGAGCCCGTCGGCAGCGCCGAAAAGACCAACGATCCGCACCGGGCGGGCTGACCCGCGACAGGCCCGGCCGGCCAGGGACATCGGGACGCCCGGTGATCGCGGCCGGCCAATTTGCGGAGGCGTGGCGTAATCGATGTTCGACATCGGCTGGACGGAATTGCTGGTCGTTGCCGTGGTCGCGATCGTGGTGGTCGGACCGAAGGACCTGCCGCGCGTGCTGCGGACGCTCGCGCAGACGATCGGCAAGGTGCGCCGCATGGCCGGCGAATTCCAGAACACGTTCAACGAGGCGCTGAAGGAAGCCGAGCTCGACGACCTGAAGCGCGACGTGCAGGCGCTGCGCGATACCGCGACCTTCAAGGACGTGCGTTCGAGCCTCGATCCGATCCGCCATCTCGACGATCAGTTCCGTAGCGAAATGTCCGGCAACGTGCTCGATTCGGCGAAGAAAACGGCGGCCCCGAGCCCGGCGGCGGCAGGTTCCGCGCTCGAGGCGATGGCCGACGAGCCGGCCGAGACCGCTCCCGCCAAGCCCGCCGCGGCACCGGCGGGCGCGGCGACCGAGACCAAGGCCGGGAGCGAAGGCTCCACTGGAGGCTCGGCGTGAGCGAAGACGACATCGAAGCCTCGAAGGCGCCGCTGATCGAGCACCTGATCGAGCTGCGCTCGCGGCTCGTCAAGGCGATGATCGCGATCGCGATCGCCTTCGTGCTGTGCTTCACCGTCGCCGACACGATCTTCAACATCCTGCTCTATCCCTATGAGCGGGCGGCCGGCGACGTCGGCGGCCTCGAACTCATCTACACGGCGCCGCAGGAATATTTCTTCACGCAGATGAAGCTGGCGCTGTTCGGTGCGCTGTTCCTCGCCTTTCCGGTAATCGCGGTGCAGATCTACATGTTCGTCGCGCCCGGGCTCTACAAGCACGAGCGCTCGGCATTCCTGCCGTATCTCATTGCCACACCGGTGCTTTTCATCGCCGGCTCGCTGCTCGTCTATTACGGCGTGATGCCGCTCGCCATGCAGTTCTTCCTGTCGCTGGAGCAGCACGGGGAAGGGGTGGCGACGATCCGGCTGGTCGCCCGGGTCAGCGAGTATCTCGGCCTCATCATGACGCTGATCTTCGCCTTCGGCCTCGTCTTCCAGCTGCCGGTGGTGCTGACGCTTCTCGCCCGCGCCGGGATGGTCACCAGCCAGACGCTGAAGGAAAAGCGCAAATACGCGATGCTGCTCGCTTTTGTCGCTGCGGCGATCCTGACGCCGCCCGATCCGATCTCCCAGATCGGGCTTGCGGTGCCGACCCTCCTCCTCTACGAGATGTCCATCTATGCGGTGAAGCTCATCGAGCGGCGCCGAGCCGAGGCGGAAGCCAAGCGGGACCTCGTGGAGCAATAGACGCCGCCCGGCGTCGACCCGGCGAGCCGCACGGCGTCTCATTTCCGGGGGATCTCCATGTTCGACATCAAGTGGATTCGCGACAATCCGGAAGCGCTCGACAAGGCCCTGGCGAGCCGCGGCATGGCGCCGGCGTCGCCGCGCCTCTTGGAGATGGACGAGGCGCGCCGGGCGCATGTGGCGCGACTGCAGGAAGCCCAGGAGCGGCGCAACGCGGCTTCGAAGGAGATCGGCCAGGCCAAGGCGTCGGGCGACGAGGCCAAGGCCGCCGCGCTGATCGACGAGATCGCCAGCCTCAAGAGCTTCGTCCAGAACGGCGAGGAGGAAGAGCGCCGGCTGACGGCCCTTCTCGACGACGAGCTGGCGACCATCCCGAACGTGCCGCTCGCCGAGGTTCCCTTCGGCGAGAGCGAGCACGACAACGCGGTCCATCACGTCTCCGGCGAGAAGCCGGATTTCGATTTCGAGCCGAAGCAGCATTTCGAGATCGGCGAAGGCCTCGGCCTGATGGATTTCGAGGCGGCGGCCAAGCTCTCCGGCGCCCGCTTCGTCGTCTTGAAAGGCATGCTCGCCCGGCTCGAACGGGCGCTCGCCCAGTTCATGCTCGACCTGCACACCACCGAGCACGGCTACACCGAGATCGCGCCGCCGCTGATGGTGCGCGACGAGGTGATGTTCGGCACGGCGCAGCTGCCGAAATTCGCCGAGGATCAGTTCCGCACCATGGACGGGCGCTGGCTCATTCCGACGGCGGAGGTGCCGCTGACCAACCTCGTGCGCGAGAAGATCCTCGCCGAGGCCGAGCTGCCGATCCGGGTGACGGCGGGCACGCCGTGCTTCCGCCTCGAGGCCGGCTCGGCCGGGCGCGACACGCGCGGCATGCTGCGCCAGCACCAGTTCATGAAGGTCGAGATGGTGTCGATCACGACCGCCGAGAGCTCGCGGGCCGAGCTCGACCGCATGCGCGACTGCGCCGAGAAAGTGCTGCAGCGGCTCGGCATCCACTACCGGGTCGTGACCCTTTGCACCGGCGACATGGGCTTTGCCTCGCAGATGACCTACGACATCGAAGCGTGGCTGCCCGGCCAGAACACCTATCGCGAGATTTCGAGCTGCTCGGTGTGCGGCGATTTCCAGGCGCGGCGCATGGGCACGCGCTATCGCCCGACCGAGGGCAAGGGCGTGCGCTACGTGCACACGCTCAACGGCTCGGGCATCGCGGTCGGCCGGGCGCTGATCGCGGTGATCGAGAACTACCAGAACGCCGACGGTTCGGTGACGGTGCCGGAGGCGCTGCGCCCCTATCTCGGCGGGCTGGAGACGATCGGCCGGGCCTGACGGCCGGGCGGGGAAGAGGCGGACGCCATGCGCATTCTGATCACCAACGACGACGGCATCCACGCCCCGGGCCTTGCGGTGCTCGAGCGCATCGCGCAGACGCTGTCCGGCGACGTCTGGGTGGTGGCGCCGGAGACCGACCAGAGCGGGGCGTCGCATTCGCTGACGCTCAACGATCCCTTGCGTCTCCGGAAGATCGGCGAGAAGACCTTTGCCGTGCGCGGCACGCCGACCGACTGTGTCATCATGGGCGTGCGCCACATCCTGCCGGAGCCGCCGGACCTCGTTCTTTCCGGCGTCAATCGCGGCCAGAACCTCGCCGACGACGTGACCTATTCGGGCACCATCGCCGGGGCGATCGAGGGCACGCTGCTCGGCGTGCGCTCGATGGCGCTCAGCCAGGCCTATGGCTGGGAGAGCCGCTCGCAGGTGCCGTGGGGCACGGCGGAGGCGCTGGCGCCGGCCCTCATCGACCGGCTGATGCGCGCCGAGCTGCCCGACAACACGCTGCTCAACATCAATTTCCCCGATTGCGCGCCGGAGAAGGTCGCGGGCGTCGAGGTCACCGTGCAGGGCAAGCGCAACCAGGACCTCCTCTATATCGACCCGCGCGAGGACGGCCGCGGCAATCCCTATTACTGGATCGCCTTCAAGCGCGGTCCGGAAGCGCCGGCCGCGGGCAGCGACCTTCGGGCCGTGCTCGACGGCCGCATTTCGGTGACGCCGCTGCAGCTCGATCTCACCGCCCATGCGGTGCATCGCGCCTTGACAGACGCCATCGCCTGACGTCCGCTGATCGCTCGCTGAGGATCACCGAAAGAGGCGGCGCGTGCAGGGCGAAGACGACGACTGGATCGGCCCGTGGGAGGGTGGCGCTGCCGGCCCCGGACAGGTGACGCGCGCCGAATTCGTGCTGATGCTGCGCCGCCAGGGCATCCGTGACCGCCGCGTGCTCGCGGCGATGGAGCAGGTGCCGCGCGAGATCTTCGTTGCCTCCGTCGGCCGGCGCGAGGCCTATGCCGACCATGCGCTGCCGATCGAGTGCGGCCAGACCATCAGCCAGCCCTATGTCGTTGCCTTCATGACCGAGGCGCTCGACGTCGCGCCCGAGCACAGGGTGCTCGAGGTCGGCACCGGCTCGGGCTATCAGACGGCGGTGCTCGCCCATCTCGCCGGCCACGTCTTTTCCCTCGACCGCTATCGCACCCTCGTCGAGGGCGCGGCCGAGCGGCTCGCGACACTGAAGCTCGACAATGTCACGGTGAAGGCCGGCGACGGTTTCCTCGGCTGGCCGCAGGAAGCGCCGTTCGACCGCATCATGGTGACGGCGGCCTTCCCCGAAGTCCCGCAGGCGCTGAAGGAGCAGCTCGCCGAGGGCGGGCGCCTCATCATGCCGGTCGGCCCGGAAGGCGGCGTGCAGGAGCTGCGGCTGCTGGAGAAGACGCCGGAGGGCTTTGCCGAGCGGCGGCTGATGGCGGTGCGCTTCGTGCCGCTCGTTCCCGGCATGGCGCGGGCGCTCTGATCGGGCTCTTTGCTTGACAAGATGTTATGTCGGTCATGCTTGGTAATACCAAGAGGGCTATGCCATGACCGTCAAGACCACCGTCAGCTCTACCGATCGCCACCATGAGTATGCTGCGAGGAAAGTGGCGGAGGGTGTTTTTGCCTCGGTCAGCAGCATTGTTGCAGCCGGCATCGAACAGATGATGCATGACGAGGCCGAGCGTGAGGCAGCGCTCGAAGCAATGAAAGACACCATCCGGGCGCGTATGGAATTGCCGCGCGAGAGCTGGATCGAATTTGACGCCGCCGACGATGTGTTCGAGCGCGCCCGCGCGCATCTTGCATCGAAGTCTGGAAAATGAGCTATCGGATTGTCCGCCATCCGGCAGTTGAAAGGGACATATTCGATATCGTCGATCTCATCTCCGATTACGCCGGAACAGAGGTTGCCTTCGCCAAACTTGCGGAAATCGAGAGATCCGTCCGGCGTCTTTCCGATACCCCTCGCATCGGTACGATCCGGGATGATATTCGGCCGGGTCTCCGCGCAATCCCTACGGCGCGAAAGGGTGTATCGACCTTTACCGCCGACGATGCGGCACGGATCGTCTTTATCGTCAGCATCACCTATGCCGGTGCCGACTGGGTCGGGCGACTGTCGGATCGAAAGCCGGGCTAGGTCGTGTCGCGCCAATGCTGAATCGCTCGACATTCTCCATCTTGTTGTTTTATCACGTATTCTTGTCCGAAAACCGGTGCCCGCTTTTCGGGGATACGCTCTAGCTGCGGCCGAAGTGCAGTCGCTGTGGCCTCAGTCGAGCGTCCGGCGGAAGCGCAGCAGGGCGAGACCGGCCGCGACGAAGACGAAGATCACCAGAATGCCGATCTCGTCGGCGACCGCCGGCCAGTCCGAGCCCTTCAGCATCACTGCCCTGATCACACGCAGGAAATGGGTCAGCGGCAGGATCTCGCCGATGGTCTGGGCCCAGCCCGGCATGCCGCGGAACGGGAACATGAAGCCGGAGAGGAGGATCGAGGGCAGGAAGAAGAAGAAGGTAAGCTGCATCGCCTGCATCTGGTTGCGGGCGAGGGTGGAGAAGGTGTAGCCGAGCAGCACGAGGCCGACGATGAAGACGAGGATGGCGAGGATCATCAGCCAGAACGAGCCGACATAGGGCACCGCGAACAGGTATTTCGCGGCGCCGAGGATGACGATCACCTGCACGGCGCCGACGCCGACATAGGGCGCGATCTTGCCGATCATGATCTCGAAGGGGGTCGCCGGCATCGCCAAGAGGTTTTCCATCGTGCCGCGCTCGATCTCGCGGGTCAGCGCCATCGCCGTCATCATCATCATCGTCATCTGCAGGATGACGCCGAGAAGGCCGGGCACGACGTTGTACTGGGTGATGCCTTCCGGGTTGTAGCGCTTGTGGGTGATGATCTCGATCGGCGGCAGGCTGACGGCCGAGGCATTGCCGGCGAATTCGCGGGCGAGGGCGCGCTGCGAGACCTCGCCGAGGGTGCCGACGGCGCCGCTCGCCGCCGCCGGGTCCGAGGCGTCGGCCTCGACGAGGACGGAGGGGCGCTCGCCGCGCGCGACCTTGGTGCCGAAGTCGCTCGGGATGGTGACGACGAAGGAGACGGTGCCCGAGGCGATCAGCGCCTCGGCCTCTTCGTGGCTCTCGGGCCGGTATTCGAAGCGGTAGTAGCCGGTGTTCTCCATCGCCGCGGAAACGGCACGGGCGTAGCGGCCATGATCGAGCGAGAGGAGCGCGGCCGGCAGGCCCTTCGGATCGGTGTTGATGGCATAGCCGAACAGCACGAGCTGCATCAGCGGCACGCCGAGCATCATGGCGAAGGTGAGCCGGTCGCGCCGCATCTGGATGAATTCCTTGACGAGCACCGCCGTCAGACGCGCGAGCGAGAAGAAGTCGTCTTTCATCGGCCGTCCTCCCCGCTCCTGGCGCTGCCGCCGGTGTCCTCGCCGCGGCTCATGAACTTGATGAAGACGTCCTCGAGGCTGGTCTCGCCGCGCGTCACCGCGGCGCCGCTTTCGGCGGCGAAGGCATCGAGCGATCTGGCGAGGAGGGCGGCATCGGAGCCGACGACATGGAGCGTCTGGCCGAAGGGCGCGACCTGCTCGACACCGTCGAGCCCGGCGATCGCCTTGCCGATGGCGGCGAGGTTGGCGCCGCGCACGAAGAAGGTGGCGAGGCCGGAATCGCGCACGACCTCCTCGACGGTGCCGCGGGCGATGAGATGACCATAGGAGATGTAGGCGATGCGGTGGCAGCGCTCGGCCTCGTCCATGTAGTGGGTCGAGACGAGGACGGTGAGGCCGTCGGCGGCAAGCAGGTGGATCTCGTCCCAGAAGTCGCGCCGGGCCTTCGGGTCGACGCCGGCGGTCGGCTCGTCGAGCAGCAGCAGCTTCGGCTTGTGCATGATGCAGGCGGCAAGCGCCAGGCGCTGCTTCCAGCCGCCCGACAGGGTGCCGGCGAGCTGGTTGCGGCGCGAGTAGAGGCCGAGATCGTCGAGCGTCTTCCTCACGAATTCGCCGCGCGGCTTCAGCCGGTAGAGGCGGGCGACGAAGTCGAGGTTCTCGGCGATCGTCAGGTCCTCGTAGAGCGAGAAGCGCTGGGTCATGTAGCCGACCTCGCGCTTGATCATCAGGCTGTCCTCGACGACGTCGAGGCCGAGCACGGTGCCCGAGCCGGCATCCGGCGTCAGCAGGCCGCAGATCATGCGGATCGTCGTCGTCTTGCCGGAGCCGTTCGGCCCGAGGAAGCCGACGATCTCGCCGCGCGCGACGTCGAGCGAGACGTCGTCGACGACGGTCTTGTCGCCGAAGCGCTTGGTCAGGCCGGTGACGTCGATGACGTTCGGCTCAGTCGTTGCGGGTGAGGCGGACATCGACGATCTGGCCGGGACGGAGCGAGGTGGCGTTGGCGTCGGGCCGGGCCTCGACGAGATAGACGAGCTTCTGGCGGCGCTCGACGGAATAGATGACCGGCGGGGTGAATTCGGGTTCGGCCGCGACATAGCTGATCGCGGCGGTGAGGCCGGCGGCGCAGCCGTCGCAGGCGACGGCGACCCTGCGGCCGACCGCCATGTCGGCGATCGCCGTCTCGGGAACGTAGAAACGCAGCTTCACCGCGCCGTCGGGCAGGAACGAGATCACCGGGGCGGTCGGGCCGGCGGTGTCGCCGACATGGCGCAGCACGTCCTCGACGAGGCCGGCGGCCGGGGCTTTGAGGCGGCGCTGGTCGAGCTGCCAGCGGGCGGTGGCGAGGGCGGCCTCGGCCTGGGCGAGGCGCTGTTCGGCGGCGACCAGTTCTTCGTCGCGGGCCGGCAGGCGGGCGACCGACAGGTTTGCCTCGATCTCGGCGACCTTGGCGGTGGCGACGTCGCGGGCCGATTCGGCCTGGTCGAGCTCGGCCTGCGAGGCGACGCCGCGGGCGCGCAGCTGCTCGCGCCGCTCGAGGGTCTGTGCCGCCTCCTTGCCCTGGGCCCTGGCCGAGGCGAGGGCCGCCTCGATGGCGGCGATCTCCTCGGGCCGCTTGCCGGAATTCAGGTTGGCGTACTGGGCGCGGGCCTCGGCGGCGGCGGCCTCGGCCTTCCTGACGGCGAGTTCGGCGTCCTCGGTTTCGGTGGCGGCGAGGGGCGCACCGGCGGCGACACGTTCGCCACGGCGCACCTCGACCGCGGTGACGCGGGCGACAGTGAGCGGCGCGACGGCGGTGTAGTCGCCCTCGACATAGCCGCCGAAGACCGCCGCGCCGGTATCGCAGAAGGGCAGGGCGCTCAGAAGGGCCAGCGAGCAGATCGTCTCGAGCATGGCGTCAGTCCTTGTCGGATGCGCGCGCGGCGCGGTTCTTGTCGGTCTCGGCCGCGATCAGCGCGGCGACGTTGGCAACGACGGTCTCCTCGATCAGGCGGGCCTCGTCGGGGCCGAGGTCGGACCAGCCGAACCGGCTGAGCACGGTGGCGCGCCCGACGCGGAAGACGATGATCTGGCCGACGATGGCGAAGGCCTTGGCCAGGGTCTCCTCGGCGGCGGCGTCGGCGCCGGTGGCGATCGCCCACAAGGTACAGAAGCGCTCGTGCAGCGGCCGCATGATGCCCTCGTAGAGGATCGCGAAGACGGGCGTCGGGTCCATCTGCTCGCGGATGATGAAGCGGGCGACGCGGTCCATGCGCGGCTCGCCGAGAAGCGTCTGGACGAAGCCGCGCACCATGACGAGCGCGCCCGCGGCGGCGGCCTCGGGCGTCAGGCGGTCGAGCGGGCCAATGTCGGCGATGCGGGCGGTGAGGCGGGCGTGGATGGTGGTCGCGATGAATTCGGCGCAGGCCCGGTAGAGGCCGTCCTTGCCGCCGAAATGGTAGGAAACGCCGGCGATGTTGACATTGGCGGCCTTGGCGATGGCGCGGATCGAGGCGGCGTCGTAGCCGGTGGTGCCGAATGCCTCGATGCCGGCGGCGACGAGCCGGGCGCGGGCATCACCGGCCTCGCCGGCACTCGCCGGACCGGCGGCGGGCATGGCGGCGGATGGCGGATCGGACGGGGCGAGGGGGTCGGTCATGACGATTTCAATCAAACGATTGTTTGAAAGAAATAGCCTCGATCCATGCTCCGGTCAACCGGTGGCGAACCAAGAAGAGAGTGTTTTTCGCCGGCTTTGCACCGGTCGCGGGCGGCATGGTGAACGGGCGAGCGCAGAAATCATTTTGATTAGACTATTGTTTTATTCTAATTTGCGTCTCATCCGCCCGCACGGGATACTTGGCGCGCCATCAGACGCGGCGTCGGACCGATCGGCGGCGATACCAACAAGGGCCTGCGGGCCAAGAAGAAAAGCTCTGGAGGAAGTATGTCCAAGTCCCTCATCGGCGCCGTCGCGGCGCTCGGTTTCGCCATGACCCTCGGTTCGGTCCTGCCGGCGGCGGCCGATGCCTTTGGCAACTGGAAGCGGCCGAACGGCGACACCGCCGCGGTCAGCAATTGCGGCGGCAAGCTCTGCGGCAAGATCACCGCCGGCAAGAAGCCGGGCTTCGTCATGTTCAACGGCATCCCTGCGAGCGGTGCCAATGCCTGGAAGGGCGACATGAAGCACCCCGACATGCCGGGCTTCATGACCTTCAACGGCACCGTCACCCTGAAGGGCGACAAGCTCGTCGTGAAGGGCTGCGCCGTCGGCCAGTCGATGTGCGACGCCGAGACCTGGACGCGCTGACGCGCCGGTATCAGCCGAATTCGAAGGGCCACGGCGCGCGCCAAGCGGGCCGTGGCCTTTTCGCGTTTTCGACCGCAAGGAGGCCTCATGCGAACCCTTCTGCTCGCCCTCGCGGCGCTGCTGCCCGCCGCCGCCCTGGCCGCCGGCCCGACGGACCACGACCACATGGCGAACATGGACCACGCGGCCCATATGGCGGCGATGGGCGAAGTGGCGCCGACGGAGCCCGGGCAGTCGGCCTTTGCGGCGATCGCCGAGATCGTCGCCCTGCTCGAGGCGGATCCCGCGACCGACTGGAGCCACGTCGATATCGACGCACTGCGCACCCACCTTGCCGACATGGACCGCGTCACGCTGCACGCCGTCGCCACGGTCGCCGAGGTCGAGGGCGGGGCGCGCTTCGAGGTGACCGGCACCGGCGAGGTCGCCGACGCGATCAAGCGCATGGTGCCGGCGCATGCGGCTACCATGGACGGCGTCGACGGCTGGCATTTCAGTGCGACCGAGACCGCCGACGGCGCGACGATGACCGTTACCGGCGCGTCGCAGGCCGACACGGCGAAGATCCGCGCGCTCGGCTTCTTCGGCGTGATGACCCGCGGCATGCACCATCAGGCGCATCACCTGATGATCGCCCGGGGCATGAACCCGCACCATTGAGGCGGTGTGGCGGATGATCGGCACCTTGGCGTCGATCCTCGTTAAACCCTCGAAAACCAAACGGCTTAGCTCAAATTTCAAGCCTTTCTGGCAAGAAAGACATCTTGCTGGGGAGGCTTGCCGTAATGAAAAGCAAAAAAAGCGCCGGTTCTAAGAGTATCGTTGTCCTCGTTTACCTGCTTTGCGCAGGGCTATTGGCAATTCTCGCCGGATCCAATCTCTTCGTCTTGCGGGCGGCCGGTTCCGTTGCCGAGGATGTTCGTGCGGACGCCGAGCGCAGTCTCATCCTCAACGAGGTCTCCCGGCAGATCGACGTGCTGGCGCGCGACCAGTCGCAGGTTTCCTATTGGGACGATGCCGTCGCCGCCCTCGGCAAGCGGATCAACGCCGCATTCGTGCGTGACGAGATCGCCGACTGGCTCTTCGAGGATTTCGGGATCGCCCGCACGGTCGTCATCGCGGCGGACGGCACGCCGCGCGTCGCCGTGTTCGAGGATCGGGTGCTCGCGCCGGCGGCCGGGGCGGCGATCGCCGCCGACAATGCCGACCTCGTTGCCGAGACGCAGCGGCGCTACATGGAACGCCGGGCGCCGCGCGGCAAGGGCTACGTCTATCCCGGCGACCCGTTGCGGGGAAAAATGCTGCTCCCCGTTGCCGACCTTCGCAGCGTCGAGGGCGAAATCGGGCTGATGGTCGCCCAGGCGATCATTCCCGACGACGAGGCGGTCCTGCCCGACGGGCTGGCGCAGACCCTCGTCACCTTCAAGCCGCTCGATGCCGCCGCGCTCGCGGCGATCGCGGAGAAGCTCGGCTTTCGCGATTTCGCGATCGTTGCGGCGGGTGCTTCCGGCGCGGGCGAGAGCCTGCCGCTGCGGCTTTTCGGCGAGACGCCGGGCTATGTCGCGACCTGGGAATCCTCCTCGCCCGCCGCGGCGATCTGGGATCGGACGCTGCCGCTGCTCGCCGTCCTGCTCGGCCTTGCCGCGGTCAGCCTCGTCTTCATCGCCATGCGCTATGGCCGGGCGCTTGCCGCGCTCCATCGCAGCGAGGCGCAGAACCGCTTCCTCGCGCTCCACGACGCGCTGACCGGGCTCGCCAACCGGCTGCATTTCGATCGGGCGCTCGAAGACATCATCGCAGAGGGGGCGCAGGACCGCTGCGCCATCCTTTGCGTCGACCTCGACCGCTTCAAGGCGGTCAACGACACCTATGGCCATCAGGCCGGCGACGCGGTGATCGTGACCGTCGCCCATCGCATCGCCGAGACCGTCGGCGGGGCCGGGCTCGTCGCCCGCGTCGGCGGCGACGAATTCATCGTCCTGTTGCGCGACGGGCTGGAGCGGGACAACGTGCTCTGGCTCTGCGACAGCGTCATCGAACGGGTCTGCGAGGCTGTCGTCTTCGACGGCGGCTCGGCCAATGTCGGCGCGAGCATCGGCGTTGCCTGGTGGCCGGACGATGCCCTGACGGCAAAGACGGTGATCCGCAGCGCCGACGAAGCGCTCTACCGGGCCAAGGAAGAGGGCCGCGGCCGGGCCTATCTCGCCGGCGAGACGGGCGCGCGTGCGGCGGGTGTCGAAACCGCCGCCGCATGAGGCGATGCCCGGCGGGGGGAATGCCGGGGCGCCGCCTTCTCCGGCGCGCCCGCCTCGCTCTCGGGCGCCGTCCGTCTCACACGGCGCCGGTGTGTTCGCCGCGCGCCGGGTAGTCGTATCGCAGGATGAAATCGACAGCGCTGACCATCTCGGCGAAGTTCGGCCGGCTGAACGGCATCGACTGGACCGAGAGCCAGTAGATGGTGCGGTCGGGCCGGACCAGAAACACGCCCGGCTCGGAGAACAGGGCCGGTTCCTCGATGCCGATCGAGGTCATGCCACGCGAGGTCGAGACGTAAAGGCGCCACTCGCGGGCCTTGGCGAGATCGAGGCCGTAGCCGAAGCGCAGCGAGGTGGCGCCGATCTTCTCGGCCATCCGCCGGGTCCGGTCCTCATCGTCCGAACTGATGGCGATGGTGTTGACGCCGCGCTCGGCGAAGGCCGGCGCCTGACGGTCGAGTTCGCGCAGATAGGTCGCGCAGATCGGGCAATGCAGGCCGCGATAGAAGCAGACGAGGGTGAAATTGCGGGCGCCGTCCGAGGCGAGGTCGAAGCGGCCATGGTCGAGGGTCTCGACGACGAGATCGGGCGCGGTGGTGCGGGGAACGAGCATCCGGGTGTCCTTTTCCGGTGGGCGGCGTGTTGGGGCGGTTGATCGAATGTCCGTCCTATGCCATACGATGGAGCATGAAACATCCAGATTGCATGATTGAAAATCCAGAACTGCCGAAACGCGATCGGCTTGCGGCGTTCTTTGCGACCTTCGAGCTGACAGCGCGGGTGGTGCCCTGCGATGCCTCGGGGGGCGCCAATCTGGTCGTCCTCGGCGAGGACGGTGTCGCCGATCGCATCGTTTTTCGGGCTTGCGGCGAGGGTGCGGCGGGGTCCGGCCGTCCGGTGCTCGCCGCCGCGGTCATCGCTTTCGGCGGCGTCACCAATCCGCTGATGAGCGCGCTGCCGGAGAGCCTCGAGGTGCCGCTCGCCGAGGTGCCGCTGCTCGGCGCCCTCGTCGAGGTATTCGTCGCCGAGGCGTCGACGAACCGCTGCGGCCGTCAGGTGGCACTGGACCGGCTCTGCGAGGTGATCGTGCTCCTCCTCCTCAGGCAGGCGATCGATCGCGGCGCGACCGGGCGGGGCCTCCTTGCCGGGCTGTCGCACGGGGCGCTGCATCGGGCGCTCGTTGCCATGCACGACGATCCGGCGCGGCGCTGGCGCGTCGAAGACCTGGCCGAGGTCGCGGGCCTGTCGCGGAGCCGGTTCATGGACGAATTCCGCGAGACGGTCGGGACGACGCCGGCGGCCTATCTCACCGGCTGGCGCCTGACGCTGGCGCAGCGGGAGCTGCAGCGCGGCGGGCGGGTGAAATCGGTGGCGCGCCGGGTCGGCTTCGGCAGCGCGGCGGCGTTCTCGCGGGCCTATTCGCGCGCCTTCGGCCGCCCGCCGGTGTCTGCCCGCGAGGCCGAGGCGCCGCGGTCGGTACGGGCCTGAGAGGGGCCGCGCCCGTCGGCCCTCAGTGCGCCTCGTCCCAATTGTCGGCGGCGCGGGCGTCGACCTCGAGCGGCACGGCGAGCTGCAGCGCCGGCTCCGGCGCCTTCGCCATCACACTGGCGATGACCGGCAGGGTGTTTTCGACCTCGGCCTCGGGCGCCTCGAAGATCAGTTCGTCGTGCACCTGCAGCAGCATGCGGGCGGCAAGGCCGGCTGCATCGAGGGCCGGTTCCATGCGGATCATCGCCCGGCGGATGATGTCGGCGGCCGAGCCCTGGATCGGCGCGTTGATCGCGGCGCGTTCCAGGAAGGCGCGCATGTTCGGGTTCTTGGTGTTGATCTCGGGATAGTGGATGCGCCGGCCGTAGATGGTCTCGACATAGCCGTTCATACGCACCCGCCGCTTGGTGTCCTCCATGTAGTCCTGGATGCCGGGGAAGCGCTCGAAGTATTTCGCGATGTAGTCGCGTGCCTCCTCGCGCGAGATGCCGAGCTGGGCGGCCAGCCCGAAGGCCGAGATGCCGTAGATGATGCCGAAATTGATCGCCTTGGCGCGGCGGCGGACCATCGGGTCCATGCCCGCGATCGGCGTGTTGAACATCTCCGAGGCGGTCATCGCGTGGATGTCGAGGCCGTCGGCGAAGGCCTTTTTCAGCTGCGGTATGTCGGCGATGTGGGCGAGGACGCGGAGCTCGATCTGGCTGTAGTCGGCCGAGATCAGCTTCATGCCGGGTTCGGCGACGAAGGCGGTGCGGATCTTGCGGCCGGCCTCGGTGCGCACCGGGATGTTCTGCAGGTTCGGCTCGGAGGAGGAGAGCCGCCCGGTCGTCGTCGCGGCGAGCGAATAGGAGGTGTGGACGCGGTGGGTCTCGGTGTTCACATAGCCGGGGATCGCGTCGGTATAGGTCGACTTCAGCTTCGATAGCTGGCGCCAGTCCATGACGCGGGCCGGCAGGTCGTGGCCCTGTCCGGCGAGGTCTTCCAGCACGTCGGCGCCGGTGCCCCAGGCGCCGGTCTTGGTCTTCTTGCCGCCGGCAAGGCCAAGCTTGTCGAAGAGGATCTCGCCGAGCTGCTTGGGCGAGGCGATGTTGAAGGTCTCGCCGGCCAGCTCGTGGATCTCGGCCTCGAGGGCGGCCATGCCTTGCGCGAAGTCGCCGGACAGGCGCGACAGGATCTGCCGGTCGACCTTGACGCCGCGCCGCTCCATGCGGGCGAGCACCGGCACCAGCGGGCGCTCCAGCGTCTCGTAGACGGTGTCGAGCCGCTCGGCGACGAGGCGGGCCTTCAGCGCCAGCCAGAGGCGCAGCGTCACGTCGGCATCCTCGGCGGCATAGGCGGTGGCCTTGTCGAGCGGCACCTGGTCGAAGGTGATCTTCGCCTTGCCGGAGCCGGCAACCTCCTTGAACGAGATCGGCTTGTGGCCGAGCCAGCGTTCGGAAAGCTCGTCCATACCGTTGCCGCCGCGACCGCAGTCGAGGACGTAGGAAATCAGCATGGTGTCGTCGAGCGGGGCGATCTCGACGCCGTAGCGTGACAGGAGCAGCCAGTCGTATTTGAGGTTCTGGCCGATCTTGAGGACGGCGGGGTCCTCGAGCAGCGGCTTCAGGGCCGCGACCGCGTCCTTCAGCGGGATCTGGCCGGCGACCGGGCCGCCGCCGAGGAGGTCGTCGACGCCGTCGCGATGGCCGAGCGGGATGTAGCAGGCCTTGCCGGGCGCGGTCGCGAGGCTGACGCCGACGAGATCGGCGCTCATCGCGTCGAGCGAGGTCGTCTCGGTGTCGACGGCGACGACGCCGAGGGCGCGCGCCGCGGCGATCCACTCGCCAAGGCGGGAAAGGTCGGTGACGGTCTCGTAGCGGCTCGTGTCGATGCTGCCGACGAGGGCGTCCGCCTTGCGCCTTTCGGCAAGCTCGGCGGGTGCGTGCGCGCCTTCGGGCAGGGGATCGCGCGCCACGGCGGCCGGCTCGGCGTTCAGCGCGGCGGCCGGCTGCGGTGCCGGAACCGGGTCCGTGGCGCTTTCCGGGGACGCAGCGGTCTCAAAGCCCTCGATCCTGAGTTCGGCGGGGGCGATCGGCGCCGGGTCGAGGCCCGTCGCCTCGGCGATGCGGCGCGTGAGCGTGGTGAAATCGAGCGCCTTCAGGTAGGCGATGAGCCGCTCGCCGGTGACCGGGCCGACGCCGAAAGCTTCCAGGCCGACCGGCACCGGGGCGTTGCGGTCGAGCTCGACGAGGCGGCGGGAAATGCGCGCCTGCCCGGCGAATTCGAGGAGGTTCTGGCGGCGCTTCGGCTGCTTGATCTCGCCGGCGCGGGCAAGCAGCGTTTCGAGGTCGCCATATTCGCCGATGAGCTGGGCGGCGGTCTTGACGCCGATGCCCGGTACGCCCGGCACGTTGTCGACGGGATCGCCGGCGAGGGCCTGGACGTCGACCACCTTCTCCGGCGGCACGCCGAACTTCTCGACGACCTCGGCGGCGCCGATGCGGCGGTCCTTCATGGTGTCGAAAAGCGAGACCCTGCCGTCGACGAGCTGCATCAGGTCCTTGTCGGAGGCGATCACGGTCACCTCGGCGCCGGCCTCGGTGGCGAGCCGGGTATAGGTCGCGATGAGGTCGTCGGCCTCGTAGCCGGCAAGCTCGATCGAGGGCAGGCCGAAGGCGACGACCGCCTGGCGGATCAGCCCGAACTGCGGCACGAGGTCTTCCGGCGGGCTCGGCCGGTTGGCCTTGTAGTCGGGGAAGATCTCGTTGCGGAAATTGTCGCCCTTGGCGTCGAAGATGACGGCGAAATGGGTCGGCTCGTCGCCCTCGGCCGGGGTCAGGCCCTCGCGCAGGAGCTTCCAGAGCATGTTGCAGAAGCCGGCGACGGCGCCGACCGGCAGGCCGTCGGACTTGCGCGTCAGCGGCGGCAGGGCGTGATAGGCGCGGAAGATGTAGGACGAGCCGTCGACCAGAAAGAGGCGGTCGCCGGGCTTCACCGGGCGCTTGTCGGAGGCGGGGGCGTTTGTCATCGCCGGACTATGCCACGGTCTGGGTTGCGCCGCGACCCGCGTTGCCGTGGCGCGGGGCGCCTTCCCACAACATGCTATGGTCGCGGGACTCGGGGGCCGAATCGACGGGGAGCGGATGACCGGCAGGACTTCGAAACCGCGGGGCAGGGGCTTCGCGATGCAGCTCGCCGCGACACTCGTCGCGGTCGCGGCGTTCTTTTTCGGCGCGCTGCCGGCGGCGGCGCTCGACAAGGCGGCGGTCGAGCAGCAGTTCCATGCCTGGATCGAAAGGCAAGTCTGGCCGGCGGCGAAGAAGGCCGGCGTCTCGCGCGCGACCTTCGCCGTCATGGACGGAACGAGCCTCGACTGGTCGCTGCCCGATCTCGTGCCGCCGGGTTCCAAGCAGCCGGCGAGCGACATGCGCCAGAGCGAGTTCGGCAGTCCCGGACGCTATTTCGACGAAAAGAAGCTCGCCCCGTTGATCAGCCTCGGGCGCGAGCGGCTCGCCACCTACAAGGACACGCTCGCTGCGGTCGAGAAGCGCTACGGCGTGCCGGGGCCGATCGTCGTTGCCATCTGGGGGCGTGAATCGGGCTTCGGCCGGGTCAAGCTGCCGAACGAGGCGGTCCGCTCGCTGGCCACGCTCGCCTTCATGGGCGCGCGGCGCGAGGACTTCTTCGGCGAACTCGTCGCGGCGCTGCAGATCCTCGAGGAAGACCACGTCACCTCCGACCGGCTCCGTTCGTCCTGGGCCGGGGCGCTCGGCCAGCCGCAGTTCCTGCCCTCGAAGTTCCTCGCCTTCGCGGTCGATTTCGACGGCGACGGCAAGCGCGACATCTGGAATTCGGTGCCCGACACGCTCGGCTCGATCGGCAACTACCTCGCCAGGCACGGCTGGCGCAGCGGCCGCGACTGGGGCTTCGAGGCCGAGGTGCCGGCGGGCGTCTCCTGCGCCCTCGAAGGGCCCGACCGGGGCAAGCCGATCACCGCCTGGGAGGGCGCCGGCGTTGCCCGGGTCGCCGGCAAGGCCTTTCCGGACAGCGAACGCAAGGGCGACGGCTTCCTGCTGATGCCGGCGGGGCGTCATGGCCCGGCTTTCATCGCCACGGAGAATTTCTACGTGCTGAAGGCCTATAACGAGAGCGACCTCTACGCCCTCTTCATCGGCCATCTCGCCGACCGGATGCGCGGCGGCAAGCCGTTCGTCGCGCCCTGGGCCAATGTCGAGAAGGTCAACCGGCTCGCCGTGCGCGACATGCAGCTTCGCCTCGAAAAACGCGGCATCGACGTCGGTGGCGCCGACGGTCTCGTCGGCTTCAAGACGCGCCGCGCCATCGGCGACTGGCAGGCCGCCACCGGCCTTGCCGCCACCTGCTTCCCGCAGCCGGCGATGGTCGACAAGGTGCGCTGACCGGGCCTCTGGTCGCGACCGCGGCGCTCCGGGGCCTTTTTTCCCGGCACGGGCGTTGCTATGACTGCAGAAAATGGAGTTCGAGCCAGTGCCGCCCGCCGCGGGCGGCCGTGCCCGATCGGCGCCGGGGCGGCCCCGAGGGCAGGCATGAGGCAATGCGTATGACCAAGCCCGGCTTGTTGAGAACGGTCTTCGACCATTCGTTCCTCGGCACCGTGCCGCGCCATTGGGAGCTGCTGCAGCGGCTCGCCTGGCGCGACATCGAGAGCCGCTTCCGCGGCTCGCGGCTCGGCATGTACTGGGCGCTCGTCTCGCCGGTCATCATCCTCGCGATCTACACCATCGCCTTCAGCACGATCATCCAGCCGCGCTGGCAGGCGGCGGTCGACCGCAAGACCGACATCGCGCTGATCTATTTCTCCGGCCTCGTCGTCTTCGACTTCTTCATCGAATGCCTCAACCGGTCGTCGAACCTGATGCACGAGCACCGGTTCTACATCAAGCGCATGGTGTTTCCGGTCGAGCTGCTGGCCTATGTCGTGCTGATCGGCGCCTCGTTCCGGCTGGTGATCGGCTCCTCGCTGCTGCTCGTCTTCTTCGTCCTCACCCACGGCACGCTGCCGCTCGGCGTCTTCTTCCTGCCGGTGCCGATCTTCTTCCTCGCGCTGATCGCGCTCGGCGTGGTGTGGTCGTTCTCGGCGATCGGCGCCTATGCCAAGGATGTCGGCCTGCTCGTTTCGGCGCTGTCGCCGGTGCTGATGTTCGTCAGCCCGGTGTTCTTTCCCTCGACGATGATCCCGGAGACCTTCCGCACGGTGCTCTACGTCAACCCGCTGACGATACCGATCGAGTGGGTCCGGTCGGTGTTCTTCGGCTTCGATCCGCCCTCGGTCACCGCCTCGGTCGTCTACATGATCTTCGCCGTCGCCTTCGCGCATTTCGGGTTCCGGGTGTTCCAGAACCTTCGGCGCGAATTCGCCGACCTCCTGTGACCGGCGGCGCGATGGCTCCCTCGCCCCTCGCCACGACGGCAGCGGTCGCTCTCGGGGTGTTCCTGCTCGTTCGCGCCGGCGCGCTCGTCATCGCGCTGTTGCAGCCGCTTCTCGCGCGCAGTCGGCCGAAGCGGGCCGACCGGCCGGGCGTCTCGGTGCTGGTGCCGGTCAAGGTCGTCGACGATGCCTTCGAGGCGGCGCTTCGCTCGCTGCTCGATCAGGACTATCCGCTCCTCGAGATCGTCATCTGCGGCGATGCCCAGTCGGCGGCGGCGTTCGCCGCGGCCCGGGCGATCGTCGGCGAGGCGCCGGCGGTGCCGGTCGTCTTTGCCACGGCGACGGAAATCGTCGGCCCCAATCCGAAGATCACCAACCTCGCGGCCGCCGTGAAGGTCGCCCGGCACGAGCTGCTGCTGATCAAGGATTCGAATGCGGTCCTCGAGCGCGGCGGGCTTGCCGATCTCGTCGGCGAGCTCCACGGCCGGGTCGGCATGGTCTGTGCGATCCCGATCGCCACCGAGCCCGAAGGAATTGCCGCCGAGACCGAGCGGGCAATGATGAACGGCCAGCTCGCGCCGCTCGTTCTTGCCGGCTCGTCGCTGACGATCGACATCGGCTACGGCAAGGTGATGCTCGTGCGGCGCGCCGATTTCGACGCGATCGACGGCATCCGCGTGATGGCGCCGCATTTCGGCGACGACCACGCGCTCGCCATGGCGCTCGCGGCGCGCGGCCAGCGGACGGCCTTTGCCGCCCTGCCGGTGCGCCAGCCGCTGCACCGGCGCCGCTTTTCCGACGTCGCCGACCGCCAGCTGAGGTGGATGGTGATCCGGCGCGAACAGGCGTTCCTCGCGCTCTTTGCCGAACCGTTCATGACGGCGGCCTTCGTGCTCGTCATGGCATGGGTCGGTGCCGCCGATTTCGGCGTGCGGCCCTGGTCGCTCGTTGCCGGGACGGCGGCCTTCTGGGTCGCGACCGAACTCGGCTTCCAGCGGGCGAAGGGCTGGGGCGTCGCGCCGGCGAGCCTTGCCGGCATGGCGCTGCGCGAAATCCTCATTCCCGTGCTCTGGGTGCGGGCCTGGTTCACGCGCCGCGTCACCTGGCGCGGGGCCTCCTTCGATGTGGCCGATCCGGCCGCCTGACCGGCCGGGCGGTGGACAGCCGATCGCGATTTCACTAAACCAGCGGCGGCGCCGGCCTCGCGCCTCCTCAGTCTCAAGCGTCCGATGTCCGATCATTACGCCATTGTGGCCGACAACCTGTCGAAGAGCTTCGACACCCGGTGGAACCGCGGTGGCGCGCGCCTGCTCGCCCACATGACCGGGCGGCCGACGCCGCCGGCGCATCGCTTCACCGCCTTTTCCGGGGTGAGCTTCAAGGTGCGGCCGGGCGAGGCGGTCGGCATCATGGGGGTCAACGGTGCCGGCAAATCGACGCTGCTGCAGGTGGTCGCCGGCGTGATGGTGCCGACGAGCGGCACGGTCGAGGTCAACGGGCGCGTCTCGGCGCTGCTGGAACTCGGCGCCGGCTTCAATCCGGAATTCTCGGGCCGCGAAAACGTCTTCCTCAACGCCTCGATCCTCGGTTTCAGCAACTCCGCGATCGAGAAACTGATGCCGGAGGTGCTGGCCTTCGCCGACATCGAGGAGGAATTCGTCGACCGCCCGGTGAAAACCTATTCGAGCGGCATGTATGTGCGCCTCGCCTTTGCCGTGGCGATCCACGTCGACCCCGACATCCTGATCGTCGACGAGGCGCTGGCCGTCGGCGACGCGTTCTTCCAGGAGAAGTGCCACAAGTTCCTCAAGGAGCGTCTCGGCGCCGTCACCAAGCTGTTCGTCACGCACGACACCAATACCTTGCGCGGCATGGCCGACCGGGCGCTGGTGCTCGACCGGCACGGGCTCATCTTCGACGGCGACATCGAGAAGGCGATCGAGGTCTACAGGAACGAGCATCCGCAGAGCTAGGGTGGCCGGAGCGGCCGAGATCCTGCCAATTTGACAAATTCGGCCATTGGTTTAGTAGTTTCCAGGGGAGCCGGGGGCGGCCCGGGTGACGTCATGACCAACGATCCAGTTTCTCTGGGCGAATATGCAGCGCGGCTGTTCCGGCTCGGTGGCGGCGATGTCGTTCCGAGCGGGCGCTCGCCCTATTTTCTGGCCATCGACGAGGCCGAACGCGCTGCCGCCGAGAGCGGCAAGCGCTTCGTGAGCTTTGCCAATTACGACTATCTCGGCCTGTCGCGGCACCCGGAGGTCGAGGCCGCGGCGGCCGAGGCGCTCGAGCGTTTCGGGACCGGCGCGCTCGCCTCGCGCGTCGTCGGCGGCGAGCGGTCCATCCATCGCGAACTGGAGCAGGGGCTGGCCGACTTCTTCGGCGCCGAGGCGGCGCTCGTCCTCGTTTCGGGGTTCCTGACCAATGCCGCCGTTGTCGGGCATTATCTCGCGGCCAAGGACTGCATCATCCTCGACGAACTGGCGCATGCCTCCATTCTCGCCGGCGCCAAGGCCGGCCGGGCGACGGTCTACAAGTTCCGCCACAACGATCTCGACGATCTCGAACGGCTGCTGAAGGAAAAGCGCGCGGCGCACGGCAATTGCCTGATCGCCGTCGAGGGGCTCTACAGCATGGACGGCGACGTGCCGGACCTGCCGCGCCTCGTCGAGTTGAAGGAGCGCTTCGGCGCCTGGCTGCTCGTCGACGAGGCCCATTCGCACGGCGTCCTCGGCGCACGCGGGCGCGGCATCGCCGAGCATTTCGGCGTCGATCCGGCGCGCATCGACATCGTCATCGGCACGATGTCGAAGACCTTCGTCTCCTGCGGCGGCTTCGTGCTGGCGCCGAAAGCGTTCATCGACCTTCTGCGCTTCAGCCTGCCGGGCTTCATCTTCAGCGTCGGCATGCCGCCGATGGTCGCGGCGGCGGCGAAGAAGGCGCTCGAAATCCTCGAGGCCGAGCCGTGGCGGGTCGCCCGGCTCGCCGAGAACACCGAACATTTCCTGAGGCTGCTGCATCGCGCGGGACTGGAGAGCGGGCCGGCGATCGGCCGTGCCGTCGTCCCGGTGATGTTCCCGAAGATCATCCAGACGATGATCGCCTCGGAACGACTGATGGACGAAGGCTTCTACGCGCCGCCGATCGTGCAGATCGGCGTGCCGAAGGACCTGCCGCGCATCCGCTTCTTCTTCTCGGCCGTGCACGACAAGGCCGACATCGAGCGGGCGGTCGCGGTACTGGCCGGCGTTGCCGAGGAATTCGGCGCGGTCAGGCAGAAAGAGGCCGCACCGGCCGAGTAGGGCCGTCCCGCGCGGGGGCGGCGTGGCGTATTCCGGGTTCGGCAGGGCGTCCGACCCGGTCTGGGGCAGTGTCGATGGGGCGTATCCTTTACGGGGTTCTGGGCGACCGT
This sequence comes from Pseudomonadota bacterium, assembly GCA_029572955.1. Taxonomy (GTDB): domain Bacteria; phylum Pseudomonadota; class Alphaproteobacteria; order Rhizobiales; family JAKPQE01; genus JAKPQE01. The sequence continues at coordinate 44,660 of JAKPQE010000121.1, forward strand.
GGGGGGCACCTGTCGCGTGGCCTCGGCATCGCCCATGCGCTTCCGCAACACGAGGTGCTGTTCGTCGGCGGCGGCCGCACCGCCGAGGTCGCGGCGCATGGCTTCGACCATGTCGAGGTGCCCTACATCGCCACCGAGCTGACCGGCGGCAAGGTCGACTACACGGCGACCATCGCCGGCGCGGCCCGGGCCTTTGCGGAGCGCTCGCGGGCGATGGAGACGATCAAGAGCACGATCGGCGCCTTCGATCCCGATCTCATCATCACCGACTACGAGTATTTCGTGCCGCGCGCGGCCAGGGCGCTCGGCCGTCCGACGCTGAGCATCGACCGGCACCACGTCCTCAGCCATTGCCGCTACCAGAGGCCGCCGGGCCACCTGTCGACGCGAATGCTCGCCCTGTCGCTGCTCGGCACGCTCTACTCGGTCGCCGACCGCTATCTCGTCGTCTCCTTCGCGCCGATCGAGGCGCGCGATCCGGCGAAGACCGAGATCTTCCCGCAGGTCATCCGGCGCGACCTCG
>JAKPQE010000124.1 GCA_029572955.1 Pseudomonadota bacterium
GCGGCGACGCTGTGTCCGGTGCCGGCCTGCCCGGTGGACGTCACGGCCCCGAGCCGCTGCAGCAGCGGTGCGACGCGCGTGACGAACTCTGCATAGCCGCCGATGGGTATGGTTAGCCGACCCGCGGTCGCGTCCTCGGGAGTGCCGAGCGCCGGAGCGTCGAGGAGCCCGATGCCGCGCGATCCGAGAATCCCAGCAAGTCGGCGCGCGTCGTGCGGCGAGCTGGCGCCCATATCGATGACCAGCGAACCCGGCGCCAGCAGCAACCCGAGCCCGGGCCGGTCGGCTTCGCCGAGCATCAGCGCGGCGAGCGCCCCGCCGTCCAGGGTCGAGACGACCCACTCGCAGTCGTGGCCGACATCGGCGACGCCGGGCGCGATCTCGATTAGGCGGCTCGCCCCGGCGAGGCGAGCGCGGCCCCCGGGATCGGCATCGTAGGCGGCAATGCGCAAGCCCGTGCCTGCGAGCCTCGCCGCGATTGCCGCGCCGAGCGGCGAGATCCCGGCGAGGCCGACGAGGCGCGGCAGTCCGGCGGCGTCCATCGCGTTCCCCTGGCGGCTACGGCGAAAGACATTATCGGCGCGTCGGGAAGCGGTCCATGCCGGGCCCGGTGAAACTGATGGTTGCAGGCCGGCCAAGGCGGCCGAGCCATCGCGAGCGGGAAGACGGGTCCGGGCCATCAGCGCCCGGCGCCGCCTTTCTCTTTCGTCTCGGGGCTGCGCCGGAACAGCTCGCCGACGAGATCGCGGGCGCGCACCGGGGTCACCTCGATGAACGGGATGGGCCGGCAGACCTCGATCGCCGCCGTGCCGACGCGGGCGGTCATGGCGCCGTTGAATGCGGCCTCGCCGAGCCGCTTCGACAGCCGGCGCAACATGTCCTGGCCGAGGAACTGGCCGACGAGATCGTCGGTGAGCGCGATGCCGCCGGTGGCGAGGATGTGTCCGAAGACCAGGCTGGCGAGGCGCACCGCGCCCATGGCGCCGGGCCGGCCGCCGTAGAGCCCGGCGATGGCGCGCAGCATGCGCATGTTCTCGAACAGCACGAAGCCGACCGAGATCAGCGCGATCGGGCTCATGGCGGTCACCGTCGCCACGCGCTTGGCCGAGGCCATGATGGCGCGC
>JAKPQE010000128.1 GCA_029572955.1 Pseudomonadota bacterium
GCACCGCGCCGACGAGCGTCACGACCTGCAGCGCGAAGGGCGCGAGCTCGAACAGGGGCGAGAGGCGCGCCACCATGAAGACACCGGCCGTCACCATGGTCGCGGCATGAATGAGCGCGGAGACGGGCGTCGGGCCTTCCATGGCGTCCGGCAGCCAGGTGTGCAGCAGGAACTGCGCCGACTTGCCCATCGCGCCGAGGAACAGCAGCAGGCAGAGCGTCGTCAGCGCGTCGACTTCCCAGGAGAGGAACTGCATCGACTTGCCGACCATCGAGGGCGCCGCGGCGAAGATCGTCTCGAAGGAGATCGAGCCGAACAGCACGAAGACGCCGAAGATGCCGAGGGCGAAGCCGAAGTCGCCGACGCGGTTGACGACGAAGGCCTTGATCGCGGCGGCATTGGCCGACGGGCGCTGGTACCAGAAGCCGATCAGCAGATAGGAGGCAAGACCGACGCCCTCCCAGCCGAAGAACATCTGCAACAGGTTGTCGGAGGTCACCAGCATCAGCATGGCGAAGGTGAACAGCGACAGATAGGCGAAGAACCGCGGCCGGTGCGGGTCGTGGTGCATGTAGCCAATCGAATAGACGTGGACGAGCGCCGAGACCGTGTTGACGACGACGAGCATGACGACCGTCAGCGTGTCGATGCGGAAGGCCCAGTCGATCGACAGGTCGCCGGAGACGATCCAGCGGGCGACCTCGACGCGCATCGGTCCGGCCTCGGAGAAGCCGACCGAGAAGAAGGCGATCCAGGACAGCACCGCCGAGACGAGCAGCAGTCCCGTCGTCACGTATTCGGAAGCCTTGGCGCCGATCGAGCGGCCGAAGATGCCGGCGATCAGGAAGCCGAGGAGCGGTAGGAAGACGATGGCCGAATACATGAGAGGTCAGCCCTTCATCATGTTGATGTCTTCGACGGCGATGGAGCCGCGATTGCGGAAGAAGACGACGAGGATGGCAAGGCCGATGGCGGCCTCGGCGGCAGCGACCGTCAGGACGAGGAGCGCGAACACCTGCCCGACGAGATCACCGAGGAACGAGGAGAAGGCGACGAAGTTGATGTTCACGGAGAGCAGCATCAGCTCGACCGACATCAGGATGACGATGACGTTCTTGCGGTTCACGAAGATGCCGAGGATGCCGAGCGTGAACAGGATCGCGGCAACGGTCAGATAATGTCCAAGTCCGATTTCCATCTTGGCCTTCCCCCGTGAGGCGCCCGTGCGGTCGCCCGCTCAGATGCCCTTGCCCGATTCAACCTTGACCACCTCGATCGCCGTCGCCGGCCCGCGCGCGTTCTGCGCCGGGATGCTCTGGCGCTTGATGGCCGGACGGTGACGGAGAGTGAGAACGATGGCGCCGATCATGGCGACGAGCAGCACCATGCCGGCAGCTTCGAAGAAGTAGACGTAGCGCGTGTAGAGCAGCTGGCCGAGCGCCTCGGTGTTGCCGGCGACGTCGAGCGCCGGGATCGGCGCGACGGCCGTCGCGGTGAGCTGCGGCGTCAGCGTGTAGGCGCCGACCGCGAGGATGATCTCGCAGGCGAGCACGATCGCGATGATCGTGCCGATCGGCATGTACTGCAGGAAGCCCTGGCGCAGCTCGACGAAGTCGACGTCGAGCATCATCACGACGAAGAGGAACAGCACCGCGACCGCGCCGACATAGACGACGACGAGGATCATCGCCAGGAACTCGGCCCCGGCCAGAAGGAACAGCCCCGCCGCGTTGAAGAACGCCAGGATCAGGAACAGCACCGAATGCACCGGGTTGCGCGCGGCGATGACCATGAAGGCCGCGGCGATCAGGACACCGGCGAAGATGTAGAAAAAGGCCGCCTGAAGGATCATGCCTCAAAAGCCCCCGTGTCATCCTTTGTGGCGCCCGCCTCATTCCAGGCGGGGCCTCGTGCACCCACCGCCCCTCAGCGGTAAGGCGCGTCCATCTCGATGTTCTGCGCGATCTCGCGCTCCCAGCGCTCGCCGTTCGCGAGCAGCCGGTCCTTGGTGTAGTAGAGTTCCTCCCGGGTCTCGGTCGCGAACTCGAAATTCGGTCCCTCGACGATGGCGTCCACCGGGCAGGCTTCCTGACAGAAGCCGCAATAGATGCACTTCACCATGTCGATGTCATAGCGGGTGGTGCGGCGCGTCGCGTCGTTGCGGCGCGGGCCGGCCTCGATGGTGATCGCCTGGGCCGGGCAGATCGCCTCGCAGAGCTTGCAGGCGATGCAGCGTTCCTCGCCGTTGGGATAGCGCCGGAGCGCATGCTCGCCCCGGAAGCGCGGCGACACCGCCCCCTTCTCGAAGGGGTAGTTGATGGTCGCCTTGGGCTTGAAGAAGTAGCGCATCGACAGGAAGAACGCCGATACGAACTCCTTCAGGAAAAGCGATTTGGCGGCTTGATCGAGCTTCATCGTGGTTCCGTTCAAACGCAGAGCTTCGCGTGGCGGGTCAGCCGCCGATCGTCAGTCCGAACCAGTAGCCGATCGCCATGAAGGCGACCACGGTGACGGCGAACACGACCTGGAAGACCAGGTCCATTTGCCGTTCGGCCTTCTCGTTCTCCTCGATACTCGCGAACCTCCTCCTCTCTCTCAGCTTTCCCCGGACTATCCCCGTTATGACGCGATAATCGATTATCGCGACAAGCAGTCCGATCAGGGCACCGACCACTCCCGGGAGCGATATCTCCATCACTCTCCGACCTTCCTCACGGCGCCCAACCGGTAATCTGGAGCACCCCGGCCACCACGACCACCATGCCGAGCGACAACGGCAGGAAAACCTTCCAGCCGAGGCGCATGAGCTGGTCGTAGCGGTAGCGCGGCACCATTGCCTTCACCATGGCGAACATGAAGAACACCATGCAGACCTTCGCCACGAACCAGAACACGCCCGGGATCCAGTTGAACGGCGGCAGGTCGATCGGCGGCAGCCAGCCACCGAGGAACAGGATCGTCGTCATCGAGCACATCAGCATGATCGCGACGTACTCGCCGAGCATGAACATCATGTACGGAGTCGAGCCGTATTCGACCATGAAGCCGGCGACGAGTTCGGACTCGGCTTCCGGCAGGTCGAAGGGCGGCCGGTTGGTCTCGGCGAGTGCCGAGATGAAGAAGATGACGAACATCGGGAACAGCGGCAGCCAGTACCAGTCGAGGAACGACAGCCAACCGAGGCCGACGGCGGAGGCGAGACCGCTCTCCTGGGCCTTGACGATGTCCGTGAGGTTCAGCGAGCCGACGCAGAGCAGCACGGTGATGATCACGAAGCCGATCGAGACCTCGTAGGAGACCATCTGGGCCGCCGAGCGCAGCGCGCCGAGGAACGGATATTTCGAGTTCGACGCCCAGCCGCCCATGATGATGCCGTAGACGCCGAGCGAGGAGATGGCGAAGAGGTAGAGCACGCCGACATTGATGTCGGCGACGGCCCAGCCCTCGGCCACCGGCACGACCGCCCAGGCGGCGAGCGCCAGCGTCGTCGAGACGAGCGGGGCGAGCAGGAAGATGCCCTTGTTGGCGCCCGAGGGAACCGTCGGCTCCTTGAAGACGAACTTCAGCATGTCGGCGAAGGACTGGAAGATGCCCCAGGGCCCGACGATGTTCGGGCCGCGCCGAAGCTGCACCGCCGCCCAGATCTTGCGGTCGGCGTAGAGGATGAAGGCGATCAGCACCAAGAGCACGACCAGGATGATCAGTGCGTGCCAGACGACGCCGAGGTGGAACGGCGAGAAGCCGACCCCGAGGAGGTACCAGAGGACATTGCCCAAAGTCATTGCTCCCCCCTCCCCTTACTCGGCCGCGGCCGCGGTGCGGCGCTCGTTCGCCAACCGGCTGAGCTCGGCCATGATGGCCGAGGCGCGGGCGATCGGGTTGGTCAGATAATAATCGCCGACGACGCCGGCGAAGGCTGCGGCATCGACGTCGCCGCCACGACCGGCGAGCGCTGCGACATCGGCCGGATCGCCGGCGGCGATCTCGTCGAGGTCAGCCATCGCCGGATGGGCCGCAACGAGGGCGGCGCGTAGGGCGGCGAGCGAGTCGTAGGGCAGCTTCTGGCCGAGCGGCTCGGACAGCGCGCGCAAGATCGCCCAGTCCCGCGGGCCTCGCCCGGCGGGGAGGTGGCGCGGGCGGCGCGCTGGACGCGACCCTCGGTGTTGACGTAGGTGCCGCTCTTTTCCGGATAGGCGGCGCCCGGCAGGATCACGTCGGCGCGGTGGGCGCCGGCATCGCCGTGGCTGCCGATATAGACGACGAAGGTCGAGGCCGGGATAGCGGCCATGTCGAACTCGTCGGCGGCATGCAGGAAGAGCACGTCGACCCCGCCGGCGATCATCGCGGCGGCGTCCTTGCCGCCCTCTCCCGGCACGAAGCCGAGATCGAGACCGCCGACGCGGGCGGCGGCGGTGTGCAGCACGTTGAAGCCGTTCCAGTCGTCCTTGATCGCGCCGACGCTCGTTGCGGCGCGGGCGGCGAGCGAGAGCACGGCGAGCCCGTCGGGCCGGCAGAGCGCGCCCTGGCCGACGATGATCATCGGGTGGGCGGCGTTCTTCAGCACCTCGGCGAAGGGATGGCGGCCCTCGGCGATCTCGGCGAGGCTCGACGGCCCGGCGCCGATATAGTCGTAGGCGTAGGTGAGATCGGCGGCCTCGCCGATCACCCCGACCTTCAGCCGGCCGTGGTAGTAGTTCTTGCGGATGCGGGCGTTGACGATGGTCGCCTCGAGGCGCGGATTGGCGCCGACGAGCAGCACCGCATCGGCTTCCTCGATGCCGAAGATCGTCGAATTGAAGATGTAGCCGGCGCGGCCGAGCGAGGGATCGAGCCGGCTGCCGTCCTGACGGCAGTCGAGGTTCTTCGAGCCGAGGCGGGTCACGAGATCCTTCAGCGCGAACATTTCCTCGACGCTGGAAAGATCGCCGGCGATGGCGCCGATACGGTCGGGCGCGGTCGCCCCGACCTTCTCGGCGACGGCGGCGAAGGCCTCGCCCCAGGAGGCGGCGGCGAAGCGGCCGGCCTTCTTGACGTAGGGCTTGTCGAGGCGCTGGGTCTTCAGGCCGTCCCAGATGAAGCGCGACTTGTCGGAGATCCACTCCTCGTTCACGACCTCGTTGAGGCGCGGCAGGATGCGCATCACGTCGCGGCCGCGGGCGTCGATGCGGATCGCCGAACCGACCGCGTCCATCACGTCGACAGTCTCGGTCTTCGACAGCTCCCAGGGCCGCGCGGTGAAGGCGTAGGGCTTGGAGGTCAGCGCGCCGACCGGGCACAGGTCGATGATGTTGCCCTGCAGCTCGGAGGTCAGCGCGGCTTCCAGATAGGTGGTGATCTCGGCGTCCTCGCCGCGGCCGATGAGGCCGATCTCGGGAATGCCGGCGATCTCGGTGATGAAGCGCATGCAGCGGGTGCAATGGATGCAGCGGGTCATCACGGTCTTGACCAGCGGACCCATGTTCTTGTCTTCGACGGCGCGCTTGTTCTCGTCGAACCGCGACGCGCCGATGCCGAAGGTCATCGCCTGGTCCTGCAGGTCGCACTCGCCGCCCTGGTCGCAGATCGGGCAATCGAGCGGATGGTTGGCGAGCAGGAACTCGAGCGCGCCCTCGCGCGCCTTCTTGACCATCTTCGACTTGGTCGAGATTTCCGGCGCCTCGCCGTTCGGCCCGGGCCGGAGGTCCTTGACCGCCAGCGCGCAGGAGGTCATCGGCTTCGGCACGCCCTTCACCTCGACGAGGCACATGCGGCAATTGCCGGCGATCGACAGGCGCTCGTGGAAGCAGAAGCGCGGAATCTCGGCCCCCGCCTCCTCACACGCCTGCAACAGCGTGTAATCCGGCGGGACCTCGATCTCCAAGCCGTCGATGTTCACTTTGGTCATCGTCCGCGCCCCCAAAACCTCATTCCGCCGCGACCAGACGGTCGCCCTGATTGTTGCGCGAATACTCGTCGATCCGCTGTTCGATAACGGGCCGGAAGTGGCGAATGAGCCCCTGAACCGGCCAGGCCGCCGCGTCGCCGAGGGCACAGATGGTGTGACCCTCGATCTGCTTGGACACCTCGAACAGGAGATCGATTTCGCTCTTGTGGGCGCGGCCCTCCGCCATGCGGGAGACGACGCGCCACATCCAGCCGGTGCCCTCGCGGCACGGCGTACACTGGCCGCAGGACTCGTGCTTGTAGAAATAGCTGAGCCGGCCGATCGCCCGGATGATGTCGACCGACTTGTCCATGACGATGACGGCGGCGGTGCCGAAGCTCGAGCCGACCGCGCGGCAACCGTCGAAGTCCATGATCATCTCGGGGCATTCGGCGCCCGGCACGCAAGGCACCGACGAACCGCCCGGAATGACCGCGAGCAGGTTGTCCCAGCCGCCGACGATGCCGCCGCAATGCTTCTCGATGAGATCCTTGAACGGGACACCCATCTCCTCCTCGACCGTGCACGGACGCTCGACGTGGCCGGAGACGCAGAAGAGCTTGGTGCCGGTGTTGTTCGGCCGGCCGAAACCGGCGAACCAGTCGCCGCCACGCCTGAGGATCGACGGCACGACCGCGATCGACTCGACGTTGTTGACCGTCGTCGGGCAGCCGTAGAGGCCGACGGCCGCCGGGAACGGCGGCTTCAGGCGCGGCTGGCCCTTCTTGCCCTCGATGCTCTCCAGAAGGGCCGATTCCTCGCCGCAGATATAGGCGCCGGCGCCATGGTGGACGTAGCAGTCGAAGTCCCAGCCGTTGCGATTGTCCTTGCCGATCAGCCGGGCCTCGTAGGCCTGGTCGATCGCCGCCTGCAGGCGCTCGCGCTCGCGGATGAACTCGCCGCGCACGTAGATGTAGCAGGTGTGGGCGCCCATCGCGAAGGAGGCGAGCAGTGCGCCCTCGACCAGGTGATGCGGGTCGTGGCGCAGGATCTCGCGATCCTTGCAGGTGCCGGGCTCGGACTCGTCGGCATTGATGACGAGATAGCTCGGCCGGCCGTCCGACTGCTTGGGCATGAACGACCATTTGAGGCCGGTCGGGAAGCCGGCGCCGCCGCGGCCGCGCAGGCCCGAAGCCTTCACCTGCTCGATGATCCAGTCGCGGCCGCGATCGATCAGCGCCTTGGTGCCATCCCAGGAGCCGCGCGCGCGCGCGCCCTCGAGCCCCCAATCATGGAAGCCGTAGAGATTGGTGAAGATGCGGTCCTTGTCCTGGAGCATTCTTCAGTCCCTCTCAGTCCTCACTCGACGGCACGTCGCCGGCGTCGACGCGCTTCGAAAACTCGGTATCGCCGCCCTCGGCGAGCACTTTGGCCTGACCGACCCAGTCCTCGCGGTCGATGCGGCCGGCGAAGGCGAGATAGGTGCCGACCCAGCGGATCTCGGCGCGGGTCCAGGCCGCGATCTGGCGGAAATGGAAGATGCCGAGATCGGCGAGCTTGGCCTCGTTGACCTTGCCGATGCCGCGGATGCGCTTCAGGTCGTCGGCCTCGCCTTCCGGTGCGGCGAGCCCGCCCGGGCGGCTGCCGACCGCGTTGGCCTTGTCCTCGGCGCTCGCGTCCCTGGGCAGTTCGGCGATGGCGGCGGCCATCGCGGCCTCCTCCTCGTCGGTCGTCAGCTCGAGCCCGGAAGCGAGCGCTGCGGCGGCGGCCGGGGCGACCTTCGGCGCGGCTTCGGCATCGGCCGCCTTCGTCGCGCCCTTGCCGGCGCCGGCATAGAGCGCCGGATCGGTCAGCGTCGACTGCGTGCCCTCGGGCGCGGCGAACTGGCGCTTCGTCTGCGGCCCCGGCGTCGGCTTCTCGCCGCGCGCGAAGGTGTCGATCAGCGCCTCGAAGCTCTCCGGCGTCAGGTCCTCGTAGGTGTCCTTAACGACCTGGACCATCGGCGCGTTGACGCAGGCACCGAGGCACTCGACCTCTTCCCAGGAGAAGTCGCCGTCGGCGGAAATCTCGTGGGCATGCTCGGCGATGCGGCTCTTGCAGATCTTGATGATCCTGTCGGCGCCCCGGATCATGCACGGCGTCGTGCCGCAGACCTGGATGTGGGCCTTCCTGCCGACCGGCTGGAGCTGGAACATCGTGTAGAAGGTCGCGACCTCCAGCACGCGGATCGGCGGCATGCCGAGGAACGCGGCGACCCACTCGATCGCCGGCTTCGACACCCAGCCTTCCTGTTCCTGCACGCGCCACAGAATCGGGATGACCGCGCTCTGCTCACGCCCGGGCGGATACTTCTTCAGCTGCGCCTTCGCCCAAGCCTCGTTGTCGGGGCTCATGGCGAAGCTCTCGGGCTGTTCGTGATGGAGGCGGCGGACCGACATGTCTTTCTCCACTCACTCCGTCGCAATGGTCATCGGCACGAGGGTCATCAGCGGTCGACCTCTCCGAACACGATATCGAGCGATCCGAGGATCGCGGCGACGTCGGCCAGCATGTGGCCCTTGCACAGGAAATCCATCGACTGCAGATGCGCGAACCCGGGCGCGCGGATCTTGCAGCGATACGGCTTGTTGGAGCCGTCCGAAACGAGATAGACGCCGAACTCGCCCTTCGGTGCCTCGACGGCGGCATAGACGTCGCCCTCGGGAACGTGGAAGCCCTCGGTATAGAGCTTGAAGTGGTGGATCAGCGCTTCCATCGAGCGCTTCATGTCGCCCCGGCGCGGCGGCGCGACCTTGCGGTCGACCGAGGTGACCGGACCCTTGCCGGACGGCTGGCGCAGGAGCTCGACGCACTGGCGCATGATCTTCACCGACTGGCGCATCTCCTCCATGCGGATGAGATAGCGGTCGTAGCAGTCGCCGTTCTTGCCGATTGGGATATCGAAATCGAGCTCGGAATAGCACTCGTAGGGCTGGCTCTTGCGCAGGTCCCACGGCGCACCGGAGCCGCGCACCATGACGCCCGAGAAGCCCCAGGCGAAGGCATCCTCGAGGCTGACGACGCCGATGTCGACGTTGCGCTGCTTGAAGATACGGTTCTCGGTCAGCAGGCCCTCGATGTCGTCGCAGACGCCGAGGAACGGGTCGCAGAAGGCCTCGATATCGTCGATCAGCTGCTCGGGCAGGTCCTGGTGGACGCCGCCGGGCCGGAAGAAGGCCGCATGCATGCGCGCGCCGGAGGCCCGCTCGTAGAAGATCATCAGCTTCTCGCGTTCCTCGTAGCCCCACAGCGGCGGGGTCAGGGCGCCGACGTCGAGCGCCTGCGAGGTGACGTTGAGCAGATGGTTGAGGAGACGGCCGATCTCGCAATAGAGCACGCGGATCAGCTGGCCGCGGCGCGGCACCTCGATGCCGACCATCTTCTCGATGGCCAGGCAGAAGGCGTGTTCCTGGTTCATCGGCGCGACGTAGTCGAGCCGGTCGAAATAGGGGATCGCCTGCAGATAGGTCTTGGCCTCGATCAGCTTCTCGGTGCCGCGGTGCAGCAGGCCGATATGCGGATCGGTGCGTTCGACCACCTCGCCGTCGAGCTCCAGCACGAGGCGCAGAACGCCGTGCGCAGAGGGGTGCTGCGGTCCGAAGTTGATCTGGAAGTTGCGGAGCGCGCTCTCAGCCACTTCTTTGCCCCATCTTCAGGCGCCGGACGATCGCCGGCGCGCCTTTTCCGCCACACGGGCGTTGAACTTGTCCCAAACGACCACGGCGCGCTCATGCCGGCCTTCGCCGATGAGATCGTCGCCGTCGTGGGCGCTCACCCGAAACCACACCCGCCGGCCCTCGACCCGTTCCACTTCGGCGTCGACGACGACCTCGTGGCCGGGCGGCGTTGCCGCCAGATGGGAGACGTCGATATGGGTGCCGAGGCTCCCCTCGCCCGTCTCCAGATGCGGCCCCAGGAGCTGGATACAGCCCCACTCCAGAAGCCCCACCATGTACCCCGTCGCGAACACTTCCGGCATCTCGCGGAACTCCGCGGCTTCCGGATATAGCGCCGGGACAGTCTTCGAACCGTCGACCCGGAACGTGAAGCGGTGCTTCAGGCCGGGCTTCAGGCTGTCCTTCATTTGCTCGCCTTCTCGTCGCCGGGCAGCAGGTATTCGGTACCCTCCCACGGCGACAGGAAGTCGAAATTGCGGAATTCCTGAGCCAGCTTGACCGGCTCGTACACGACCCGCTTCAGCTCGTCGTCGTAACGTACCTCGACGAAGCCGGTGAGCGGGAAATCCTTGCGCAGCGGATGACCGTCGAAACCGTAGTCGGTCAGGATCCGGCGCATGTCGGGATGCCCGGTGAAGAGGATGCCGTAGAGATCGTAGGCCTCGCGCTCGAACCACAGGGCGCCCGGGAAGATGCCGGTGATCGAGGGAACCTGAGTCGCTTCGTCGGCCTCGACCTTGATGCGCACGCGGATGTTCTGCTTCGGCGACAAGAGGTGATAGACGACGTCGAAACGACGCTCGCGGGCCGGATAGTCGACGCCGCACACGTCGGTGAAGGCAACGAACTGGCAACGGGCGTCGTCACGCAGGAACCGCGCGACGGTGACGATATCGGCCGCCGCGACCGCGAGCACCAGCTGGTCGTGCACCACCGACCAGGAATCGATGCGTCCGGCCTGCTGCTGGGCGATGTATTCGCCGAGTTCGGTGAGCGTCTCGTCCATGGGCGGGCGGCCTTTCACTAGCCGGGTCAGCGTTCGATCGTGCCGGTGCGGCGGATTTTCCGTTGCAGGAGCAGGACCCCGTAGAGCAGCGCCTCCGCCGTCGGCGGACAGCCGGGCACGTAGATGTCGACCGGCACGACGCGATCGCAGCCGCGCACCACGGAGTAGGAATAGTGGTAATAGCCGCCGCCATTGGCGCAGGAGCCCATCGAGATGACGTAGCGCGGCTCCGGCATCTGGTCGTAGACCTTGCGGAAGGCCGGGGCCATCTTGTTGGTCAGCGTGCCGGCGACGATGATGACGTCGGACTGGCGCGGGCTGGCCCGCGGGGCGAAGCCGAAGCGCTCGAAGTCGTAGCGCGGCATGGCGCCCTGGATCATCTCGACCGCGCAGCAGGCGAGGCCGAAGGTCATCCACATCAGCGAGCCGGTGCGCGCCCAGTTGATGAGTTCGTCGGTCGCGGTGACGACGAAGCCCTTGTCGGCGAGCTGGTCGTTGACGTCGAGGAAGAACGGATCGTCGCTGCCGACCGGCTTACCGGTGCGGGGATCGACGACCCCCTTGGCGCTCGGCGCGATCAGCGTCCCGGAGCCCTGGCTCAATCCCATTCGAGCGCCCCCTTCTTCCATTCGTAGACGAAGCCGATGGTCAGGATCCCGAGGAAGATCATCATCGCCCAGAAGCCGAACCAGCCGACTTCCTTGAAGGCCACCGCCCACGGGAACAGGAAGGCGACCTCGAGGTCGAAGATGATGAAGAGAATCGAGACGAGATAGAAGCGGACGTCGAACTTCATGCGGGCGTCGTCGAACGCGTTGAAGCCGCATTCGTAGGCCGACAGCTTCTCGGGATCAGGCTTGGAATAGGCGACCAGGAACGGCGCCGCGAGAAGGACGATCGCGATGACGAGGGCAACGCCGATGAACACGACGATCGGAAGATAGTTCTGGAGCAGCTCCACTCTTCAACCTCCGATTCCGGGCGGGCCGGCGCAGCTTTTCGAGCGAGGCGCCGCACGCTCTGGCGGGAATCGCGACACACGCGATCCTGTCGAGTTTAGATCAGACACCGCAGGGATCAACGCGGCATGACGGTTACCCGAACCGGGGGCAGCCTTAGCCCACCATAGCCCCCCTTTGCAAGCCTCTAGCCGCTCCGCATTTGGGCGAGGTTGCCGCACCCGGGCAAGTGTGCAAGGCCGTTGGCCGGCTTTCCATAAGGCTTTGCTAATGCACAAATTTTTTGTTTTGCACTGCAACACCGGCAGGACGCGGCGGGATCGGCCGCCGGGAGTGGCAGTCCCGGCTCAGCGGGCGGCCTCGACGCGGACCTCGTTGAGCGCGGTATCGGTGTATTTCCAGCCCTTGTAGACGGAGCGGACTTCCAGTCGCATCCAGGTCGCCACGACCTTGCGGTCGAAATCGAAGGCCTGCGGGCCGGTCTGGTCGGCAAGGGTGAAGTCGAAGCGCTCGCCGCCGGAGAACTCGAGGGCGACGTCGCGGATGCGGCTGTTCTTCTTGTAGATGTCGTCGGACTTGGCATAGCCGTTGGAAACGACGACGCGGCCGACCGTCGCCTCGCCGGAAAAATCGAAGCGCAGCCACTCGCCCTCGCCGTTGCCGTCGACGCCCTCGACCCAGGCGGTGCGGTTGCTGCCGTCGAAGATGTTGGCGGGCCCGTAGGAATTGCCCGACTGGGCCTTCAGCACCGTGGTGGCGCAGACCGCCGCGACGATGCCGCCGCCGACGCGGTCGCAGACCATGCCCGGCACCGAGGGCGGCGGGGCGTGGGTGACGGCGGGCGCGGCCGCCGGCGCCTTCGGCGGCGCCTCGGCCGGGCGCTGCGGCTCGACGGCGGCGACCTTGTCGAGCTCGGCGACGCGCGCCTCGGCGATCGCCCGGAAGCGGCCGTTCGGGAATTCCTTCAGATAGCTTCTGAAAAGCGCGACGTTTTCCGACTTCTCGATGCTCTGCCAGAAGGCGAGATCGTGCGCCGCGCCGTCGGGCGCCGGGGTGGTGGCGGCGCCGGCCGGCGGCGCCGTGGCCTCGCCGGGTACCAGCGACAGCTCGCCGCCGCCGAGCGAGCCGTAGACGAAGGGTTCCTGGCGGCGGCCGGTCGACTGCAGCACGGCATCGCGAACGCGGCCGAACATCAGCCGCACGTCGAGGCCCGGCGTCGGCAGGTTGGCGATGAGCGCGGTCGTGAAGGGGCTGTTGGCGGCATCGCCGTCCTCGGCGACGGAGCCGGCCTTGGCGGCATAGGCGACGAGAGTGTCGCCGGCCGGCTCGACGCGGGCAAGGCCGCGGCCGAGCGAGCGGGTCGAGCCCGAGGTCATCGCCATCTGGCTCGCCAGCGGATTGTCGCGGCAGGCGTCGAGCACGACGAGGCGCAGGCGGCGCGCCGGCTCGATCGCCGCGAGCACCCAGTCGAGCGGCAGCGCCTCGTAGGGCACGTCCTGGTCGCTCTGCAGCCTGGCGTCGACGGGCACGATGTAGTTGACGCCGCCGATCTCCATGCCGTGGCCGGCATAGAAGACGAGCGCCACGTCCGAATCACGGGCGACGCGCGAGAAGTCGCGCAGCGTGCCGCGCAGATCGGTGAAGCTCTGATCGAGGCGGACCTCGACGGTGTCGAAGCCGATCCTCTTCAGCGTCTCGGCGATGGCGCGTGCGTCGTTGGCGGGATTGGGCAGCGGCCGGGTCGCCTGATAGGCGCCGTTGCCGATGACGAGGGCGACACGCTTCTCGGCAAGGGCCCCGCCGATGCCGGCAAGGACGAGGAGCGCGCCGAGAACGAGCGTCAGCAGCGCCCGGGCCGGTTTCGCAGTAATGCCGGACATCGCCCTTCCCTCTCGGCCAGCCGTTACGCGGCCAAGCCTAGAAACGGGGATGGCCCATGGCAAGCCGCCCGGCCGCACCGCCATCCGGCGGGCAGACGAAGCGCCCCCGTGCGGGACGGGCCATTCGATCTCCTGGCGAATTGCTGAGAGAGGAAATGGCGGGAGTGACGGGGCTCGAACCCGCGACCTCCGGCGTGACAGGCCGGCACTCTAACCAACTGAGCTACACCCCCGCGCGGGCGGCGTTGCCGCCGCGAAGTGGCGGTGACTTAAGCCACGCGGGGAGCCAAGTCAAGCGTTGCGGCTCGGGAATTTCGCCCCTGCCCCACGGACTTGCCGGTTTCCGGGGAAAACCCCGGATCGCGGCCGAAGGCATCATCGCGCTCCCGCCCGCGCCGGATCGCCGCGCACGGGTCCGGCCCTGCCGGTTCCAACTTTAGTCTAAGGCCCTCGAACGAGGGGCCGCCAACAAGAAGAAGGGAGAGGAACGATGAACGGTCAGCTTTCCCGCCGTCGGATGCTGTCGATGATGACGGGTCTTGCGGTTTTCGCGATCGGCGCCGGGCGTCCGCACACAGTTTCGGCCGATGCCGGCGCGGGCGGTGCGCCGGGTGCCGAGGTGCTGCGGCCGAGTATCCGGTTCGACTTCAAGGCGGGCGCGAACAAGACGCCGATCGACAAGACGCACAAGAAGATGCTCGACAAGATCGCCAAGGAACAGAAGACCCACGACCGTCTGGCGCGCGACCTCGCGAAGGCGGAGAATCACCTGCGCGATCTCTATCCGCCACCGCCGCAGACGACCTGGAACGACGCGGCCTACGAGGCCTGGGCGAACGACGTCGAAGAGACCAAGCATCGCATCAAGGTGCTCAGGCAGCACCTGACGCAGTCACGCAACCGGCTGCAGCGCTATCAGCGCGAGGCCGAGGAATACGAACGCGCCCACGGCAACCGGTAGGGCGCGCGGCGTGCCGGCCGTCCTTCTGCATCGGGACGGTCGGCACCGATCGCCGGGCCGCAGAGGGTCCTTGTCGGAAAGCCCGCGGAAATGGTCTCCGGCGGCCCGACCCGAAGGGTTCGCAAGGCCGAACGGCCGTCGCGCGGGTCTCGCGCACCCATCACGGGCCTGCGCGAAGTGAATTGCCGTGAGATCGGAGAAATGGTGGGCGGTGACGGGTTCGAACCGCCGACCCTCTGGGTGTAAACCAGATGCTCTTCCAGCTGAGCTAACCGCCCGACGCGGCCGAAATCTATAGAGTTTGCGCGAGCATGGGAATGCGGAAACGGTCGCCGGCGCGGCAAATGCGGCGCTGTCGCCGCGGCAATTCGCTGTCATCGCGGCACGGTCCGCGCCACGAAAAAACCCCGCGCCGTGGCGCGGGGTCTTTGATTCGTCGCGACGGCCGCGCGGCGCGGCGGATCACGCCAGATCAGGCAACGGCGTCCTTGAGGCCCTTGCCGGCCTTGAACTTCGGCGACTTGGAAGCCGGGATCTGCATCGGCTCGCCGGTGCGCGGGTTGCGACCCTGGCTCGCGGCGCGCTGGGCGACGGAGAAGTTACCGAAACCGGTGATCCGGACTTCGTCGCCCGTCTTCAGGGCAGCGGTGATCGCGTCGAAGACGGCGTCGACCGCCTTGCCGGCGTCGGTCTTGGTCATGCCGGCGCCGTCGGCCACCGCGGAAACGAGTTCGCTTTTGTTCATCTTTCAACATCCCTATTCAGACGAGCGCGACTCTCTAGTCGATCGCGCTCGAGGATTTGCGCAAATTCGATGGATTCTGATCCGAAAGCAAGCCGAAAATGGCGGAATTCCGCGCTTTTTCCACCCTCCGACACCTTTGACCCCCTAAATCTGGAGTTTTGGTATCGCAGAGGATGCGCCTTGCAGATCAAACGGGCGCCGTCTTGCCGACGACGCCCGCCTCGAATGCTGTGCCTTTTACCGGAGCCGGCGGGGTTCGCAAGCCCTCAAGCGGCGATCGGCGGCGTTTTTGTCGCCGCCGATACCGGTTTTCCTCAGTGCGCGGTCAACGCGGAAGCCGCGTCGTCCTCGGCGACCGGACCGCTCGAGGATTCCTCGGGCTCGGTCCACTCGATCGCCTCGGGCACCCGGACGAGGGCATGCGGCAGCACCTCCTCCATGCGCGACACCGGCACGATCTCGAGGCCGCTCTTCACGCTCTCGGGGATATCGGCGAGGTCCTTGGCATTCTCGTCGGGAATGAGGACCTTCTCGATACCGCCGCGCAGCGCCGCGAGCAGCTTCTCCTTCAGGCCGCCGATCGGCAGCACCCGGCCACGCAGCGTGATCTCGCCGGTCATGGCGACGTTGCGGCGCACCGGAATGCCGGTCATCACCGAGACGATCGCGGTGACCATGGCGACGCCGGCGGACGGACCGTCCTTCGGGGTCGCGCCCTCGGGCACGTGGACGTGGATGTCCCGCTTGTCGAAGAGCGGCGGCTCGATGCCGAAATCGACGGCCCGCGAGCGCACATAGGACGCCGCCGCGGAGATCGATTCCTTCATCACGTCGCGCAGGTTGCCGGTGACCGTCATCTTGCCGCGACCGGGCATCATGACGCCCTCGATGGTCAGGAGTTCGCCGCCGACCTCGGTCCAGGCGAGACCCGTGACGACGCCGACCTGGTCCTCGAGTTCGGCCTGGCCGTAGCGATACTTCGGCACGCCGAGAAACCTCTCGAGATTGTCCTCGGTGATGCGGATCTCCTTCTCGTCGGAGGTCAGCAGTTCCTTCACCGCCTTGCGGGCAAGGGTCGAGAGTTCGCGTTCGAGGTTGCGCACGCCCGCCTCGCGGGTGTAGCGGCGGATCACGGTCTTCATGGCCGCCTCGTCGATCTCGAACTCGCCGGTCCTGAGGCCGTGGTTCGTGGTCGCCTTGGGCAGCAGGTGCCGGCGGGCGATCTCGATCTTCTCGTCCTCGGTGTAGCCGGCAATGCGGATGATCTCCATGCGGTCCATCAGCGGCGCCGGGATGTTGAGCGTGTTCGCCGTGGTCACGAACATCACGTTCGAGAGGTCGTATTCGACCTCCAGATAGTGATCCATGAACGACGAGTTCTGCTCCGGATCCAGCACCTCGAGGAGGGCCGACGAGGGATCGCCGCGGAAGTCCATGCCCATCTTGTCGATCTCGTCGAGCAGGAAGAGCGGATTGGACTTCTTGGCCTTCTTCATCGACTGGATGACCTTGCCGGGCATCGAGCCGATATAGGTGCGCCGGTGACCGCGGATCTCGGCCTCGTCACGCACGCCGCCGAGCGACATGCGCACGAACTCGCGGCCGGTCGCCTTGGCGATCGACTTGCCGAGCGAGGTCTTGCCGACGCCCGGAGGACCGACGAGGCACAGGATCGGCCCCTTCAGCTTGTTGGCGCGCTGCTGCACGGCGAGATACTCGACGATGCGCTCCTTGACCTTCTCGAGGCCGAAATGATCGCGGTCGAGCACCTGCTCGGCATTGTTGAGGTCGATGCGGATCTTCGACTTCTTGCCCCAGGGAATGCCGAGCAGCCAGTCGAGATAGTTGCGCACGACGGTGGCCTCGGCCGACATCGGCGACATCTGGCGCAGCTTCTTCAACTCGGCGCCGGCCTTCTCGCGCGCCTCCTTGGAGAGCTTGGTCTTCTCGATCTTCTCCTCGAGTTCGGCGAGCTCGTCGCGGCCTTCGTCGCCGTCGCCGAGTTCCTTCTGGATCGCCTTCATCTGCTCGTTGAGATAGTACTCGCGCTGGGTCTTCTCCATCTGGCGCTTGACGCGCGAGCGGATGCGCTTCTCGACCTGGAGCACGGAGATCTCGCTCTCCATCAGGCCGAGGACGCGCTCGAGGCGCTCGGCGGCGCTGACGACGGCGAGGATTTCCTGCTTCTCGGCGATCTTGATCGCCAGGTGCGAGGCAATGGTGTCGGCGAGCTTGGAGGGGTCGTCGATCTGGGTGACGGCACCCAGCACTTCCGGCGACACCTTCTTGTTCAGCTTCACGTAGTTCTCGAACTCGGCGACCACCGAGCGGGCCAGCGCCTCGATCTCGACCTTGTCGCCGTCTTCCTCGGGAATGTAGCGGGCCTCGGCCTCGAAATACTCCGAGCGGTCGGTGTAGCGCACGAGCTCGGCGCGGCCCATGCCCTCGACCAGCACCTTGACGGTGCCGTCGGGCAGCTTGAGGAGCTGCAGCACGGTCGCCAGCGTACCGATGTCGTAGATCGCGTCGGGGGCCGGATCGTCATCGCCGGCGTTCTTCTGGGTCGCCAGCAGGATCTGCTTGTCGGCCCGCATGACCTCCTCGAGCGCGCGAATGGACTTCTCGCGTCCGACGAACAGCGGAACGATCATGTGCGGAAAAACGACGATGTCCCGCAGGGGCAGAACGGGAAACACCTCGCCATCGCGCGGGATCCCGGTCGGACGCGGAGTATCGGTCATGTTCGTTTCCTTTTCTCACGCCACCTCGGCGCGGCGGGAACCGCCCGGACCGAGAGGCTGACGCGAAGGGGACACAGGCTACGCAGCGCTCGAACTCGACACGCCGGTACGCGGCGCACAGACATCTGTCACGCCCCGGCCCGCCGGCCGGTTGCACCCTTCTGGAGCGAACCTTACGTGGGTCGGGCGACCGGCGGAGTCAAGGGCGAGTCCGCCGGGTTCCGGGGTCAGGCGTTCGTGCCGGTTTCCTCGGCGCGATCGGCGTAGATGTAGAGCGGACGGGCCTTGCCATCGACCACATCGGCGGAGATGACCACCTCCTCGACGCCCTCGAGACCGGGCAGGTCGAACATGGTGTCGAGCAGGATCGCCTCCATGATGGACCTGAGGCCGCGGGCGCCGGTCTTGCGCTCGATGGCCTTCTTGGCGATCGACTTCAACGCGTCCTCGTGGAAGCTGAGGCTCACGTCCTCCATCTCGAACAGGCGCTGGTACTGCTTGACGAGCGCGTTCTTCGGCTCGGTGAGGATCTGGATCAGCGCCTCCTCGTCGAGGTCGCCAAGGGTGGCGACGACCGGCAGGCGGCCGACGAATTCGGGGATGAGGCCGAACTTCAGGAGATCCTCGGGCTCGACCTGGCGGAACAGTTCGCCGGTACGACGATCCTCGGGCGCCTTGACCTTGGCGCCGAAGCCGATCGAGGTGGTGTGGCCGCGGTCGGAGATGATCTTCTCGAGGCCGGCGAAGGCGCCGCCGCAGATGAACAGGATGTTGGTGGTGTCGACCTGCAGGAACTCCTGCTGGGGATGCTTGCGGCCACCCTGCGGGGGAACGCTCGCCACCGTGCCTTCCATGATCTTCAGCAGCGCCTGCTGCACGCCCTCGCCCGACACGTCGCGGGTGATCGAGGGGTTGTCGGACTTGCGGCTGATCTTGTCGACCTCGTCGATGTAGACGATGCCGCGCTGGGCCCGCTCGACA
>JAKPQE010000135.1 GCA_029572955.1 Pseudomonadota bacterium
GCACACCCACGCCGACGGCACGACGCACGGTCACGCCCATACACACGAGCATGCACACGAGCATGAGCACGAGCCCGGCCACGGCGGCGACCATCATCACGGGCATGATGCGGCGGCGCACGCCCACGAGCACGGAGGCGGCGCCCACGACCATGCCCACGACGGCCACCACGGCCATCATCATCACGACCACGATCACCATCACCACCACGGTCACAGTCACGGCGAGGGCGCGATCGACTTCGGCGCCGGCCCCGCCCGGGCCCACGCGCCCGGTCTCAGCCAGGCGCGCATGGTGTCGATCGAGCTCGACATCCTGGCCAAGAACAACGCCTATGCCGCCGCCAACCGCGCCTATTTCGACCGGCATGGCATCCTGGCGCTCAACCTCGTCTCGAGCCCCGGCTCCGGCAAGACGACCCTGCTCGTCGAGACCTTGAAGCGGCTCGGGGGGCGGATGCCGCTGGCCGTGATCGAGGGTGACCAGCAGACCTCGAACGACGCCGACCGCATCCGCGCCACCGGCGTTCCGGCGATCCAGATCAATACCGGCAAGGGCTGCCACCTCGACGGCCGCATGGTCGGCCACGCGCTCGAGAGCCTGGCGCCGGCCGGCGGCTCGGTGCTGTTCATCGAGAACGTCGGCAACCTCGTCTGCCCCGCCGCCTTCGACCTCGGCGAGGCGCACAAGGTGGTGATCCTGTCGGTCACCGAGGGCGAGGACAAGCCGCTCAAGTACCCGGACATGTTCGCGGCGGCCGACCTCATGATCCTGGCCAAGACCGACCTGCTGCCGCATCTCGACCTCGACGTGGCGGCGGCGATGGCCAACGCGCGCAAGGTCAACCCGCGCATCAAGGCGCTGAAGGTCTCGGCGCGCACGGGCGAGGGGCTCGACGCCTGGATCTCGTGGATCGAGGCGGCGCGGACGATGGCGACGACGGGAGCCTGAGACAAGGAGAAGCAAGGATATGTGCCTCGCCATTCCCGCCGAGATCGTCTCCGTCGATGCCGCGAAGGCAACGGCCGTCGTGGCGCTCGGCCCGGTGCGCAAGGAGATCTCGGTGGCGCTGATCGAGGACCCGGCGCCGGGAGATTTCGTGCTCATCCACGTCGGGTTCGCCTTGCACAAGCTGTCGCCGGACGAGGCGGCACGCACGCTGGAGATGATCCGGGCGGCGGGCGAGGACCCGGCGACGGAGCTTACGGCGACGGAGGTGGCCCCATGAAATTCGTCGACGAGTTCCGCGACGGCGAGCTGGCACGGGGTCTCGCCAAGGCCATCCGCCGCGAGGCGCGCGCCGGCCGGCAATACAACGTCATGGAGTTCTGCGGCGGGCACACGCACGCCATCTTCCGCTACGGCGTGCACGACCTGATGCCGGACAACGTGCGCTTCGTGCATGGGCCGGGCTGTCCGGTGTGCGTGCTGCCGATCGGGCGCATCGACAATGCCATCGAGCTGGCCGAGAGGCACGGCGCCATCGTGTGCACCTACGGCGACATGATGCGGGTGCCGGCATCGGAGCGGCGCAGCCTGATCAGGGCCAAGGCCGAGGGCGCCGACATCCGCATGGTGTACTCGATCACGGATGCCTTGAGGATCGCGCGCGAGATGCCGGGCCGGGAGGTCGTGTTCTTCGCCATCGGCTTCGAGACGACGACGCCGCCGACGGCGGTAGCTCTTCTGCAGGCCAAGGCTGAAGGTCTCCGCAACTTCTCGGTCTTCTGCAACCACGTGCTGACGCCGGCGGCGGTCGCGCACATCCTGTCGAGCCCCGAGGTCGCCGACCACCGCACGGTCGCCATCGACGGCTTCCTCGGCCCGAGCCACGTGTCCTCGATCATCGGCAGCCGGCCTTACGAGGCGGCGGCGGCGGCGTTCCATCGGCCGGTGGTCATCGCCGGCTTCGAGCCGCTCGACGTCATGCAGGCGACGCTGATGGTCATCCGCCAGCTCAACGACGGCCGCGCCGAGGTCGAGAACGAGTACACCCGCGTCGTCACGCGCGACGGCAACACCAGGGCGCAGGCGCTGGTGGCGGAGGTGCTCGAGGTGCGCGACACCTTCGAATGGCGCGGGCTGGGCTTCGTGCCCGCGAGCGCCCTGAGGATCCGCGACGCCTACGCCGGCTTCGACGCCGAGCGGCGCTTCGCCGTCACCACGCGCAGCGTGAAGGATGCCAAGAGCTGCGAGTGCCCGTCGATCCTGCGCGGCGCCAAGAAGCCGACCGACTGCAAGCTGTTCGGCACCACCTGCACGCCGGAGAACCCGATCGGCTCGTGCATGGTGTCGTCGGAAGGCGCCTGCGCCGCGTACTACACCTACGGCCGCTTCCGCGGCGGCGCCGCGCCAGGACCGAGGGAGGCCGCGGAATGACCGCTCCCGTTCGTTTCCCCGGCAAGCTCGACGTGAAGCGCGGCACCGTCGACATGACGCACGGCGCCGGCGGGCGGGCGACCGCGCAGCTCGTCGCCGAGCTGTTCCAGAGACACCTGACGAACCCGGCTCTTGCTCAGGGCAACGACGGGGCCGTGCTCGGCATGCCGGAAGCCCTGGCGCGCGGCGGCCGCCTGGTCGTCAGCACCGACGGGCACGTCGTCTCGCCGCTGTTCTTTCCCGGCGGCGACATCGGCTGCCTCGCGGTCCACGGCACCATCAACGACGTCGCCATGATGGGCGCACGGCCACTGCATCTGACGGCCGCGTTCATCCTCGAGGAAGGCTTCCCTCTCGCCGAGCTCGACCGGCTGGTCGCCAGCATGGGCGAGGCCGCTCGCGCCGCCGGTGTCGCCATCGTGACCGGCGACACCAAGGTGGTCGAGAAGGGCAAGGGCGACGGTGTGTTCATCGCCACCACGGGCATCGGTGTCGTGCCGGCGGGCGTCAATGTCGCCGG
>JAKPQE010000145.1 GCA_029572955.1 Pseudomonadota bacterium
GCCGGCAGCGAGATAGTCGAAGGCCTCGGCGCCACTGTCGAAGGTCCAGGTCAGGATCCCCGACGTCTGCGTCGCATCGAGCACCGGCGTTGGCGCGAGGCTCAGCATCGCGCGCAGCGTCTCGTCGCTTGGCGCCGCCGGGTGGGCACGATCCGAGTTGCCACCGATCGAGATGCCCGTCACGGCAGCCGTCACGATGTCGGTCGTGTCGGCATCCGAGACCGTTAATGTGCCAGAGGTCGCAAGCCCCACATTCGTCTCGGCAAGATCGGCCGTTCCGGCCAGTGTCGCATGCCCGGAGAAATTCCCGACGGCCTGGTCCCACGATCCCTTGTTGCCGAAAATGCCCGGATACGCGGTGAACTGACCGCTGCCATCGTTGAGCCAGACGACCTCGTCGCCACCGAAATTGGTCGTCACCGCGTCGACGTCACCATCAGCGTCGAGATCGCCGAAATCGACCCGACGGCCATAGTAGGCAAGATCGGCCTGCCCATTGGAAACGAAGTTACCCGCCCCATCGTTCAGCCAGATCGCCGCCGGCATGTCGTGGAAAATCTGGAAGGCGTCGAGATCGCCATCGCCGTCGAGGTCGACGAGTTCGGTGTCGCCGACCAGCGATCCCTCCTGCGCGAAGGCCGCAACGCCGGGTGCGAAGGTGCCGTCGCCGTTGTTGAGGAAGAGCTTGTGCGCCTCGAATTGCAGGGCGCCGGCGGCAATATCGACCCAGCCGTCGGCATTGACGTCGCCGACCGAGACATCCCACACCCAGCCGACGCCCTCCAGCACCGGCCCGGGCGAGAAGTTGGCACTGCCGTCGTTCCACCAGATCTGGCTCGGCGAGACATTGACATTGGCGATGACAGCATCGAGGTCGCCGTCGTGATCGAAATCGGCAAAGGCGACGTCGAAGCTCGCGGCACTGCCGATGTTCTGGCCGGTCCACGCGAAATGGCCGGTGCCGTCGTTGAGGAAGACCTGGGAAGGCTTGCCGATGCCCGAGGCCGCGCCGGTCGCCACCAGCATGGCGTCGAGGTCGCCGTCACCGTCGAGATCGCCGATCTCGACATTCTGTACGTCGGCAATCCCGAAGGCTTGGGTCGCGGTGAGCCCGCCGCTGCCATCGTTCAGGAATACCGTGCTCGGCCCGAAGAAACCGTAGGCGACAAGCGCATCGAGATCGCCGTCGCCGTCGAGGTCGCCGGTGGCGACGCCGCGCGATTCCTGATGCGAGGCAAACCCATCGACGATGACCGGCGAAGCCTCGAAGGTGCCGTCACCATTGTTGCGATAGAGGAGGTCGACTGCCTTGCCGCGCACGAGCAGAACGTCGGCAGCACCAGACGCGGCCGCCGCAACCGTCGGCGCGTCGTTCGTGCCGGCAATCGTGATCGTCGCCGTCTGCGGAACCGTGCCGCCATGGACATCGACGACATCGAAGCTGACGACGATCTCGGTCGTCTCGCCCTCGCCCAGCGATTGATAGGCCGCATCGCTCGGGTCGACGGTGAGCGTCGCGCCCGAGACCGTCATCCCGGCGCCAAGGCCGGTGACATTGGCAACGCTGAGCGTCGCCGTCTCGCCATCATCGACGTCGGAGGCACCGGCGAGCAGATCGACCGCGAAGGCCGCGCTGTCCTCGGCCGCCGAGGCTGAGAGCGCCGCCGCAACCGTTGGCGCATCGTTGGTCCCGGCAATCGTGATAGTCGCCGTCTGCGGAACCGTGCCGCCATGGACATCGACGACATCGTAGCTGACGACGATCTCGGTCGTCTCGCCCTCGCCCAGCGATTGATAGGTCGCATCGCTCGGGTCGACCGTCAGCGTCGCACCTGACACCGTCATCCCGGCGCCAAGGCCGGTGACATTGGCGACTGAGAGCGTCGCCGTCTCGCCATCATCGACGTCGGAGGCCCCGGCAAGCAGGTCGACCGTGAAGACCGCACCGTCCTCGGTCCCCGCCCCGGTCAGCGCCGCCGCAACCGTCGGCGCGTCGTTCGTGCCGGCAGTCGTGATCGTCGCCGTCTGCGCGACCGCGCCGCCCGAGACATCGACCACATCGAAGCTGACGACGATCTCGGTCGTCTCGCCCTCGCCCAGCGATTGATAGGCCGCATCGCTCGGGTCGACGGTGAGCGTTGCGCCATTGAGCGTCATCCCGGCGCCGAGGCCGGTGACATTGGCAACGCTGAGCGTCACCGCCTCGCCATCATCGACGTCGGAGGCACCGGCGAGCAGATCGACCGTGAAGGCCGC
>JAKPQE010000166.1 GCA_029572955.1 Pseudomonadota bacterium
CTCGTCGAACGCTTCTTCTGCAAGCTCAAGCACTTCCGTCGCATCGCAACACGCTTCGACAAACTCGCCAGAAACTTCCTCGCCGCAGTCGCCCTCGCGTCAATCCGATTGTGGACCCGGCATTATGAGTCCACGACCTAGTCTCGTCGCACGCACGGCACCTTGCGGCAGGAGACGATCGATGACCGGCTACGTGGATCCGACGCGGGAAATGTTCGGGCTGTTCCGGGCGAACGACCGGCCGGGGCCGATCCACATGCTCAATCTCGTGCGGTTCCGCGACAAGGCCGCCTATCCCGACGGGCGCGCCGCGACCGGCGCCGAGGCCTATGCCGCCTATGGCCGCGAGAGCCATCCCGTCTTTGTCCGGCTCGGCGGGCGCATCGTCTGGCGCGGCAGCTTCGAGCTGATGCTGATCGGGCCGGGCGACGAGACCTGGGACGAGTGCTTCATCGCCGAATATCCGAGTGTCGCCGCCTTCGTCGAAATGCTGCGCGACCCGGTCTATCGCGAGGCCGTCAAGCATCGCCAGGCGGCCGTCCTCGATTCCCGGCTGATCCGGCTCGCGCCGGCAGCGGCCGGCGCCGGCTTCGGCGGCGCCGACTGATCTTCCTCAGGCGTCCTGGTCTGCGGCGGATTTGAAGCGTGCCGCGGCCTCCGCCGCCGCGGCGCGCCGGTCGGCGGCGAAGCGGTCGAGCCTTGCGCGCACCGCCGCGACGATCGCCGGGTCGGCGAGTTCCGGCCGGCCGCTCTCGAACGGCGGTTCCGGCGCGTATTCGAGACCGAGCTGCACCGCTTCGGCGACGTTGCGGCCGGCGACTTCGGCAAGAACGACGAGGGCGAAGTCGATGCCGGCGGTGACGCCGCCGCCGGTGATGACGTTGCCGTCGCGAACGACACGGGCACCGTCCGGAATGGCGCCGAAGACCGGCAGCAGCTCGCGCCAGGCCCAGTGGCAGGCGGCGCGCCTGCCTTGCAGGAGCCCGGCGGCGCCGAGGATCAGTGAACCGGTACACACCGAGGTCACGTAGCGGGCGCCCGCGGCGAGGCGGCGGATTTCGGCGATGAAGGCCGCGTCGAGGGCGACCTTCGTCGCCGCCATGCCGCCCGGCACGCAGAGGAGGTCGCAGGCCGCGACCTCGGCGATCGGCACCGCGCCGGCAAAGACTAGGCCTTCCGACGGCACGTCGCCGCCGGCCGGGCTGGCGACGATCACCTCGCTCTCCGGCAGGCGGCTGAGGAACTGGTGCGGCCCGGTGAAATCGAGCTGGGTCATGCCGGGAAAGATGGCAAAGAGGATGCGGAACGGCTGGCCGGTCATGGCGGGCTCCTGTCGCTGGGTTGACCTTCGCCAAGCTTTGGGTTTCCCTGTTCTGGCAGCAATGACCTAATTCCGACATTTTCTGCCATGGCTCGAACCATCGCCTTCCTCGTCTTCGAGGGCTTCCAGATTCTCGATGCCGCCGGCCCCGTCGCCGCCTTCGAGATGGCGGCGCGCTACGGCGTGCCGGACGCCTACGAGCTGAAGATCGTCTCGCGCGACGGCGGCCTCGTCGCCAGCTCGTCCGGCGCGCTGATGTGGAGCGAGCGGCTGTCGCCGTCGCTCGAATGCGACACGCTGGTCGTCGTCGGCGGCAAGGGCACGCGCGCCGCCGCCGAATGCCCGCGCACCCTCGCTCTGGTGCGCGGCCGGCACGGGCGCGCCCGTCGCGTCTGCTCCGTCTGCACCGGCGCCTATGTGCTGGCCGCCGCCGGGCTCCTCGACGGCCGCCCGGCGACGACCCACTGGGAAGCGGGCGGCGATTTCGCGCGCCGCTTCCCCAAGGTGCGCGCCGAGCCGGACCGCATCTTCACCCGCGACGGCGACATCTGGACCTCGGCCGGTGTCACGGCCGGCATCGACCTCGCCCTTGCCCTCGTCGGCCAGGATCTCGGCGAGGCGGTCGCCCGCAAGGCGGCGCAGCAGCTCGTCGTCTACTACCGCCGCACCGGCGGTCAGTCGCAGTTTTCCTCGCTTCTGGAAGAGAGCCCGCCGGCCGGGCGTTTCGCCGCGCTGCTCGGCTGGATCCGCGAACACATCGCCGAGGACCTGCCGGTCGAGCGGCTGGCCGAAGAGGCCCATATGAGCCCGCGCAATTTCGCCCGCGCCTTTCCGCGCGAGGTCGGCACGTCGCCGGCCAGGATGGTCGAGAAGCTGCGGCTGGAAGTCGCCGCCGAGCGCATCGAGCACGGCAGGGAGCCGATGGACGCCGTCGCCCGGGCGACCGGCTTCGGCGATCCGGACCGCATGCGCCGCGCCTTCCTGCGCGTCTATGGCCGGCCGCCGCAGGCGCTGCGCCGGGCGCAACGGCGCTTCGAAGCAAGGTAGAACCCGCCACGCCGCGCGTGCAGCACGGCCTGCGTTTCAGGTGGAGCCGGCCGCCGATCCCGCGACGGGCCGACCGGCATCCGCCGCCTCAGACGTCGAGATTGGCGACCGACAGCGCGTTGTCCTGGATGAACTCGCGGCGCGGCTCGACCTCGTCGCCCATCAGGCGCGAGAACACCTCGTCGGCCTCGTCGACCTCGCGGATCTTAACCTGCAGCAGCGAGCGGACTTCCGGATCGAGCGTCGTTTCCCAGAGCTGCTCCGGGTTCATTTCGCCAAGGCCCTTGTAGCGCTGCATCGAGATGCCCTTGGCGCCGGCCGCGAACACCGCCTCGAGCAGGTCGCGCGGGCCGAAGATCGGCTTTTCGTCGCTCTTGCGCCGGAGCGCCGCCGGCTTGCCGTATATTTCCTGCAGCCGCGCCGCGCGGGCGTCGAGCTTCCTCGCATCGGCCGAGTGGATGAGCGCCGCGTCGATCGTCCAGGCTTCCTTGACGCCGCGCACGGTGCGCTCGAACAGCAGGCCGCCGTCGTCGGTCGCCGTGCCCTGCCAGCCGCGTTCGGTCTCCTCCGAGATCGTGTCGAGGCGGCGGGCGATGTAGTCGGCCGCGCCCTGCGCCTTGCCGGCGTCGGCAAGGACGTCCGGCGACAGTGCGCCGGCGATCGCCGCCTGCTCCAGCACCATGCGCCGGTAGCGCGAATGCAGACCCTCGAGCACCGTCTTGACGAGGCGGGCCTCGTCGACGAGGGCGCGCAGGTCCGCCCCGGCGATCTCCTCGCCCGAGGCGAGCTTCAGCACCGCCTCGTCGAGGCCGGCGTCGATCAGGAAATCCTCGAGCGCCCGCTCGTCCTTCAGGTAGCGCTCCGACTGGCCGCGCTTGACCTTGTAGAGCGGCGGCTGGGCGATGAAGAGGTGGCCGCGCTCGATGATCGCCGGCATCTGCCGGAAGAAGAAGGTGAGCAGCAGGGTGCGGATATGGGCGCCGTCGACGTCGGCGTCCGTCATGATGACGATCTTGTGGTAGCGCAGCTTGTCGATGTTGAAGTCGTCGCGGCCGATGCCGGTGCCGAGCGCCGTGATCAGCGTGCCGATCTCGTTCGACGACAGCATCTTGTCGAAGCGGGCACGCTCGACATTGAGGATCTTGCCGCGCAGCGGCAGCACCGCCTGGGTGGCGCGGTCGCGGCCCTGCTTGGCCGAGCCGCCCGCCGAATCGCCCTCGACGAGGAAGAGTTCGGACTTGGCCGGATCGCGCTCCTGGCAGTCGGCGAGCTTGCCGGGCAGCGAGGCGACGTCGAGCGCGCCCTTGCGCCGCGTCAGTTCGCGCGCCTTGCGGGCGGCCTCGCGCGCCGCCGCGGCCTCGACCACCTTGGAGACGACGGTGCGCGCCTCGCTCGGATGTTCCTCGAACCACTGGCCGAGCATCTCGTTGACGATGCCCTCGACGACCGGGCGCACCTCCGAGGAGACGAGCTTGTCCTTGGTCTGCGAGGAGAACTTCGGATCGGGCACCTTGACCGACAGCACGCAGGTCAGGCCCTCGCGGCAGTCGTCGCCGGTCAGCGCCACCTTCTCGCGCTTCGAAATGCCGGCCGACTCGGCATAGCCGGTGACCTGGCGGGTGAGCGCCCCGCGGAAGCCGGCGAGATGGGTGCCGCCGTCGCGCTGCGGGATGTTTTTGGTGAAGGCGAGCACGTTCTCGTGGTAGCTGTCGTTCCACCACAGCGCCGCCTCGACGGAGATGCCGTCACGCTCGGCGCGCACCGCGATCGGCGCCGGGATCAGCGGATGGCGGTTGCGGTCGAGATAGCGCACGAAGGCCTCGAGGCCGCCGTCGTAATGCATCTCCTCCGACTTCGGCTCGACGCCGCGATCGTCGGTGAGGCGGATGGTGACGCCCGAATTGAGGAAAGCGAGCTCGCGCAGCCGGTGCTCGAGCGTCGCGTAATCGAACTCGATCCTCGAAAACGTCGCCGGGCTCGGCAGGAAGTTGACGTGCGTGCCGGTCGCCTTGCCGCACTCGCCGACGACGACGAGCGGGGCGTCGGCGACGCCGTCGGTGAAGCTCATGAAGTGCTCGTGGCCGGCCCGGAAGACGCGCAGCTTCAGATGGGTCGAGAGCGCGTTGACGACCGAGACGCCGACGCCGTGCAGGCCGCCGGAAACCTTGTAGGAATTCTGGTCGAACTTACCGCCGGCGTGCAGCTGGGTCATGATGACCTCGGCCGCCGAGACGCCCTCGCCGGGATGGATGTCGGTCGGCACGCCACGCCCGTCGTCGGTCACCGTCACCGAACCGTCGGCCTCGAGCGTCACGGTGACCCGCGTCGCATAGCCGGCGAGCGCCTCGTCGATCGCGTTGTCGACGACCTCGTAGACCATGTGATGCAGGCCGGATCCGTCGTCGGTATCGCCGATATACATGCCGGGGCGCTTGCGCACCGCGTCGAGGCCCTTGAGGACCTTGATGGATTCGGCGCCGTAGCCGTTGCCGCTGTCGGCCGGGCTCTGATTTTCGGCCATTGCCACCCGTCTCTTTTCGGAAGTGATTCGCTCGTCTGCAGAATATAGGGCATCGGCCCCGCGATTTCATGCCGAAACCGCCTCGTTTCCCCGCCTGTGCAAGGGTTTAGTCGCGAAGCCTGAAGGCATGCGGATCAACCCTTGAGAACGAGGGTCCGGCGCACCTTGGCGATGGTCGCCGGCGCCAGATAATCGGCGACGCGCGCCGCGACATGGGCGATGAGCTTGGGCTCGCTCTTGGCCTCCGACCAGTCCTCGGCATTGGCCTCGACCGCCTCGGCGTCCTTGGCGGCGTCGCCGGAGAGCACCTGCCATTTGGCGCACCAGGTCACCGACCAGAGCCACATCAGCCGCCGGGTGATTTCGAGAAACGGCCGGTGCGCCGCCGCGGCCTCGCCCATCGCCGCCTCCCAGGCGGCGTAGAAGGCGGCGGTGTCGGCCTCGGTCAGCTCGGCGCTGGTGTTCGGGTCCCAGGTCGTCGAGGTGTAGAGCGTCGCATGGGCGAGGTCGAAGCCCGGCGAGGACAGGCGCATCTTGTCGAGATCGACGAGCACCGCCCGCCCGCCCGCCTCGATGAGGAAATTGCCGGGATGGGCGTCGAACGAGATCAGCGCCCGCGGCGGCCGCGACAGGCGCTCGACCTGGCGGAACACCTTGTCGAGTTCGGAGCGGATGTCGAGCTCGGCGACCGGGTCGAGCTCGGCCGGCTCGAGATATTCGGCCTGGTCGCGGACCTCGAGGAGCATCGCCGTCAGCGGGTTGGCGGAACGCTTGAGGCCGGCGGCCGCCCCGTCGGTCGGGCATCTGTGAAGGGCGGCGAGCGCTTCGGCGATGGCTGTGAGGTCGTCCGGCAGGTGCGGCGGCCGGCCGTCGATGGCCTCGACGATCAGCGCCCCGAGCGGCAGCCCGGCCGTCGGCGCGACGACGTCGAAAAGCTTCGGCGTGTGCCCGGAGGGTTCGGCGGCGCGGAAGGACTCGGCCTGGTAGGCGAGGTTCTCGGCCGCGCCGAGCCGCATCTGGCTCTGCTTCGGCATGCGCGCCAGCCGGCCCGTCGTCCCGATGCGGGCATGCCAGTGGGCAAGGCCGGTATCGGCGAGCGGCACGATGTCCTCGGCCCGGACGCCGGCCATGTCCGGCCGTTCCGCCAGCGCGGCGGCCAGGGCGTCGATCGGGGCGGTCGCGGTCGTCATCGCGAACCGCATTGCCCGAGACGCGAGGCGAACGCAACCCCGCATCGTCGGGGTGCCTCGCGCGGCGCTCAAAATAGCGTGTCTTGACGCTTGGCCGCCGGTGCGCTCCAAAGGTGACGAAAGCGCCGGCCGCCGCGGCAAGAAGGGCTCCGATCGGCGGAAAACGGCCATGAGGGGAGGAATTCCGAGTGACGATCTGGAAACGGCTGGGCGCCGCCGCGCTCGTTCTGGGGCTGGCAACGGGCGGCGCGGCGGCGGCCGATCCCGATCCGAAGAACTGGGACGCGGTGCTCGCCGAGGCCAAGGGCGAGACCGTCTACTGGCACGCCTGGGCCGGCGAATCGCGCATCAACGACTACATCGCCTGGGTCGGCGCCGAGGTCGAGAAGCGCTTCGGCGTGAAGCTCGTCCACGCCAAGGTCTCCGACACCGCCGAGGTCGTCGCCCGGGTGCTCGCCGAAAAGACCGCCGGCAAGACCGGGGGCGGCTCGGTCGATCTCGTCTGGATCAACGGCGAGAACTTCGCCGCCATGAAGCGCGAGGGCCTGCTCGCCGCCGCACCCTGGTCGAGCGCGCTGCCGAACTACGCCCTCGTCGACACCGCCGGCAAGCCGACGACGACGAGCGACTTCACCGTGCCGGTCGACGGCCTCGAGGCGCCCTGGGGCATGGCCCAGCTCGTCTTCTACCACGACACGGCGCGCACGCCGGACGCACCGAAATCGGCGCAGAGCCTGATCGACTGGGCGGCCGCTCATCCCGGCCGCTTCACCTATCCGCAGCCGCCCGATTTCACCGGTTCGACCTTCCTCAAGCAGATGCTCTACGAGCTCGTGCCCGACCGCGCCATGCTCGAGAAGCCGGCCGAGGAGACCGATTTCGACGCCGCGGCGGCGCCGCTCTTTGCCTATCTCGACAAGCTCCATCCGCTGATGTGGCGCGAGGGCCGGGCGTTTCCGGAAAACGCCTCGGCGCTCAGAACCCTCCTTGCCGACGGCGAGATCGAGATCGCCTTCTCGTTCCACCAGACCGAGGCGTCGACGGCGATCGGCAAGGGCGAGCTGCCCGACACCGTGCGCTCCTACGTCATGGACATCGGCACCATCGGCAACACCCATTTCGTGGCGATGCCGTTCAATGCCAATGCCAAGGCCGGCGCCATGGTCGTCGCCGACTTCCTGATGTCGCCGGACGCCCAGATCGAGAAGCAGAAGCCGGAGGTCTGGGGCGATTTCACCGTGCTCGACGTCGCCCGCCTCGCGGCCGCGGATCGCGCCCGGCTCGATGCCATCGACCTCGGCATCGCGACGCTGTCGCCGGCCGAACTCGGCAAGGTCCTGCCCGAGCCGCATCCCTCCTGGATGGTCCGCCTCGAGGAGGCCTGGAAGAAGCGCTACGGCGCCTGAGACAGCGAGGGGAGGGGAAAAACGACATGCTGCGTCTCGCCCCGCCCCTCACCATTCTCGTCCTGATCGGCCCGGTCGTCGCCGGCCTCGTCGGCGTCGCCCTGCCGGCCTTCGGCTATCTGCCGGTGCTCGGCGGCGAGAGCTTCGGCCTTGCCCCCTTTGCCGATCTCGCCGCGACGGCGGGGCTCGGCCGCTCGATCCTGCTCAGCCTCGCGGCCGGGCTGATCACGACGCTCGCCGCGCTCCTCGTCGTCACCTTCTTCATCGCCGGCTGGCTCGGCACGCCGGTCTTTGCCGTGCTGCGCCGCATCGTCTCGCCGCTGCTCTCGGTGCCGCACGCCGCGGCGGCCTTCGGCATCGCCTTTCTCATCGCGCCGTCCGGCTGGCTCGTCCGCCTCGTCTCGCCGGAACTCACCGGCTGGCGCTATCCGCCCGACTTCCTCGTCGTCAACGACCCGATGGGCCTTGCCATGATGGCCGGGCTCGTCGCCAAGGAGATCCCGTTCCTGCTGCTGATGGCGCTCGCCGCCCTGCCGCAGACCGACGCCGCCCGCTCGGCCCACGTCGCCGCGAGCCTCGGCTACGGCAAGACCGCCGGCTTCCTCTTCGCCGTCTTCCCGCGCCTCTACCGCCAGATCCGCCTGCCGGTCTTCGCCGTCATCGCCTATGCCTCCTCGGTCGTCGACGTCGCCCTCGTGCTCGGGCCGACCAACCCGCCGCCGCTCGCCGTCCAGCTCGTGCGCTGGATGAACGACCCGGACCTCGCCATGCGCTTCCGCGCCTCGGCCGGCGCGCTGCTGCAGATCGCCGTTACCCTTTCGGCGATCGCCGTCTGGATCCTCGGCGAGCGCCTCGTCGCCCGGCTCGGCGCGGCGGCGGTCGCCAGCGGCCGGCGCGGGACCGCCGATGGCGCGGTGCGCTTCGCCGCCGCCGCGGCGATGAGCCTTGCCGTCGCCGCCATCGTCCTCGGCCTTGCCGGCCTTGCCGTGTGGTCGCTCGCCGGCCCCTGGCGCTTTCCCGACGTCCTGCCGGCGAGCTTCACGCTCGAAGGCTGGCACCGCGCCGCCGGCACGCTCGCCGATCCCGTCGCCGCGACCTTCGTCGTCGGCATCGTCGCGACCCTCGTCGCCCTCGTCCTCACCCTTGCCTGCCTCGAAAACGAGGCCCGCACCGGCCGCGACGGCGGCGACCGCTCGCTCCTCGTCCTCTATCTGCCGCTGCTCGTGCCCCAGGTCGCCTTCCTCTACGGGCTGCAGGTGCTGTTCTTCCGTTTCGGCCTCGACGGCACGCTCGGCGCCGTCGTCGTCGCCCATCTCGTCTTCGTGCTGCCGTATGTGTTCCTCGCGCTTTCCGATCCCTGGCGTGCCTTCGACCGGCGCTATGTCGCCGTCGCCGCGACCCTCGGCGCCAGCCCGGCCCGCGCCTTCTGGCGGGTGCGCGCGCCGATGCTGCTCGCCGCCATTCTGGTTGCCGCCGCCGTCGGCTTCGCCGTCTCGGTCGGCCAGTATCTGCCGACGCTGCTCGTCGGCGGCGGCCGCGTGCCGACCGTGACGACCGAGGCGGTGGCGCTCGCCGCCGGCCGCGACCGCCGCGTCATCGGCGTCTATGCGATCGTCCAGATGGTGCTGCCCTTCGTCGGCTTCTGGATTGCGCTCGCCCTGCCGGCCGTGCTCTATCGCGATCGAAGCGCCATGAGGGCGGCCGCATGAACCGCATGACCACCATCGCGACAAGAGGGCTGGTGCTGGAGCGCATCCGCATCGCCCGTGCGGACCGCGTGCTCATCGAACTCTCGCTTGCCGTCGCGCCCGGCGAGGTGGCGACCGTCATGGGCCCGAGCGGCGTCGGCAAGTCGACCCTGCTCGCCTATGTCGGCGGCTTCCTTGCCCCGGCCTTCACCGGCAAGGGACGGGTCAAGCTCGACGGCGTCGACGTCACCGACGTCGCCCCGGCGCTGCGCCGCATCGGCGTCCTCTTCCAGGACGACCTCCTGTTCCCGCATCTCTCGGTCGCCGGCAACCTGCTCTTTGCCCTCGATCCGCAAGTGCGCGGTCGCAAGGCACGCCGCGCCGCCGTCGACGAGGCGCTCGCCGGCATCGGCCTCGACGGCTTTGGCGAGCGCGACCCGGCAACGCTCTCCGGCGGCCAGCGCGCCCACGTCGCGCTTGCCCGCGTACTCTTGTCGAAGCCGCGCGCGCTGTTGCTCGACGAGCCGTTCTCGCGGCTCGACGCGGGGCTGCGCGACCAGATCCGCCAGCTCGTCTTCGGCGCCGCCCGCGAACACGCCCTGCCGGTGCTGCTCGTCACCCACGACGCCGCCGATGCCGCCGCCGCCGGCGGTCCGGTCGTGGCCCTTTAGCGAGATCCGAAAAGTGGGAACCGGTTTTCGGGCAAATCGAGCGACGGGAGAGTGCCGCGAGGCGCGCCGATGACGGAGCGGACCGACCTGCCGATCGAGGCGGTGCTTCCCGCGCTCCTTGCCGCCCTCGAGAAGGGCGACGCGGTGCTCGTCGCGCCGCCCGGCGCCGGCAAGACGACGCGCGTGCCGCTTGCCCTTCTCGATGCGCCGTGGCGCGGCGACGGCCGCATTCTCGTCCTCGAGCCGCGCCGCCTCGCCGCCCGCGCCGCCGCCCGCCGCATGGCATCGATGCGCGGCGAGGCCGTCGGCGAGACCGTCGGCTATCGCGTCCGGCTCGAATCGAAGGTCTCGAACCGCACCCGCATCGAACTCGTCACCGAGGGCGTCTTCACCCGCATGGTGCTCGACGATCCGGGCCTCGACGGCGTCGCCGCGATCCTCTTCGACGAGTTCCACGAGCGCAGCCTCGAAGCCGATCTCGCCCTCGCCCTCGCCCTCGACGTCAAGGGCGCGTTGCGCCCGGACCTGCGTCTCCTCGTCATGTCGGCGACCCTCGAAGCGACGCGCATCGCCGGCCATCTCGGCGACGTGCCGGTGATCGAGAGCGCGGGCCGCGCCTTCCCGGTCGAGACCCGCCATCCCGGCCGCGATCCCGCCCGCCGCATCGAGGACGAGGTCGCCGGCGCGGTGCGCAAGGCGCTCGCCGAGGAGCCGGGGAGCGTCCTCGTCTTCCTGCCGGGCATGGGCGAGATCGCCCGCACGGCGGAGCGGCTCGACGGCCATCTGCCGGCCGATGTCGACCTTACCCCGCTCTATGG
Organism: Pseudomonadota bacterium; assembly: GCA_029572955.1. GTDB lineage: Bacteria > Pseudomonadota > Alphaproteobacteria > Rhizobiales > JAKPQE01 > JAKPQE01. The sequence continues at coordinate 10,663 of JAKPQE010000166.1, forward strand.
CGCGCTCTCGCCGGCCGAACAGGACCGCGCGATCTCGCCCGCGCCCGCCGGCCGGCGCAAGGTGGTGCTCGCCACTGCGATCGCCGAGACCAGCCTCACCATCGAGGGCGTCCGCGTCGTCGTCGATTGCGGCCTTGCCCGCGTGCCGCGCTACGAGCCGGCGAGCGGCCTCACCCGTCTCGAGACCGTTCGCGTCACCCGCGCCGCCGCCGACCAGCGCCGTGGCCGCGCCGGCCGAACCGGGCCCGGCGTCTGCTACCGGCTCTGGGACGAGGCGCAGACCCGGGCGCTCGTCGCCCATGGCCGCCCGGAAATCCTCGACGCCGACCTCGCTTCTCTCGTCCTCGATCTCGCCGCCTGGGGGGTGCGCACGCCGGACGGATTGCGCTTCGTCGATCCGCCGCCGCGCGCCGCCTTCGAGGAAGCCGTGGCGCTGCTGAAGGACCTCGACGCCCTCGACGGCGACGGCGCGATCACGCCGGAAGGCGAGGCGCTGCGCCGCCTGCCGCTGCCGCCGCGCCTTGCCCACATGGTCCACCGCGCCGCCGCAGCGGGCCGCGGCCGCCTCGCCGCCGAGATCGCCGTGGTGCTGACCGAGCGTGGCACCGGCGGCACTTCCGCCGACCTGCGCGATCGGGTCACCGGGCTGCGCCGCGATCGCGGCAAGCGCGGCGAAACGCTGAAGGGCCTCGCACGGCGCTGGGCGGCACTTGCCGGCGGCGCCGAGGGCGACGACGACGTCGAGCATTGCGGCGCCACCGTCGCGCTCGCCTATCCGGACCGCATCGCCAGGGCGCGCGGCCGCGACGGCACCTTCGTCCTCGCCAATGGCCGCGGCGCCCGCCTCGACGTCGCCGATCGCCTCGCCACCGAGCCCTTCCTTGCCGTCGCCGAGCTGCAGGGCGGCGGCGCCGACGCCCGCATCCTGCTCGCCGCGCCGATCGGCCGCGACGAGATCGAGGCCGATTTCGCCGCGCACATCATCGTCGAGGACGACGTCCGCTTCGAGCCCGCGGCGAAGGCCGTGCGGGCCCGCCGCCGGCGGCGCCTCGGCCGCCTCGTCCTTGCCGAGGAGGTGCTGACGGATCCCGACGCCGAGGCCGTCGCGGCGGCGCTCGTCGGCGGCATCCGCAGCCTCGGCATCGAATGCCTGCCCTGGACGAAGTCGCTCCGCCAGTGGCGCGGCCGCGTCGCCTTCATCGCCGAGCATGCGAACGGCGACAGGGACGGTGGCGACTGGCCCGACCTTTCCGACGCCGCCCTCACGGAAACGTTCGAACACTGGCTCCTGCCATTCATTGCCGGCAAACGATCGATTGCCGAGATTTCCGCCGACGATCTGCGTCAGGCGATCGAGGGTCTCGTGCCCTGGCGGCTGGCGCACGACATCGACCGGCTGACGCCGAGCCATTTCGAGGTGCCGACCGGCTCGCGCATCGCCATCGACTACGATGCGCCCGGCGGCCCGGCGCTCGCCGTCAGGGTGCAGGAGCTGTTCGGCCTCGATAGCCACCCGGCGATCGTCGACGGCAAGGTGCCGCTGACGCTGGAACTCCTGTCGCCGGCCCATCGCCCGGTGCAGGTGACGCGGGACCTGCCCGGCTTCTGGCGCGGCTCCTATCAGGCGGTCAAGACCGAGATGAAGGGGCGCTATCCCAAGCACCCCTGGCCGGACGACCCGCTCGCCGCGCCGCCGACCCGTCGGGCAAAACCGCGCGGTACCTGATCGGCGAATGGACTTGGTCCCGGGAGTTCGCTAGAGCACGGCGATGAAGATCGCCGTCGTCGCCACCCGCAACATGTTCATGTCGCCCAAGAAGGCGACGTCGATCGATCTTTGCATCCACGACTTCGTCAGCTTCAGCGCCAACCGCTACCAGACCCGCATTTTCGCCAAGCCGGTCGAGGAGCCGTATCGCGATCTCGACATCGCGTTCGTGCCGCAGCATTGCACCTATCGCGTCCATGCCGTGCGGGTCGCCGAGGCGATCGCCGCCTGGCGTGCCGATGTCGTCGTCGTCCACCAGCACCTGCCGACGGCGGCGATCATCGCGCGGAAGCTCGCGCCGGTGCCGGTGCTCTATCACACCCATAATTTCGAGAAGCCTCCGCGCGGCGCCTTCCATCGCTTCTGGCGCCATCGCGCCTATCGTCGCCTCGCCGGCCTCGTCTTCGTCAGCGAGATCTGCCGCGACGACTTCCGGGCGAAGTGGCCGGCGGTCGACCGGCCGCTGCATGTCGTCCACAACGCCCTCGACTTTGCGACCTGGAATCCGGCCGGAAGCCGCGAGAAGGTCGTCTTCTATGCCGGCCGCCTCGCGCCCTCGAAGGGCGTCGACGAGATCGCCGAGGCGCTCGGGCCGGTGCTCGCGGCGCATCCCGACTGGCGCGCCGAGTTCCTTCTGACCGAACGCGACAGCTATCCCGACTATCGCGACGCCGTGCTGCCGAAGCTCGCCGCGCTCGGCGCGCGGGCGACGGTCGATTTCGACAAGCCGCACGGCTTCGTCCGCGACCGCCTCGAACGCGTCGCCATCGCCCTGACGCCGTCGCTGCACGAGCCCTTCGGCCGGGCCGCCCTCGAGGCCCATGCCGGCGGCGCGGCGCTGGTGACGAGTGCGGCCGACGGCCTTGCCCATGTCTCGGGCGACGCGGCTCTCATCGTCGAAAAGGGCGATGTCGAAACCCTCCGCGCGGCGGTCGAACGGCTCGTTTCCGACCCGGACCTCGCCGCCGATCTCGCCCGGCGCGGCCGCGAACGCGCCGAGAACCTGTTCGACATCCGCCGCTCGGCCGAAAAGCTCGACGAGATCTATGCCGGGACCGTCGCCGGGGCGGCAAGCAGCCGTTAACCCCGTTCGCCGGTCGCCCTCCGCCTTCAACCCGCCTTAAGCCTGATCGCCTAGCCTTTGCGCCGTTCGGATCCGTGAGGGAGATGCAGCGCGTGGTTCTCGGCAAGCGGATGGCATGGGCGGCGATGATGCTGGTCTCCAGCATCTCGACGGTGGGCTATCTGGAAAACTGGGCCGACCGGCCCGAATTCTCGGCAGCGAAGGTCGGTTTCGTGCGGCTTTTCGGCAATGCCGTCGCCCCGGCCAAGGAGACGACGCCGGCAACCGCCGCCGCCGGACGGATCGTCGCGCTTCGCGCTGGCGACGACGGTCATTTCCGTGCCGACGCCAGCGTCAACGGCCGGCGCCTCGCCATGCTGGTCGATACCGGCGCCACCAACATCGTGCTCTCGGCCGAGGACGCCGAACGCGTCGGCGTGCGCCCGCGCGAAAGCGACTACGTGGTCCCGATCTCGACCGCCAACGGCAAGATTTCCGCCGCCGCCGTGCTCGTCGACGAGGTCCGCGTCGGACCGATCAGCGTCCGCGCGGTTCCCGCCCTCGTCCTGAAACCCGGCCTTCTCGACCACAGCCTCCTCGGCATGAGCTTCTTCAGCCGCCTCAGACAGTTCGAGATGCGCGGCCGCGAACTCGTCCTTCGCGACTGAAACCTCGTGCAGCCCGGGGCTTTCGCGCGATCGCATCGCCCCGGATCCTTCGACACGCGCACTTGCGCCCCGCCCGCCTTTCCCGCAAGTAAGGCAAGACGAAGTTCGCGCCTCGGCCCGCCTCGCATGCGCCCCGCCCACGGAGATCCTTCCGATGTTCCCGAAACCCGAGCCCAGGCTCGAAGCCAATACCGCCGCCTATGAATCGCTGCCGCTCGTCAAGCCGACCGGCTTTCGCGAGTACGATGCGCGCTGGCTGTTCGGGCCAGAAATCAACCTGATGGGCATCCAGGCCCTCGGCATGGGTCTCGGCACGATCCTCGGCGAACTCGGCGTCGAGCGCCGCATCGTCGTCGCCCACGACTACCGGAGCTATTCCGCCTCGATCAAGATGGCGCTCGTCACCGGCCTCATGGCCGCCGGCTGCGAGGTGCACGACATCGGCCTCGCGCTCTCGCCGATGGCCTATTTCGCCCAGTTCGAGCTCGACGTGCCGGCGGTCGCCATGGTCACCGCCTCGCACAACGACAATGGCTGGACCGGCGTCAAGATGGGCGCCAACCGGCCGCTGACCTTCGGCCCGGACGAGATGGGCCGGCTGAAGGAAATCGTGCTCGCCGCGGCCTTCGACCTGATGGGCGGCGGCAGCTACCGCTATGTCGACGGCTTCGCCTCGCGCTACATCGCCGACCTCGTCAACCGGCCGAAGCTGCAGCGCCCGATCAGGGTCGTGTGCGCCTGCGGCAACGGCACGGCCGGCGCCTTCGCCCCGGAGGTCCTGCGCGGCATCGGCGCCGACGTCATCGAGCTCGACTGCGCGCTCGACTACAACTTCCCGCGCTACAATCCGAACCCGGAAGACATGGAGATGCTGCACGCGCTCGCCGACAAGGTGCGCGAGACCGGCGCCGAGGTCGGCCTCGGCTTCGACGGCGACGGTGACCGCTGCGGTGTCGTCGACAACGAGGGCGAGGAGATCTTCGCCGACAAGGTCGGCGTCATGCTGGCGCGCGACATCTCGGCCCGCCATCCGAACGCCCGGTTCGTCGTCGACGTCAAGTCGACCGGCCTCTTCATGACCGATCCGGTGCTGATCCGGAACGGCGCCAGGACCGACTACTGGAAGACCGGCCACTCCTACATCAAGCGCCGGGTGACCGAGCTTTCCGCCATCGTCGGCTTCGAGAAGTCGGGCCACTATTTCTTCAACACGCCGATCGGCCGCGGCTACGACGACGGCCTCGTCTCGGCCCTCGCCATCCTCGACATGCTCGACCACAACCCCGACAGGTCGATGGCCGACCTGAAGAACGGCCTGCCGAAGACCTGGGGCTCGCCGACCATGTCGCCGCATTGCGCCGACGAGGAGAAATACGAGGTCGCCGAGCGCGTCATCAAGGCCTTCGTCGACATGAAGGCAGCCGGCGAAATGATCGACGGCCATGCGATCGTCGACCTCGTCACGGTGAACGGCGTGCGCGTCGTCACCGACGACGGCACCTGGGGCCTCGTCCGCGCTTCCTCCAACAAGCCGGAGCTCGTCGTCGTCGTCGAGAGCCCGGTCTCGGAGGCCCGCATGCGCGAGATGTTCCACGCGGTCGATGCCGTGCTGCGGCGCAATCCGGAAGTCGGAAAATACAACCAGACCATCTGATCCCTGTCCCGGGGTGGCGGCCCGCCGCCGCCCCGCAAGATCGGCGGTGAGCCCATGAAGACCGTCTATTCGCCGGCCCATGCCGGCCATCTGCCGCGCCTCGAACTCTCCGACGGCAAGCTCGTGCCGGCGGTCGAGATTCCGGCCCGCGCCGAGATCGTGCTGAGGGCGGTCGCGAGCGCCGGGCTCGGCGACATCCTTGCCCCGGCCGCCATCGACGACGCGCTGCTCGCCCGCGTCCACGCCCCCGACTATCTCGAATTCCTCGCCGGCTTCTGGGCGGAGTGGAGCGCCATGGAGCGCGACTGGGACGCGCTGCCGCTCGCCTGGGCCGTGCCCGGGCTGCGCCGGGTCCGCCCGCGCGATATCGACGGCCGCCTGTCCTACTACTCTTTCGATGCCGGCACGCCGTTGACGGCCGGCACCTGGAACGCGGCCCGGGCCGGCGCCTCGGTCGCCGCGACCGCCGCCGGCCTCCTCGCCGACGGCGAGGCGTCGGCCTTCGCCCTCTGCCGCCCGCCCGGCCACCACGCCGCCGGCGATTTCTACGGCGGCTACTGCTTCCTCAACAACGCCGCCATCGCCGCCGAACGGCTGATCGAGCGCGGCGCCGGCCGGGTCGCGATCCTCGATCTCGACTACCACCACGGCAACGGCACCCAGGCCATCTTCTATCGCCGCGGCGATGTCTTCTTTTCATCGCTGCATGCCGACCCGCGCGACGAATACCCGTTCTTCCTCGGTCATGCCGACGAGACTGGCGAGGGCAACGGCGTCGGTACGACGGCAAACTATCCGCTGGCGCTCGGCACCGATTTGCCGGCTTACTTGCAGGCTCTCGACGACGCGCTCGCCCGCATCGCTGCCTTCGGCCCGGACGCTCTCGTCGTCTCGCTCGGCATGGACACCTACGAGCACGACCCGATCTCCAAGTTCAAGCTGAAGACCGCCGACTACCCGACGATCGGCGCCCGGCTTGCCGCCCTGAAGCGCCCGACCCTTTTCGTCATGGAAGGCGGCTATGCCGTCGATGCGCTCGGGCAGAACGTCGTCGCGGTGCTCTCGGGGTTCGAGAACGGTTGAGGTCTCGAGATCTCACGCGAATTCGCGTCGCCCATCGCTCCGATGGGGCGGCCTGACCGGCCGGCGCGTTCGCGCTTGCAGACCCTTCGGGTTCGATCTGGCTGCCCTCAGCGCCCGGCGAGCACCTTCAGCGCCTCGGCCGGGTCGATGCGCCCGTCATAGAGCGCCCGGCCGGTGATGGCCCCCTCGAGGATGGCGCAATCGGGCTCGGCGAGCCGTTCGATGTCGGCCATCGAGGCAAGGCCGCCCGAGGCGATCACCGGGATCGAGACGGCGTTGGCAAGCTCCAGCGTCGAGGCGATGTTGAGGCCCTTCAGGACGCCGTCGCGGTCGATGTCGGTATAGATGATCGCCGAGACGCCGGCGTCCTCGAACTTCCTGGCGAGGTCGACGGCGGTGAGTTCGGAGGCTTCCGCCCAGCCCTCGACCGCGACCTTGCCGCCCTTGGCGTCGATGCCGACGGCGATGCGGCCCGGATGGGCCTTGCAGGCGGCCTTGACGAGATCGGGATCGCGCACCGCGACGGTGCCGAGGATGACGCGCCGGATGCCCTTTTCGAGCCAGGCCTCGATGCCGGCCATGTCGCGGATGCCGCCGCCGAGCTGCACCGGCATCGTCACCGCGCCGAGGATCGCCTCGACGGCCGCCCCGTTGATCGAGCGGCCGGCGAAGGCGCCGTTGAGGTCGACGACGTGCAGGAACTTAAAGCCCTCGGCTTCGAACTGACGGGCCTGCGCCGCCGGGTCGTCGTTGAAGACCGTCGCCTCTTCCATGAGGCCGAGCTTCAGCCGCACGCACTGGCCGTCTTTCAGGTCGATCGCCGGGAAAAGGATCACGGATTCCACCTCAGGAAATTGGCGATGAGCCGGAGCCCGAGCTTCTGGCTCTTCTCGGGATGGAACTGCGTTCCGGCGAGATTGTCGCGACCGACGAAGGCCGTGACCGGGCCGCCGTAATTGGTCTCGGCGACGACCTCGGCCCGGTTCGTGGCCTTCAGGTGATAGGAATGGACGAAATAGGCGTGCAGCCCCTCCGGTCCCGTCTCGATGCCGTCGAGAAGGGCATGGCTGTTGACCACGTCGAGCGTGTTCCAGCCCATGTGTGGCACCTTCAGCGTCGGGTCGGTCGGCTCGATCCTGACGACGTCGCCGGCGATCCAGCCGAAGCCTTCGCTGACGCCGTGTTCGAGACCGCGGCTCGCCATCAGCTGCATGCCGACGCAGATACCGAGGAACGGCCGGCCCCTGGCGATGACCGCCTCGGTCAGCGCCTCGACCATGCCGTCGACGGCGAGGAGCCCGGCCCGGCAGTCGGCGAAGGCGCCGACGCCCGGCAGGACGATGCGGTCGGCCGCCGCGACGGCCGCCGGGTCGGTGGTCAGGATCACTTCGCCGGCGCCGCTCTCGCGCGCCGTGCGCTCGAAGGCCTTGGCCGCCGAGCGCAGATTGCCGGATCCGTAATCGATAATCGCAACGGTCATGTGGATCTCCCCGGCGCCGGGAAGACGCCGATCACCTGTCGCGGCGCCAGCGCCTTGCGGGCAGCCGGCGGCAGCTTGAAATAGTCGGGCCTGCGCTTGGCCCAGTCGGCGAAGAAATCGCGCTCGCATTCGTCCTGGTCGCGGCCGGTGGCGACGCCCATGAAATGCCAGCCCTTCTTCTCCAGCGTCCAGCCGCGCAGGAAGTTCGCCTCGAGCGCGAACAAGAGGTTGAAAAGGGCGTTGACGACGACCGGCCCGGGACCGCCGAGCCAGTAGTCGAGCGCCGAGAGCGCGGCGGTGACGACGAGCCAGCCGGCGAGCACCGCCCACATCCGCTGCGCGATCAGCCACAAGGGACCGAAGATCAGCGCCGCCCACGAGAAACCATCGCGCACGAAGACCACCTCGTCCGGCAACCGGTCCTCGTCGCCCGCGGCGATCGGCGGTGCATAGGCAAGATAGACGGTCACGGACGCCTCCCGTCAGTCGCCGAGCCGGCCCTTGGTCGAGGGCAGGTCGCCGGCGACCCGAGGATCGATGGCGAGCGCCGAGCGCAGGGCCCGGGCGAGCGCCTTGAAGGTCGATTCGGCGATATGGTGGTTGTTCTCGCCATAGAGCGTTTCGAGGTGCAGCGTCAGCCCGCCGTTCTGAGCGAGCGCCTGGAAGAACTCGCGGAACAGCTCGGTGTCCATCTCGCCGATCTTGTCGCGGTCGAAACGCACCTTCCAGACGAGATAGGGCCGGCCGGAGACGTCGATGGCGCAGCGCGTCAGCGTCTCGTCCATCGGCAGCTCGATCGAGGCATAGCGCGAGATGCCGCGCTTGTCGCCGAGCGCCTTGGCGATGGCGAGGCCGAGCGCGATGCCGACATCCTCCACGGTGTGGTGGAAGTCGATGTGCAGGTCGCCCTTGGCCCGGACGGTGATGTCGATCAGCGAGTGCCGCGACAGCTGCTCCAGCATGTGGTCGAAGAAACCGACCCCGGTCGCGACGTCGTAGACGCCGGTGCCGTCGAGATCGATCGTGACTTCGATCTCGGTTTCCTTGGTGGTGCGGCTGATCGTGGCGGTGCGCATGGCACTCTCCTGGTCTCTTTCGGACGTCCCCGGATCGCCGCCCGCGGGCGACGTCGGACCGGGTTGCGACCGCATGCCCTGAAACGGACCCGGGAAGGGCGGTCAAACCCCGATTTCCCCGGTGGTTTTCCGGTTGGCGACGTTTTAGCAGCGCTTCGCCCGCGGCGCCATAGCCGCGAGCCGGCGTTTGCAAATCCATGGCGCCCGACTACATATGCGCAAGACCGAGTTCACGATGGGTTGACGGCACCGGCGCCCCGGCCCGATGCGGGGCCCGCGCCTCCAAGAAAACCGAGAGCGAGATGTCCAACGTCGTCCTCCTCGTCGCCCTTACCATCGGCGCGGCCTTCCTTGCCGACAATCTCGCCTGGCAGAAGGGCCGCAGCCGCCGTGGCTGGGTCATAGCGACGGTTCTCTTCTTCCCGCTCGTCCTCGTGCTGGCGTTCCTGCCGAAGGTCGGGCCCGCCGCCGGCGGCGACGCCGGAACCCCGTCCTGAGCCGGCCGCACCGTCACCTGTAAGGAAAGACTGCCATGAGCGAACACGACCCGACCGGCTGGCACGGCACCACCATCGTCACGGTGAGGAAAGGCGGTCGCGTCGTCGTCGCCGGCGACGGCCAGGTCTCGCTCGGCCAGACCGTGATCAAGCATACCGCCCGCAAGGTGCGCACCCTCGCCAATGGCAGCGTCATTGCCGGCTTCGCCGGCGCGACGGCAGACGCCTTCACCCTGCTCGAGCGCCTCGAGGCCAAGCTCGAACAGTATCCCGGCCAGCTCGTGCGGGCCGCCGTCGAACTCGCCAAGGACTGGCGCACCGACCGCTATCTGCGCCGCCTGGAGGCGATGATGATCGTCGTCGACGCCTCGACGAGCCTCGTCCTCACCGGCACCGGCGACGTGCTCGAGCCCGAGGGTGGCGTCATCGGCATCGGCTCGGGCGGCAATTATGCGCTCGCCGCCGCCAAGGCCCTCGTCGACACCGAGATGAGCGCCGAGGACATCGCCAGGAAGGCGATGGCGATCGCCGCCGACATCTGCGTCTACACCAACGGCTCGGTCGTCCTGGAAAGCCTCGACGCCGACCGCTGAACCGACAGCCTGGACCAAAGCGACATGACCGAATTTTCCCCCCGCGAGATCGTTTCCGAACTCGACCGCTTCATCATCGGCCAGAAGGACGCCAAGCGCGCCGTGGCCATCGCCCTCAGGAACCGCTGGCGCCGCCAGCAGCTCGAAGGCGCGATGAAGGACGAGGTCCAGCCGAAGAACATCCTGATGATCGGCCCGACCGGCGTCGGCAAGACCGAGATCTCCCGGCGCCTGGCGCGGCTCGCCGGCGCGCCGTTCATGAAGGTCGAGGCGACCAAGTTCACCGAGGTCGGCTATGTCGGCCGCGACGTCGAGAGCATCGTGCGCGACCTCGTCGAGGTGGCGATCTCGCTGGTGCGCGAGCAGAAGCGCAAGGACGTCCAGGCCCGCGCCCACCTCGCCGCCGAGGAACGGGTGATCGAGGCGCTCGTCGGCACGTCCGCGAGTGAAGCGACCCGCGAGGCCTTCCGCCGCCGCCTGCGCAACGGCGAACTCGACGACAAGGAAATCCAGATCGAGCTGCGCGACACCTCGTCGGGCATGCCGAGCTTCGACATTCCCGGCATGCCGGGCGCCTCGGTCGGCATGATCAACATCAACGAGATGCTCGGCAAGGCCTTCGGCGGCCGCACCAAGCAGCGCTCGGTCAACGTCAAGGATTCCTACGAGCTGCTGATCGCCGAGGAATCCGACCGCCTGCTCGACGACGACCAGATCGTCGCCGAGGCGGTGCGCGCGGTCGAGGAGAACGGCATCGTCTTTCTCGACGAGATCGACAAGATCTGCGCCCGCGAGGGCAGGGGCGGCGCCGACGTCTCGCGCGAGGGCGTGCAGCGCGACCTGCTGCCGCTGATCGAGGGCACGACGGTCGCCACCAAGCACGGCCAGGTGCGGACCGACCACATCCTCTTCATCGCCTCCGGCGCCTTCCACGTCGCCAAGCCGTCGGATCTCCTGCCGGAGCTGCAGGGCCGCCTGCCGATCCGCGTCGAGCTGAAGGCGCTTTCGAAGGAGGACTTCCGCCGCATCCTCACCGACACCGAGGCGAGCCTCATCAAGCAGTATGTGGCGCTGCTCGCCACCGAGGGCCTGACGCTGGACTTCACCGAGGATGCGATCGACGCGATCGCCGACATCGCCGTCGAGATCAACGCTTCGATCGAGAATATCGGCGCCCGCCGCCTGCAGACGGTGATGGAGCGCATCCTCGACGAGATCAGCTTCACCGCGCCGGACCGCTCCGGCGACACGGTGACGATCGACGCCGCCTATGTGAACGACCATATCGGCGACATCGCCCGCAACACCGACCTCAGCCGCTTCATCCTGTGAGGCGGGGCCCGAGCGTTTCCTGGCGAAGTGAGGACCGGTTCGCCCTCCGGAAACGCGGCCAATCGAGGAACGGTCGGTCGAACCCGCGACAGGACGAGCGGCGCTAGGTCGTGGACTCATAATGCCGGGTCCACAATCGGATTGACGCGAGGGCGACTGCGGCGAGGAAGTTTCTGGCGAGTTTGTCGAAGCGTGTTGCGATGCGACGGAAGTGCTTGAGTTTGCAGAAGAAGCGTTCGACG
>JAKPQE010000179.1 GCA_029572955.1 Pseudomonadota bacterium
GACGGTCGGTCATCAGACGTTCCAGGTCGTCCGAGCGCTCGGAGAGCGACTCAACCACCTCGAACACCTTCGAGCCGAGCGAGACATTGATCTCGGAGATGCGGTCCGCCAGCGTGTCGGTGATCTCGCGGGCCTGATCGGCGAGCGCGTTGCCGACATCGGCGACGCGACGGTCGAGGGCGGCGTTGATCTCCTCCTGGCCGGCCGAGAAGGCGCCGGCGAGCTCGCGGGTGCGGCCGATCAGCGTCTCGTTGATCTGGCGCAGGCGGTTGTCGAGGGCGCCGTCGATCTTGGCGGTACGCTCGTCGAGCGTCGTGGCAAGGGCGTCCGCCTTGGTGGCGAAGGCCTCGGTTGCCTGGTCGAGGCGCTCGCCGATGCCGCGGTCGAACGAGCCGAGGCGGTTCTCGACGGTCGTCTCGAGGGCGGCGGTGCGCTCGGCGATGGCGGTCCCGATCTCGTCGGCCTTGCCGCCGATCGCCTGACCGAATTCCTCGATCTGGCTGGCGAACAGGTCGCGGAAGAGGTCGGAACGCTGGGTGAGGGTGTCGGCGATCTCGCCGGAACGCTGGCCGACGGACTCGTCGAAATGCGCCAGCCGCTCGGCAATCGTCATCTCGAAGGTCATCGCCCGCTGGTCGAGGACGGCCGCCATGTGCTCGGTGCCCTCGATCATGCCGCGCTCGATCGCCTCGAGGCGATCGGCCATGGCCCGGTCGACGTCGCTGGCCCGGTTGGTCAGGGTGTCGACCAGCAGGGCGCCGCGGCCCGTCACGATCTCGTCGAACTCGCCGATCCGGCCGGCGAGGGCGTCGCGCAGCTCCTCGCCGCGCTGGGCGATGGTGTTGGCGAGCTCGGTGCTCGATTCGACGATGGCCTCGTTGACCTTCATGCCACGCGCCGCGATCGCCTTGGCGACTTCGGCGCCGATCGTGGCGAGGCGCTCGATCAGCTGATGGCTCTGGCTGCCGAGGGCCTCGTTGACGGCCATGCCGGCGATTTCCAGGCCGTTGCGCATCTCGAGCGAACGCTCGTCGATGAGGTTGGCGATGGCGCCGCCGGTCTCGGCGAGACGGCTCTCGAGGTCGGTGCCGTTGATGTTGATCGCCTCGAAGATGCGGTTGCCGGTGGCGTCCAGACGGTCGGCGAGGTCGCCGCCCTTGGTCGTGATGGTCTCGGCGATGCGCGTGCCGGTCTCGTCCAGGCGGTCGGTGATTTCGCCGCCGCGCAGGGCGAGGTCGACGAGCAGCGACTCGCCGGTGGTCTTCAGCGCCTCGTTGACCTCGTTGGCGCGCCCGCCGATCGCCTCGATGATCTCCATGCCGGAGGTCGTGATGGAATCGGTGACGGCGCTCGCCCGGTCGGTGAAGGTGGTGGTCAGCGCGGTGCCGGCGGCAACGAGCGTGTCGTTCACCTCGCGGCCGCGCTCGCTGATGGTCTCGGCGATCGCCGTGCCGGCGCCGGCCAGCGTGTCGGTGATCTCGGCGCTGCGGCTGGTGAGCGTGTCGTTGATCTCGGCCGTGCGCAGGTTGAGCGTGTCGTTGATCTCCGAGGTGCGGATGTTGAGCATCTCGTTGATCTCGGAAACGCGGATGTGCAGCGTGTCGGTGAGCGCGCCGACCCGGGTCTCGAGGGTATCCGCGACTTCGCCGGAGCGCTGGGCGAGCGTGTCGTTGATCTCGGCGCCGCGCTCGGTGAGCGTGCGGGCGATGCCGTCCGCGGTCTCGGAGAGGGTGCTGGTGACTTCCTCGCCGCGCGTGGTGAGGAGATGCACCATGGTCTCGCCGGCGCTCGACAGCGCAAGCGTCAGGCGCTCGCCCTTGTCGCCGAGCGTGTTGGTGATGCGCTCGCCGGTGTCGGCGAGACGATCGACGATCGAGGAGCCGGTCGCCGCGATCTCGTCGGCGAAGTCCTTGTGGGCGCCCTCGATGGCGGCGCGCACGCGCTCCGAATTGTTGATGATGGCTTCGCGCTGGCTGACCAGCTCCTCGACGAGGCTGCGGATGCGCAGCTCGTTGTCGTTGTAGGAGCGCTCGAGCGAGGCGACCTCGTTGTGGACCATCACCTCGAGCTCGCTGGCCCGCGCCAGCGCCCGCTCGACGCCGTCGCCCATGGCGGTCACTTCGCGGCGGATCGCCTGGGAGACGCTGATGACGGCTTCCTTGGCAACGCTCTCCGGCTCGGCGAGACGGATCGCGACCTCGGTCATGGCGCGGGCGACGAGCCGCATCTCGGCGGCGCGACGGATCATCGTCGCCATGACGAAGAAGAAGACGACGGGAAGCGCGATCGAAATGCCAAGGCCGATCAGATGCGGCTTCTGAACGATCCCGGCCGGGTTGGCGAGCGCTTCGGCGATGTCGGAACCCCACATGGCGATGCCGATGGCGCCGCCGATGGTCGCCCAGACGATCGACAGGACGAGGGCGATCCAGATCGGCGTGCTCGAGGCACGGCGCTGCAGGGCAAAGACGAGATTGCCGACGCTGGCCCGGTCGTCGTTGGCCGGGCGCCGGTCCTCGTTGGCGGCGCGCCGCGGGGCGGCGGGCTCGGCCTTCTTGGATGCCTTCCTGGTCTCGGCCTCGCTGCTCTGGGGCAGGGGCGGAAGCACCGGCGTTGCCGCGGCCTTCTCCTCGGGCTCGAGATGCAGGTCCCCGAGCAAATCCTCGCTGCCGGAGAAATCGGCGATGCTGTCGTCCGGACCGCCGAAGTCGAGCTTCAGGGCCTCTTCGACCGCGGACAGTGCCGCTTCCGCCGGGTCTTTGATCTTCGGATTGTTCGCCATCTGATTTGCCGCCTTGCGTCCGTACTCTCTACAATTCCGGCGCTCGCCCGGTGTCCAGCGCTCGACCGGTGGGCGATAGCCCGTCATGGAGATCGGCCCGCCTCCCGGGTCCCGATCGCCATTGCGCACTTGGGGTAAAAGGCTCGGAAAACCTTGCTTTCCCCACGGTTTCACACGTGCATTCATACACGAGTTGCCGCGAAAATATGGTAATGGCACATTGGTATCAAAGGAACAAGAAACTCGGGTGGTTACCGTTTACCTGTTGTTAAGGTAAACGCGCGGCCTCTCGCGACGGGGAGGACGGGCGCCGAAACCTGCGGGCAGGCGGCGTTCGCGAAGCGGATGAAGGCGGGCGGTGCGACCATGACCACGAACGGGCGACGGGCCGGCGAACGCCCGACCGATGCGCAGCGCCGTTACCTCGTGCGCGGCCTCGACCAGCCCGGCGGCAAGCTTCCGCTGTTCGACGAGAACGGGCGCGAGATCGCCAGGAAGACCATCGAGGCCTGCGTCGCGCGCGGCTGGGCCGAGCCCTGGTTCGAAAACCCGCTGAAGCACGACTGGCTGGTCTGCAAGCTGACGCCGGCCGGCTACGAGGCCGTCGGGGCGCGGGCGCCGATCGATCGCTGATCGGCGCGGCGGGCCGTTTCTGGCCGTTAGGCCACGGTCAACCATGTTTTCTGCAAAACGGTCGCAATAGCCTTAGAAGCGCCGCATTCAGAGCCGCCTTAACACCCCATTATGGTCCGTGCCCTATCTTTGGGCACAAGGGACGAACGAGCGCCGCAGACGGCGCGCAGCGGCCGTTTCCCGGTGCGGAGCGGCCCTCAGGGGTATCTAAGGAGTAGCGTTATGGCAGTCGGTATGGCGGTCGCGATGAAGATGGTGGACGACACCGAGGGTCCCGCTTCGGGGCGCCCGATCGATCTGGTTCATCTCAGCCGGCACTCGCTCGGCAATCGCGAACTCGAGCAGGAGATCCTGCGTCTGTTCGTTCGCCAGTCGGCCCTCTATCTGGAGCGCCTGAAGGTGGCGACCACGGCCCGCGCCCGCGCCGAGGCCGCGCACACCATCAAGGGTTCCGCCAAGGGCATCGGCGCCTGGCGCGTCGCCCGTCTCGCCGAGGCGGTCGAGAATCCGCCGGCCGCCGACTACGCCATGGCGATCGAGCTGATGGGTGATCTCGAGGCGGCCGTCGCCGAGGCCAACGCCTATATCGACGCGATCATCGACTGACCCTGCCGGCGGCGCACCTGCCGGCCGCGAGCCGCGGCAAGGGGGGTGACTTCGACGCCGCAGCACGATATGACCGCGCTCGAAAAGGGCGCGGGACAGCGCCCCCGCATCGACGACCGCCGCCCTCCGCGCCGCGGTCGTTCGTTTGAGACGACGGGACGCGACAATGACCAAGATCATCTTCATCACCCATGACGGCAAGCGCCATGAGGTCGAGGCCGAGAACGGCTCGACCGTGATGGAAGCGGCGATCCGCAATCATGTCCCGGGCATCGAGGGTGAATGCGGCGGCGCCTGCGCCTGCGCCACCTGTCATGTCTATGTCGAGCCCGACTGGCAGGACGCGACCGGCGAGCCGGCCCCGACCGAGGAAGACATGCTCGACTTCGCCTTCGACGTGCGTCCGAGCTCGCGCCTGTCCTGCCAGATCCGCATCAAGGACGAACTCGACGGCCTGACCGTGCGGGTGCCCGAGCGCCAGGGCTGAGGCAGGCGCGTCGACCGGTTGCCGCGCTGGTCGGGCGCGCCGGTCGCGCGCCTTTCGGCCGTTGCCGCTCCCTTGCGGCGAATTCTCCGGCAGCGCCGGATTGTTCTCGGCCCGCCAATGCCTATGTTTGTCGCGACCATGACATCGGCGGCACGGCGCATCGAGGCCGACGCGGCGAGGAGAGACAGGCATGAGTGAAGCAATCGAAACCGATGTCGTCATCGTCGGCGCCGGCCCGGTCGGCCTGTTCGCCGTGTTCGAACTCGGCCTGCTCGACCTCAAGGCCCACCTCGTCGACATTCTCGACAAGCCGGGCGGCCAGTGCGCCGAGCTCTATCCGGAAAAGCCGATCTACGACATTCCCGGCTGGCCGGTGATCTCGGGCCAGGACCTCGTCGACAAGCTGATGGAGCAGATCGCGCCGTTCTCGCCGACGCTCCACCTCGGCCGCATGGTCGAACAGGTGCAGCGGCTCGACGACGGCCGCTTCAGGGTCGTCACCGACATGGGCGACACCCTCGTCGCCCCGGTCGTGGTGATCGCCGCCGGCGGCGGCTCGTTCCAGCCCAAGCGCCCGCCGATCGCCGGCATCGAGGCCTACGAGGGCACCTCGGTCTCCTATTCGGTCCGTCGCATCGAGGATTTCCGCGACGCCGACGTGATGATCGTCGGCGGCGGCGATTCCGCCCTCGACTGGACCCTCAACCTCCAGCCGGTCGCCCGCCGGGTGACGCTGGTGCACCGGCGCGATGCCTTCCGCGGCGCGCCCGACAGCGTCAACAAGATGAAGTCGCTGGTCGAGGCCGGCGAGATGGACCTCATCATCGGCCAGGTGCAGACGCTCGAGGGCGCCGACGGCCAGCTCGCCAACGTCGTCGTCAAGGGCAACGACGGCAGCGAGACGCGCGTCGCCTGCACCCGCATGCTGCCCTTCTTCGGCCTGACCATGAAGCTCGGCCCGATCGCCGACTGGGGCCTCAATCTCCACGAGAACCTGATCCCGGTCGATACCGAGAAGTTCGAGACCTCCGAGTCCGGCATCTTCGCCATCGGCGACATCAACTGGTACCCGGGCAAGCTGAAGCTGATCCTCTCGGGCTTCCACGAGGCAGCCCTGATGTCGCAGGCCGCCAAGCGTATCATCGCGCCCGGCGAGCGCATCGTCTTCCAGTACACGACGTCCTCGTCGAACCTGCAGAAAAAGCTCGGCGTCCTCTGACGCCGGGCCGTCGCCTCACTCGGTCATGTCGCGGGTGAGCAGCGAGACGAGCCTGCCGCGCAGCATCGCGATCGACATCCAGACGAGGAAGACAAGGCCCGCCGCGGCAAGGCCCATGGCGAGCCATTCGTCGCCGTAGAGCGAGGAAAAGCCGGTCCACGGCTCGCCGCCGAACTGGCTCTGGTGCACCTCGAGCCCACGCACGGTGATCTCGAACACCATCCAGCCGACGCCGGCGAGCACCGCATAGGCGAGCAGCGGGATCAGCCAGACGGTCGCCAGCGCGAAGCACAGCGTGAAAATCAGCGCGAAAAGATGCACCTCGAACGGGTAGGGCATCGCAAAGAGCGGCACGAGCGCGAGGAAGACGCCGAGCGTCAAGAGCAGCGGCTGGACGAGCGGATGCCGCCCGCCACGCGCCGGGGCCTTCCTGCCCTTCATCGCCACCATCGCCTCGACGCGGGCGCGGGCCTCGGGGTAGATCTCCGGCGGACAGAAGAGATAGGCGACGGCGCGCCAGTCGTTCGAAAGCGTGATGACCCGCCGGCGGTCGTCGTATCCGGCCTTGGCGATCTGGCGCCACTCGAACTCACGCACCTCGTCGGCCGTGGCGATGAGGCCGGCCCCGGCAAGGCCCGGCTTGCCGGCGAGCGCCCCGACGACGGTGGCGATGCGGCTGCCGGCCTTCGCCCGGCGGTCGGCGACTTCGGTGCGCACCTTCCGGCCGTCGAGGCGGAAGCGCATCCGCATGCGGTTGCCGAAGACGACGAGCATGATGACGAGCATCAGCACGAAGAGCCCGAAGCAGACGAGGGCGAACATGCCGAGGAGCGGCGGGATGGCGTCCGCCTCGCCCTGTGCCGCCATGATGAACGACATCAGCAGGGCGATCACGACGTAGGTCGCGATCATCATCGTCGCCAGCGCCTTCCAGATCATCCGGTTGCCGAGCAGGGCGACATCGGTCTCCCACTCGAGCACCCCTTTGGCGGAACGCAACGGCGGCGGTTCGCGGTCTTTGCCGATCATGACGGACCCCCTGCCGGCGGCGGCCGGCTGTCCATCAATTTGGAACGGCTACCTTGTCTTCGGTCCGCGGCGGCTCCTTCGGCTCGACGCTGCGCGTCTTCATGGCGAAGCGCACGACGAGGAACATCACCCCGAGCAGGAGAGCGGCCGCGACCCAGAGGATGACCTCGGTCGGCGTCGGCTGGATCTCCTGCACCGGCATGGTGATCAGCTTCCTGAGGACGACGACGATCGTCACCTCGACGAAGGTGTCGACCGACACCGGGCTGCCCTTCATGTAGCGGATTTCGGCCGAGATCAGCGCCGAGACCGTCCACAGCAGCATCAGCGTGCCGAGCGCGTGGAAGAAGCCGTGGACGAGATTGTCCTTGGCGAAGGAATTGTAGACGTCGGCAAAGAACAGCCAGGTGAACATCAGCACCGAGATCGCCAGCGCGACCCCGAGGATGAGATGGGCAAAGCCGTTGAGCCAGCCCATCGAAATGATCGCGACGCGATTGATGTCGTGAAAGAGCGGCGGAACGTAGTCCTCGCTCTCGCGCGCGACCGATCGCATCTCCTGCCGCAGTCGCTGAAACATGGCCCGAGACTCCCCAGCCCGGAAAGACTGGCGAAGCATCGCGCGCCGCCGCGCATTTGGCAGTGCGACGGATCGACCGACTGACAAACCAGCCGAAATCGTGACGGAACGGCAGGCCGCCGTCCCGTCGCGTTTCGCCCGCTCAGACGTTGAGCAGCAGGTACTCGCGCTCCCAGCTCGAGATGACCTTGTTGTAGAGCTTCCACTCCAGCGACTTGACCTCGATGAAGGCGTCGATGAAGCGGTCGCCGAGCACCTTGCGCAGCGGCTTGGAGCGGTCGAGCAGACCGAGCGCGTCCTGCTGGTGCAGCGGCAGCGTGAAGGGCAGGGTGTGCGCGTCGATGGTGACGACGGCCTTCGGCTCGCGCGCCTCGTCGATGCCGACGAGACCGCTCGCCAGCGTCGCGGCGATGGCGAGATAGGGGTTGGCGTCGGCGCCGACGATGCGGTTCTCGATGCGCCGCGCGTCCGGCGGCGAATCCGGCACGCGCAGCCCGCAGGTGCGGTTGTCGCGGCCCCAGTGGACGTTGATCGGCGCATCCGATTCGAGGCGGATGCGGCGGTAGGAATTGACGTTCGGGCAGTAGAGCGGCATCGCCGCCGGCGAATAGCGCTGCAGGCCGGAGATGTAGTGCAGCAGCGTCGGCGTCTCGTTGCCCTCGGCGTCGACGAAGATGTTGCTGCCGTCCTCGATGCGCACGATCGACTGGTGGATGTGCATCGCCGAGCCCGGCTCGTTCTCGTGCGGCTGGGCCATGAAGGTGGCGTACATGTTGTGGGCGAGGGCGGCCTGGCGCAGCGCCCGCTTGAACAGGAACACCTGGTCGGCGAGCTCCATCGGATCGCCGTGGCGGAAATTCATCTCGAGCTGGGCCGGGCCGGCCTCGTGCGCCATGGTGCCGATCTCGATGCCCGACGCCTCGGCGAAATCATAGGCGGCGTTGACCACCGGGTCGAAATCGTTGGCGGCCTCGATGCCATAGGCCTGGCGGCCCGATTCCTTGCGGCCGGAGAGCCCCTTCGGCACGCTGAGCGGCAGGTCCGGGTCGTCGTTCTTCTCGACGAGATAGAATTCGAGCTCCGGCGCGATGACCGGCTTCAGGCCGCGCTCGGCATAGAGGTCGAGGACGTGGCGCAGCACCGAGCGCGGCGCATAGTCGACGAGCGTGCCGGAGGTGAAGGCCGTGTCGCAGATGATCTGCGCCGTCGGCTCGCGGTACCAGGGCACGATCCGCACGGTGCCGAGGTCCGGCACGGCGCGGATGTCCTGATCGGTCTCGGCGGCGACCTGGGTGTCGTTGACCGTATCGCCGGTGACGGCCTGCACGAGCACCGACTCGGGCACGCGCAGGCCATGCGTCTGGATCGCCCGGATGAAGTCCTCGCGTGGGACGATCTTGCCGCGCATCATCCCGTTCATGTCGGGTATGATGCACTCGACCTCGTCGATGTTGCGCGAGCGCAGCCAATGCACGATATCGGCGTGGGTCGCGGGTCTGTCTTCGGACATGGGATCCTCGGGCGTCCGGCGCCGCTATGGCGACCGTTCCGACGCGCCGCGAGGATATCACCGGCCGGCGGCGAGCCAACCGAATTCCGCGCGTGGCGCGGGCCTCATGTCAGGACCGACGGGAACGACGAATTGGGCTTCTACTCGACGCATATCGCACCGCATGTTCTCGATGCGGTCTGTTCGTTCCGCTCGCTGACGGCGCAGCGCCAGCGCATCGTGCCGGCCGCCCACGGAACGGTGGTCGAGATCGGCATCGGCACCGGCCTCAATCTCGTCCATTACGATCCGGCCCGCGTCGAGCGGCTGATCGGCGTCAACCCGCCGGACGGCTTGCAGCGCCTCGCCGACCGGCGCGCCGGCGCCGTCGGGTTCCCGGTCGACATCCTCGCCGAATCGGCCGAGGCGATGTCGCTGCCCGACGCCATCGCCGACACCGTCGTCGTCACCTACACGCTCTGCTCGATCCCCGATGTCGAGGCCGCGATCGCCGAGATGCGGCGCATCCTGAAGCCGGACGGGCGGCTGCTGTTCTGCGAGCACGGCCGCTCCGACGATCCCTTCGTCGCGCTCTGGCAGGATCGCCTGACGCCGGTCTGGCGCCCCATGGCGGGCGGCTGCCACCTCAACCGCAACCCGGCCGAATTGCTCGTTGCCGGCGGCTTCACGCTCGACCGGCACGAGGCCTTCACGCCGAAGGGGGTGCCGTCACTGGTCGGATTTCATCATCTCGGCTCGGCCTGCCCGACGCCGCTTCACCCGCACGGGCTGGGAGCCGCCGTCGTCAGACGGCCCTGAGTGCCGGGCGCCGCGACTGGTCGGCGCCGAGACCGGGGAACTTGACGCTCGCCGTGATCACCGGGCCGTGCACCTCGATGGTGGTGAACTGGCCGCCGATGGCGTTGAGCCAGACCCGCAGATGCGCTTCCTGGACGCCGAGCAGTTCGTCGCCCTCGCCACAGTCGCCGTGCCGGCTCTTGGCCGCGAAGGCGAACTCGACCGTGCGCCCGTCGGTGAAGGCATTGACCGCGACCTCGGCGCCCGGATGGCCGACGGCCGAAAGCAGCACGTGGAAGATGCGGTCGACCGCCTCGTAGAAGACGTAGGACGGGATCGCGATGCCGGGCAGTTCGTCAACGTCGAGGCGCGGCGACACGATGCCGGCGACCTTGGCCTTGGCGTGCCAGGTGCGGATGAAGCGCACCGGCCATTGCGTCGCGGTATCCTCTGTGTCGCGCTCGCTCTCGGGCAGCGGCTCGCTGCCGGTCATGTCGCGCGAGATGCCGTGCAGGCGGAAGGTCTGGAACACCGAATTGGCGGCGAGCTTGCGCCGCTCGACCTCGGTCTTCTCGAACTGTTCCTTGAACTTCTTGGTCGTCTGGACGAAGCGCGTGACGTCGAGAAACTGCACGACGGTCAGCGAGCGCTCCTCGAGATGGGCCCGATGGCGGATGTGGCTCATCTGCACCTGACGGGTGCCGTTCGCCGTCTTGACGTTGACGATGCGGCTGTTGCGGCCGTCGTCGAGCGTGTCGCCGACGAAGCGCTCGGTCTCGCCCGACGCCGTCTGCGCGGTCACCACCGGCCATCTGGCGGCGATCATGTCGCCGAGGCTCGACAGGCCGAACAGCTCGAGCGCCGCCGGATTGGCGAATTCGAGCGTGCGCCCGGCGCGCAGCGTGATGACCGGGATCGGACCGTGCGACAGGAAGGTCCGCGTCGCCTCGGTCTGGTCCTGCCGGTTGGCCGAGAGATTGCGGAATAGCCGGTCGATCGAGAGGGCGAGCTCGCCGATCTCGTCCTGGCGCGACCAGTCGAAGATGTACTTCTCGGGATGCTCGAAATCGGCGAAGGCGCCGAGCACGCCGTCACGCAGGCGGGCGAGCGGCCGGGCCGCATAATAGACCACCGCGAGGAACACCAGGAGGAAGCCGATGGCATAGAGGACGACGGTGAAGGCCGTCGTCTCGATGACGTCGTCGAGGGCCATCGCCTTGATCGGCTTGCGGTCGACACGGACGATCAGGTCGTAGCCGAGCCCCTGCCGCGTGCCGTTGAAACGCAGGTCGAGAAACAGGCCGTCGGCGCTGGTCTGCGAATAGCGCTGCGGGCCGGCATCGGTGAGGTCGAGCGACGGCGGCTGGATGCCGAAATTGCCGACGACGCTGTCGTTCTCGTCGAGAATGACGCCGCCGACGACGACCTGCTGCATGACCAGCCGGCGGCCGACGAACTCCATGTCGCGGACGGTCGGGGCCTTCAGCGGGTCGATGGAGACGAGGACGGCCGCTTCGATGACCTTCAGATAGCGCTCGGCCATGCCGTTCATCTGCGCGCGAAACGCCAGCACGGCGACCGTCGTTTCAACGACGATCAGCGTCACCAGGAACGCGATTGCCAGGCGAATGACGAGGCCATGGCGCGCGATGAAGGACAGTTGTGCTTTCAATGCTTCCAGCTTGGTCTTTTCGAGGCCTTCGCGACACGCCTGAAAACGGACGTATCTCTCAGCCAGGAAACGGCTTTTCGATGCTCTACAATACGTCCAAGAAACGAATAAAATCTTACAGACCGGGCGGTCGCGGCGCGGGTCGGAAAGGCTCGCCGTCGCCGGATTATTCGGCGGGCGATGTCGCGCCGCCGCCGACGGGCGCCGGCTTCTGCCAGACGAGCTCGCGGCCCGGCTCGGGCACCCGCGGCACGAGCCGGGCGAGAACGAGGCTCGTTGCCGCCATGCCGGCGCCGATCAGGAACACGGCGGTCGGGCTTTTCAGCCAGATGAGGCCGAACGCCGCCGGAATGATCACGGCCGCGATGTGGTTGATGGTGAAGGCAACTCCGGCGGTCGGGGCGATGTCGGCCGGATCGGCGATCTTCTGGAAATAGGTCTTCATGGCGATCGCCATGGCGAAGAACGCATGGTCGACGACATAGAGCCCGGCCGCGATCCATGGGTCGGTGACGAAGGCATAGCAGACGAAGACGGCGATGAGGCCGACATACTCGACCGTCAGGGCCCGCCTTTCGCCGACCCGGGCGATGAAGGCGCCGATCTTCGGGGCGAACAGCATGTTGACGACGCAGTTGACGAGAAACAGGGTCGAGACCTGGTGCACGTCGTAGCCGAACTTCTCGACCATCATGAAACCGGCAAAAACCGTGAAGATCTGCCGCCGCGCGCCGCCCATGAAGGTGAGCGCGTAGTAGAGCCAGTAGCGCTTGCGAAGGACCAGCGTCTTTCGCTGCGGCACGGCCTCCCTGAATACCGGGAAGGCGAACCACAGGGCGAGGGCGACGACCACCGTCGTTGCCCCGGCGATGCCGAAGACGACCGCGAAAGAGAGTTCGAGGGTCTTCCAGGCGAGCGCGATGAAGCCGTAGGCGATCATCTGGGCGAAGGCGGCCGCCGCGAGGATCCGCCCCATCTGGCGCGGTGCGTCGGCCTTCGGCAGCCATTGCAGCGACAGCGACTGGGCCATCGTCTCGTAGTAGTGGAAGCCGACCGACATGATGACGGTCGTCAGGTACAGGCCCCAGATGGTCGGCAGCATGCCCGTCGCGGCGACGCCGACACCGAGGAGTACCAGCGACAGCAGCGCCAGCCGCTGCTCGCGCATGAACAGCAGCAGGAACACGGCGGTGAAGGACAGGAAGCCGGGGATCTCGCGCAGCGACTGCTGGATGCCGATCTCGCGACCGGTGAAGGCGACCTCGGTCACCGCGAAATTGTTGAGCAGCGCCCACCAGGTCGCGAACGCGATCTGCATCGTCGCGGCCATCGCCATCAGGAGAATCGCCGGGCTGCGCCAGCCCGATTGCGGCGCGCCGGGCGGTGGTACGGGCGTTGGCGACATCGGTTGGACCTCGATTGCCGGTCGTTAACGGCCGGGCGAGCGACTATATGTTGTTTAGCCCTTCGTCGGCGGACGAGGTAGCTGCCATTGTGTTCCGGCTCAGGATAGGATGCGCTGCCGCCGGGCCGCCCCATTGACAGGAACGCCGCGACGCGGCATCGCAGTGACCCACAACGCCAGACAGAGAGACATTTGGAGGAGCATTCGATGTTTTCCACGATCGTCGTGCCGGTCGACCCGTCCGAGCCGGAATTTTCCAAGCTCTCGCTGGAGGCGGCTTCGGATTTCGCCAAGCGCTATGGCTCGACCGTCCATCTCGTTTGCGTCCTGCAGGTCCTGCCCGGCCTCGTCGCCGAGTACCTGCCGCCGGACTACGAGAGGCAGGCCGTCGACAGCACCCGCGCCAAGCTGAAGGAACTCGCCGACACCCTCGGCATTCCGGCCGACAAGGCGGTCGTCTCGGTCCGCGTCGGCGGCGTCTATCACGAGGTTCTCGACGAGGTCGAGGAGATCAAGGCCGATCTCATCGTCATGTCCTCGCACCGCCCGGCGATGAGCACCTACCTGCTCGGCTCCAACGCCGCCAAGATCGTGCGCCACGCGCCGTGCTCGGTGCTGGTGCTGCGTCCGCAGGACTGACGACCGGTCGTCGCCGGGCGATCAGCGAAGCAGTTCGCGCATCGCCCGGTCGAGACCGTCGAGGGTCAGCGGATACATCCTGCCGCCGAGAATCTGGCGGATCATCTGGATCGAATGGGTCGCGCCCCAGTGCCGTTCCGGCACCGGGTTGAGCCAGACCGTTGCCGGATAGATCTTCAGCAGCCGTTCCAGCCAGAGCCCGCCCGGCTCCGGATTGTAATGCTCGACCGAGCCGCCGGGATGGCTGATCTCGTAGGGGCTCATCGAGGCATCGCCGACGAACACCACGCGATAGTCCGACGGATAGGTGTGCAGCACGTCCCAGGTGTCGGTCCGCTCGTTGTGGCGCCGGCGATTGTCCTTCCACACGCTCTCGTAGAGGCAGTTGTGGAAGTAGAAGTGCTCCATCGTCTTGAACTCGGAGCGCGCCGCCGAGAACAGCTCCTCGGTGATCTTGACGTGCCAGTCCATCGAGCCGCCGATATCGAAGAACAGCAGCACCTTGACGGCGTTGCGGCGCTCCGGGCGCATGCGGATGTCGAGATAGCCGCGATGGGCGGTCGAGCGGATGGTGCCGTCGAGGTCGAGTTCGTCGTGGGCGCCGGTGCGGGCGAATTTGCGCAGGCGGCGCAGCGCCACCTTGATGTTGCGGGTGCCGATCTCGACCGAATCGTCGAGGTCCTTGAACTCGCGCTTGTCCCAGACCTTGACCGCGCGGAAATTGCGGTTGCCGTCCTGGCCGATGCGGATGCCTTCCGGGTTGTAGCCGTAGGCGCCGAAGGGCGAGGTGCCGGCCGTGCCGATCCACTTGTTGCCGCCCTGGTGCCGGCCCTTCTGCTCCTCGAGGCGCTGCCGCAGCGTCTCCATCAGCTTCTCCCAGCCGCCGAGCGCCTCGATGAGGGCCTTTTCCTCGTCGGTGAGGTTTTTCTCGGTGAGCTTCCTCAGCCAGTCTTCCGGGATATCGGCCTCGATCCCGTCGCCGAGGGATTCGAGGCCCTTGAAGACGGTGCCGAACACCCGGTCGAACTTGTCGATGTTGCGCTCGTCCTTCACCAGCGCGGCGCGCGACAGATAGTAGAAATCCTCGACCTTCTTGTCGGCGAGATCGGCCTTCAGCGCCTCCATGAGCGTCAGGTATTCGCGCAGCGACACCGGCAGGCCGGCCGACTTCAATTCGTGAAAGAAGGTGACGAACATCGCGTTCCCCTGATCCCGCGGCTGCGGACCGGCGCTAGTTTGCCGCCGCCGGGCGCCGAGGTCGAGCCCCCGGCGGGTAGAGCAGGCCGAGGTGTTCGGGATGAAGGCCGATCCGGCACGGCAGCGGGCCGCCGACATCGCCGTCGATCTGCACCCGCTCGCCGGCGCGGCCGGAAATCTCGACCGTCCCGGCGCGGATGCTCTTGGCGTTGCCGAGGCGCGTCGCCCCGCCGGCAAGCAGCGCGCCGCCGAAGAGAAGCATGTGTGCCCGGGTCGGGAAGCGGAACAGGCAGACCTCGAAATGGTCGGCGCAAAGGTCGGCGCCCGGGGCGAGCACGTAGCCGCCGGCATAGTGGCGGCCCTTGGCGACGACGACCGAACTCGCCTCGTGGCGAACGCCGTCGACGACGACCGTGTAGCTGTCCGGCGGCCGCGACACCACCCGGCCGAGTGCGCTCCAGATATAGGCACCGGGACCGAAGCGCGCCTTGATCGCCGGATCGACCGCCTCGACCGCCTGGGCGTCGAAGCCGGCACCGAGCGAGAAGGCGAACAGCCGGCCGTTGGCAACGCCCGGCCGGATCGCCCGCGGCACGCCGGAGAGCAGCGTTTCGACCGTTGCGCGGGCCTCGACCCTGAGGCCGATTTCGTGGGCGAGCACGTTGGCCGTGCCGCAGGGCACGATGCCGAACGGTACGTCCGGGCCGCCGGGCGCGTGGGCGATGCCGTTGATCACCTCGTTGATGGTGCCATCGCCGCCGGCGACCGCGATCAGCTCGGCCCGCTCGGCGACGGCGGCGGCAGCGAGCGTTTCGGCATGGCCGCGATGGCTGGTCGGCCGCTCGACGATCTCGACGCCGGCCTCGGCGAGGCCCTGGACGACCGCGCCGACGAAGCCCTGCCGGCGCTGGCCGGCGACCGGATTGTAGATGAGATGGATGCGGCGCACCGGGGGATGGGTCATGCCGCGCCGCCTCTCGCTCAGCGCCGCGAGAAGGTGATCTCGGAGGTCGCGACCCGGCCCTGGCCGCCGGTCGAGGTAACGCGCATGACGTAGCGGTCTTCGCCCTGCGGCACGAGTTCGATGCGCCCGGTCGCGTCGCTGCCGCGCTCGCGCGCCTCGAACACGATGCCGCCGCCGGCGCCGTTGCCGCTGAGATCGGCGATCTTGCCGTCGGCGGTGGTCTGCCAGGTGCCGGTGTAGCGCCCGGAGGCGGGATCGAAGCGGATGACGCCGCTGATCGAGGAGGTCTGGTCGGTGGTCGCGCAGCGCCCGGTCTGGCCGAGCTGCAGGCCTTCCTTCTCGAGCGAGGAGGAGATCTTGCACTTGATCGGCTCGAGCGGGCCGTCGATACGGCGCTGCGCCTTGCCGACGCCGGTCCAGTCGCCGGCGAGGTCTTCCAGCATCGAGGCGCCGTCGTCGGCGAGCGCCGGCCTGGCCAGCATCGGCGCGCCGACGAGAGCGGCGACCAGCGCGATACGGGCGAATTTCTTCAACGTCATCGTTTCTTCCGTTTGTCTGCGAGGATGAGCAGCGCAGGCAGCAGCACGAGGTCTGCCAGGAGCGCGGTGCCGAGCGTGATGATCGCCAGGCGTCCGAACAGTCTCAGCATGGGAAGTTGGCTGATAAATGTCAGAGCGAGGCCGACACAAAGGACAATTGATGTCGTAACGAGGACGGGACCGACCTCGACATTGGCGATGCGCACGGCATCGACCGGCGGCAGCGTCGCCCGGTCGAGGCGGTAGCGGTTGAGGAAATGCACCGTGTCGTCGACCGCGATGCCGAAGGCGATGGTCAGCGCGATGGCACTCGCGAACTGCAGGCCGTGGCCGGAGACGACGAGATAGGTGCCGGTCGCCAGGATCGGCAGGAGGTTCGGAAAGAGGCTGATGACGCCCACCCGCACCGAGCGGAAGGCGAGCGAGATCAGCACTATGTTGAAGAACACCGCGGCGACGAGGCTGAGGTTCAGCTGCATGATCATGCGGTCGCTCTCGCGCGAGGAGACCGCGAGGAAGCCGGTGGCGCGCACCGGCACATGCATTTCCGGAACGGCGGCCCGGGTCTGGGCCTCGAGCGCGGTGAGCCGGGCGAGCGTCGCCGCCGCGCCCTCGTCGCCGAAATAGACCGTCACCAGCGCCGTCGAGCCGTCCGGGGTGAAGAGCCGCGAGCGCCAGCTTTCCGGCATCGCCTCGAGCAGTTCGTCGAGCCGTTCGCGGATCGCCTCCGGGTCGGCCTCGCCGCCGAGCCATTTGACGATGCTCCAGAACGAGAGCACCGAGTTCGAGCCGGAAAAGTCGGTGAGGGCGAGGTGAATGCGCCGGACGACGTCGAGATTGGCCGGCGCCGTGATGCCGCCGGGCTGCGGCAGCGGCACCATGACGTGGACGGGATTGGAGCCGCCGAACTCGTGGTTGATGCGGGCCATCGCCTGCACCGGCGCCAGTTTCTCGCCGAGATGTTCGTTGAACGAGAATTCCGGCCTGAGGCGGCTGTGGCCGAAGGCGAAGACGGTGATGACGGCAAGGCCGACGATCGCGGTTGCGACCGGGCGCTGCCAGCTGACCGTGCCGGCGTGGCGGGCGAAGGCGCCGAGCCAGTGGAAGGCGCGGCCGGTCTCGGCCGGCGGCGCGATCGGCCCGCGCCCGATCGTCACGAAGAGCAGCGGCCCGACCGTGATCACCGCGGCATAGGACAGGAGCGTCGCCATCGAACCGGCAAGGCCGAGTTCGCGGATCGCGAAGGAGTCCGAAAAGGTCAGCGTCAGGAAGGCGATCGCCGTCGTCAGCGAGGTCAGCACGCAGGCCGGGCCGACCTCCTTGACCGCCAGATAGGCCGACTCGTGCAGCGACTTGCCGGCCACATGGGCGCGCAGCATGTGCACCGTGAGGTGCATCGAATCGGCGAAGGCGAGGATCAGGATGAGGACCGGCAGGATGGTCGTCGTCAGGTTGATGTTGACGCCGAAGGCGCCCATCAGCCCCATCACCCAGAGAACCGCGACGACCGCCGGAACCTGCGTGACGAGCGCGCCGACGAGCGAACGGAAGATCAGCGCGCTGATGACGAAGACGAGGGCGATGCCGAGGCCGATGATGCGCGCCTGATCGGAGATCAGCCGCTTGACGAGCTCGACCCGCAGCACCGGGATGCCGGTGACCTCGCTGGCGATCCCCAGGGGCTCGAAGCTCTCGCGGGCGAGCTCCCGGAGATCGGCGTTCATCTCCTTGGCGGTGTCGAGATCCTGGGCGGTCGGCTCGACGGCGACGATCACCAGGGCCGCCTTGCGGTCCTTGGAGATGAGCTTGCCGAGGCCGAGCGGATGCTTGTCGATCTCGGCGAGGAGCCCGTCGAGGTCGGGTCCGGACGGGATTTCCTGCGGCATCACCGTCGGCGCGTCGCCGTTCACGTCCGGCACCTTGCGCAGCGAGAACAGCGAGACCGCCGAGGCGACGCCGTCCTCGAGGCGCACGTCGAGGGTGAATTCCCGGAGCGCCGCGAGCGCCTCGGGCGTCGCCAGATTGTCGCCTTCGATGAGTATGAAGAAGTCGGACTCGGTGTTGCCGAAGGCCGCCTCGAACTTCACGAACGTCTTGTGGTCGATGCTCGTCGAGCGGAAAATGTTCCGCATCTCGTCGTCGAAGCTGAGACGCGACAGGCCGAAGGCGGCGAACAGCGACAGCGCCAGCACGATCAGCGCGCCGAGCACCGGTCGGCCGACGGCGACGAGGCCGAGCTTCTCGAGCCCGAAGCCGATCGAATGATGCCGCGGCTTCGCGTCGGGGGCGGTGTCGTTGCTCATCGGGTCGGGTTGCGGTTCGCTCGGTCGGTGCAGATCAGGTACGACGGTCAGACTTCTCCGATGTTCCGCCGATTTTGGCAAGCTCCGTCATGACGTCGGAGAGCGCCGGCGGCTTGCCGTCGATGAACGGAAGGGGCCGGCAGACGTCGATCGCGGCGATGCCGACACGGGCCGTCAGCATGCCGTTGACGACGCCCTCGCCGAGGCGGGCGGAGATCTTGGCCGCAAGGCCGTGGCCGAGAAGCTGCTGCACGAGGCTGTCGCCGACGGCGATCGAGCCGGTGACCGCGAGATGGGCGATCGCGGCACGGGCCAGCCGCATCATGCCGAGCGTGCCCGGCCGCCCGCCGTAGAGTTCGGAGAGCCGCCTGAGGAGCCGGAGGTTCTCGGCGACGACGAAGGCGATGTCGACGAGCGCCCGCGGGCTGACCGCGGTCACCACCGACACGCGCTTGGCCGACTGCATGACCATCCGCCGTGCCGTCGCGTCGAAGTCGGTGAGCAACTCCCGTTCGGCGAGGCGCACGAGATCGCGACCGTCGATTATCTCGCCCATGTGGCCTTCGAGTTCGGCCCGGCCGCGCGCCGTTTCCGGGCGCTTCCGATAGAGGCCGATGAGGTCGGAGAGCACGCCGAGCGCCGCCTTGCGGTCGTCGGTCTCGGCCGCGCCGGCGGCTTTCTCGCGCAGATGCGTGATCCGCGACAGCCGCAGGATGCCGGCGATTTCACGCAAGGCGAGGGCGCCCGCGCCGACGACGACGAGGGCGACGAAGGCAAGGCCGGTCCAGCCGAGCCAGTCGGTGCGCGCGAAGAGATCGCGGATGAGCTGGTCGATGGCGAGGCCGACGCCGAGCGAGACGAGGCCGGCAAGACCGGCGAAGAACAGCGACGCCCAGCGCCCGCCGCGCGGCTTCGGCGGCACCGGCAGGGTCTCGGGCTCCTCGAGCGTGAAGTCCTCCTCCTGCGGCACCGGCGTGATCACCGTCGGCATCCGCCGGCGTTCCTCGGCCGGGTTCGGCGCGGCGGCCGTGCGCCCTTCGAGCGCGACCGACGGGTCGTCGAGGCGGAAGGCGGTCGGCTTGCGGGTCGGCTTGTCGGTCATGCGAGCCGGTCTCCGATCAGGAATTCGATGGCCCGGTCGAGCCGGATGTGGGGCAGCGACAGCTCGCGCCCGCCGGCGGTCTTTTCGACCCGTGGCGGGCGGAAGCGCACGAAGCGCAGCGGATTGTCCTCGTCGACCACGGCAACCGGAGGATTCTGCGCGTGTTTGCCTTGGCTTGCCAGCCGATCCTCAGACGGGTCGAGGGTCCTGTTTTTTACCTCGAACAATTTCTCGGGATCGCGCGGCAAGTCACCGGGAAACATGGCGATTTCCGTTTCGCCGTCGAATACCTGCCCGTCGGCGCGCTCGCCCGGCAGCGGCGTTCCCATGATGCAGGCGAGTTCCTCGCCCTCGTGCTTGACCCGCGCCTCGCGCGTCGCCCGGACCGAAGCGAGCGCCAGCACGTCGACCTCGGCGCCGGCGAATTCGGCCCGCTCGATGCCGCCGGCGACCAGCCGGCGCAGCACGGCTTCCAGCCGGTCGTGGTCCTCGTGGTGCAGATGGTCGGCCTTGGTGGCGGCGAACAGCAACCGGTCGATGCGCCGGGTGACGAGGGTCGAGAGCCAGGAATTCCGCCCCGGCCGGAAGCAGGCGAGGATCTCGCCGAGCGCGGCCTCGAGGTCGTGCAGCGCCTCCGGGCCGGCATTGAGCGCGGCGAGCGCGTCGACGAGCACGATCTGCCGGTCGAGCCGGGTGAAGTGGTCGCGGAAGAACGGCCGGACGACGATCGATTTGTAGGCCTCGTAGCGCCGCTCCATCATCGCCCGCAGCGAGCCGCGCGGCACCGCGCCGCCATCCTCGGGCAGGATCAGCGGTGAGAAGGTGAGGGCGGGCGAGCCCTCGAGGTCGCCGGGCATCAGGAAACGGCCGGGCGAGAGCGTCGAGAGGGCGAAGGCATCGGCCCGGCAGGCGCGCAGATAGTCGGTAAAGAGCGCCGCCGCCTTGCGTGCGGTTTCCTCGTCGTCCGGGCCGGCCGGATCGAGTGTTGCAAGGAAGCCGAGCCATTCGGCGGCGAGCTGCGCGCGCTTCGGCTCGCGGGCGAGTTCGACCGCATGGCGCGACCAGTCGGCATAGTCCTGGGCGAGCAGCGGCAGGTCGAGCAGCCATTCGCCGGGATAGTCGACGAGGTCGACATGCAGCCGGCCGCGCCCGAGCGCCCGCGACAGGAAGCCGGCCGACTCGTATTCGATGGTCAGCCGCAATTCGCTGATGCGCCGGGTGGAATCGGGCCAGATGCGCTTGTCGACGAGGTCTTTCAGGTGCGCCTCGTAGTCGAAGCGCG
The DNA here is from genome assembly GCA_029572955.1 of Pseudomonadota bacterium. Lineage (GTDB taxonomy): Bacteria > Pseudomonadota > Alphaproteobacteria > Rhizobiales > JAKPQE01 > JAKPQE01. The sequence goes on from JAKPQE010000179.1 coordinate 20,727, forward strand.
GCACGCCGTCGTCCGGCTGCGGCTCGAGGAAGGCCCGCGCGATGCGCTTCTCGGCATGGGCAGAGAACAGCGGCAGGCGACCGCCGCGCACCAGGTTGTGGACGAGCGCCGTGATGAAGATGGTCTTGCCGGCGCGCGACAGTCCGGTGACGCCGATCCGCACCGAGGGCGTGACGACGCTGACCGCCGCCTCGGCGAGATTGCTGAGGGCGATCCGGGCATCGTCGGCAAGGCTGGTGAGTTTCAAGGCCTTCGGGTCTCCCGCCATCCGCGTTTCCGCGCCCTCATGTAGCGATTGGCAGGCGCGATCGAAAGAGGCGCCGCTAAAATCCGCGGGTTTCCCTCCATTGGCCATTAACGAGCGCCGGATTTGTACCGTGCATCGTAAAAGACCCGGTCAACCTTTGCCACGACAGTGGACGTGCGGGGACGGCGCCGTCGGCCCCCGCCACTGCGGGAGGCCAACCACGAATGTCGCAACTCGTTGCCTGGAAAGACAGCTTCGCGATCGACGACGGTCTGATCGATGCCGACCACAAATATCTGATCTCGCTCATCAACGACGTCCTCGTCGCCATGCGGGACGGTCGCGACCAGGACGAGATCCGGCGCATGATCGGCCGCCTGCGCTGCTTTGCCCGCCTCCATTTCGACCGCGAGGAAATCCTGCAGAGCGTCGCCGGCTTCGAGGAGCGCGGCTTTCATGCGCGGCGCCATAACGAATTGATGATCCAGCTCGACGAGGCCTTCGAGATCCTCGCCGAGGAAGAGCCGGCCGACCGGCGCGGCCGCAGCGAACGCCGGCGTTCCAGGAGCGCCCGCATGAAGACGCTGTTCTATGGCTGGCTGCACGCCCACATCGTGCGCGAGGACATCAAGATGCGGCCGCTCGTGCCGCGAATGCGCGGTATCTGGTCGCGCTTCCCGCCGCTCGACGGGACCGGCCCGGACCTCGCGCGCGCCGCCGGCTAAAGCGTTTCCAGGCGAAGTGGGAACCGGTTCGCCGTCCGGAAACGCGATCAGGAAAAAACCTGGAGCCGCCTGTCGATGCCATGGGCCGGAAAGCGGCGACAGGGCGTTTCCAGGCGAAGTGGGAACCGGTTCGCCGTCGGCAAACGCGACCGGCAAAAAACCTGGAGCCGCCTGTCGAATCCCCGGGACACGAACGGCCAGGAGCCGGTCGCCGGCGCCGGGAGACTTGCGCCGCCGTCACGCTCGCACCATCTGATCGGGCGATATTGGCCCGAGGGGGCGTGCAAGGGAGACCGGCTTGAGCGCGAAACACGTCCGATTCGGCAATCACAGGATGGAGATGCCGCGCTCGCGGGTCGTCCGTCTGGCGATCGGCATCGGGCTCATTGTCGGCGGAACGCTCGGTTTTCTGCCGGTGCTCGGCTTCTGGATGATCCCGCTCGGCCTCCTGGTGCTCTCGATCGACCTTGCCATCGTGCGCCGTGCCCGGCGCCGCATGGAGGTCGCCTGGTACCGGCGCACCAACGGCAACGGCCGCCGGGGCAACGGCAACTCGGCCGGCGCGGCGCCGGAAGCGCCCGCAAAACCCGGCGGCTGGCAGAACTCGGAATAGGGAAAGGTTTGGAGGCCACGCCCGGAATCGAACCGGGGTATACGGATTTGCAGTCCGCTGCGTCACCACTCCGCCACGTGGCCTCGCGCCGGCACGAGGCCGGCCCCATCGGGGCCTGATCATTAGCAAACCCCCTCCGACGGAACAACAGGGAATTCGATCGGCTGCAAGATCGCGGGGGCTGGCCGCAAGGCGGGCTTGTCACCCATGCGGCTGGCCGCTAATGAACAGGCAGCGGGTCTTTTTCCGGAAGGGGTCTCGACATGGCGGATTCTGCCGGCGCACGCGCGACGATGGTCGACAGCCAGCTGCGCACCAATGACGTCACCGACCGGGCGGTTCTGGCCGCCATGGCTGCCACGCCGCGCGAGGCCTTCGTGCCGGCCGCCAGGCGGGCGCTCGCCTATCTCGATCGCGACATCGAGCTGAACTCCTCGGATGCCGGTGGCCGGGCGCTGCTGAAGCCGATGGTCATGGCCAAGCTGATCCAGCTCGCCGAGATCAAGCCCGACCACGTTGTCCTCGATATCGGCTGTGGCACCGGCTATTCGACCGCGATCCTGTCGCGCATGGCCGGCTCCGTCGTCGCCCTCGAATCCGACGCCGATCTCGCCGCCGAGGCGAGCGAGCGGCTGCTGGCGATCGAGGCCTCGAACGCCGCCGTCGTCACCGGTCCGCTCGAGGCGGGCCTGGCCAAGGAAGGCCCGTTCGACGCGATCGTCATCGAGGGCGCGGTCGACGAGGTGCCGCCCGCCATCCTGCAGCAGCTCAAGGACGGCGGCCGTCTCGTCGCCATCGTCGGGCGTGGCAATGCGGCGCGGGCGCTCTGCTTTACCCGCAGCGGCGACAGCTTCGGCGAGCGCATGGGTTTCAATGCCGCCGCGCCGGTGCTGCCGGGCTTCGCGCGCGCGCCGGGCTTCGTTTTCTGAAGCGCCGACCGGGTGCGCATTCCCTCCGGGAATGCAAATCCCCGGTTGAATTGTTGCCGTTTTTTGCCGCAGCTGCGGTTGTGGCATTCATGCCGCACCGCAGGATGTTTCGACGCATGGAGCGCGCTCGGCGGTTTTCCGATTATGCGATCGGAGTATTGTTGCGGCGTGCTGGGGCCGGTCTCCTGGGGGCGAGGGGACGGGCGTCTTGAGCTTTGCCCGTGTCTCGGGGCTTCTCCGAGGGCTGCGGGCCAAACCAGAACACGTCGTGTCCACACGACTGCATGACAGGTGAGAGCGGTGAAGAAACTTCGTTTCGGCACTATCGGCGCGCTTGCCGTCGCCATGGCGACGACGTTTGCTGCCCCGGTTTCGGCGGAAAGCCTCTTCGAGGCCCTGGAGAAGGCATACAACGCCAATCCGACGCTGAACGCGGCGCGCGCCGAAACCCGTGCGACCGACGAGTCGGTGCCCCAGGCCCTCTCGGGCTATCGACCGACCGTTTCGGCGAGCGGCGAATACGGCGCCCAGTCGACCGATTCGCGGGCCCGCGCGACCTCGATGGGCGTGACCCAGAAGGTCCGCTCCAGCTCCGAGACCAATCCGGCGAGCGTCGGCATCACGATCTCGCAGCCGGTGTTCAGCGGCTTTCGCGTCAAGAACGGTACCAAGGCCGCCGAGAGCCAGGTCCGCGCCTCGCGCGAAGTGCTGCGCAACACCGAGCAGAACGTCCTGCTCGACGCGGTGACCGCCTATATGGACGTGCTGCGCGACGACGCCATCGCGGTGCTGCGCGTCAGGAACGTCGACTTCCTCGAAGAGCAGGTCCGCGCCTCGCGCGACCGCTTCAATGTCGGCGAGGGCACCCGCACCGACGTCGCCCAGGCCGAGGCGCGCCTCAGCCTCGCGATTGCCCAGGTCAATCTCGCCAAGGCCAATCTCAATGCCAGCCGCGCCGTCTACCGGCAGGTGATCGGCACCGAACCCGGCAATCTGCGCCCCGGCAATCCGTCGGCGAAGCTCGTTCCGAACACGCTCGATTCGGCCCTTTCGGCCGGCCAGACCGAGCATCCGGCGATTCTCGCCGCGCTCCACGCCGTCGATGCCGCGAACTTCCAGGTCAAGACGACCGAGGGCGAGCTGCTGCCGACCGTCTCGATCCAGGGCAGCGCCTCGCGCAGCTGGGAATCGTCCTCGACCGTCGATCGCGTCGATTCGGCTTCGATCGCGGCCCGCGTCTCGGTGCCGATCTATCAGGGCGGCCAGGTCTCCTCGCGCGTCCGCCAGGCCAAGGAAACCCTCGGCCAGCGCAAGATCGAGGTCGATGTGGCGCGCGATCAGGTGCGTGCCGCCGTCGTCGCCGCCTGGGGCGGCCTGCAGGCCGCGCGCGCCCAGGTCGAAGCCACCCAGGCCGCCGTCGAAGCCGCCCAGCTCGCGCTCGAGGGCGTCATCGAGGAGCAGAAGGTCGGCCAGCGCACCACGCTCGACGTGCTCGACGCCCAGGAAGAGCTGCTGAACGCCAAGATCGATCTCGTCAGCGCCCAGCACGACAGCGTCGTGGCGTCCTATTCGGTCGTCTCGGCGGTCGGACGGCTCAACGCCGAGACCCTCGGCCTGCGCGTCGCGGTCTATGATCCGACCCATCATTACGACAAGGTTCGCGACAAGTGGTTCGGCCTGCGCACGCCCGATGGGCGCTGATCGCTGCGGAACGAATTTCGGTTGCATTCCGGGGCCGGCACTTCGAGGAGGTGTCGGCCCCTTCGTTTTGGAATGATCGGTGACACTTCGCGCTTCGGTTTTTCGTGGAAAAGCAGGGGCCTGCGGAAGGTTCGGTTTGGCTCGCGACCGTCGCTGGCTATACTGACGAGGTGCGGCGAATCGATTGGGCTCGGCAGGTCTGTCCGGCAATCGGTATTGTCTATCGGCGACGGCGTGTCGCGGCTTCGGCCGCTCGCGACGGGCGTGGGAGACATCGACACGCATGCCGCGTAATCGCCTGCGGGGGAGGCCATGAGTAAAGCCAGTGCCGCCAACGAGCCTTCGATGGAGGAAATCCTCGCGTCGATTCGTCGGATCATCTCCGACGAGGACGAGGCTGCGCCCGCCGCTGCTGCCGCTGCTGCCGCTGCGCCCGAGTTCGAGGCCGGCGCCGACATGAGCGAGGACGACCTCGACAAGCTGTTCGCCGATACGAGCGGCACCGTCGAGGAGGATTTCTCGCTCGGCATCGACGACGCGCCGATGCCCGCGATGGAGGAGGACGAGGAAGACGTCCTCCGGCTTTCGGCCGATCAGGCGATCGAGAAGGATCTCGCCGCCGCCGCGCACATCGTCGATCCGCCGACCGACATCGATTTCATGGAACCCGAGCCCGAGCCGGAGCCGGAACCCGAGGCCGACTGGGACTGGGAGCCGGAACCCGAGCCGGAGCCGGAGCCTGCCCCGGCGCCGCGCCAGGCCGCGCCCGCCGCGCCGCCGCCGGTATTGGATACCGAGCCGGTCCTGCTGTCGCCGACCGCCGATCAGGCGGTTTCGAACGCCTTTCAGAACCTCGCTCACACGATCCTGTCCAACAACGCCCGCACCCTCGAGGACCTCGTCAAGGAGATGCTGCGGCCGATGCTGAAGTCGTGGCTCGACGACAATCTGCCGCCGCTGGTGGAGCGTCTGGTCAAGGCCGAGATCGAGCGGGTATCGCGCGGCGGCCGCTGACCGGGCCGCTGCCGGCGGGCGGCAATCAGGAAAATTCGATGTGTAGCCGGCGCCTCGGCCGGCCGATGCGCCATAGCGCCGGTTGACTTGGCCCGGCGCGTGGGCTTTACACCCTGCGGAAAACCCATTCGCGTTCGGGAAAAGCGATGCTTGAGAAGACCTATCAGCCTGCCTCGGTCGAGGGGCGGATCTATGAGGCTTGGGAAAAGGGCGGTGCCTTCCGTGCCGGCGCCGGCGCCGAGGCCGGCGCCGAGACCTATTGCATCGTCATTCCGCCGCCGAACGTCACCGGCTCGCTGCACATGGGCCACGCTCTCAACAACACGCTGCAGGACGTGCTGATCCGCTACGAGCGCATGCGCGGCAGCGACGTGCTCTGGCAGCCGGGCACCGACCATGCCGGCATCGCCACCCAGATGGTCGTCGAGCGCCAGCTTGCCGCCAATGGCGAGCCGGGTCGCCGCGACATGGGCCGCGACGCCTTCGTCGAGCGCGTCTGGCAGTGGAAGGCCCAGTCGGGCGGCACCATCATCAACCAGCTGAAGCGCCTCGGCGCCTCCTGCGACTGGAGCCGCGAGCGCTTCACCATGGACGAGGGCCTTTCCGAGGCCGTCCTCGAGGTCTTCGTCAAGCTCTTCCACGAGGGGCTGATCTACAAGGACAAGCGCCTCGTCAACTGGGATCCGAAGTTCCACACCGCGATTTCCGACCTCGAGGTCCAGCAGGTCGAGGTCAAGGGCCATCTCTGGCACTTCAAATACCCGATCGAGGGCCAGCCGGGCCGCTTCATCACCGTCGCCACGACCCGGCCGGAGACGGTGCTCGGCGACACCGCCGTCGCCGTCCATCCGTCCGACGAGCGCTACAAGGACCTCGTCGGCAAGCATGTCGTGCTGCCGCTCGTCGGCCGCCGCATCCCGATCGTCGCCGACGATTACGCCGATCCCGAGACCGGCTCGGGCGCGGTCAAGATCACCCCGGCGCACGACTTCAACGACTTCGAGGTCGGCCGCCGCAACGATCTCGCCATGATCAGCGTTCTCGACGCCGAGGCGGCGATGGACCTCGCCGGCAACGACGATTTCCTCAAGGGCGTCTCGCCGAGCGACGAACTCAACGAGACGCTGACCATGGACGGGCTCGATCGCTTCACCGCCCGCAAGGTCGTCGTCGAGCGCATGGAGGCCCTCGGCCTCCTCGAGAAGATCGAGGACCACGTCCACATGGTCCCGCATGGCGACCGCTCCGGCGTCGTCATCGAGCCGTGGCTGACCGACCAGTGGTATGTCGACGCCAAGACGCTGGCCGAGCCGGCGATCGCCGCCGTCCGCGAGGGCCGCACCACCTTCGTGCCGAAGAACTGGGAGCGCACCTATTTCGACTGGATGGAGAACATCCAGCCCTGGTGCGTCTCGCGCCAGCTCTGGTGGGGCCATCAGATCCCGGCCTGGTACGGGCCGGACGGCGCCGTCTTCGTCGCCCGCAGCGAGACCGAGGCCAAGGTCGAGGCCGAGAAGCACTTCAATCGCTCGGTCGAGGTCGTCTCGCGCGAGGAAGCGCTCGGCCGCTGGGTCAACGAGGGCATCGAGCCGGTCGCGCTCTATCGCGACGAGGACGTGCTCGACACCTGGTTCTCCTCGGCGCTGTGGCCGTTCTCGACCCTCGGCTGGCCGCACGAGACGGCCGAGCTCGAGCGCTACTACCAGACCGACGTGCTCGTCACCGGCTTCGACATCATCTTCTTCTGGGTCGCCCGGATGATGATGATGGGCCTCCATTTCATGAAGGAGGAGCCGTTCCACACGGTCTATATCCACGCTCTGGTCCGCGACGAGAAGGGCCAGAAGATGTCGAAGTCGAAGGGCAACGTCATCGATCCGCTCGAGCTGATCGAGGAATACGGCGCCGACGCCCTGCGCTTCACGCTCGTTGCCATGGCCGCGCAGGGCCGCGACATCAAGCTGTCGCCGGCCCGTGTCGCCGGCTACCGCAACTTCGCGACCAAGCTCTGGAACGCCGCGCGTTTCTGCGAGATGAACGGCTGCGTCCGCGTCGAGGGCTTCGACCCGCAGGCGGCCCGCGAAAGCCTCAACCGCTGGATCGTCGTCGAGGCCGACCGCACCGCCGACGCCGTCGCCGAGGCGCTCGCCGCCTACAAGTTCAACGAGGCGGCCGGCGCGCTCTATCGCTTCGTCTGGAACACCTTCTGCGACTGGTATCTGGAACTCGCCAAGCCCGCGCTCTCGGGCGAGGGCGGGCCGCAGAAGGACGAGACGCGGGCAACCGCCGCCTTCGTGCTCGACCGCATCCTCGTCATGCTGCACCCGTTCATGCCGTTCATCACCGAGGAGCTGTGGCGCCTCACCGGCGAGACCGGCCCGGCGCGCGCCGGCATGCTGGCGATGGTCGGCTGGCCGAAGGCCGCCGGCCTCGACACCGCCGCCGCCGACGAGATCAACTGGCTGGTCGACCTCATCACCCAGATCCGTTCGGTCCGGGCCGAGATGAACGTGCCGCCGGCGGTCCAGATTCCGCTCGTCGTCGCCGGTGCCGGCAGCGAGACGCGGATGCGCCTCGTCACCCACGATGCGGCTCTCAGCCGGCTGGCGCGGCTCGAATCCGTGACCGTCGTCGAGCAGGCCCCCGAGGGCGCGGTGCAGATCATGGTCGGCGAGGCGATCGCCTGCCTGCCGCTCGCCGACATCATCGACATCTCGGCCGAAAAGGCGCGCCTTGCCAAGGAGCTCGACAAGCTCGCCAAGGAAGTCGCCCGCATCGACGGCAAGCTCGGCAACGAGCAGTTCATCGCCAAGGCGCCGGAAGAGATCATCGAGGGCGAACGCGAAAAGCGCGACGAGGCCCTGGCCCGCCGCGCCAAGATCGAGGAAGCGCTCGCCCGCCTCGGCTGAGCGCCGCGCCTGCCGGAAAGGGCAGGGCACGGCGCCGCGCTTTCGGGCGCGACGCTGGGGCGCGCATCGCGTGCCGTTTTTTCGACTTCCGCAGACCGCCGAAGCCGCTATGTTGCGGTTTCGCAACACAGGACCGAAAGCCTTTCGGCTATAGGTCCCGTGACCGCCACCTGCCGCGTTTCAGCCACACTTCCGCATGAGGTTCGATGGCGTCGGTTAGGTTCTGCCGCGGCGTTTCGATGCGGCTGGACCGGACGACGGAAGACCCTGCTGAACGTGTGGCAGCCGTGGCAGTCCGTAAGGATTGCGGGTCGTCGTCGAGCCGGACCCGGGAACCAACCGAAGGGGAGCGTTATGGACCTCAAGATCTACGACAAGTCGAAGCTGCCGAGCCGGCACGTCACCGAAGGGCCGCAGCGCGCTCCGCACCGGTCGTATTACTATGCGATGGGTCTCGGTCAGGAAGAGATCCACCAGCCCTTCGTCGGCGTCGCCACCTGCTGGAACGAGGCCGCGCCCTGCAACATCTCGCTGATGCGTCAGGCGCAGGCCGTCAAGAAGGGCGTCGCCGCCGCCAAGGGCACCCCGCGCGAGTTCACCACCATCACGGTGACCGACGGCATCGCCATGGGCCACCAGGGCATGAAGGCCTCGCTCGCCTCGCGCGACGTCATCGCCGACAGCGTCGAGCTGACCATGCGCGGCCACTGCTACGACGCCCTCATCGGCCTTGCCGGCTGCGACAAGTCGCTGCCCGGCATGATGATGTCGATGGTCCGCCTCAACGTGCCCTCGATCTTCATCTATGGCGGCTCGATCCTGCCGGGCACCTTCAAGGGCCAGCAGGTCACCGTCCAGGACGTCTTCGAGGCGGTCGGCCGCCATTCGGTCGGCAACATGAGCGACGAGGACCTGCTCGAGCTCGAGCAGGCGGCCTGTCCCTCGGCCGGCGCTTGCGGCGCCCAGTTCACCGCCAACACCATGGCGACCGTTTCCGAGGCGATCGGCCTCGCGCTGCCCTATTCGGCCGGCGCCCCGGCGCCCTACGAGATCCGCGACCGGTTCTGCTTCGCCGCCGGCGAGGCGATCATGGACCTTCTCGACAAGAAGATCCGTCCGCGCGACATCGTCACCCGCAAGGCGCTCGAGAATGCCGCGACCGTCGTCGCCGCCTCGGGCGGCTCGACCAACGCCGCGCTGCACCTGCCGGCGATCGCCAACGAGGCCGGCATCGACTTCGATCTCTTCGACGTTGCCGAGATCTTCAAAAAAACGCCGTATATTGCCGACCTCAAGCCGGGCGGACGCTATGTCGCCAAGGACATGTTCGAGGCCGGCGGTGTGCCGCTGCTCATGAAGACCCTGCTCGAGCACGGCTTCCTTCATGGCGATTGTATGACTGTTACTGGCCGTACAATTGCCGAAAACATGGAATACGTGAAGTGGAACGCGGAGCAGGACGTCGTCCGGCCGGCCAACAATCCGATCACCAAGACCGGTGGCGTCGTCGGCCTGTCGGGCAATCTGGCTCCGGATGGGGCGATCGTGAAGGTCGCGGGCATGACGAACCTGAAGTTTACCGGTCCTGCGCGATGCTTCGACTCTGAGGAAGAGTGCTTCGAGGCGGTCAGCAAGCGCGGCTACAAGGAAGGTGAGGTTCTGGTTATCCGTTACGAGGGTCCGCGCGGCGGTCCGGGCATGCGTGAAATGCTCGCCACCACGGCCGCCCTCTACGGCCAGGGCATGGGCGACAAGGTCGCGCTGATCACCGACGGCCGGTTCTCCGGCGCGACGCGCGGCTTCTGCATCGGCCATGTCGGGCCGGAAGCGGCCGTCTGCGGGCCGATCGCGCTGCTGCGCGATGGCGACATCATCGAGATCGACGCGGTCGAAGGCCGCCTCGAGGTCAAGGTCGACGCCGCCGAACTGGAGCGTCGCAAGAAGGATTGGGCACCGCGCGAGACCGGCTACGGCTCCGGTGCCCTGTGGAAATATGCTCAAGGGGTGGGCCCGGCCCGTTTCGGCGCGCTGACCCATCCCGGAGCGAAGGCGGAAACACAGTGTTATGCGGACATATGAGTTTCTGATCGGCGCGGTTCTGGCGACGGCTCTCGTCGTCGCCGGTCCGGCGCGGGCATTCGACGGCAGCACTGCCACGTCCGACGACGTTGGCGAGCCGGATGCCCTGCGGATCGGAGCACGAGCCTATTTCTCGGGTGACAAGGTCGGGGCCCTCGAAGCCCTGCGTGTCGCCGCCGAGCAGGGCCATGCGGCCGCGCAGTGGAAACTCGGACGCATGTACGCCGAAGGCGACGGCGTGCCGGAGAACGACCAGAAGGCTTTCGAATATTTCAGCCAGGTCGCCAACGCGCACGCCGACGACAATCCGGCGAACCCGGAATCCCGCTACACCGCGAGCGCCTTCGTGGCGCTCGGCACCTACTACCTGCACGGCATCCGCGACAGCGCCGTCAAGCCGAACATCGATCGGGCCCGGCAGATGTACTCCTACGCCGCGTCCTACTTCGGCGATCCGGAGGCGCAGTTCAATCTCGCCCGGCTCTATCTCGAGGACGCGACCAGCGAGAGCGACCGGCTGCAGGCCGCCCGCTGGCTGAAGCTCGCCGCCCAGAAGGGCCATGTCCGCGCCCAGGCGCTGCTCGGCGAGCTGCTCTATTCGGGCGACGACCTGCCGCTGCACCGGCCGGAAATCGGCCTGATGTGGCTGACCATCGCCCGCGCCCGGGCCGAGGACGTCGATCGCGACTGGGTCGCCGCCAAGCAGGAAGAGGCCTTCGCCTCGGCGAGCGAGGACGAGCGCCGCACCGCCGTCGATCTCGCCAACACCTGGCTCGACAAGTAATCCCGAAAACCGTGGATCAGGACCCGCCCGACGGCGCCGGATCGGCCCGTCGGCGGGCTCGCGTCGCCTGACTCCTCGAACCGGCCGCTGTGCCGGCCGGCTCAGCGCGCCGCGATGTCGAGCTCGACGATCAGCGGCACATGGTCGGACGGCCGCTCCCAGCCGCGCACGCGCTTGTCGATGACGACCGAGGCGAGGCGGTCGGCGGCCTGCGGCGACAGCAGCGCATGGTCGATGCGGATGCCGTTGTTCTTCTGCCAGGCGCCGGCCTGATAGTCCCAGAAGGTATAGAGGTCGCCGGCATCGCTCGTCGCGCGCAGCGCGTCGACGAGGCCGAGGCCGAGGAGCCGGCGCCAGGCGGCGCGGCTCTCCGGCTGGAAGAGCGCGTCGTCGACCCAGGCCTCCGGCCGGCGCGCGTCGATCGGCTCGGGAATGATGTTGCAGTCGCCGGCGAGCACGAACGGCGTCTCCTCGGCGAGGAGCCCGCGCACATGCGCCTCGAGCCGCTCCATCCAGCCGAGCTTGTAGCTGAACTTCTCGGTGCCGAGCGGATTGCCGTTCGGGCAATAGAGCGAGGCGACGGTCAGGGCACCGTCGCGGGTCGAGATCGTCGCCGAGAGGAACCGCGCCTGCTCGTCGGTCTCGTCGCCCGGAAGGCGCGCCGAGGTTTCGTCGAACGGATGGCGCGACAGGATGGCGACGCCGTTGAAGCTCTTCTGGCCGTGCGTGGCGACATTGTAGCCGCGCTCGGCAAACAGGTGTTCCGGGAAGCCCTCGTCGACCGACTTGATTTCCTGCAGGCAGACGATGTCGGGGCGGACGTCGTCGAGCCAGGCGAGCAGTCCCTCGATCCGGGCCTTGATGCCGTTGACGTTCCAGGTCGCGATCTGCATGGCGGCTCGGGTCCTCGGGTTCTGGCGCGCCGCGCTGCCGCGGCCCGGCGCCGTCAGTTGCGGTCGGTGTCGACCGTGAGGCCGTTGCGGCTCGCCGCCGTCGGCTCCTGCGCCACCACCTCGACGTCGGCGTCGACGCCCGGCTCGACCGTGAAGTCGCGGTTGAAGGTCTCGCCCTCGTGGCGGGCGATGACGCTGTATTCGCCGGCCGCCAGCACGAAGCTCGGGAACGCGCCGACGCTTTCCTTGACGACGTCGCCGCCCGGGCTGAGGACCACCCAGGCGGTGTTGGCGAGGGCCTCGCCGCCGGCTTCCGAAACGAGCTTCAGCGTCACCTCGGCCGCCTTGTGGTAGATCGTCGCGTCGGTCAGCTTGCCGGCCTCGACCCTGATGTCGGCGCGCACGACCGCATTGGCCTCGCCGTATTTGCTGACGACGTGATAGGTGCCGGCATTCAGCCGCACGATGCGATTGTCCTTGGCGTTCGGCACCAGCAGGCGGCGGTCGCCGCCTTCCTCGTCGGCGCCGGAATAGACCTCGAAGACGAGCTGGTCGGAGCGGATCGGCTGGTCCTGCGAAATCGCGCCGTGCAGGCGCAGGCCGCCGGCATTGACCACCACCACCTCGTCATGCGCCGCTTGGCCGACATCGATGCGCTTGGTGGCGCCGGCCGCGCCATAGGCGACGTGCACGAGGTAGGTGCCGGGCTTGAGGTCGAAGGTCGTCGGCCCGCCGGCCGCGGTGGCAAGGAGCGGCAGCTTGCCGGTGTCGTCGGTGGCATCGCCGAACACCCGCCAGGCGAGGCCGGAGGGCACTTCCGGCCCGTCGGTGACGAGCTTGGCACGCATGGTGATGGCGACCGTGGCCTCGCCCGCCATTCCGGCGGCCGGCACGCCGGGCGTCAGCAGCGGCGGCGGGGTGAGTTTCGGGGCGTTTAGGTCGAGCGGCGCGAACTGCTTGTCGATCGCCTCGAGCGGCGCCGCACCCGGCGCCGGCAGCGGCAACGGGGTCTGCGCCATCGCCGGCAGAACCGAAACGAGGAGCGCGAACGCCATCGCCGCGACGGTCCGCAGCGGTTTCGAAGGTGCGCCGGACGATGCCTGCGACCGCCCGGGGCGGGTTGGCTGCACGCGGTTTGCCTCCTTCGTTCGAACTGCCCGCGCGCGCCGCCGAGCCGACGACTCGCGCTTTTCACCATCGAAACGAAAACCATGGCGATTTCAAGCCCGGGCCGCGTTGACAATCGCATCAGGCTCGGGTCCCCTGTCCCCTGTTTTCGAAGAAACCGGCATTCCGCGACAATGGGTAGGACGACATGCCTGACGCATTGAAACTGCTGCTCACCCGCCGCACCATCCCGGCCAACCGGCTCGGCGAACCGGGCCCCAACGACGAGCAGGTCCGCAGTCTCATCGCGGCGGCGAGTCGCGTGCCCGACCACGGCAAGCTCGCCCCCTGGCGCTTCATCCTCTATGCCGGCGCCGATCGCCTTGCGGCCGGCAACCAGCTCTTCGATCTGTGGAAAAGCCGCAATCCGCAGGCCGACGAGAAGCTGCTCGCCCTCGTTCACGAGCGCCTCGTCGCCTCGCCGGTGGTCATCGCCGTCGTCTGCCACACCACGATCCATCCGAAGATCCCGGAATGGGAGCAGGTGCTGTCGGCCGCCGCCTCCACCATGAACCTGATGCTCGCCGCGCACGCCATGGGCTTTGCCGCGCAGTGGCTCACCGACTGGTACTCCTACGACCAGGAGGCGCTCGACCTGCTCGGCGTCCGCGAGGGCGAGAAGGTCGTCGGCTTCATCCATGTCGGCACGCCGATGGAGCCGCCGAGCGACCGGCCGCGCCCGTCCTTCGAGGAAGTGGTGACGGTCTGGAAGGCCGACTGACGGCAAGCCGGGCGCGGGGCGCGGGGAAGGGAGCAACGGCGTGTTCTACGAACCCGGTCGCGGCGATCACGGTCTGCCGCGCGATCCCTTCAAGGCCCTCGTCGCGCCGCGCCCGATCGGCTGGATCTCCACCGTCGATGCCGGGGGCCGGCCGAACCTTGCCCCCTACAGTTTCTTCAACGCTTTCGGCTCGCGCCCGCCGATCGTCGGCTTTTCGAGCGAGGGCGCCAAGCACTCCAAGGCGAATGCCGAGGCGACCGGTGCCTTCGTCTGCAACATGGCGACCTATGAGCTGCGCGAGGCGATGAACGCGACCTCGGCGCCGCTGCCCGCCGGCGCGAGCGAGTTCGCCTTCGCCGGTCTCGCCATGGCGCCGAGCCGGCTCGTCGCCGCGCCGCGTGTCGCCGCCTCGCCGGTCGCCCTCGAATGCCGCCATCTGCAGACCGTGGTACTGACCGACCTGTCGGGCGAGCCGTCCGGCGCCCATCTGGTTCTCGGCCAGGTGGTCGGCGTTCACATCGCCGACGAGATGATCGTCGACGGCTTCGTCGACCTGACGCGGCTGCGCCCGCTCGGCCGTCTCGGCTATCTCGACTATTGCGTCGTCGACAGCCTGATCTCGATCGAACGCCCGCCCGGCGCCTGATCGGCTCAGGCGATCCCGGCGAGCCGCGCCCGCGCCAGCAGCCGCTCGGCCCGCCGCAGATGCGGCCGGTCGAGCATTTCGCCGTCGAGCCCGATGACGCCGGCATCGCCCGCCGCCGCGAAGGCGGCAACGATCGCCCGGGCCTTGTCGACCTCGGCCGCGCTCGGCGTGAACACCTCGTTGATCACCGCGACCTGTGCCGGGTGGATCGCCATTTTGCCCGTGAAGCCCTCGATCCGCGCTTCCTCGCATTCGCGCCTGAGGCCGGCCTCGTCGCGAAAGGCGGTGAAGACGGTGTCGATCGCCTGCACGCCGGCAGCCGCCGCGCCGAGGACCGAGAGCGTGCGGGCGAGCCGATAGGGATCGCGGAAACTGCCGTCGGCAAAGCGGTTCGCCTCGGCGCCGATGTCGGCGGAAAGGTCTTCCGCGCCCCAGGTGAGGCCGACGAGACGGGCGCTCGCCGCACCATAGCTGCCGAGGTGGAAGACCGCGGCGGCGGTCTCGGTGGCGATCGCGACGATTTTGGTCGCGCCATCGGCGATGCCGGCCGCCGGCTCGCGCGCCGTCAGCTTGGCATCGAGCCGGGTGACATCGGCGCCGGAGCCCGATTTCGGCAGCATGATGCCGTCCGGCCGGGCGCCGAGAACGGCGTCGAGGTCACCGTCGGTGAGGTCCGTGTCGAAGGCGTTGACCCGGACGTAGAGCAGCGGGTGCTTGTCGGCGCGGCGTGCCTCGGCGAGAAACGCCGCCGTCGTCGCGCGGGCCGCGACCTTGGCGCTCGCCGCGACCGAGTCCTCGAGGTCGACGATCAGGACGTCGGCGCCGCTGGAGAGGCCCTTGGCGAGCTTCTTTTCCGAATCGCCCGGAACGAAGAGAAGCGAGCGCATCGGTCAGGCCGGCCGCTTCTTCATGAAGGCCTGGCGCCGGCACACCGCGACGAGCTCGCCGGTCTGCTTGAACGCCTTGTGCTCGAACTCGACGATGCCGGCGTCGGTGCGCGACTTCGACTCGCGCTTGGCGACGACTCCGGTCGTGACATTGACGGTGTCGCCCTGGAACAGCGGATTGGGGAACTTCACGTCGGTCATGCCGAGATTGGCGATCGTCGTGCCGACGGTGGTGTCGTTGACCGAGATGCCGATCATCAGGCCGAGGGTGAACAGGCTGTTGACCAGCGGCTGGCCCCATTCGGTCTGCGTCTCGCAGAAATGGCGGTCGATGTGCAGCGGCTGCGGATTGAGGGTCATGTTGGAGAACAGCATGTTGTCCATCTCCGTCACCGTGCGGCGCAGCGGATGCTCGATCACCCGTCCGACCTCGAACTCCTCGAAATAGAGCCCCGCCATGACCTTCCCTTCTTTCCGTTTTGGTCAAAAAAACAACGTCTTGGCCCCGTGAGGGCCTTAACGTTCCGTTTACCATACGCAAGCGATGGTGATTTGGGGAGTCGGAACACGGGGGGAGGAGGTTCGATGAAAGTCGCAAGCTCGCCTACTGTTTCCGAACGGATCGAGACGGCATTCAAGACCGCGGCACGATCCACCGGAACCGGATTCGATTTTCTGCTCAAGACGGCGATCCGCGAGAGCAGCCTCGACGAGACGGCCAAGGCGCCGACCTCGAGCGCCGTCGGCATGTTCCAGTTCATCGAGAGCACCTGGCTGCAGATGGTCAAGGAAGAGGGGTCGAAATACGGCCTCTCCGACGCGGCCGCCGCGATCACCCGCACCGGCAACGGCGGCTACCGCGTCGCCGACCCGCAGGCCCGGCGCGAAATCCTCGATCTGCGCAAGGATCCCAAGGTCTCCGCCGTCATGGCCGGCGCCTATGCCAGCCGCAACGCCGAATCGCTGAAGGACCGCCTCGGCCGCGATGCCAGCTCGGGCGAACTCTACATCGCCCATTTCCTCGGCCCATCTGGCGGCGCCCGGCTGATCTCGCTTGCCGAATCCGATCCGAACGCCAGTGCCGCCGCCACGTTCCCGGCCCAGGCCCGGGCCAACCGGTCGATCTTCTATGGCGCCGGCGGACGGCCGCGCAGTGCGTCGGAAGTCTACGACGTGCTGGTGCGCAGCCACGACCGCAGCCAGCCGACGGCCGAGCCGACCATGGTCGCGAGCATCCCGGCAACTCCGGCGGACGCCGTCAGCGCGGCGGCCGGTGCCGAGACCGAGAGCGCCGTGCCGCGCATGGCGAGCGCCTTCGCCGGTTTCGAGGCGCGCGATCCGGCGGCCGTGTTCGACGCTTTCTTCCGTACCGACGAGAACACCGAGGAACCGGTCTCCGTCGAGGCCTTCTGGGCGAACTTCGCGGAAAACGCCGCCGCCGAGCGGCAAGGCCGCGCGGCGCCCGCCACCGGCGCCGAGGCGACCGAGAAGACCAGCGAGCGCACGCTCGCCTCGTTCACGCCGCTGCCGTCGCGGCGGCCCGGGGCGATCGGCGTCTGGCAGCGCCATCTCGAGGGCGAGCCGCTCGATCTGCAGCAGTATCTGAAGCAGCGGCTGGGCGGCGAGGACGACGGCGAACTGCCGCCGGTCTGATCCCGATCCGAGGCGATGGAATTCCCGGCGGCGCCCCATCGAGGGCGCCGTCGCCGTTTCCGGGTCTCGTGACCAAGCCCTTATAGTTAATGAAAGATTTAGATTCAGGGTGAACCTAACGTTAAGGCTTTTTCGGCATCATCGGCCTCGTCGAAGTTTTGGTTTTGCGTATTCGACCTCTCGTGTAGTCGAGTAGGGGTAGGCATTCAGATGATCGTCGAAGAGTTCCTTCGCTGGGTACGGACCGCGCCAATGGACGCGCGGGTCGATGCGACGCGCGCTCTGGCGAATGCCTATCTCTACTCCGACATGGACGAGGCGACGCTGGAGGCGGCCGAGGCCGCCCTGACGACGCTGCTCGACGACGGCTCGATTTCGGTTCGCCGCATGCTCGCCGAGACGCTGGCAGCGAGCCCGCTGGCGCCGCGCCACATCATTCGCGAACTCGCCGCCGACCAGCCCGACATCGCCGCGCCGGTGCTGGCCCGCTCGCCGGTCCTGCTCGACGCCGAGCTCGTCGACATCGTCGGTCTTTGCGATCCGCGCTGCCAGACGGTCATCGCCGGCCGGGCGAAGCTCTCGCCGACGGTTGCCGCCGCGATCGCCGAAGTCGGCGACCTTGTCGCCTGCATCGCCCTTGCCGACAACGGCAGCGCCCGCCTCGCGCTTGCCACCTGCCATCGCCTCGTCGAGCGCTTCGGCGCCGATCCGACCCTGCGCGACGCTTTGCTCGCGCGCCGGGAACTGCCGCTGGAGATCCGCCAGCGCCTCATTTCGCGCCTCGGCGACGCGCTCAGCGCCTTCGTCACCGATCGCGCCTGGATGCCGAAGCCGCGCGCCGAGACGGTGACGCGCGACGCCTGCGACAAGGCGACGGTCACCATCGCCATGGACGCCTCGGACCGTGAGGTCGAGACGCTGGTCGCCCACCTCAGGGCGAGCGGCGCGCTGACGACCTCGCTGATCCTCAGGGCGATCTGCCTCGGCGAGATCCGCTTTTTCGAGGCGGCGCTGTCGAACCTTTCCGGCCTGCCGCGCAAGCGCGTCTTCTCGCTGCTCGAGCGCGGCAACGACGGCGCCTTCCGGGCGCTCTACGAGAAGGCCAAGCTGCCGCCGTCGGCGCTGCCGGCGTTCCGCGCCGCGCTCCATCTCCTGCGCGAGATGCGCTACGAGAACGAGACCGGCAATCGCTACCGCTTCGCCCAGCGCATGATCGAGCGCATCCTGACGAAGTCCGACGATATCGGCGACATCGAACTCGACCGGCTGCTCGCCATGCTGCGTCGCTTCGCCGCCGATGCGGCCCGCGACGTGGCGCGCGAATACGCCGAGCGCTGCGCGGCGGCCTGAGCCACCGCGACACCGGCGGTCGATGCGGGGAAGGGGTCTCTAGTCGTCTTCCGGCGCCCGGCCGATCCTGTCGAGGATCTCCGAGGCCATCTCCTCGAGCCGCGCGGCGATCTCCGAGCCGACGCGGTTCTGGTCGTCCTTGGCCTTTTCCCGAACGATGGCCCGCACCGTGTTGACGTGGTGCTCGATGATCGCCGGCGGAATGAGCGAGCGGTCGGCGGCCGATTCCATGAGAACGCTGAGATTGCCGGCGACGCGGCCGGCGAGCGGATAGCCGAGGGTTTCCGACTGGCCGCGCAGATCGTGGGCGCTGCGGAAGAGGGCGTCGGCGGCCTTTTCGTCGGCGGGATTTGCGGCAAATGCCGCAAAGGCCTGCTCGAGGTTCACCGTCTCGTCTTCCATCCAGGTATCGAACCGGACCGCGAGCCGCGCCAGTTCCTGCTCGGCCTGGGCAATCGGATCGAAACCGGCTGCCTTGCCGCGCAAGGGCTTGCATTTCTTGCGCAGGTCGACCGGCGTCGGGATCAGTTCAAACGCCTTGTCCTTCTGTGCCGAATTGCTCATGACCGTCTCGCGTCCTGTGAAGCGGGCCGCCGGGGCGCGGCCGAAGTTGTTTTCGTCGTCGGGGCAATTTGGCCCATCTTGCACGAAGCTCCTGAACGCTTCGTTGCAGTCGGCTCATCCCCAGTTCTCCGGGATCGTCGCGTCGTCGATTTCCATCGTGTCGTGCGGTTCCCGCGGCGGGGCGCCCGAGCGCCGCTCCGGCCCCTTGTAGTTCGGATTGTCGTAGCGCCGCCGGTCGGGGCCGAAATAGGTCTTGGTGCGCACGAAGGGCCGCGGGTTGACCACCGTGGCGATCAGCCGGCCATAGAGCGACTTGGCCGAGATCGGCTTGGCGAGAAACTCCGAAACCCCGGCATCGCGCGCCTCGATCACCCGGCGCCGTTCCGCATGGCCGGTCAGGATGATGATCGGCACATAGGGGTTCGACTGCGAGCCCGGGTTGCGGATCAGCCGCGTCAGCTCCAGCCCGTCGATGATCGGCATCGCCCAGTCGGTGATCACGATATCGGGATTGTGCGAATTGAAGGTCTCGAGCGCGCTCGCCCCGTCTTCCGCCTCCGCCACCTCGCGAACGCCGAACCCGTGCAGAAGGCTGCGGATGATCCGGCGCATGTGTGCGTTATCGTCGGCGACGAGCATCCTCAGGGTCGAAAGATCGACGCGGTTCGTTGACACTTTCTGGCGGTCTCCGCGGGCCGGATATCGAAGGCGCCGGCTTGCATGCGAACGAACACGCGATCGTTTGCCGGCATCATGTGAATCGGCGCCTTGAATTTCAGTATAGCAAATCTGCCGCGACGTCGCGGAAACCGCCCGAAGGGCGGGCCGGCCCGACCCGTCGCCGGACCTAGTAGCCGAACTGCTCACGCAGGATCCGTTCCTCGAGGCTGTGCCCGGGATCGAAAAGCATCAGGCAGGCCGAATTGCGATCCTGCCGGACGCTGACCTCCTTGATGAAGCGGAACTCGATGCTGTCGGCCGTCGTGCTGACGGGACGGCGTTCCGGTTCCAGCACCTCGATGCGGATGTCGGCATAATCGGGCAGCAGCGCGCCGCGCCAGCGCCGCGGCCGGAACGGGCTGATCGGGGTGAGCGCCAGGAGCGGCGCCCGGATCGGCAGGATCGGCCCCTGGGCCGAGAGATTGTAGGCGGTGCTGCCGGCCGGCGTCGCCACCAGCACGCCGTCGCAGATCAGCTCCTCGAGGCGCACCTTGCCGTCGATCGAGAGGCGCAGCCGCGCCGCCTGGTAGGACTGGCGCAACAGCGAGACCTCGTTGATCGCCCGGGCGACGTGGACGCCGCCGTCGACGTCGATCGCCCGCATCGCCAGCGGGTGGATCGTCGTCGGCTTGGCCGCGGCGAGACGCTGATAGAGATCCTCGATCCGGAACTCGTTCATCAGGAAGCCGACAGAGCCGCGGTTCATGCCGTAGATCGGCTTGCCGGAGTTCATGAAGCGGTGCAGCGTCTGCAGCATCAGGCCGTCGCCGCCGAGCGCGACGATGACGTCGGCGGTCTCGGGCGGCACCTCGCCATAGCGCTCGACGAGCGAGCGGCGGGCCTTCTCGGCCTCCGCGACAGGGCTGGCCACGAAGGCTATTCTGCGCCGGTTTGCCCTGTCCGCTTGCATGTTCCTGTGTTCCCTCGGCGACAGCCGTTCGGCTCCGGGTTTATCATGCGGCCCGGGGAGGAGCGAGGCCCGATGACTGATACCCAGGATGTCGTAATGATTTACACGACATTTGCAACCGTCGCCGATGCCGCCGCCGTCGGGCGCCGGCTGGTCGAGGAACGTCTGGCGGCCTGCGTCAACATCCTGCCGGCGATGCACGCCATCTATCGCTGGAAGGATGCGGTCGAGGAAGCCGACGAGGCGGTGATGCTGGTCAAGACGAAAGCGGCGACGGCCGAAGCCGCCGCCGCCCGCATCGAGAAGCTGCACCCCTACGAGACCCCGGCGGTGCTGGTCTTGCCGGTCACCGGCGGCAGCGCGCCCTATCTCGCCTGGATCGCCGGGGAAACCCGCTGAACCGGCCTCACTTGGCCTGCAGCGCCACCTTCACGCCGGCATAGGCCTCGAAGCCCGGCGCCCGGTAGGAGTAGGATTCCTCGTAGTCCGTATCGAAGAGATTGTCGGCGCGGGCAAAGACCGTGACCCGGTCGTCGACCTTGTAGGATGCCCCGACATTGACGACGGTGTAGGCGGCGAGCGGCGCATTCGGCGGGAAGCCGTCGATCGCCTCGCCGCTGTAGCGCAGGCCCGCATGGACCTCGGCGCGGTCTTCGAGGAAGCGCGCGACCGCATCGAGGCTCGCCGTGTTCTGCGGCACGCGCGGCTCCTGCAGGCCCTGCGAGTTCTCCGCGATCGTGTAGGTGTAGGTGCCGGTGAGGGTCAGCCAGTCGAACGGGATGACCGAGACGGCGGCCTCGACGCCCTTGCGGGTCGCCGTGCCCGGCGCGTTGATCGTGGTGTAGACCGGCGCGAAGACCGTCGTGATCTTGTCGCGGAAGCGCGACGAGAAATAGGTGAGGTCGGCGACGATCCGCCCGTCGAGCAGCGTCTGTTCGACGCCGAAGTCCCAGCCGACCGACGTTTCCGGCCTGAGGTTCGGGTTGCCGACGAAGAACAGCGGCGAATAGCCGTAGAGTTCGATCACCGTCGGGTCGGTCACGCCCTTGCCGGCCGAGGCATGCAGCCGCGTGCCGGTCGCCTCGATGCTCTGGGAGATCGTGGCGCGCCACGTCGTGACGTCGGCGAAGGTGTTGTTGTCGTCGTGGCGTAGCGCCCCGGTCAGCGAGGTGCCGGTCGCGAGGTCGAGCGCGTATTCGGCAAAGACGCCAGTGCGCGCCCGCACCGGGAAGGCGTCCCACGGGCCGCTCGCCGGCCCGTCCGCCTTGCGGAAGGTCTCGCGCTGGCTGTCGATGCCGGTCGTCACCGCGTGGCGGGCGCCGAACAGCGCGGGCGTCTCGAACGAATAGGTGTTCTTGTAGGCGGCGGCGTAGCGCGTGCCCTCCGAGTGATATTCGTTCGGCGCCGGCGTCAGCGTGTTGGTTGCCGAGGTGTAGTTGAAGAAGGTCGAGAGCACGTCGATGTCGTTCTCGTGCCGCGAGACGCTCGCCTGATGGACCCAGCGGTCGTCGAGCATCTTGAAGGTCGCGCCGACCCGGCCGGAGAACGCGGTGTCCTCGGTCCGGTCGCGCGCCGCGTCGAGCACGTGGCCGTAGCTCGGCGAGTCGATGCCGGTGAACCAGTCGGACGAGGAATCCTGAGGATCGGTCCGCACGCGGCGGTGGACGTAGCGCAGCATGCCCTCGACATTGAGGTTCTCGGTGAGGTCGACGCCGCCCTTGGCGGTGACGTTGAGGCTGCGCGAGGCGTCTTCTTCGCTGCCGTTGCGGGCGATGTTGTAGCCGTCGGTGCGGTACTGCGACACGGCGAACGAGCCGTAGGCCGGCCCGAAGGCGGCACGCAGGGCGGCATAGCCGGTCTGCGTGTTGCGGCTGCCGATCTCGGCCTTGCCCTCGATTTCGGGCGTGAAGGCGCCCTTGCCGGACTTCGTCACGATCGAGATGACGCCGGCATGGGCGTTGGCGCCGTAAAGGCCCGATTGCGGGCCGCGGATCACCTCGATGCGCTCGACATCCTCGACCGGAAGGTCGGCGAAATCGAAGCCGCCGTCCGAGAAGCCGTTGACCGGCACGCCGTCGATGAGGACGAGCAGATGGTTGGCCTCGGCGCCGCGGATGCGCAGCTGGGTCTGCGAGCCGCGATTGCCGACCTGGCTGATCGCGATGCCCGGCACCGCGCGCAGCACGTCGGAGACGGTCTTGGCGCCGGTCTCGGCGATCTGAGCCTCGGAAACGACGGTGACGGCGGAGCCGACACGGGCCGCCTCGGTCGGCGTCTGGTTGGCGAAGATGACGATCTCGGGCAGGCCGACGGCCGCCGGTTCGGCGTTGGCCGCGGGTTGCCAGAGAAGGGTGAGGGCGGTTGCTGAAAGAACGGCCGGAAGGACACGGCCTGGGGTATGGGGTCGCATGAGCGGTGCTCCGTGGCGTGACATGACCGCCGCCTGCGTCGATCGGCGCAACGGTCGCGAGCACATGCCCATGGACAGCCGCAGCCGACCGCCGGAAGGCGGCTCGGGCTTCAGTTGTCACCGCAACGGAATTGACCGCTCCTGCGCACGCCCCGTACGCCGGATGGGTGACCCGGACAGGCAGGTCTCCTGGCTCGCGGGTCAGCACCTTCATGTCCCGCCTTCCCGAACCCTCGGGTTCAGTGGCGTCCGGGACCGGCTCGCCGCGTACAGTTGCGGGGGCAGCCACGATGGCCTCGGCCTTACCTGCCGAAGCGTCCGTGTTCCCTCTTGGCCCCGCGCCGAAACTGCGGCTCGGGGCACACCTGTCTGGTGCCGGCGATGGTGTCCATCCGTTTACCTCTTGTCAATCATCCCTCGGTCGCAGGCGGCCGGGCCGAAAGCCGCACCTCGTTCCTGTCGGCGGGGTCGGCGGTTGCCTTGCCGTCGCGGCCGGGCTAAAGCGCGACCATGCTGTTGCCGTCGCCGCTCCACGAAGGTCGTCTCGTTCGCCGCTACAAGCGGTTCCTCGCCGACATCGAGCTCGCCGACGGCCGCCTGGTGACGGCGCATTGCGCCAACCCCGGCGCGATGACCGGCCTTGCCGAGCCCGGCATGCCGGTCTGGCTGTCGCACTCGGACGACCGCAAGCGCAAGCTCGCCTGGTCCTGGGAACTCGTCGAGGTCGACGACGGCGCCGGCCGCACCCTCGTCGGCGTCGACACCTCGCGCCCCAATGCCATCGCCGCCGAGGCGATCGAGGCCGGTCGCATCCCCGAACTCGCCGGCTATGCGAGCCTTCGCCGCGAGGTCGCCTATGGCAGGAACAGCCGCGTCGACATGCTGCTCGAGGGTGAGGGCAGGGCGCCCGCCTATGTCGAGGTGAAGAACGCCCATCTCTCGCGCGCGGCCGGGCTCGCCGAATTTCCCGATTCGGTGACGAAGCGCGGCGCCAAGCACCTCGACGAGCTCGCCGCGATGGTCGCGGCGGGCGCCCGCGCGGTGATGTTCTTCCTCGTCCATCGCGGCGATGCCGACCGCTTCTCGCTCGCCGCCGACATCGATCCGGGCTACGCTGCGGCCTACCGCGCCGCCACCGCCGCCGGGGTCGAGGCGATCGCTTATGCCTGCCGGCTGACGACCGAGACGGTCGAGGTCGTGCGTCCCGTGCCGATCGTTTTCGGCGACGACTGATCCCGGACACCGAAAATCTCGACATTGCCGTTCCCCGCCACCGGTGCCACCATGGGCCGCTTGCCACGCACCGGGGCGCGATCCAAATAGCTCCAATCGACAAGAACGATGGCCGAGCGGGGGAACATGACCGAGGATGACACCAAGGCCGGCCTGCCCGGCTCGATCGACGAGACCGTGACGCTGCTGTCGTCGTCGAATTACGTCGCGGACCGGTCGCTGGCGACCGTCGTCTACCTGTCGCTGAAGCTCGGCCGGCCGCTTTTTCTCGAAGGCGAGGCCGGCGTCGGCAAGACCGAGGTCGCCAAGGTTCTCGCCAGGGTGCTCGGCCGCAACCTCATCCGCCTGCAATGCTACGAGGGCCTCGATGTTTCGCAGGCCGTCTACGAGTGGAACTATGCCGGCCAGATGATCGAGATCCGCCTTGCCGAGGCCATTGGCGGCGCCGATCGCGATCAGCTCTCGCACGACATCTTCAACGAGCGCTTCCTCATCAAGCGGCCGCTGCTCGAGGCGCTGGAGCCGGCCATCGGCGGCGCCCCGGTGCTGCTCATCGACGAACTCGACCGCGCCGACGAGGCCTTCGAGGCGTTCCTGCTCGAGGTGCTGTCCGACTTCCAGATCTCGATCCCGGAATTCGGCACCGTGCGCGCCGCCGAACCGCCGATCGTCGTCATCACCTCGAACCGCACGCGCGAGATCCACGACGCGCTGCGCCGCCGCTGCCTTTACCACTGGGTCGACTATCCGAGCGCCGAGCGCGAGCTGGAGATCGTCCGCCTCAAGGTACCGGGTGCCGCCGAGCGGCTCGCCGCCGAGGTCGTCGCCTTCGTTCAGGCGCTGCGCGGCGACGAACTCTACAAGGCGCCGGGCGTCTCCGAGACGCTCGACTGGGCGCAGGCCCTGACCGAGCTCGACGCCGTCGCCCTCGACCCCGAGACCATCGCCGATACCCTCGGCGTGCTCCTGAAATACCAGGACGATATCGCCCGCCTCGGCCAGAGCCGCATCCGCGCGATGCTCGACGAGGCCCGCGTCGCCGCCGGAGAGCACCCGTGAGCATGCTCGCCAAGGGCGCTGCCCAGTCGGGCGCGCGGCTCGCCGACAACATCGTCTATTTCGCCCGGGCGCTGCGCGCCGCCGGCATGCCGGTCGGTCCCGGCGCCTCGGCCGATGCGGTGCGCGCCGTCGAGACCGCCGGCATCCGCCACCGCGACGACTTCTACTGGACCCTTCATGCGGTGTTCGTGAAGAAGCGCGAACATCGGGCGGTCTTCGACGAGGCCTTCCGGCTGTTCTGGCGGCCGCGCCAGCTCGTCGAGAAGATGATCGCCATGCTCTCGCCGATCGCCCCGGCGCGCGGCGAGAAGGAAAAGCCCAAGGCAGCCGCCCAGCGTGTCAACGAAGCGCTGTTCGAGGGCAAGGAGCCGCAGGCGATGCCGGAGAACCCGGAGATCGAGATCGACGCCCGCCTGACGCTGTCCGATCGCGAGCTTTTGCAGAAGCGCGACTTCGCCCAGATGTCGGCGGCCGAGATCGCCGAGGCCAAGCGCCGGGTCCAGGGCCTCGTCCTGCCGGCCGACCGGATCCCGGTGCGGCGCCTCGTGCCGGCGGCGCGCGGCCACGCCTTCGATGCCCGCCGCACCCTGCGCGCCTCGCTGAAAGCCGGCGGCGACGTCATCGACCTGCGCTACCGCAGCCACAAGGAGCTGCGCCCGCCGATCGTCGCGCTCCTCGACATTTCCGGCTCGATGAGCCAGTACACCCGCATCTTCCTGCATTTCCTCCACGCCCTGACCGACAGCCGGCGCCGCGTCTCGAGCTTCCTCTTCGGCACCCGCCTGACGAATGTCAGTCGGCACCTGAAGCTGAAGGACCCGGACGAGGCGCTCGAGGAGGTCTCGGGTGCCGTCGTCGACTGGTCGGGCGGCACGCGCATCGCCGCCTCGCTGCACGATTTCAACCGGATGTGGGGCCGCCGCGTGCTCGGCCAGGGGGCGATCGTGCTGCTCGTCACCGACGGCCTCGAACGCGAGCAGGACAGCGACCTCGCCTTCGAGATCGACCGGCTGCACCGCTCCTGCCGGCGCCTCGTCTGGCTCAACCCGCTGCTGCGCTTCGACGGGTTCGAGGCCAGGGCCTGGGGCATCCGCACGATGCTGCCCCATGTCGACGAATTCCGCCCGATTCACTCGCTGGAAGCGATGGGCGAACTGGTCGCCGCCCTCGACGGGCGCGGCCCGGCCCGCATGGGTCGGGCGGCCTGAAGCGAGATCCGAAAGTCGCGAACCGGTTTTCGGACAAATCGAGCGAGAAGAAAAAAGCAGGTTCAGACACGAATCCGGAATTGGCTCGAAAGCGATGGCGAGCCTTCTTGGGAGTGAAGACCATGACCGCGCATGACGTGCTGGAAGTCGCTGAAGGCTGGCGCCGCGCCGGCCGCAAGGTGGCGCTTGCCACCGTGATCGAGACCTGGGGCTCGGCGCCGCGCCCGGTCGGCAGCCATCTCGTTGTCGACGACGAGGGCAATTTCGAGGGCTCGGTTTCGGGCGGCTGCGTCGAGGGCGCCGTCGTCACCGAGGCGATCGAGGCGATCGCCGAGAAGAAGCCGCGCATCCTCGAATTCGGCGTCGCCGACGAGACCGCCTGGCGCGTCGGCCTGTCCTGCGGCGGCCGCATCCGCATCCACGTCGAACCGGTGGAGTAAGCCATGCGTCTGGCAATTCTCGAGGCTTTGAACGCCGAGCGCCTCGCCCGCCGCGCCGCCGCCCTCGCCACGCAGCTGAAGGGCGGCGAGGTCCGCCTCGTCAAGGCGTCCGACGTCGCCGCCGATCCGCTCGGCGAGGAAATCGCGGCGCGGTTCCGCAGCGGCCAGAGCGGCATCGTCGAGACGCCGGCCGGCGACGTCTTCCTCACCATCTCGGTGCCGCCGCCGCGTCTCGTCGTCATCGGCGCCGTCCACATCACCCAGGCGCTCGCGCCGATGGCGGCGATCGCCGGCTTCGACGTGACCATCATTGACCCGCGCACCGCCTTTGCGACGCCCGAGCGCTTTCCGGACGCGACGCTCGTTGCCGACTGGCCCGAGGACGTGTTGAAGAAGCGTCCGTTCGACGCCTATACGGCGCTCGCCGCCGTCACCCACGACCCGAAGATCGACGACATTCCGATCATCGCGGCGCTGCAGGCCGGCAGCTTCTATGTCGGCGCCCTCGGCAGCCGCAAGACCCACGCCAAGCGCGTCGACCGGCTGACGGCAGCCGGCGTCTCGGCCGAGGACATCGCCCGCATCAAGGCGCCGATCGGCCTCGATATCGGCGGCCGCTCGCCGGCCGAGCTCGCCGTCTCGGTGCTCGCCCAGGTCGTCGCCGCCTTGCGCAAGGGGGAGGTCGCCCGGTGAGGTTCGGCCCGCTCGATGTCGCCGAGGCCGAGGGCTCATTCGCGGCCCACTCCGTCAGCCTCGGCAAGGGCGTGCTGAAGAAGGGCACGCGGATCGGCCCCGAAGAGATCGAAAGGCTGAAGGCGGCCGGCATCGCGACGATCGTCGCCGCGACGCTGGAACCCGGCGACGTGCCCGAGGACGACGCGGCGACCCGCATCGCGACGACGGTTGCCGGCGCCGCGGTCGAGGTCGCCCCGGCCTTCACCGGCCGTGCCAATCTGATGGCGCGCGCCGCCGGCATCGTGCGCGTCGACAAGTCCGGCATCGACCGGCTCAACCGGGTCGATCCGGCGATCACCTTTGCAACGCTCGCCGATTTCGCCCCGGTCGCCGCCGGCCAGATGGTCGGCACGGTCAAGATCCTGCCCTATGCCGTGGCGAGCCACGCCCTCGATGCCGCGCTCGAGGGCACCGAACCGCTGCTTTCCGTCGTGCCGTTCCGCAAGCTCGACGTCGGCCTCGTCCAGACCCGCGTCGCCGGCACGCGCGAGCAGGTGCTCGACAAGACCATCCGCGTCCTCGACGAGCGCCTTGCGCCGTCCGGCAACCGGGTCGGCCGCGAGATCCGCACCGACCATAACGCCGGCGCCGTGGCCGAGGCGATCGACGTCCTCGTCGGCGAAAACCACGAACTCGTCGTCGTCTTCGGCGCTTCGGCCAACGCCGACCGCACCGACGTGGTGCCGACCGCGATCGAGCTCGCCGGCGGGCGCGTCGAGCAGTTCGGCATGCCGGTCGATCCCGGCAACCTCCTCGTTCTGGGCGGCGTCGGGCCGGTGACGGTCGTCGGCGCGCCGGGTTGCGCGCGGAGCCCGAAGGAGAACGGCTTCGACTGGGTGCTCGACCGCATCCTCGCCGATATCGCGGTTACCGCCGAGGACATCACCGGCATGGGCGTCGGCGGCCTCCTGATGGAGATCGCGACGCGGCCGCAGCCGCGCGAGGAAAGCGCGCCCGGTACGACGGCGCGCAAGGTCGCCGCCGTGGTGCTCGCCGGCGGCTCGTCGCGCCGCATGGGCGGGCCGAACAAGCTCGTCGCCGAACTCGACGGCAAGCCGATCCTCGCCCATGTGGTCGCCGCCGCCCTTGCGAGCCGGGCCGGGCCGGTCATCGTCGTCACCGGCAACCGCGACCACGAGGCGCGCACCGCGCTTGCCGGCCTCGACGTCGAATTCGTCTACAACGCCGAGCACGCCGAGGGTCTGTCGACCTCGCTCAGAGCCGGCATCGCCGCCGTCCCGGAGGATGCCGACGCCGCGATCGTGCTGCTCGGCGACATGCCGCGCGTCTCGGCCGCGACCATCGACCGCCTGATCGAAGCCTTCGATCCGGAGGCCGGGCGCACCATCGTCGTGCCGACCTACCGGGGCAAGCGCGGCAATCCGGTGCTCTGGGCGCGCCGCTATTTCCCCGACCTTGCGGCGATCCGCGGCGATACCGGCGCGCGTCACCTGATCGGCGAGAACCGCGACGGCGTCGTCGAGGTCGAGTTCGACGAGAGCGTCGCCCTCGATGTCGATACGCCGGAGGCCCTCGCGAGCCTCGGCGGGCGCTTCGCCGACTGATCGGCTCAGCGGTGCGGCGCGTCCGCGCCGGCCATGGCTATGGCAGCCTCGACCGAAGCTGCGAAGATGACGGTCGGCGGCTTCAATTCGAGCCGTTTGACCGAATGGCGCACGTCGGGGCGGACATTGGCGATGATGATGCGCGACCCGCCCTGGCGCGCCTTGCCGACGAAGCTCTTCAGGGCGCTCGCGGCCGTGGAATCGACGAAGGGCACGGCCGAGAAGTCGAGGATATAGGCCCGCGGCGGCGTGCCGATCTGCTCGAGAATGCCCGAGACGCGCTGGCTCGCCCCGAAGAAGAACGGTCCGTTGATCCGGTAGATGACGTAGTCGTGGCCGCGCGCTTCGGCGTCGATGATGGCGTGATCGCGCGGCGCCGTGTCGGCGACGTCACCCTCGATGATCCGCGCCTGGGTCTGGACTTCGACGGCATCGGCCATGCGATGCATGAACTGGAAGGCGGCCAGCACGACGCCGACCTCGATGGCAACGGTCAGGTCGAACAGAAGCGTCAGCAGGAAGGTGGTGATCATCACCACACGGTCGCCCTGCGAGGTGCCGGCGAGGATGCGGCGGATATGGTCGATCTCGCCGATGTTCCAGGCGACGATCAGGAGGATCGCGCCGAGGGTGGCGAGCGGCACGTAGGCCAGCAGCGGCGCCGCGACCAGCATGAAAAGCAGCAGGAACACGGCGTGCAGCATGCCGGCGACGGGCGTGCGCGCCCCGGCCCGGATGTTGGTCGCCGTGCGGGCGATCGCGCCGGTCGCCGAAATGCCGCCGAAAAGGCCGGCGGCGACGTTGGCGATGCCTTGCGCGAGGAGTTCCGAATTGGAGCGGTGGCGCCGCCCGGTCATGCCGTCGGCAACCACGGCCGAGAGCAGGGATTCGATACCGGCGAGAAGCGCAATGGTGAGAGCCGAGGGCAGCAGCGCTTCGATGCGGGCAAGGTCGAAAGCCGGCAGCGTCGGCGTCGGCAACATCCGCGGCACGCCGCCGAAGCGCGAGCCGATCGTCGCAACGTCGAGATGGAGGCCGGCGGCGAGGACGGCCGTTGCCACGATGGCGATGAGGAAACCCGGCCATTTCGGCCGATACCGCCGCAACAGGAGGATGATCCCGAGGGCCGCTGCGGCCAGGCCCACTGCCTCGAAATTGGTCGTGCCGAGATTTGCGCCGATCTGCTCCATCTTCGGCAGGAAATCGGCTGGAAGCGCGACGTCGAGCCCGAGCACCTCCTTGATTTGCGAGGCGAAGATCGACACGGCGATGCCGGCGGTGAAGCCCGTGACCACCGGGTAGGGGATGTACTTGATGTAGGTTCCGAGCCGCAGAAGGCCGATGGCGACGAGGATGAGGCCGGCCATCACGGTTGCCAGGACCAGGCCGTCGAGGCCGTGTTTCTCGATGACATCGAAGACGACGACGATGAAGGCGGCCGTCGGCCCGCCGATCTGGAAGCGGCTGCCGCCGAGCGCCGAGATCAGGAAGCCGGCCACGATCGCCGTGAACAGACCGCGTTCCGGGGTCGTGCCCGATGCGACGGCGATGGCCATCGCGAGCGGCAGGGCGACGATCGCGACCGTCAGGCCGGCGATGGCGTCGTGGCGCAAGTCCGCGAGGTGATAGCCTTCGCGCATCGCCGACACGAATTTCGGGGTGAATATCTCGGCAAAGCCGGAAGCCCTCCCGCGGGAAGTGCCGCGCGTGGTCATGGCTGAATGAAACCTGGGTTCTGGGATCTCTGGGCTCATTGTATAGGCCTGCGATCGCGGCGAGGGCAGCATCAAAGCTGCCGCCCCGAACACGTTTTCTTACCGACTGTAACGATCACCGCGGCAAGGGCGCGCGATTGCAGTCGATGACGGTCCCGGGTGACGCTGCCCTGCACTTGGGTCTTGCGGCGTGTGCGTTCCGCGCCATGATGTCGGCGAGTGATGCCGCAACGGAGGGCCGATCGATGAACCGCGCGATGCTTGTCTACGAGACCGGGGGCCCCGAGGTGCTGCGCTGGGAAGAGGTGGAGATCGGCGAGCCTGGGCCGGGCGAGGCGAAGGTTCGCCACACCGCCGTCGGCCTCAATTTCATCGACGTCTATTTCCGCACCGGCCTCTATCCGGCGCCGAACGGCCTGCCGTTCACGCCCGGCCACGAGGGTGCCGGCACGGTCGTCGCGGTCGGCGCCGGCGTCGATCACGTCAAGCCCGGTGATCGCGTCGCCTATGTCGGGCCGCTCGGCTCCTATTCCGAGGAGCGGCTCGTCCCGGCCGATCGCCTCGTCAAGATCCCGGCCGGCATCGACGACAAGACGGCGGCGGCGATGATGCTGAAGGGCATGACCGCCCGCTACCTCTTGAGGCGCACCTTCCGCGTCGAGGCCGGCCATACCATCCTCTTCCATGCGGCGGCCGGCGGCGTCGGCCTCATCGCCTGCCAGTGGGCGAACGCCCTCGGCGCCACCGTCATCGGCACCGTCGGCTCGGAGGAGAAGGCGGCGCTCGCCCGCGCCCATGGCGCCCACCACACGATCAACTACCGCACCGAGAATTTCGTCGAGCGGGTGCGCGAGATCACCGGCGGCAAGGGCGTCGACGCGGTCTACGACTCGGTCGGCAAGGACACGTTCCCGGGCTCGCTCGAATGCCTGAAGCCGCTCGGCATGTGGGCGCTGTTCGGCCAGTCGTCCGGCCCGATCCCGCCCTTCGACATGGGCCTGCTCGCCCAGAAGGGTTCGCTTTTCGCCACCCGGCCGACGCTCTTCACCTATGTCGCCAGGCGCGCCGACCTCGAGGAGACCGCCAGTGATCTCTTCGATGTCGTCGCGAGCGGTGCCGTCAGGATCGAGATCAACCAGGAATACGCGCTCGCCGACGCGGCCAGGGCCCATGCCGACCTCGAAGGCCGGCGCACCACCGGCGCCAGCGTCTTCATCGTCTGACACGTCGCGGCACGCCTGCGCCAATGATCTGTGCCCGTCGCGCCAATGGCGCGACAATGAGCTGTGCCCGCGGCGGCGGAATGCCGCCGGAATGATCTGTGAATGACCAAAATGTAACGTTGTTCGGGCCGGCGGGGCTGGCTATCGTCGGTCCGGCGCTGTCGCGGCAAGCCCCGCGCCGATGAAGGATTCATGGCTCGCGGGAAGGCCCGACCGGTGAACGCAGAAGCGAGGCACACCGACACCGGCAGCGAGGCGGCGAAACCCGCCAACTCGCAGCCGACGCTTCTCGAGGCGCGTGGCCTGACCAAGGCTTTCGGTGATTTCCTCGCCTGCGACCACATCGATTTTTCGATCCGCCGCGGCGAAATCCACGCGCTCCTCGGCGAGAACGGTGCCGGCAAGTCGACCTTCGTCAAGATGCTCTACGGCGCCCTGCAGCCGACCTCCGGCGAGATCCGCTGGAAGGGCGAACCGGTCTCGATCGACAATCCGGCGACCGCCCGCCGCCTCGGCATCGGCATGGTGTTCCAGCATTTCTCGCTGTTCGACGTGCTGACCGTCGCCGAGAACATCGCGCTTGCCCTGGCCGGCAAGGTCGGCCCCGGAGCGCTCGCCGAGCGCATCCGCACCGTCTCGCGCGACTATGGACTGCCGCTCGATCCGATGAGCATCGTCGCCGATCTCTCGGTCGGCGAGCGCCAGCGCGTCGAGATCGTGCGCTGCCTGCTGCAGGAGCCGGACCTCATCATCATGGACGAGCCGACCTCGGTGCTGACCCCGCACGAGGCCGAGGACCTGTTTCGCACGCTCGCCCGGCTGACCGGGGAGGGTGTCGCCATCCTCTACATCAGCCATCGCCTCGAGGAGGTGAAGCGCCTCTGCCACGCCGCGACGATCCTGCGCCACGGCAAGGTGGTGGGCAGCTGCGACCCGGCGGGCGAGACGCCGGCGAGCCTTGCGCGCATGATGGTCGGCGCCGACGTGCGCGAGGTGCGCCATCGCGAGCAGGCGCGTCTCGACATGCCGGTGCGGCTCGAGCTGAAGCATCTCTCGCTGCCGCCGGCCGGCCCGTTCTCGGTGCCGCTCGTCGAGATCGATCTCGCGGTGCGCGGCGGCGAGGTGGTGGCGATCGCCGGCGTCGCCGGCAACGGCCAGGGCGAGCTGTTCGACGCGCTTTCCGGCGAGCGGCCGCTGCACGACCGCGGCGCCCTCGTCATCGACGGCCACGAGGCCGGCCGCATGTCGGTCGGCGCGCGCCGGCGCCTCGGCGCCGCCTTCGTGCCCGAGGAGCGGCTCGGCCATGCCGCCGTGCCGGGCCTGAAGCTTTCGGAAAACGTGGTGCTGACCCGTCACGGCGAGCACCATGTGGTGCGCGGCGGCTTCCTCAAGGGCGGCGCGCGGGCAATCGCCGATCGCGTGGTCGAATCTTTCGACGTGCGCAAGTCGCACCGCGACCCGGAAGCGCGCTCGCTCTCCGGCGGCAATCTGCAGAAATTCGTCGTCGGCCGCGAGATCG
Organism: Pseudomonadota bacterium; assembly: GCA_029572955.1. Lineage (GTDB taxonomy): Bacteria > Pseudomonadota > Alphaproteobacteria > Rhizobiales > JAKPQE01 > JAKPQE01. The sequence continues at coordinate 54,346 of JAKPQE010000179.1, forward strand.
ACCGCCAGCCCGGCGTGCTCGTCGTCAGCCAGCCGACTTGGGGCGTCGATGCCGGCGCCTCTGCCGATATCCGCCAGGCGCTCGTCGATCTCGCCCGCGCCGGCTCGGCCGTGCTGGTCATCTCGCAGGACCTCGACGAGATCTTCGAGGTCGCCGACCGCATCGCCGTCGTCTCGCGCGGGCGCCTGTCGGCACCGGTGCCGGCCGCGACCACCAGCCGCGACGATATCGGCCTGCTGATGGGTGGCATCGGCCATGGCGGGGAGGGCGCGTCCGATGCGGCTTGAACTCGTCCGTCGCCCCGAGCAGTCGCGCCGCATGGCGATGCTCTCGCCGCTGCTCGCCATCGCCCTGACGCTCGTCTCCGGCGCGATCCTCTTCGCCGCGCTCGGGCATGATCCGGTCCGCGCCCTCGGCGTCTATTTCATCGAGCCGCTGACCACCTCCTGGTCGGTGCAGGAACTGCTGGTCAAGGCGACGCCGCTCGTCATGATCGCCGTCGGCCTTGCCATCTGCTACCTCTCCAACAACTGGAACATCGGCGCCGAGGGCCAGTTCACCTTCGGCGCGATCGCCGGTTCGGGCGTCGCGCTCAGCCTCAACTCCTGGGATTCCGGGCTGCTGCTGCCGCTGATGCTCGTTGCCGGCATCCTCGGCGGCATGGCCTGGGCAGCGATCCCGGCCTTCCTCAAGACCCGCTTCAACACCAACGAGATCCTGACGAGCCTGATGCTCGTCTATGTCGCCCAGCTCCTGCTCGACTGGCTGGTGCGCGGCCCCTGGCGCGATCCCGGCGGCTACAATTTCCCCGAGTCCGAGGTGTTTTCCGACGCCGCGACGATGCCGCTGCTGATCGCCGGCAGCCGCCTCCACATCGGCGCGGTCTTCGCCGTGCTCGCCGTCGTCGTTGCCGCGATCATGCTCGGCGCGACGCTGAAGGGCTTCGAGATCCGCGTCCTCGGTCAGGCGCCGAAGGCCGGCTCCTTCGCCGGTTTCTCGCGCACCCGGCTCACCGTCTTCGCCTTCCTCCTCTCCGGCGGCCTTGCCGGCCTTGCCGGCATATCCGAGGTCTCGGGCACGATCGGCCAGCTCCGCCCGACGATCTCGCCGGGCTATGGCTTTGCCGCGATCATCGTCGCCTTCCTCGGCCGCCTCAATCCGATCGGCATCCTCGTCGCCGGCCTTCTGCTGGCGCTCTCCTACCTCGGCGGCGAGGCGGCGCAGGTCTCGCTCGGCATTTCCGACAAGATCACCAAGGTGTTCCAGGGCATGCTGCTGATCTACGTGCTCGCCTGCGACACCTTCATTCTCTACCGGCCGCGCCTCGTGCGCGCCAACCCGACCGGGGAGGCGGCGCATGGGCGTGCTTGAGGCGATCCTCCTCACGGTCATCACCGCCGCGACGCCGCTCGTCCTCGCCGCCATCGGCGAACTCGTCGTCGAGCGCTCCGGCGTCCTCAATCTCGGCGTCGAGGGCATGATGATCGTCGGTGCCGTCACCGGCTTTGCCGCGGCCAATGCCACCGGCTCGCCGCTCGTCGGCGTCGCCGCCGCCGCGCTCGGCGGCATGGTGCTCTCGGCGCTCTTTGCCTTCCTGATCCTCTTCCTCGTCGCCAACCAGTACGCGACCGGCCTTGCCCTGACGCTGCTCGGCCTCGGCCTGTCCGGCATGATCGGCGAGGCCTATGTCGGAACGCCCGGCGTGCGCCTCGGACGCATCGACATCCCGGTCCTCTCCGACATCCCGTTCCTCGGCCCGGTGCTCTTTTCCCAGGACATCCTCGTCTATCTCTCCTTCGCGCTCGTCGCCGGGGTCTCCTGGTTCCTGTTTAGGAGCCGCGCCGGCCTCGTGCTGCGCGCCGTCGGCGACAACCACGCCTCGGCCCATGCGCTCGGCTTCTCGGTGCGCCGGGTGCGCTTTGCCGCCGTCCTCTTCGGCGGCGCCTGCGCCGGCCTCGGCGGCGGCTATCTCTCGCTCGTCTATACGCCGCAGTGGATCGAGGGCATGACCGCGGGCCGCGGCTGGATCGCGCTCGCCCTCGTCGTCTTCGCTTCCTGGCTGCCCGGCCGGCTGGCCGTCGGCGCCTATCTCTTCGGCGCCGTGATGATCCTGCAGTTCCACGCCCAGGCCGCCGGCATCGGCATCCCCTCGCAGTTCCTGACGATGCTGCCGTATCTGGCGACCGTCGTCGTCCTCGTCGCCATTTCCCGCGATCGCACCCGCATCAGGCTGAACACGCCGGCAACCCTCGGCCAGCCCTTCGTGCCCGATCGCTGAACGTTTTTCCTCCGGCGCGGGGCAGGGGTCCGCCGGCGCCGGAACCGAAGGTCAGAACACCGGAACCCGCAAGAAATGAGGGAGTCTCAGGCATGAAGAAGATCATTGCCGCCGCTGCCGCCGCGCTGGCGCTGGCGGTCGTCCCGGCCCAGGCCGAGAAGCTGAAGGTCGGTTTCGTCTATGTCGGTCCCGTCGGCGACCACGGCTGGAGCTATCAGCACAATCAGGGCCGCCTCGCGGTCGAGGAGGCTCTCGGCGACCAGGTCGAGACGACGTTCGTCGAGAACGTCTCGGAAGGCCCCGACGCCGAGCGCACCATCGAGCGCCTCGCCCATGACGGCAACAAGCTGATCTTCACCACCTCGTTCGGCTTCATGAACCCGACCCTCAAGGTCGCCAAGAAGTTCCCGGACGTGAAGTTCGAGCACGCCACCGGCTACAAGCGCGCCGACAACGTCGCGACCTATTCGGCCCGCTTCTACGAGGGCCGCTACGTGATCGGCCAGATCGCCGCCAAGATGTCGAAGACCGGCACCGTCGGCTACATCGGCTCCTTCCCGATCCCGGAAGTGGTGCGCGGCATCAACTCGTTCATGCTCGGCGCCCAGTCGGTCAATCCGGACATGAAGGTCAAGGTCGTCTGGGTGAACTCCTGGTACGACCCGGGCAAGGAAGCCGACGCGGCCAAGGCCCTCATCGACCAGGGCGCCGACGTGATCTCGCAGCACACCGACTCGCCGGCGCCGCTGCAGGTCGCCGAGGAGCGCGGCATCGTCGGTTTCGGCCAGGCCTCCGACATGATCCGCTTCGCCCCGAAGGCGCAGCTGACCGCGATCGTCGACAACTGGTCCGACTACTACATCGCCCGCACCAAGGCGGTCATCGACGGCAGCTGGAAGAGCGAGGACGCCTGGGGCGGCTTTGCCGCCAACATGGTCAACATGGCGCCCTACACCAATCTGCCCGAGGATGTCGTCAAGATGGCCGAGGAGACGGCGGCCAGGATCAAGTCCGGCGAGCTGCATCCCTTCGCCGGTCCGATCACCAAGCAGGACGGCAGCGAGGCCGTGAAGGCCGGTGAGACCCTCGGCGACGACGTGCTGCTCGGCATGAACTGGTACGTCAAGGGCGTCGACGACAAACTTCCGGAATGACCGGTCGGTCGAAATCCCTGTGAACAGGAAGAAGAGCCGGGGCCTAAGCGCCTCGGCTCGTTGCCTTCCACTGCACTGCACCATGCATTACACGCAGTTTTGATCCGTTCCTACTTGCAGAACTCTTCGACGATGCTACCCTGCGACCGGACGCCGCAGTTTGTATGCGGGCGGCGAGACGCGGGAGAGCCAGCGAAATGCATGTCGAACCAGCGGATGTCAGGCGAGTTCCGTGGCTGTTGCGGCCGTTTTTCTGGAACCAGAAGCGCAAATACGGCGAGCACCTGCTGGCCGCGCTGGCCTGGGCGCGTTCGCCGAAGCTCTTCATGGGCGTTGCCGTGCTCTACGGCATGATCGACCGGCGCTCCTCGCCGATCGAGCCGCAGCTGCGCTCGCTGATCACCGTCCGCGTCTCCCAGATCAACTGGTGCACCTTCTGCGTCGATCTCAATTCGGCGACGCTGATGAAGCGCGGCGCCGACCGCGCCAAGGTCGAGGCCCTGCTCGACTGGCGCCAGAGCGAGCTTTTCACGGACCGCGAGCGGGCCGCTCTCGACTATGCCGAAGCGATCACCTGGTCGGACCGGCAGGTCGATGATCGGCTGATGGCCGAGCTGCGCCGGCATTTCGACAATGACGGTATCGTCGAGCTGACCGGCCTCATCGCCTTCCAGAACCTGTCGAGCAAGTTCAACGCCGCGCTCGCCGTGCCGCCGCAGGGTTTCTGTACGGTACCGGTGGCCGTGGTCGAGGCGGAAGACGAGCGTCTGGCGGCGGAGTGACGCCGCGATCTCATGCCCGGAGCGCGTGGTGTCAGTGGGTCACGCGCGTCCGCTGGCGATAGCGGCCGTCGACCACGCCGTCGAACATCTCTTCGACCTGCGGATGGCGCACCGGCGTCTCGATGCTGTCGGGCAACAGGTTCTGTTCCGAGACATAGGCGATGTACTCGGTCTCCTCGTTCTCGGCGAGGAGATGATAGTAGGGCTGGTCCTTTTCGGGCCGCGTCTCTTCCGGGATCGCTTCCCACCATTCCTCGGTGTTCGAGAACGTCGGATCGATGTCGAAGATGACGCCGCGGAACGGATAGAACCGGTGGCGGACGACCTGTCCGATCATGAATTTGGCGGTTCTTTCTTTCACGGGCGACTTCCAACGCTGTTCAAACAAAAGGGTCCCGGCGGGGGGGGCCGCCGGGACCATTATTCCACTTGAAGGGAAGGAGCAACAAGAGGGGCGAGGGCGATGCCCTCACAGCCCGTAGGCGGCGCCGCGCTCCGGGTCCTTCTTGGCGACGAGCCGGGCGAGGTCGACGATGACCTTGGCCTGCTTCCAGGTGGCGTCGTCCTGCATCTTGCCGTCGATCATCACCGCGCCGGTGCCGTCGGGCATCGCCTCGAGGATCTTCTTGGCGAAGGCGACCTCGCCGGCGTCCGGGCTGAACACCCGCTTGGCGATGTCGATCTGGGTCGGATGCAGCGACCAGGCGCCGAGGCAGCCCATCAGGAAGGCGTTGCGGAACTGCGCCTCGCAGGCCTCGAGGTCGGAAAAGTCGCCGAACGGCCCGTAGAACGGCTTGATGCCGGCCGACATGCAGGCATCGACCATCCTGGCGACGGTGTAGTGCCAGAGGTCCTGCTGGAAGGCGGTGCGCGGTGCCTCGCCGGCCTTGTCGGCGAGCACGGCATAGTCGGGATGGCCGCCGCCGACGCGGGTCGTCTTCATGCCGCGCGAGGCGGCGAGGTCCGCCGGGCCGAGGCTCATGCCGTGCATGCGCGGCGAGGCGGTGGCGATGCTGTCGACGTTCTTGACGCCCTCGGCGGTCTCGAGGATCGCGTGGATCAGGATCGGCTTTGCGATGCCGTGGCGCGCCTCGAGCTGGGCGAGCAGCTGGTCGAGATAGTGGATGTCCCACGGGCCCTCGACCTTCGGCAGCATGACGACGTCGAGCTTGTCGCCGACCGCGCCGACGATCTCGACGATGTCGTCGAGCAGCCAGGGCGAGTTTAGGCAGTTGACGCGGGTCCAGAGCCCGGTGTCGCCGAAATCGTTTTCTTTGGCCATGGCGATGAAGCCCTGGCGCGCCTCGATCTTCTTGTCGGCCGGAATGGCGTCCTCGAGATTGCCGAGCACCACGTCGACGCTCTTGACGAGGTCGGGCACCTTGGCGCGCATCTTCTCGACATGCGGCGGCACGAAATGGATCATCCGCTCGAGCCGGACCGGCAGCTCGCGATAGGGCTCGGGGGCGCCGATGGCGAGCGGCTTGAAGAAGGCGCGCGGCGTTTTCATGGGGGCTTTCTCCCGCTGGATGGAGGGTTTAGCCGCACCATATCGCGCTTGCGCTGCGGTGCAACAGAAACCGCCGGCGATCATCCGAACGTCTGAAGGAGGTCCGCCCGCTCAGTCCTCGTCGTCCGCCGCGTCGGCGGTATCGCCGGGCAGCACCGCGCCCCAGCGCTTCTGCGCCCACATCCAGTGGTCGGGATGCTCGCGGATCCAGCGCTCGAAGATGGCGTGCAGCGCCTTGGTGGCGGCCAGGACGTCGGCCGAGCGGTCGTCGGTGCGCGGCACCGGCACTTCCTCGATCTCGATGCGGAAGCGCGCGCCGCCGGTGCGGATGGTTCGCGCCGCGACGAGCGGCACGTCGAGCACCCGGGCGATCATCGCCGGGAAGGGATTGGTCGGCGCCGGATGGCCGAAGAAGGCGATGTCGAGCCCGTGCGCCTTGCGCTGGTCGGCGAGCATGGCGATGTGACCGCCCTCCTTGACGAAGGCGAGTACCTTGCGCCCGACCGCGTCGCCCTTCTGGAAAAGGCCGCCGGGATAGAGGCCGGCGCGCTGCGAGAGCAGGTAACGCTCGACCAGCGGATTGCGCAGCGGCCGGTAGATGCCGCCCGAGCGCATGCCGTTCGCCGTCGCCGGCACGACGACGACCTCCCAGTTGCCGTAGTGCAGCGAGGCCATCGAGCAGCCGCGTCCGCTCGCCACGATCTCGCGCACCCGCGCCGCATCGGCAAATTCGATGCGCGAGGGATCGGCGACGATCCGGTCGAGCATGAAGGTCTCGGCAAAGACCCGGCCGAGATTTTCCCACATGGCGCGGGCGATCGTCTCGCGCTCGGCCGGCGAGGTCTCGGGCAGGGCGAGCGCCATATGGGCGAGCGCCCGCTTGTGCCGGCCGGTGAGCGGGGCAAGGACGCGCCACGTCCGGCCCATCGCCGCCGAAGCGACGTCGAGCGACGCCAGACGCAGGATGCCGCCGAGAAGGCGCACGCCGGCATATTCCAGCGCTTCGCTCACCGATCTCGACCAGCCCGATTGTCGCGACAAGCGTCGTCCTTTTCTTTCTCGTGGAGCAAAGGCGTCTGGCGACGGCCGGACGTTGACCCCTGTTGCCAAAGCCGCTAGGCCACCGTCAAGCCCGATCGCGCATCGGGCGCCCCGCCGCCGCGTCTCCGGTCGGTCGGCGGGCAAGCCCAGGTGCCGGTCGTGAACGATATTCTTTCACTCGCCCTGCCGTTCTTCGGCCTCATCTTTCTCGGCTACGTGTCGGGAAAGCTGGTGCACATCCCCGAAGAGGGCCTCGCCTGGCTGAATTTCTTCATCATCTACATCGCCCTGCCGGCGCTGTTCTTCCTCCTGATCGCCGAGACACCGATCGAACAGCTCGCCAACTGGGCGTTCGTCCTGACGACGACCTTCTCGACCTATTGCGGCTTTGCCATCGCCTTTGCGATCGGTGTGCTCGTCACCCGCGGCAATATCCCCGAATCGACGATCATGGGCATCGCCGGCGCCTATTCGAACATCGGCTACATGGGACCGGGCCTGACGCTCGCCGCCCTCGGGCCGGAGGCGACGGTGCCGACGACGCTGATCTTCTGCTTCGACAACGCGCTGCTCTTCACCCTGGCGCCGCTGATGATGGCGATCGGCGGCACCGAGAAGAAGCCGATCGGCCAGGTCGTCCTGCTCGCCGCCAAGCGCGTGCTGCTGCACCCGTTCATCCTCGCCACCATGGCCGGCGTCGCCGCCGCGGCGATCGATTTCCAGCCGCCCGTGGCGATCGGCAAGATGCTGACCTTCCTCAAATCGGCCGCCGCGCCCTGCGCGCTCTTCACCCTCGGCGTGACGGTCGCGCTCCGGCCGCTGAAGAAGGTGCCGACCGAGCTGCCGGCGCTGCTCTTCGTCAAGCTCGTCATCCATCCGGTGATCGTCTGGGTGCTGCTCGGCTATGTCGGCAACTTCGAGCCGGTCTGGGTCTACACCGCGATCCTGATGGCCTCGCTGCCGCCGGCCCTCAACGTGTTCGTCATCGCCCGCCAGTACGGTACCTATGTCGAGCGCGCCTCGAGCGTCGTTCTCGTCGGCACGCTGGTCTCGGTCTTCACCGTCACCGGGCTGCTCTATCTCATCGCCCACAAGATCCTGCCGGCGGACCTCTTTCCCGGCTGATCGAAGCAACAGGGGTTTCGCCATGCGTCCGCTCGAAGGCATCACGGTCATCGATTTCACGACGCTGCTGCCGGGGCCGCTCGCCACCCTGATGCTCGCCGAGGCCGGCGCCCGCGTGATCAAGGTCGAGCGCCCGGGCGGCGAGGACATGCGCTTCTATCCGCCGGCCGTCGGCGGCGTGTCGGCCCATTTCGCCGCCCTCAACCGCGGCAAGGAGGGCTTCGTCCTCGATCTCGAGGACGCGGGCTCGAGGGCGGCGCTGATGGAACTCGCCGCCAGGGCCGACGTCATCGTCGAGCAGTTCCGTCCCGGTGTCATCGACCGCCTCGGCTTCGGCTACGAGGCCGTGAAGGTGGTCAATCCCGGCATCGTCTTCTGCTCGATCTCCGGCTACGGCCAGACCGGCCCGAAGGCGATGAAGGCCGGCCACGACCTCAACTACCAGGCCGAGACGGGCATCCTCGCGCTCTCGCACGGGCCGACCGAGGCCCCGGTGCTGCCGGCGACGCTCACGGCCGATATCGGCGGCGGCTCGATGCCGGCGGTGATCAACATCCTTCTTGCCCTCCTCAAGCGCAACGCGAGCGGCGAGGGGACCCGCATCGACATCGCCATGACGGACGCGATGTTCGCCTTCGCCCCGTTCCCGATGTCGGAGGGCAACGCCACCGGCCATTTTCCGAAGAACGGGCAGGGCTACCTCACCGGCGCCCTGCCGCGCTACGGGCTCTACCCGACGGCCGACGGCCGCATCGCCGCGATCGCCGCGCTCGAGCCGAAATTCTGGCAGCGCTTCTGCGAGCTGATCCAGTTGCCGGCCGAGCTGCGCAACGACATCGCCGACCCGCCGGCGACGCGCGCCGCGGTCTCGGCGGCGATCCGCGCCAGGACCGCCGAGGAGTGGATCCCGCTCTTTGCCGAGGCCGACTGCTGCGCCAACATCGCCCGCACCCTCGAGGAGGCGATGGCCGATCCGGACTTCATCGAGCGCGGCCTGTTTGCCCGCAAGGTCCTCCTGCCGAACGGCGACACCATGCCTGCCGCCGCCGTACCGATCGTCCCGGAGCTGCGCGAGGACGACGGCGAGGCGAAACCTTTTCCGGCGATCTGACGGATGGTCCGGCGCCGAAATCGAGAAATCGGAATTGCAGGGATGCCCAATGGTCTCTACGGTTGCAGGAGCAACGCAACAAACTGCAACCGAAATTCAGTCAGATGACCGTGACAAAGTTTTGCCACCGCTTTATGCAGAGAAGAAGTGGTCAAAGACATGACACTTTAAATAAAGAGATATCATGGCGTGGGGTGTATCATGAAACGAATCTTTGCCGGTGCGGCTAATGCATTTATTGCCTTTGCATTGTTCGCGGGATTTATGGCTACAACACTGCTAGTTCTCTCGATTTTCAATATCGGATCCGTATCGTATGGCGATCAGGATGTATTTGTAACGATTTCGGTCTTTGGAATTTTCTTTGCGCTATTTTTTATTGCAAGCGATTCGCGCCGAAAAAAAAGAGAAACTCTAGAGAGTATTTCACAAACACTTGACGGAGATCTGCGTGCTGTTGTCCGTGCAAAAGAGTTATTCACATCTTCGGAAAAACACTATAGGGCTGCCATCTTCAGTCAAGTTCTTTCTTTCGCTATTTTGATTCTGGTTGCGGTTTTTGTTGCGCTGGCTGGAATGGCAATCAGTCGCGAGACCGTTGAATTTCAAACGGCCAGTCAATTAAGGGCCCAAATTGCGATCTTGGAAGCAGAAAAGGCCAATTTTGAGGAATTGGATGCTGGTTTTAGGAGGTGGCGTGAGAGAGTTGGCAATGACTTATCGTCACCGGAAAATCTCTCGATCGAAAACGCGTTTAGAGCGCTCGTCGATATTGCATCCACTAGAAATCAAGGGCAATTGGACCAATTCCGGACAGATCTGGCGAACGCCCTTCGGAAACAGCTTGATGCGGAAGTGGATTTTTTTAGCCCTACCTATCGGATGTTTTCTTCAATTGTAATAAGAATATCTGTTGTTGCTGTTGCGATATATCTGGTTGTTATTCTGAACAAGGCCTACAAGATGAATATAAAATTGTCATCGTACTATAGATCAAGATTTCTATCAATGATCCGGGGCGATTCAAATCTCAAGGAATTTTCAGCATACACCAAACTGACAAATCCTTCTGTTGATTTCGACGATGATATCCGGCATCCGATCGAGCATATCGTCGAATCCATAAAGGAAATGTCTGCAACTCTTGGCATGGATGGAGCGCAAAAAAGAAAGAGCGGCAAAATCCATGAAACAGAATCCGCGACAAAAACCAATGGAACTTGAAGCATTGGTTCGCATCTTGGACATCAATTGTCTGATGCGTCACGTGAGGGATGTAGGTCAAATGTGTCTAGTTTCCCTCCCCGCATCAGCTTCGGCAGGCGCATGGTCGGGGCGATGCCCTCGCGCATCATCATCCGCCGGAGGCCACCGAGGCGGCTGGCGAGATAGAGGCCGAAGCCGTGCAGGCCCTGGGCCGGCAGGAAATCGGAGAGCAGGGTGCGGTTGAGAAGATCGACGGCGGTCGTCCGGCTCCGAACGTCGACCTGGCGATTGCGGTCATAGGCGCCGAGCACCTCGGGTCCGCCGACATCGCCGCCGAGCCTGGCGACGCCGGCGACCGCATCGGCGAGCGCCGCGACGTCGCGAAGGCCGAGATTGAGCCCCTGCGCGCCGATCGGTGGGAAGACGTGCGCCGCCTCGCCGACGAGAGCAACCCGGGCGCGGCCGAACGCCTTCGGCACCATGCCGGACATCGGATAGATCTGCCGGTCGGGCTCGACCGTCACCTTGCCGAGGATCGACTGGCCACGCCGCTCGATTTCCGCCGACAGCTCGTCGTCGGCAAGCCCGTATAGCCGCTCGGCCTCCTCGGGCCTGACGATGCACACGAGGCTCGAGCGCAGCCCCGGCAGCGGCACCATCGTGAACGGCCCGGTCTCGGTGTGGAATTCGGTCGAGACGAACCGGTGCGCCACCGTGTGGCCGAAATTGAGGACGAGCGCCGACTGCGGATAGCTCCAGCTCCGGACCTCGATGCCGGCTGCTGCCCGGCAGGGCGAGTTGCGCCCGTCGGCGGCAACGACGAGGCGAGCCGCGAGCCGCTGTCCGTTCGAAAGGGTGAGTGTTGCCCGCACCTCGCCGGGTTCGAGCGCCTCGAGGAAGGCCGGCACCTGGGTGAGGCTTTTCTCGGCCCCGGCGGCGGCGCGCAGCGCCGCATTCAGCGCCTCGTTCGGGATGTTGGCGCCGAACGCCTCGAGGCCGATCTCGGCCGAGGAGAACTCGACGAGCGGGGCGCGGATCAGCCGCCGCGTGCCGTCGATGATGCGCATCACCTTCAGCGGCGCGCCTTCGGCCGAGACCGCGTCCCAGAGGCCGAGCGTCCGCAGCATCTCGACCGAGCCGGCAAGGAGGGCCGTCGTGCGCGCATCGCGGCCGGCGGGCTCGGGCGCGACGAGCACGGTCGAAAGGCCGAGCCGGGCAAAGACGATCGCCGCGGTCATGCCGGCCGGGCCGGCGCCGACGACCGCGACGTCGAAGCGTTCGGGCTCGGTGGGGGTGGCGCTCGTGTCGGTCATCGTCGGATGCTCCCGCATGTCCTGTTGGCCCGCTCGGCCGCGTTCGTTGCCCGGCAGGCTTGCCGCCGAAGGCCGGTGATGCGATGAGACAGATCAACGCATGCTTTCCAGCTTTCGGCAAATTGCTCTATGAAGAGCGGGTGCCGCAAGACCGAGGCGAGCGACGGGGCATGAGCATCGGAACGGAACAGACCCTGACCGGGCCCGAAAGGCGGCTGGCCGATTTTTCGCGCCGGCCCCAGCGCGGCGTTCTGCTCGCCATCATCGTCGTCGCCGGCATCGGCTGGATCTACATGGCCGCCATGATCTACGGCATGCTGCCGGAGATGGACATGGGCGAGCTCGGCCCCGGCATGGGCGTTTTCAACGTCTTCAACGAATTCGGCAAGCTCGACGAGATCGGCCGCACGCTGCTCGCCGCGATCTGCCGGCCCGAGACCATGGAAGGCCATTTCGGCATGCCGGGCGCCGGCCCGTGGGGCATCGTCGACCTCGCTCTCGTCTTCGTCATGTGGGTGATGATGGCGCTCGCCATGATGCTGCCGACGGCCGCGCCGATGGTCGCGACCTATGCCGAGGTCGCCGCCGAGCATCGTGCGCGTGGCGAGAAGGTCGCCTCGCCGATCTGGGTCGCCGCCGGCTATCTCTCGGTCTGGATCCTGTTCGGCTTCGTCGCGACGCTGGCGCAGTGGGGTCTGGTCACGCTGAAGGCGATGTCGCCGGTGGTAATGACGCCGGCCAATCTCGTCTTCGCCTCGACGACCCTCGTCGCCGCCGGCATCTACCAGTTCACGCCGGCCAAATATGCCTGCCTCGCCCATTGCCAGGCGCCCTTGCCCTATTTCAAGGCGCGCTGGGCCGATACCTTCGTCGGCGTCTTCAAGCTCGGCATCGAGCAGGGTACGTTCTGCGTCGGCTGCTGCGCCGCGCTGATGGGCGTCATGTTCGCCGTCGGCGTGATGAACGTGCTCTGGATCGCGGTGCTCGCCATGATCATGGGCATCGAGAAGCTCGTCCCGAGCTTCGCGCTGACCCGCAGCATCGGCATCGGCCTGATCGGCTGGGGCCTCCTTCTTTTCTTTGCCTCCGACGGCGGGCAGGCGCTGCTCGGCCGGCTCTTCTGAGCGGATAGCCGACTTGAGCAAGACCGTCGCCTTCGCGATCCACGTGCTGACGAGTTCGGGCGCCGTCTGGGCGCTGCTCGCCGCCATCGCCGCCGCCCGCTACGACTGGACCGCGATGTTCCTGTGGCTCGGTGTCGCGCTCTTCGTCGACGCCATCGACGGGCCGCTCGCCCGCCGCGCCAAGGTCGCCTCGGTGCTGCCGCGCTGGGACGGCGCCATCCTCGACTTCGTCATCGACTACACGACCTACGTCTTCCTGCCCGGTTTCGCGCTCGCCCAGATGGACCTGATGCCGACGCCGCTCGCGCTCCTGTCCGGCGCGGTCGTGGTGCTGACCGGCGCCATCTATTTCGGCGACACCCGCATGAAGGCCGAGGACAACTGCTTCAACGGCTTTCCCGTCGTCTGGAACGTCGTCGTCTTCCACCTCGCGGTCTTCACGCCGCCGGCCTGGTTCTCCTTCGCGGTCGTCATGCTGCTGGCGGTCGCCACCTTCCTGCCCGTGAAGTTCGTCCATCCGGTTCGCGTCGAACGCTGGCGCCCGCTGACCCTGACGGTCACCGCCGTCTGGGCGCTGGCGACGATCGCCGCCGTCTATTTCCGCATGGAGCCGCCCCTTCTGGTCTCCGTTGTGCTTGCCGTGACCATTGCCTATCTGTCCTTCGTCGGCATCGCCCTGCAGCTCACCGGGGGCTCGGCCGTCAAGTAGCCAACCCGCCTCGAGGGCATTCCGCCATGCTGGAGCTTCTCACCGACCCGCAGGTCTGGGCCGCGCTCGTCACGTTGACCGTGATGGAGATCGTGCTCGGCATCGACAATATCGTTTTCATCTCGATCGTCGTCGCCCGCCTGCCGTCGCTGCAGGCCAAGCGCGCCCGCCAGATCGGCCTCTTTCTCGCCCTCGGCTTCCGCATCGCGCTGCTCAGCGTGCTGACCTGGCTGATCGGCCTCACCGAGCCGCTGTTCACGGTGATGGAGAAGGCGATTTCCTGGCGCGACCTGATCCTGATCCTCGGCGGCCTGTTCCTGTTCTACAAGGCGACCACCGAGATCCATAACGGCATCGAGGGCGAGGACGAGCACGGGCCGGAGAAGAAGCAGGCGAGCTTCCTCGCCATCGTTGCCCAGATCATCGTCATCGACATCATCTTCTCGATCGACTCGATCATCACCGCCATCGGCATGGCCGAGAACATCGAGGTGATGATCGCCGCCGTCGTCATCGCCGTTGCCGTCATGTACGCCGCGTCGGGACCGATCGCCTCCTTCATCAAGGAGCATCCGACGACGAAGATGCTGGCGCTCGCCTTCCTCTTGCTGATCGGCGTCGCGCTGATGGCCGACGGCATCGGCTTCCACATCCCGCGCGGCTACATCTACTTCGCCATGGCCTTCTCGGCCGGCGTCGAGGTGATCAACGTCATCGCCCGCTCCAGACGCAAGAAGGCCCGCCAGAACGCCTGACGGGCCTTCGCAACGCCGGCGGAGCCGCGCCGCGTCACATCCGGAAGACGCCGAATTTCGTCTCCGGGACCGGCGCGTTGAGCGTCGCCGAGAAGGCGAGGCCGAGCACGCGCCGCGTCTCGGACGGCGTGATGATGCCGTCGTCCCAGAGGCGGGCGGTCGCGTAGTAGGGGTTGCCTTCTTCCTCGTAGCGGGCGCGGATCGGCGCCTTGAAGGCTTCCTCGTCGTCGGTGCTCCAGACCTTGCCCTCGGCCTCGAGATTGTCGCGCTTGACCTGGGCGAGCACGCTCGCCGCCTGTTCGCCGCCCATCACCGAGATGCGCGAGTTCGGCCAGGAGAACATGAAGCGGGGGCTGTAGGCCCGCCCGCACATGCCGTAATTGCCGGCGCCGTAGGAGCCGCCGACGATGACGGTGATCTTCGGCACCTGGGCGTTGGCGACGGCGGTCACCATCTTGGCGCCGTCCTTGGCGATGCCGCCGGCCTCGTACTGCCGCCCGACCATGAAGCCTGCGATGTTCTGCAGGAAGAGCAGGGGGATGCGCCGCTGGCTGCACAGCTCGACGAAATGCGCCGCCTTCTGCGCCGACTCGGAAAAGAGGATGCCGTTGTTGGCGATGATGCCGACCGGAATGCCCCAGATGTGGGCAAAGCCCGTGACGATCGTCGTGCCGTAGAGCTTCTTGAACTCGTCGAACTCGGACGCATCGATGATACGCGCGATCACCTCACGGATGTCGTACTGCTTCTTGAGATCGACCGGCACGATGCCGTCGAGTTCGGCCGGGTCGAACACCGGCTCGCGCGGCGCGGTGAGCGCGATGTCGATCGACTTGACCGTGTTGAGGTCGCGCACCACGGCGCGGGCGAGCTTCAGCGCGTGCTGGTCGTCGAGGGCGTAGTGGTCGGCAACGCCCGAAAGCCGCGCATGGACGTCGGCGCCGCCGAGATCCTCGGCCGTGACGACCTCGCCGGTCGCGGCTTTGACGAGCGGCGGCCCGCCGAGAAAGATCGTGCCCTGGCGGCGCACGATGATCGTCTCGTCCGACATCGCCGGCACATAGGCGCCGCCCGCCGTGCACGAGCCCATGACCACCGCGATCTGCGGAATGCCGGCCGCCGACATGGTCGCCTGGTTGAAGAAGATGCGGCCGAAATGCTCCTTGTCGGGAAAGACGTCGGTCTGGTTCGGCAGGTTGGCGCCGCCCGAATCGACGAGATAGACGCAAGGCAGCCGGTTCTCGCGGGCGACTTCCTGGGCGCGCAAGTGCTTCTTGACGGTCATCGGATAGTAGGTGCCGCCTTTGATCGTCGCGTCGTTGCACACGATCATGCATTCGCGACCCTCGATCCGGCCGATGCCGGTGATGACGCCGGCGCCGTGGATGGCGTCCTCGTACATGCCGTAGGCGGCGAGCGGCGACAGCTCGAGGAACGGCGAGCCCGGATCGATCAGCCGCCAGACGCGCTCGCGCGGCAGCAGCTTGCCGCGCGAGAGGTGGCGTTCGCGCGCCTTCTCGGGGCCGCCACGGGCCGCCGTCTCGCGCCGCCCGGCGAGCTCGGCGACGAGCGCCCCCATCGATTCGGCGTTGGCCTTGAAGTCCGGCGAGGATCGCCCGATCGCGGAATGAAGCACCGACACCGGCGTCTCCTTCTTGTCTTTGCCGGCGCGGACCGCCGGTGTCTCTCTCTCTCGGTCTCAGTCGTCGAAAAGGCCGCGGCCGACCTCTTCGGCCGGGATCGTCCAGGCCTCGGCCTCGGCCGCCGCGTGCCACCTCTCGAACACCGGCAGCGTCAGCACGTCGTCCATATAGGAGCGGCAGACCGGGTCGACCTTGATCTCGTAGGTCTCGAAGCGCGAGACGACCGGGGCGTACATCGCGTCGGCGCCGCTGAACCCGCCGAAGAGGAACGGCCCGCCGGACCGCTCGAGGCAGGACTTCCAGATCGCCTCGATGCGGGCGATGTCGGCCGCCGCCTCGGGCGTCGGGCCGCGACCGGGCAGGCGCTTGCGGACATTCATCGGGAAATGCCGGCGCAACGCCGAAAAGCCGGCATGCATCTCGGCGCTGATCGCGCGGGCCATCGCCCGTTCCTCGATTCGCTCCGGCCAGATGTTCCGCTGCGGGAACTTCTCGGCGAGGTATTCGAGGATGGCGAGCGATTCCCAGACCGTGGTGTCACCGTCGATCAGCACCGGAACACGGCCGGCGGGCGACCATTTCAGGATATTGGCGCGAGTCTCGGGCGTATCGAGCTGGACGATCACCTCCTCGAAGGGGATTCCGGCCACCTGCATGGCGAGCCAGGGCCTCAGCGACCAGGAGGAGTAGTTCTTGTTGCCGATCACAAGAGTGAGCGAAGTCATGGCGGGGCCTCCGCAGATCCGTCGTCCTGCGGAGAGTGCCAGCGTGTCGGGCGCCCTGTCCAGACGGTCCTTCGCCTTCGGTGTAAATTGCGTTTGGACGCAAAAGAGGCGCGGCCTTTCGGCAGCGCCTCTTTAGAGCGGAGTGACGGCCGCTCGACGGTCAGTTCGCTGCGATTGCCGTCGGCTCGAAGCCGCCGAACAAGTAGACGACCATCAGGATGCAGAGCATGCCGACGAGCGTCCAGGTCGCAACACCCCAACACGACCCCTGGATGTTGTCTTCCATCATGCGCCTATTTGGCTGTTGATGCATACCGGGTCCACAAGCATCCCCCACGAAACGTGTCGCTTGTGTGGCGCCAGCGTCAGCGGATGTAATCCTTTATTAACGATCGCACAAGGCCCGCGGCCCGCCATTTGGCCGATCCCGGTCCGTTCTTTCGTCCAATATTGCGATGCGACAGGGTTAAAAAACAAAGGGTTAGGCGAATTGCGAAATATAATCCACCAGGTTTAAAAAACGAGCCCGGGCAGTTGGTCACAGCCTGTGCATAACTTGCCGGCGAGCGCCCCGCCGAACGACTCGCAGCGGGGAATCAGGGCGCCGGAAAAAGCGCGTCGGTCCGCCCCGAGAGCCGGTAGGCGAGGAGGCCGATCCACTCGCGCGCCGCCTTGTCGGTGCGCTGCAGGCCGGCCGCCGGCTGGGTGATGAGCCCGACGAGATCCCCGGCCGAGCCGGTGCGGTAATCGACCGGCCAGGCCTCGACCGCAAAGCCGGCCTTGCGGAAGCAGCCGATGGCGCGCGGCATGTGGAAGGCCGAGGTGACGAGCAGCCAGCGCTCGCCTGGCGCCGGTGCCGCGATCGCCTTCGCCAAGGTCGCGTTTTCGGCGGTGTTGCGGGACCGGTCGTCGTAGGCGACGCGGTCCTCGGCAAGCCCGGCCTCGGCAAAGAAACGCCGGGCCATTTCGGCCTCGGCGACGCCCGAGCCGACGAGCCTGATCGAGCCGCCGCTGAAGATGAGGCGGGCCGCCGGGTGGCGGCGGGCGAGGGCGAGCGCCTCGGTCATCCGCTCGGCTGCCTCGTTGAGTTCGACCGTGCCACGGGCAACGCCGGTGTCGATGTCGATCGCCCCGCCGAGGATGACGATCCCGGCGATCGGCCCGACATCCTCGGCAGCGCGCGGAAAGCGATTCTCGAGCGGCAGGTAGAGCGCATTGGAGAGCGGCAGGAAGCCGGCCGAAAGGACCCCGGCGGCGGCGAGCGCCACGAGGACCCGCCCGGCCCGCGCGAATCGCGTGAAGAGGAGCACCGCCCCGGCAATGGTCGCCACCGCGACGAGCGCCGAGGGCTGCAGGAAGAACCAGACGATCTTGGAGAGATAGAAGAACATCGCGCCTCCCGCCGCCGGCCCCGCGCCCCGGGTCGGCGACCTCCTATGAAAGACCGGAGCGCCGCAGCGCCGTCAAGCGCCGCCGGCTCGCCGGGCGTCGCCGCTGCCCGAAAGACCAAATGTCCTCTCGGCGCAAACCGATCGGCGGGGTAGTATTCTCCACCCACCTCTGCTCCCTCCGTCGCAAACATCGAAGTTGCTCCCATGTCCATCCTGACCGTCAAGACCACCCCGTTCGCCGATCAAAGGCCGGGAACCTCCGGGCTGCGCAAGAAAACCACCGTTTTCATGCAGCCGAACTATCTGGAGAACTTCGTCCAGTCCGTCTTCGATGCCATTGGCGGCCTTTCCGCCAAGACGATCGTGCTCGGCGGCGACGGACGCTATTTCAACCGCGAGGCGGCGCAGAAAATCCTGAAGATGGCGGCCGCCAACGGGGCGGCGAAAGTCATCGTCGGCCAGGGCGGCTTGCTGTCGACGCCGGCGGCCTCCTGCGTCATCCGCAAATACCGCACGGACGGCGGCATCGTCATGTCGGCGAGCCACAATCCCGGCGGGCCGAAGGAGGATTTCGGCGTCAAATACAACATCGCGAACGGCGGGCCAGCCCCCGAGGCAGTGACGGAAGCCATCTTCGAATGTACGCGCGCGATCTCCGAGTACAGGCTCCTCGATGCGCCCGACATCGACCTCGATGCCCTCGGCGAGACGAGGCTCGGCGACATGAGCGTCGTGGTCATCGACCCGGTCGCCGACTATGAAGAGTTGATGCACGGCCTCTTCGATTTCGACGCGATCCGCGCCCTGTTCGCCTCCGGCTTCACCATGCGCTTCGACGCCATGCACGCCATCACCGGCCCTTACGCGCAGTCCATCCTCACGGGCACGCTTGGCGCGCCGGAGGGCACCGTGGTCAATGCCGTGCCCCTGCCGGATTTCGGCGGCGGCCACCCGGACCCCAACCCGGTATGGGCCAGGGAATTGATGGATCTGATGTTCTCGGATGCGGCGCCGGACTTCGGCGCCGCCTCGGACGGCGACGGCGACCGCAACATGGTGCTCGGCCGCCATGTCTACGTGACCCCGTCGGACAGCCTCGCGGTGCTTGCCGCCAATGCCCATCTCGCCCCCGGCTACGAGGACGGTCTCGCCGGCATCGCCCGCTCGATGCCGACCAGCGCCGCCGCCGACCGCGTCGCCGACAAGCTCGGCATCGGCTGCTACGAGACGCCGACCGGCTGGAAGTTCTTCGGCAATCTCCTCGATGCCGGCAAGGCGACGCTCTGCGGCGAGGAAAGCGCCGGCACCGGTTCCAACCACATCCGCGAGAAGGACGGCCTCTGGGCGGTCCTGTTGTGGCTCAACATTCTCGCCGTGCGCCGCGAGCCGGTCGCCGACATCCTGAAATCCCATTGGGCCGAATATGGCCGCAACTACTATTCGCGGCACGACTACGAAGGGATCGATGCCGCCGCCGCCGCGACCCTCATGGACGATCTGCGCGCCCGGCTCGGCAGCCTGCCCGGGACGGTATCGCACGGCCTCACCGTCGTTTCGGCCGATGATTTCGCCTACACCGACCCGGTCGACGGCTCGCGTTCGGAAAAACAGGGCATCCGCATCGGCTTCGAAGGCGGCGCCCGCGCCGTGATGCGCCTCTCGGGCACCGGCACGGAAGGGGCGACCCTGCGCGTCTACCTCGAACGCTTCGAGCCGGACCCGGCAAAGCACGACCTCGACCCGCAGGAGGCCCTGGCCGCGATCGCCGCCGCCGCCGACGAGATCGCCGGCATCACGGCGCGCACGGGACGGAGCGAGCCCGATTTGATGACGTGATCAATCGGCGGTCGCCGTGATGCCAAGGGGCGCCAGCTCCCTTGGTAGGGACGGCGGCCACGGATTCTCCGGGTGACAGTCTTCGGGCGGAACGCCGTTCCCCATAGACCTGCCGATGAGGTTTTTGTCCACTAGCGACCTGAGGGCCGGCCTCGCTGCACTCCTTTTTCGGGAGGTCGTTTTGGATGGTAAGGCATTTTGTATGGACTATGAATATTTAAGTTAAAGTCCGTATTAAGAATATATGTTATAATATAAGCTTTTGTTGGAGGAGCGTTGCGAGCGCGAGTACGTCATCGTGCTTGACCATAATATATTCAATGTTCAGGATTCTCGAAATATCTAACGCCCGCATGCGAGAGAGTTCCTGATGTGAAGAAATAACCTCGACTGAATACACGGGCCTATCCCTCGCGATGTCACCGGTGCGGTTTCTTAAAATGAGGTTCGGATCCGCTTCGAGATGCACCATCAGAGTAGTTCCCAAGCGCTCAAACACCGTGGCAGGGACGTCTTGGATGCCATTGGAGTGATCGATGACAACGTGGCCATCCACGATGATGAGTCCTGCCTCCGGATCTCGTGCGAGTGCAAAGCCCCGGATCAGAAGGCGCTGGTTTTCATCCAAGTCAGCAAGACGAAGTCTGTCGCGAGTTTCGTCGGTCTCTTGACGCGCCTCTGAGATGAGGCTGCCGCCCGTCAAATGCTGAAATGCGATGTATCCGCGCAATCTCTGTAGAAACGTGGTCTTGCCAACACCAGAGATGCCAGTAAAGGCAATAATTGTTTGTGTCATACCGCGAAAACCAAGTTTGATCGTGCAACGAGTCCAATTAGAAGATTATGCTGCAATTCGTATATAGATTGCTGCGGATGACCGCTCACAACACCCATCGATTCCAGTTCGCTCAGAGATATGGGCGGATCGATATAAGCGACTAGAAGGTAATTAATGACCTTTACTGGTCGCTCACGCGTGGCGCGCCAGCCATCCAACTGTTCTTCGCTGTAAACAGATCGGCCACCGGTCAATTGCATCAGTTCTTTTGTAGAGCGTGCCAGCGTCACGCTTTCCAGGATGCCTAGCACGGTGATTGCCTGCGACGGTGGTTCTTTTGAAGCGCCTTTGTAAAAGAAGAGAAGGGAGCCCGGCGGTCCAAGCTTTGATTGGGCACGACAGAGATAGACCTTACGAATGGTGTTGCCCGGCCGCGTCGGCACCTCGGCGCGCGATGCCCCAGCAAACAGATCAGGCTGCCTCGGATTCCAAAGATCTGGATAGAGTGTGTCATGATAGCCCTCCTTGATCGGAATTCCGAACCCGCGCGTATCATCGCGAAGCAAAAACCGAGGATAGTTTTCTCGAGCGAGATCGAACGCTGGAACACCCTCGATCCGAACTAGCGCTCTGGACGAGAACAACCGCTCATAGATGAATTCGCCATTACTGTTCGTCCCCGCGTTCTTGAAGCCGTAGTACTCAAGCAGGCCCATTAGGGACGCTTGGTCGTCGTATGTCGTGAGATAGGCCAGATCATATCCGTTCGTTTGAGCATACCAAAGGACCTGTTTCAGAAGGAGTTCTCCGAGTTTCACTCCCCGGCTCTCCGGGGCAACCTTGAACGTGCAAACCTTCAAGATCTTCTGAGCCGACGTGATGGCATCTGTGTCGTCAGCAGCCTCATTCTTGCGAACGATCAAGCCCGCCAGGTTGCCATTGTCGTAAACTACCCAACAAGATCGGTGTTGCTTGACGCATTTTTCGCGCCACCAAGTGTCAAACTCAGGATATCCATCTCTCAGGCTGTCGAAAAACCGATCCCGATGATTGATTTCATGAGCCTCAACCTCGGCCACATGCCTGATCGGCACCGCCTTCGGTTCATAGGTTTGGATGAGGAGTTCGGCTGCATCACCTACGAAGAGGACGCGGCGAGCAAGGTCCGCAGAGCGCTTCTGGGCGCGCTCATGTAAGCCTTTGTCTTGAGTAACGAGAAAGTCGACGGCGCCGCTTTCGAGCGCGTATAGGAGCGTTGCATCCACAACGTCATTGGGTTTTTTCAGAGGTCCAAAGGTGGCGTCGAGTTCCTCAGTCGTGAGCCCACGACGCTTTTTCAGGACACGGTATTTGGCAATCTTGCTGAGTGAGATTTGCCGACGTTCACCGTTCTTGTCTCGGGCTATGTCCTCCCTAGCTACCTCGTGAACATAGATGTCGATTTTGTGCGCTGCAGCAAGATTATAAAATCTTGCATATGCCGCCTCGACCCAGCGATAATCTTCAAGTCCAATCAGGATATTCGTATCAATAAGATACGATTGCTGGCTCATCTTGAAGAGCCTTTCGCAAGTTGCGTTTGGCATACAGAAAAGATTGAGGGGGCTCAAAGCCAAATTTCTCGCGGAGTTCGCTTAGTGGCAGCGGTCTTGAGAAGGCTCTCACGCCGTCAAAAACCAACGCAAAGCCATAGGCTAGACCGTCAAAATACTTGTCGAACTGATCACGTGAAATGAATGCTGCGCTTTCAAATTCGCTCCAAATCTGCTCCACGGGTAGCTTCAGCACGTTTCGGATGGCAGCCGTGCCAACCATCGCCTTCACAGGAGATGTCGAGTAAATATAGGCTAGAGCGCCGTTCGGGGCTGATACCGGGAACCGGCGCCGCAGCTCGACAGTCTTGCTCCCGTCAAGAATCTTCTCGGAATAGACTGGTTTGACGGACAGCACTATATCCCGCAGCGGCTTGAATGGGTCATCGTTGAGAAGCGGTAACACGAGCTGGTCGTCATGGCCCTGTTCGACTTCGAAGGTCTCGCAGAGCTTCATCGACAGGGGGGCATCCGTAGGAAAGTGCGTAGTCAGGTGCAACGACGCGCCGAGAGCCTCGACATATCTCTGCACTGTACTCAAATAAATTTCTCCGCCTTTCTCGATCTTCGAGATTGCGGCCTGCTGGATTTCCATGCGCGTGGCGATTTGGTCCTGAGTGAGGCCCACAAGAAGGCGGAGACGCCGCAATTCTGGGCCAACCATTGACGTTCGGTCGCCCGATGCGGCCGCCCGCGCTTCAACGATTTTCTGTGAGAATCGGCCCATGCTCACTCTCCTTTTAGTCGCAATCTATGGAGATGCGGCATTCCATGCAAGGAATGTTTCTGCGTGAATTTCGGGAAAGTTGAGGCCGCTTTGGCATGCGACCCCCCTTTCTTTCCGCAATTGCATGAGACAGAATTGGCCGCTCGCCGTTGGCTAACGGAGACTCTCAACGAGCCTACTCCTCCGTCCTACATGACGGTCCCCAACCCCCCAACCCAAAAACCTAGACTCTTTCCAGATTTTCGGTCATGAACCCCGCATATCATCGAAACGCGATATGAGGCGGCAGCCGTGACCGGGCAGCGTATCTTCTTTTCCTCCGACACCCATTTCGGCGATCCGAACGTCATCCGCATCCGCAAGCGGCCGTTCGGCAGCGTCGAGGAGATGGACGAGGCGCTGATCGCCAACTGGAACGACACGGTCGGCCCGGACGATCTCGTCTACCATCTCGGCGATTTCGCCCACCGCAATTCGACCAATGCCGACGCCTACATCCGCCGCCTCAACGGCCGCATCCACCTCGTAAAGGGCAATCACGACGACCAGACCGTGGCGCTTTGCGGCGACCTTTTCGTCGGCGTCGACATGATCCGCGAGCTCGAGTGGGAGGGCTGGCGCTTCGTGATGTTCCACTATCCGATGCGCGACTGGGCCGACGCCATCCGCGGCGCCTGCCACCTCTTCGGCCATGTCCACGGCACGCTCGACAGGACGCCCTACGGCCGCAGCCTCGACGTCGGCGTCGAGTCGCACGGCTTCCGGCCGGTCTCGATCGAGCGGGTGGTGGAAATCCTCGGGGCGCGGCCGGAGCATTCCCGCGGCCTGCCGCCCGAGCTCGACCTTTCCGGGGAACTCGCCGCGCGCGTCGCCTGATCAGACGACGTCGATCGCCACGACGAGGCCGGCCTCGAGCCAGCCGGCGACGATCGTTGCCGCGCGGCCCGGCGCGGCCTCCGGCTCCATCACGGTTGCCAGCATCTCGCAGAGCGGCCCGAAGGCAAGGCCGTTCGCCGCCTCGTCGTAGAGCATCGCCTCGTCGGCGGGCATTGCCCTGAGCTTCGAGGTATAGCCCGCCCGCCAGACGAGAAGCCGCTCCGGGCCGTCTTCCGCGGCGGCTGCTTCCGGCGGTTCGCGATCCTCGCCGATCGCCAGCCAGACGAGACGGGCGTTGGTCATGAGGTCGAGGCGCCGGGCGCTCGGATCGAATGTGAAGGTGAGGCGCGAGAAATCGGCCGGATCGACCTCGCTAAGCGTGGCAAGGCCGAGCGGCGAGCCGTCGGGCGCGTCGAATGCGTCGTTGAGCGCCCGCTCGATCGCCGCGAGTTCGAAGAGTTCCGGGCTCGCCGACCACGGCGCGTGGCTCTGAAGGAAGGCCGGCAGCTCGTCGCCGAACCAGCGGATCGAGCGAAACACCGAGGGGTGTTCGGCAAGATAGGCGTGGCCGAGCTTTTCGAACCGTTCGCCGCCGAGATAGGCGCCGAGCCGTTCGTAGTCGTGGCTGAGCGATTCGACGAGGCGCGCCGCATAGGCGTGGCGGTAGACGCCGAACAGCGTCTCGCGTCCCTCGCGCGGTGAATCGACGATGTCCGCGAGGACATCGTCTCGGCCGGCGACGAGACCGTCCTGGAAGCGCGCCTGGAGGGCGGAAAGGGCGCTGCTCATGCCGCGGCCTCGCGGGTCCCGGTGCCGAGCACCTCGCCGGCGATGCGTCGGGCGATGCCGAGTTCGGCGATGAGTTCGGAAAGCGGCGGAATGCGGTCGTCGCGCTCGATCATTGTCGAGACGGCGCCGAAGCGGCGAACCGCCTCGCGATAGAGATCCCAGACCGGGCCCGAGACCTCGTCGTCGTGGGTGTCGACGATGTGCGTGCCGCGATGCTCGTGGCCGGCAAGATGCATCTGCACCACGCGGTCGGCCGGCATGGCGGCGAGATAGGCCGCCGGATCGAAGCCGTGGTTGAAGCCGGCGACATAGACGTTGTTGACGTCGACGAGCAGCAGGCAGTCGGCGCGGCGCGTCATCTCGGCGACGAACTCCCACTCCTCCATTTCCGATCCGGAAAAGGAGACGTAGCTCGAGGCGTTTTCGATGGCGATGCGGCGGCCGAGGAAATCCTGGACGCGGGAGATGCGCTCGACGACATGGTCGAGAGCCTCGCGGGTGAAGGGCACCGGCAGGAGGTCGTGCAGATTGATGCCGTGGACGCCGGTCCAGCACAGGTGGTCGGAGATCCAGGCCGGCTCGATCCGTGCCGCCAGAGCCTTGAGGACGCCGAGATAGTCCATGTCGAGCGGATCGGTCGAGGCGATCGACATCGACACGCCGTGCATCACGATCGGATGGTCGGCGCGCACGCGGTCGAGATTGTGAAGCGCCCGCCCGCCGGCGACCATGTAGTTCTCCGAAATGATCTCGAACCAGTCGACCCCGTGGCCGCCGGCGAGAATGTCGGAATAATGCTGGGGCCTGAGCCCGAGGCCGAAGCCGAGGAACGGCAGGTTCTCGATATTGGCCATGACTGGCTCCCGAAAAATGGAATGGGCGACCCGTCCGCCGGCCGCTGGCGCGGCGGACGGGTGCCGGATGATTACTTCTTCTCGGTGGTCGTGCCGCCGGCGGCCTCGCATTCGGCAGCGGTCTTCTCGACCCAGCCATGGCCCTTGCAGCTGTTCATGCCCTTGCAGTCGTTCATCGACGTCTTGCAGCCGCCCTGGCCCTTGCAGGAATTCACGCCGAAACAGTGAACCTTGCCGTCCGAAGCGGCGCTGGCGGGCGCAACGGCGGCGGCGCCGGAAAGGATGAGGGTGGCAGCGGCGGCGGCGATGGCGGCGCCCGACTTGGTGATGATCTTCATGACGTCGTCTCCTGGAAAGTGAAGGGTGTCTCGTGAGCGGCGGGCATTTCCCCCCTGCCGCACCGAGACTGTCGCCGAGTTGCGAGCGACCCGCAAAACACGCCTATTCACGTTTCCGTCAGGCGCCGTGAGACGAATGTGAGGGAAATGGAAAACGCCGCCCGGACCCCGGCGGCCGAAGGGCGGGCCGGGGCGCGGCGGCGCACGGGGCGGGGCCCGCGGCTGGCGCGGGATCCGGTGAGGCGAGGGCGGCGATCAGCGAGCGGCGAGCTGCTGGCTCACGGGAACGCGATAGAGCACCGTCGTATTGCCCGGCAGATTGCGCGACATCGTGACGTAGCGCACGGGCTGGGAGCCGACATGGCCGGTCGAGATGTTCTGCAGGCAGCCCTCGTCGATGTTCGGCCAGGTCTGGCCGGCGCACGAATCTGCCGAAATGCGGGCGAGCGGCGCACGGTCGCTCTTGGCGGTGGAGATCTGGTCGGCGGCGGAGAACGCCGTGCCGGTGGCGAAGATCGCGACGAGGCCGAGCGACATCAGCGCCATTTGCCCGCCGGTGGTCCGGGGAAGGTAGATCATGTCGAGCCCCCCTAGGGCATGTTTTTCTTTGTCGCTACTTTAGGAGGCCAAGTCTTAAGGAAGTCGAAGCGGAGCATTCATCTGACATTCATCAAACAACGTCGCTGAAGGCTTGTTCCTTTTTGAATCAAAGGCTATTGACTGGAACGAACCGATTTTCGAGGACCCGCCCGTGACCCGCATCGCCCTCTATCCCGGATCGTTCGACCCGCTCACCAACGGCCATGTCGACGTGCTGCTGCAGGCCCTCGACCTCTTCGACAAGGTCGTGGTCGCGATCGGCGTCCATCCCTCCAAGAAGCCGCTTTTCAGCGTCGAGGAGCGGGTCGAGATGATCTCCGACGAGATCGGCCGGATCGGCGAAAACGCGCGGGAACGCTTGGGTTTCGTGACCTTTTCCGGGCTCGTCGTCGATGCGGCGCGGGAGGCCGGGGCGGTCGCCCTGGTGCGCGGCCTCAGGGACGCCACCGACTTCGACTACGAAATGCAGATGGCCGGCATGAACGGCACCATGGCGCCGGGCCTGCGCACCATCTTCTGTCCCGCTTCGCCGCCGGTGCGTCACATCACGGCGACGCTCGTTCGCCAGATTTCGGCCATGGGCGGCGACGTCTCGCCCTTCGTTCCGGCCGGGGTACTTGCGCGACTGGTCGACAAGGCAGCCGGCTGACCGTTTTCTATTTTTGAGGACAGAGTTGGCGTTGCGCTAATGCAACGCCGCGGATTCGATTCAATTTTTTACCATTTCGAACCCATAAAGCAGTTCAACCTTCACACCTCATGTTCTAGAAGGCGGCACTTCAAAAAGCAGCGCAAGCCTTCCAACTCCGAGTCGATCCTTTTCCGATGCTGAAACGCCTCGTCATCTTCGTCTTCGCGATCTTCGCCTTCTGCGCCTTCGGTGTCGCCATCCGCGCCGAGAAGCTGGATCCGGAAAACACGCTTTTCCTCGATCTCAAATATGGCCGCGTGGTCGTCAAGCTGCGCAACGACGTCGCGCCCAATCACGCCGAGCGGCTGAAGACCCTGGCGCGCGAGGGCTTCTACGACGGTCTCAAGTTCCATCGGGTGATCGACGGCTTCATGGCCCAGACCGGCGATCCGACCGGCACCGGCTATGGCAGCTCCAAGCTGCCCGACCTCAAGGCCGAGTTCTCGGATGCGAGCTTCGGTCGCGGCACCATCGGCATCGCCCGCGATCCGAACAGCGTCGACAGCGGCAATTCGCAGTTTTTCATCTGCTTCAAGCCGACGCCCTGGCTCGACGGCCAGTACACGATCGTCGGCGAGGTTGTGGACGGGATGGAGTTCGTCGATAAGATCAAGCGCGGAGAGCCGCCGGCCAACCCGGACGTGATCGTCAAGATGCAGGTTGCGGCCGACGCGACGAAATAATCCGAACAGGAAAGGACCGAGCCTTGGCCGATATCAAGGATCCCGAGAACACCATCGTCATGGAAACCACCAAGGGCAGCGTCGTCATCGCCCTGCGCCCCGATCTCGCGCCCGGCCATGTCGACCGCATCAAGCAGCTCGCCCGCGAGGAGTTCTACGACGGCATCGTGTTCCATCGCGTGATCGACGGCTTCATGGCCCAGACCGGCGACCCGACCGGCAGCGGCATGGGCGGTTCGCAGTATCCGGACCTGAAAGCCGAGTTCAGCCGCGAGAAGCACGGCCGCGGCACCTGCTCGATGGCCCGCTCGATGAACCCGAATTCGGCCAACAGCCAGTTCTTCATCTGCTTTGCCGACGCCCCCTGGCTCGACGGCCAGTACACCGTCTGGGGTCAGGTGATCGAGGGCATGGAGAGCATCGACCAGATCAAGCGCGGCGAGCCCGTGCGGGATCCGGACAAGATCGTGTCCATGCGCGTCGCCGCCGACGTCGCCTGACGATCTGGTGCCCGCCTCGCGCGGGCACTTTGCCTTTCAGCACCGGGCGCGATGTCGAAATCGCATCCGGTGCTGTTGCGTTTCGGCGCCGGCCTCGACTATTCCCAGAACCGTTCCTCATGATCGGATCCCGTTTTCGATGCGCGTCGACCTGTTCGATTTCGACCTGCCCGAAGACCGCATCGCCCTGCGGCCGACCGAGCCGCGCGACGCGGCGCGGCTGCTCGTCGTGCGTCCGGGCGCCGAACCGGAACTGGCGGACCGCCGCTTCTTCGATCTGCCGGCGTTCCTCGATGCCGGCGACGTGGTCGTCTTCAACGACACGCGGGTCATTCCGGCGCGCCTGTTCGGCCGCCGTGTCGGCCGCGGCGAGACCAGCCCGCGCATCGAGGTGACGCTCCACAAGCGCGAGGCGCCCGATGCCTGGCGCGCCTTCGCCAAGCCCGCCCGCAAGCTCGCTGCCGGCGACACCGTCGCCTTCGGCGATGCCGGCAGCACCTGCTTTGCCGGAGCGCTCTCGGCCCGCGTCGTCGAGAAAGGCGAGGGCGGCGAGATCGTCCTTGCCTTCGAGCATTCCGGCCCGGCCCTCGACGAGGCGATTGCCGCCGTCGGGGTGATGCCGCTGCCGCCCTACATCGCCTCCAAGCGCGAGACCGACGCCCGCGATGCCGTCGACTACCAGACGGTGTTCGCCGCCGCCGAGGGCGCCGTCGCCGCCCCGACCGCCGGCCTGCATTTCACGTCCGAGCTCATCGACAGGCTGACCGCCGCCGGCATCGAGACCGCATTCGTGACGCTCCACGTCGGCGCCGGCACCTTCCTGCCGGTCAAGGTCGAGGACATCGCCGAGCACCGCATGCACGCCGAGACCGGCACCGTCACCGCCGAGGTCGCCGCGCGGCTCAACGCGGCCCGGGCCGCCGGCCGGCGCATCGTCGCCATCGGCACGACGGCGCTCCGCCTCATCGAGAGCGCGGCCGATGCGGACGGCATCGTCCAGCCGTTTTCGGGCGATACCGACATCTTCATCGCGCCCGGCTACCGCTTCCGCGCCGTCGATCTGCTCGTCACCAATTTCCACCTGCCGCGCTCGACGCTCTTCATGCTGGTCTCCGCCTTCAGCGGCCTCGAGGTCATGAAGCGGGCCTATGCACACGCCGTCGCGGCGGGCTATGGCTTTTATTCCTACGGCGACGCCTGCCTGCTCCATCGGAACGACAAATGACCGCCAGCCCCGCCGAATTCTCCTTCAGGCTGCTCGCCCGCGACGGCAACGCCCGCCGCGGCGAGATCGCGACGCCGCGCGGCGTGATCCGCACCCCGGCCTTCATGCCGGTCGGCACGGCGGCGACCGTCAAGTGCATGTATCCCGGCCAGGTGCGCGAACTCGGTGCCGACATCGTCCTCGGCAACACCTATCACCTGATGCTGCGCCCCGGCGCCGAGCGCGTCGCCGCTCTCGGCGGCCTCCACGCCTTCATGAACTGGCCGCACCCGATTCTCACCGATTCCGGCGGCTTCCAGGTCATGTCGCTGTCGCGGCTGAGGAAGTTGACGGAGGAGGGCGTGCGCTTCCAGAGCCACATCGACGGCTCCACCCACATGCTCTCGCCGGAACGCTCGATCGAGATCCAGACGCTGCTCGGCGCCGACATCGTCATGCAGCTCGACGAGTGCGTCGCCCTGCCGGCGAGCGAGGCGGAGATGGAGCGGGCGATGCGCCTGTCGGTGCGCTGGGCCGAGCGCTCGAAGGCGGCGTTCGGCGAGGCGCGGGGGCGGGCGCTGTTCGGCATCGTCCAGGGCGGCGACAACGAGCGCCTGCGCCTCGAATCGGCGGCAAGCCTCGTCGACATCGGCTTTCACGGCTATGCGGTGGGCGGCCTTGCGGTCGGCGAGCCGCAGGAAACGATGCTCCAGGTGCTCGACTACACCTGTCCGGCGCTGCCGCAGGATCGGCCGCGCTACCTGATGGGGGTCGGCACGCCGGACGACATCGTCGCGGCGGTCGAGCGCGGCATCGACATGTTCGATTGCGTGATGCCGACCCGCAACGCCCGCCATGGCGTCGCCTTCACCCGGCACGGCAAGATCAACCTGAAGAATGCCCGCCACGCCGACGATCCGCGCCCGCTCGACGAGACCAGCGGCTGCCCGGCGTCGAACCTTTATTCCCGCGCCTACCTGCACCACCTCGTCAAGGCCGGCGAGGCGCTCGGCGCCATGCTGCTCACCTGGAACAATCTCGCCTATTACCAGAGCCTGATGGGAAGCCTGCGCGAGGCGATCGGCGAGGGCCGGTTCGCCGAGACGGTCGCGGCGATTCGGGCCGGCTGGGCGGCGGGAGACATCCCGCCACTCTGATCGGCCCGGCTCGATGCCGCTCCGCTCAGCGGATCACGGTCTCCGAGAGAACGAGCGCCGCCTCGACCGGCACCTGGGTCTTGCCCATCGCATCTACGGTCTTCGTGCGGCTCGAAACGTCGGCGACGACCGCCGTCAGGAGCAGCGCCACGGCGCCGATCAGCGCGAAGGAAAAGCTCTGTTTCAGGACGAACGACTGTCTCAGTGTCATCTCGGATCTCCTGTCTGACTTTGTTAGCCGACTCCTTTTCTTGCTTTCGTTCTCAAGTGTGGCACCGATCGCCCGCCGCCAAGGGCTGGAAGGCCTGCAAGGCATTCACGAATTCGTGTAGCTTTTCGTGAGGTCGGCGCGGCAGCGAGCGAAAGGAACCCCGCATCATGGGCAACAACGGACGGTCGTCCCGCACCGAGGTCGTCGAGATTTCCTCGAGCGAGCGCGTCTATGACGGCTGGTCCCGCATCGACCGGGTGACGGCCAGGGTGCGCCGCCGCGACGGCAGCGACCACACCCTGCGCTACGAGATCCGCGATCACGGCTCGGCCGCCGCGGTGCTGCCCTACGATCCCGTCGCCGGCACCGTGCTCATGGTCCGCCAGCTCCGCCTGCCGGTGCATCTGGCCGGCGAGGACGGCTGGATTCTCGAGGCCTGCGCCGGCCTCGTCGACCCGGCCGACCCGCATCCCGAGGCGACCGTCGTGCGCGAGGCCTTCGAGGAGACCGGCCACAGGATCCACGACCTCGAAGCCGTCGCCGGCGTCTATTCCTCGCCGGGCTCGATCACCGAGAAGGTCTATCTGTTCCTCGCGCAATACCGGCGCG
This sequence comes from Pseudomonadota bacterium, assembly GCA_029572955.1. Lineage (GTDB taxonomy): Bacteria > Pseudomonadota > Alphaproteobacteria > Rhizobiales > JAKPQE01 > JAKPQE01. Next base: position 85,658 of record JAKPQE010000179.1, read on the forward strand.
GCACCGCCGCGAGCGACTTCAAGGGCGATGTCGACGAGGATATCGAGCCGGTGGAAATGAGCGCCGAGGGTGCCTGGCGCCTCGCCGAGGTGGGCAAGATCGTCGATCTGAAGACGCTGGCGCTGATCCACAGCCTGCATGCCCGCCGGCCGGGCCTGTTCCTGCACCGGCGCTGACGGCGCCGGACGGCTCAGGCCTTCCAGCCGTAGAGCCAGTCGTAACGGGAGATGAGCTTTTCCGGCGAGGAATGGCGCAGCGCCATGTTGCGGGCGAGCGCCGCCGGGCCGGACCAGTGGTAGACCCGCCCGTTCTCGGCCGCCTCGCGCACGACGCGCACGACACGCGGCTTGCGCTCGGCCTCGTAGGCGGCGAAGACCTCGGCGACGCTGTCCTTGGCCGAAGCGAGACGCCGCGCCAGCACCGTCGCGTCCTCGATCGCCATCGCGCCGCCCTGGGCGAGGAACGGCAGCATCGCATGGGCCGCGTCGCCGAGCAGGGTCGTTGCCTTGTCGCTCCAGTCGAAGTCCGGATCGACGCCGCAGAGCGCCCATTTCAGCCAGCGGTCGGGCAGCGACAGCAGCTCGCGCGGCGCCTCCGCCCAGGCTTCGAAGCGCGTGGCGAGCCAGCTCGCGTCGCCCGGCGCGCTCCAGTCCTCTTCCTGCCAGTCGTCGACGACGACGGCGACGATGTTGATCTCGCGCCCGGCGCTGATCGGGTAGTGGACGAGGTGCGCCTCGCGGCCGAGCCAGAGGCCCGTCGCATCGCGCGGCAGGCCCGCCGGCATCTTTTTCGCCGGGATGGTCGCCCGCCAGGCGGTGCGCTGGGTGTAGACCGGCTCGGGGCCGCCGATGACCCGCCGGCGCACCCGCGACCAGACGCCGTCGGCGCCGATGAGGCCGAGGCCGCGATATTCGATCGGCTCGAAGTCGCGATCGGCGGTGACGGTGATGCCATTGGCGTGGCTCACCGCATCGATGAAGGAAACGCCGAGCTCGACCCGGATATCCGGGTCCTCGCACGCCGCCTCGTAGAGGATGCGCTGCAGGTCGGCACGATGGATGACGAGGTAGGGCGCGCCGTGGCGCCGCTCGATTTCGTCGGCGAGCGGGATCGTGGCCAGCAGCCGGGCGTTCGACGCCTTGCGGATTTCGATTCGCTCCGGCCGCACGGCCGCCGCCTCGAGCGCCGGGCCGAGGCCGAGCTCGTAGAGCGGCCTGAGGGCGTTCGGCGAGAGCTGGATGCCCGCACCGACCTCGGAAAGCTCGCGCGCCCGCTCCAGTACCGCGACCCGGAAGCCGCTGCGGGCGAGCATGAGGGCCGCCGTCAGGCCGCCGATGCCGGCGCCGGCGATGATGATGGTTCGGGTTGCAGCCACGGGAGTAGACCTCGTTCGACCGCGCCGCCGTCGGTCCGGCGATCAGGCCGCGTCTTCGAGGACGCAGCCGGCCGGAACGGTCTCTTCGGCGCCGAGCTTGTCGACGAAGCGGTAGCGGGTCGAGCAATAGGGGCAGACGATCTCGTTGTCGTCGCCCATGTCGAGGAAGACATGCGGGTGGTCGAACGGCGGCTTGGCCCCGACACACTGGAATTCGCGCACCCCGACCTCGATCGTCTCGACGCCGGCACTATTGTGGAAGTGAGGAACCGTATGGCTGGCCATCTCCGCCCCATGCCCTTTCTGCCCGTTTTATCGGCATGGACAATAACGGCCTTGTCGCCCGATGGGTAGAGGCAATTGGACGTATGCGGACTGGCGCGATCGCTCCTAAATACTTATGTTGCACCGCATTCTTGACTTCCGTCCCGTCAATACCGCTAGCAAGGCGCCATGAAGACATTCCTGTCCGGCAGCATCGAAATCGCCTATCTCGACGAAGGCACCGGCGATCCCATCCTGTTGATCCACGGCTTCGCCTCGAGCGTGAAGTTCAACTGGGTCGACACCGGCTGGGTCGAGGTCCTGAAACGCGCCGGATTCCGGGTGATCGCGATCGACAATCGCGGCCATGGCGCCAGCCGCAAGCTCTACGAGCCGGCGCTCTATCGTGCGCCGCTGATGGCCGAGGACGCGATCGCGCTGCTCGACCATCTCGGCATCGAGCGTGCCGACGTCATGGGCTATTCGATGGGCGCGCGGATCAGCGCCTTTGCCGCGCTCCATCATCCCGAGCGGGTCCGCAGCGTCGTCTTCGGCGGCCTCGGCCTCGGCATGGTCGAGGGCGTCGGTCCACCCGAGCCGATCATCCACGCCCTCGAGGCGCGCCACCTCGACGAGGTCACGCACCAGACCGGCCGGGCGTTCCGCCGCTTCGCCGAGAATACCGGGGCGGACCTTGCCGCGCTCGCCGCCTGCATGCGCGCCTCGCGCCAGCGCATCAGCGCCGAGGAGGTGGGCAGCATCCGCGTGCCGGTGCTGATCGCCGTCGGCAGCCGCGACGTGATCGCCGGTTCGCCGGCCGGGCTCGCCGCGCTCATTCCCGGCTCCGAGGTCCTCGAAATCCCGCGCCGCGACCACATGCTGGCGGTCGGCGACCGGGTCTACAAGGAAGGCGTTCTCGATTTCCTGAGGCGACGGCCGTGAGCGACGAGATGATCCCGACAGAACCCGTGACCTTCATCGGTGTCGACGACAACCGCCTCGTCGGCGAGATGCGCGGCGAGGGCGGCCGCCCGGTGCTGCTGCTGCATGGCGGCGGCCAGACCCGCCATTCCTGGGAAGAGACCGCGATCCGCCTTGCCCGGGCCGGCTATCGCGCCATCACCATCGACCAGCGCGGCCATGGCGACAGCGACTGGGTCGCCTCGGGCGCCTACATCTTCACCGACTATGCCGCCGACGTCGTGGCGGTCGCCCGCGACATCGAACGCCGCTTCGGCGCCCGGCCGGTGGCGATCGGCGCCTCGCTCGGCGGCATTTCCTCGCTGCTCGCCGAGGGCGACGCCTCGGGCGGGCTGCTCGAAGCCCTGGTGCTCGTCGACATCACCCCGAAGGTCGATGCCGGCGGCGTCGCCCGCATCCTCGCCTTCATGGGCGACAAGGTCGAGGAAGGCTTTGCCTCGATCGAGGAGGCGGCCGACGCCATCGCCTCCTACCTGCCGCACCGCAAGCGGCCGCAGTCCCTCGACGGGCTGCAGAAGAACCTGCGCCTCGATCCGGACGGGCGCTATCGCTGGCACTGGGACCCGGCCTTCCTCGTCGGCCGGCAGAACGTCAACAGCCATGTCGGGCATGTCGAGGAGCGTCTGCACGGCGCCGCCAAGTCGCTGACCATTCCGGTTCTGCTGGTGCGCGGCGCGCGCAGCGAACTCGTCTCCGAGGATCACGCCCGCGCGTTCCTCGACCTCGTGCCGCACGCCCGCATGGTCGACGTCTCCGGCGCCGGCCACATGGTCGCCGGTGACCGCAACGACATCTTCGGCGAGGCGATCATCGGCTTCCTCGAGGAAGCCGGCGCCGCCTGACGCTCAGCGGCCCTTGAACACCGGCCGGCGCTTCTCGAGGAACGCAGCGCGCCCCTCGGCATAGTCCGCGCTGTCGAAGCAGGCATCGGCGAGCGCCTTGATCGCCGTCCAGTCGGCCGCGAGCGGATCGCCGGCAACCCCGGTGATGGCGGCCTTCGCCGCCTTCAGCGTCAGCGGCGCATTGCCGGCGATCATCTCGGCGAGCGCCCAGGTCTCGGCGACGAGTTCCTCGGCGAGCACCACCCGGTCGACGAGGCCGATCCGCAGGGCCTCCGTATGGTCGAGCCGGCGCGCAGTGAAGAAGATGTCCTTGGCCCGCGACGGGCCGACGAGATTGACGACGTCGCGCACCGCCTCCGGCGGATAGCCGACGCCGAGCCGCCCGGCCGGGATGCCGAACACCGCGTCGTCGGCCGAAATCCGCATGTCGCAGGAGACCGCGAGGCCGAGCCCGCCACCGAGGCAGAAGCCGCGGATCATCGCGATCGTCGGCTTCGGCGAATGGCGCAGCGCCGCGAAGGCATCGGCGTTCGAGGCCTCGTAGCTGCGCGCGCTCTCCGCCGTCGCCCGCACCGTCTCGAACTCGGAGATGTCGGCGCCGGCAACGAAGGCCTGCTCGCCGCCGCCGCGCACCATGATCACCCGGACGCTGTCGTCGGCGACGAGCGCGGCGACGAGATCGGGGATCGCCAGCCACATCTTCAGGTCGACCGCATTGCGGCGGGCCGGATTGTCGATCACGATCCAGCCGATCGGCGCTTCGACTTCGGCATAGATCTTCTCGCTCGGGGAGGTGATGCGCATCGGGACACTCGACGGGTTGGCGGATCGGAGATTTGCCGCCGAGGAATGCCGCCCGGGGAGGGGTGCGTCAACCTTTTCGGGCTATGCTCTGGCGAAAGTAGCAGTTCGGATTATCTTTGTCGTGAGAACGACGAGGGAGGCATGCCCATGGCACAGCAGCGGCGCAGACGCGGCGAGATCGGCAGCATCGATCCGGTCTGGGACGAGATCCGTGCCGAAGCGACCGAGATCAGCCAGCGCGAACAGGCGCTCTCGACCTTCGTCTATACGACCGTCCTCAGCCATGAACGGCTCGAGGAAGCGGTCGTCTATCGCATCGCGTCCCGTCTCGACCACGCCGACGTGCCGGGCGAACTCATTCGCCTGACCTTCGACGACGTGCTCTCCGAGCGTCCCGACATCGGCATCGCCATGCGCGCCGACATCATGGCGGTTTACGACCGCGACCCGGCCTGCCACCGCCGCATCGATCCCGTGCTCTATTTCAAGGGGTTCCATGCGCTGCAGACGCATCGCTTCGCCAACGCCATGTGGAACGCCGGGCGCAAGGACTTCGCGCTCTATCTGCAGAGCCGCTCCTCGCAGATGTTCCAGGTCGACATTCACCCGGCGGTGCGGATCGGCCGCGGCATCATGCTCGACCATGCGACCGGCCTCGTCGTCGGCGAAACCGCGGCGATCGAGGACGACGTCTCGATCCTGCAGGGCGTCACCCTCGGTGGCACCGGCAAGGAGGAGGGCGATCGCCATCCGAAGATCCGCCACGGCGTGCTCGTCGGTGCCGGCGCCAAGATCCTCGGCAATATCGAGGTCGGCTGCTGCTCGCGCGTCGCCGCCGGTTCGGTGGTGCTGACCTCCGTTCCTGCCCACACCACGGTCGCCGGCGTTCCGGCCCGGGTGGTCGGCCAGGCCGGTTCGGAAGAGCCCGCCCGCTGCATGGACCAGATGCTGGTCGGGGGCGAGGGCGAATAGCGGCGGCGGTTGCCAACCGGACGTTGCGCGCCGGATTTGATGTCGCGGCCGTGCTGGGTTATACGGGCGCCCACTGAACTCAGCCCATTCGCACCCTATGTAAGGAATGAGAAGGCTGCTCGGCGTGCCGTAAGGCTCGCCGCAATCGAGCGCGGCCGGCGATGATGTTTCGCTCGGGCCGGCGTGCTTCTCGACGTGAAAACCGTCCGCCAGCAAAAGGAATTCCCGTGACCCCCCAGGAAATCAAGAAAGTCGAATCCTATCTGCGTCGCCTCTTCGACATGCCGCGCATCGGCGTCAGGGCACGGCCGCGCAAGGACGATTCCGCCGAGGTCTATATCGGCGAGGAGTTCATCGGCGTCCTGTTCCGCGACGACGATGACGGCGAGGTGTCGTTCAACTTCCAGATGGCGATTCTCGACATCGATCTCGACTGAACCCGGACCGGCCGACGCCGCCGGGCACTGGCGGCGAGGCGGGCGCATCGGCGCCCCGATTTGGTACGGTTAGCGAAAGATGAAGGGCGGCACGGCGCGCGCTGTGCCGCCCTGAAACATTCGTTAACCATATGATTTGGCGGAAAAATCGGCCGCCGGAGAGGAAAGCCGTCGCATTTCCGGACGTTAGCGGAAAATGCCGCGCACCCGCCGCTTGCCGGCACGGCTCTTGCGAGTTAATCCCCCAAACAGCGATCCCGTTTCATTTCGGGACGAAGAGGGGATGCGGCGTGAGTACCGAGTTGTTCATCTACACCTATGCGGCAACGGTCGGCTTCGTCTCGGCCGGCATCATCGGCAGCTTTTATCAGCTCATCACGGCCCAGGCCCCGCAGTTCCGCGTCGCCGAGAGCTCGTTCCTCGCCGGCTTCGGCTCGGTGATCCTTTGCTGCTTCAGCGCTCCCTTCATCATCATGCGCAACGCCATCCGCGGCCGCCGCATCGAACGCCGGCCGCTCGGCTGGCTCTTCGCCAGCGCGGCGATCTCGGTGATGTGGAGCGCCTGCACCGGCATCATCCTCCTCGAATTCATCATCGCCCTCAAAGGGCCGACGGTCTGAATTCGCCCGACGTCACCAACGACAAGGAGGCGCGAATGCCGCTCTGGTCCCTCGACGGGGTGCTGCCCGAACTCTCTGCGGACGGCGACTGCTGGGTCGCGCCGGACGCGACGCTCATCGGCAAGGTGCGGCTGCTCGCCGGCGCCTCGGTGTGGTTCGGCGCCGTCCTGCGCGGCGACAACGAGCTGATCGAGATCGGCCGCGGCTCCAACATCCAGGACCTCTCGGTGTTGCACACCGACATGGGCTATCCGCTGACCATCGGCGCCGACGTCACCGTCGGTCATCGCGCCATGCTGCACGGCTGCACCGTCGGCGACAATTCGCTCGTCGGCATGGGGGCGACCATCCTCAATGGCGCCCGCATCGGCCACAACTGCATCATCGGCGCCGGCGCGCTGATCGGCGAGGGCAAGGAGATCCCGGACAATTCCCTCGTCGTCGGCATGCCGGGCAAGGTCATCCGCACGCTCGACGACAAGGCGGCCGCCGCCATTCTCGGCTCGGCCCGGCACTATGTTGAAAATGCCCGCCGCTACGCCAGGGGGCTCGAGCGGGCCGACTGATCGCGTGGGGGACGCGACCGCGAGGGGCGCTGCCTGGGGAGGCGGCGCCCCTCTCATTTTGGCCGACCCGCAGGCCGGCCCAGGTCTTTGACTGAGGAGGGTGCAGTCGACGATGTCGCGGCATCGCAGATGCCGATCGACATTTCCGATGCCAAGGCCACGCATCGCGTGGCGTGGCCGCGGCATGAACAAGGCGCCGGCTGCGCCAGCAGCTTCGGCGGCTGGGGAGAAGCCCGCAGGCCGGCCCAGGTCTTCACCTGAAAAGGGTGGAGCCGGCCTGTGGGGCAGGCCGGCCCAAATCTTCGCCTCGAAAAGGGTGGAGCCGGCCTGTGGGGCAGGCCGGCTCCGGGGACGACCCGGTCTGGGGACGGGGAGGGTGGGGACGCGACCGGGTCAGGGGTTCCTCTTAGCGGCTGCCGACGCGATAGGGGCGCGGGTCGTCGATGGAGACCCAGAGCTTGGAGTCGCGCTCGGACTGCCGCTTGATGTAGCGGTATTCGGTTCCGTACCAGGGCAGGACCTCGGCCTCCTGGTTGTCGAGAATGAAGTCGCCTTCGTCGGTGCGCACCGTCAGGACCGCGTGGCCGTCGCCGTTCTGGTCGCGCACGACCGTGATCAGCAGGGCCGAGGCGGGCCAGCCGCGTTCCGCGAGCAGGCGCTGCTTCAAGAGGACGTAGTCCTCGCAATCGCCGCGCCCGTTGTCGGGATAGGTCCACAGCTCGGCCACCCGATAGAGGTCGATGTCGGTGACCGGCTCGATGGCCGCGTTGACATAGGCGTTGACGGCGACGAGTTCGTTCCACAGCGACCGGCTGAGGCGCACGATGCCCGGCGACTTGGTGCTCGTGTCGCATTCCGCGCGGTGCTTCTTGCAGAACTGCACGAAGCCGATCGGCGCCGACGTCGAGCCGGTGATTTCCATCGCCGGCGAGTCGCCCTTGCGGGACGCCACGTCCTCGACCATGGCGAGATACGGCGCCTCGGCGACGACCGGAACCTCGCGCTTGGCCTCGCGATAGGGCTCGTCCTTGCTCTTCTCGCTCTCGATCGCCGGCAGCTTGCGGCTGTCGTCGAAGGTCGGCGTGTAGCGCTGCTGGGCGGCGAGATCGGCCGCGCCATGGCTGTTGGTGAGGGCCGGCATCTGGCCCTGCTGGACCGGCGCCGGCGCCATGATGATCTGCTGCTGCGGCATCATCATCGGCTGCACGACATTGCTCTGGATCGGCAGGGCGATCGGCGCCTGATAGCCCTGCATGGCGGCCATGCCGCTCGGCTGGGCGATGATGACCTGCTGGCCGTAGCCGCTCTGCACCGGAATGAGCACCTGGCCCTGCGGCGTCTGGATCAGCTGATAGGTGTTCGGCTGCGAGATGATGACCTGCTGGCCGTATCCGCCCTGAACCGGAAGAAGCACCTGGTTCTGGTAGCCCTGCGGCACCGCATAGCCGACCCCACCGGCCATACCGTTCTGCATCGGCATGATAACCTGCTGCTGCCCGCCCGGCTGGGCGAGGATGACCGGCTGGTTGCCGGTCGCCGCGGCGGCGGCACCGTTCACATAAGACACGTTCTCGGCGGCAACGCGCGGACCGGTGATCTCGTCGGACACGGCATAGTCGTCCATGCCGGCGAACGAGATGAGATTGACGCGACCGCGGTCGGCGGAGCCGTCCTTGGCAGCCGAAGCGGCCGGCTTGTCCTTGTACTTGGCAACGTAGTCCGCAGCGTGGCTGACCTTTGCGGTCGAGACCATCAATGTTGCGGACAGCAAAACCAGTCCGGTGATCTTGTGAGCCATTGTTGTCCGTCCCCTGTTGTGGGAAGGACTTTCTCACAGACACTTTTATTTGCGGCTAAGTAGAGCGAGTGGATTTGATGTGAATTGAAGTTGAATTCGATTCAAATTTTATCCAATTCCCGCCGATGCCGCGATGCGCCCGGTTTTCCGTGCCGAAGCCAAGGTTCCAAAAGTCGTCGAGTTGTCCGGAGTCATAATACAACACATTGAAAAATCGCAATAATTTGACACGAATGCGGTTCGTTCGATCGTCGCGCCCCGCGCCGGGGTCCAGGCGGATGCCGGCCGTGGCAGCCGTTTCGGGTGCATCCGCCGGTGCCCGACAGGCGTTATTTTGGCATCGAATGGCCGTCTGGCGCTGCGGTGATGCTTAAGCAACACCTAAGATATATCTTCCGGAACGATGTCGAAGACGCCAAGGCGTATGGATAAACGATCTGATTACCAAGAACGGCAAGCTGTTCTTTACGGATAGCCGCGCGTCGGCCGCCTCGCGGCATCCATCCTTGCCGGTTGCCTCGGCCCCGACCGCGCCGCATAGTGCCCGGCGCGCCGAGACCTCGACCCGAGGAGGATCTTCGTCGCCATTCGAGGTCGCGGCATGATCATCACCCGGATTTACTGCGGCCTCGGCAATCAGATGTTTCAATACGCCGTTGGCCGCCGCCTCGCGCTGGAGCGCGGGGTGCCGCTCGGGCTCGAAACGACCTTCTATCGCACCAACAGCTTTCGCCAGTACCGGCTCGATCACTTCCGGATCGCCGGCAGGGTGCTCACCGACCGCGAGCTGAGGGTGCTCGAGCCGCCGTCCGGCCGCTGGGAGAAACTGGCGCGGCGCATTCGCCGGCAACGGCCCTATCGGTCGTATTTCGAGCATGCCTTCCGGTTTCACCCGGAGGTCGTCGACGCCCCGAAGAACAGCTATGTCGCCGGCTACTGGCAAAGCGAGAAGTATTTCGACACCGTCGCCGACACGATCCGCGCCGATTTCGCCCTCGTCGCGCCGATGACCGCGCCGCGCGCCGCCATTCGCGACGGGATGCGCGGTGCCAATGCCGTGTCGCTGCACATCCGCCGTGGCGACTATGCCAGCGACCCGGAGATCACGGCGAAGCACGGCCTGATCCCGATCCCCTGGTACGAGGACGCCGTCCGCTTCATCAAGGCGCGCGTGCCCGACACCGTCTTCTATGTCTTCAGCGACGACCCGGACTGGGCCGAGGCGCATCTGAAGCTCTCCGACCCTTGTGTCCTCGTGCGGCCCGATCCGGACGGCCGCGACTTCGAGGATTTGCACCTGATGGCCGCCTGCCGGCACCACATCATCGCCAACAGCTCGTTCAGCTGGTGGGGCGCCTGGCTCGACCCGCGACCCGACAAGATCGTGATCGCGCCGCAGAAATGGTTCGACGGCGGGCCGAGCGACACCGAAGACATCGTGCCCGAGACCTGGATCAGGATGTGAGGCAAGGCCGGCCCGGAACGGTTGGGCCTCGTCGGCAATGCTCTGTGCCGCGTGCCCGGGCGTTGCCCGGTCAGCCGCGGATCCCGTGCGATCTCGTCTAATGGCAGTGAACGGATCCGGTGCTGTTGTCCATGTGACAGCACTGCGGGAGATTCGCTTTTCGGCAGCCGCCGCCATGGCCGAGGGCCGGGGAGACGGCAACCAGGCTTGCGACAAACAGAAGAACCAGCCTCATGACGGCGCCATCCTCAAGATGAAGTCGAACAGGGAAGCGGCATCATAGGTTGCGGCTGCGCTCGGCCACAAGGTCGCGACGGCAACCGTTGGTGATGCCTTCGGCAAAGCAGGGTTGCATCTGTCTCTAGCAGATGGACGGGAGGCGCCGGCGCGATCGGAATAGCCCGCCGCGACGGCACCGATGCGAACGCCGGGGCCGGCAAGCGCGACAGCGCTCCGGGCGAAGAGGCTCACCGCCGCGGAGGCGTTGAACAATGCCAATCTGCCGTGAGCGAAATAATGGCGCTCCCTAGGGGAGTCGAACCCCTCTTTCCAGATTGAAAATCTGGCGTCCTAACCGATAGACGAAGGGAGCGTCGCGGCGCCTTATAAAGACGTTTCCCGAACCCGGCAAGAGCCTTGCGCGCACATCCACAGGGCCTCGCCGAACGACCTCGGACGGCGCCTCACCAGCGGCCGCTATTCTCCATCGAGGCCCATGGCTCGGCTGGCGCAAGGGCGTCGCCCTTCTGCAGCAGCTCGATCGAGATATTGTCCGGCGAGCGCACGAAGGCCATGCGGCCGTCGCGCGGCGGCCGGTTGATGGTGACGCCCTCGGCCATCAGCCGGGCGCAGGTCGCGTAGATGTCGTCGACGGCAAAGGCGAGGTGGCCGAAATTGCGGCCCTCACCATAGGGTTCCGGGTCCCAGTTGTAGGTCAGCTCGATCTCCGCTTCCTCGTCGCCCGGCGGGGCGAGGAAGACGAGGGTGAAGCGGCCGCCCGGCACATCCTTGCGCCGCCGTTCGACGAGGCCGAGCTTGCGGCAATAGAAATCGAGCGACTGCTCGAGATCGCTGACCCGGACCATGGTGTGCAGGAACTTCATCGCGGCGCCTCCGTCTCGAAGCCCGCTGGGAGGGCGGGCGGCATGGCAATGATAGGCCGGCCGCCCGCAAAGGAAATGCCCTGCCGCGAAGCCCCGTCGGTCCCGGCTGCTCACTTGCAGCACTTCTTTTCGTTGGCGCCGCCGCAGCAATAGGAACCGGACTCGCAGCAATAGGCGCCGACGCAGCCGACCCAGCCGCTCTTGCAGCAGAAATACTCGTTGCCGTCGTACTTGCAGTCCGGCGCCTCGTCCGGGCACCACGAATTGGAGTTCGCCGGGCATTCGTCGCCCGCCGCGAGCCGGACGCCCTTCGGCGGCGCCTTCGGCAGGCCCGGCGTCTCGACGAGCGTCGCGACCGCCCGGCATCCCGTGCCGTCACCATCGCCCGCCACGGCCCTGGTGACACAGTCCCTGAGATCGCCGGCAAGAGCGCCGCCGCTCCATCCAAGCATGAGGCCGGCGGCGAGCGCCGAAAGCACCAGCGCCTTGCGGATGGTCTTCATCGTTCCCTCCCGTCTTTTTGGCCGGAGCCGACTGCTGCTCTCGCGAGCTTGCGATCGAACTCCCGCATGATTATTCGTGGAACCGGGAGGATCGGTTCCAATCGGCCGGGCGTGTGCCGGGAGAGCTGCCATGACCGTTTTCGAAGACCTTGCCGAGAGCCGCCGTCAGCTCGGCGAAGCGGTTGCCGCCGCACGGCGCATCGTCTTCTTCACCGGCGCCGGCATGTCGACCGAATCCGGCATCCCCGACTTCCGCAGCCCGGGCGGCTACTGGTCGACGCGCAAGCCGATCATGTTCGACGATTTCTGCACATCGCGGGAGGCGCGGCAGGAGGATTGGCGGCGGCGCTACGATCTTGCCGATCAGCTCGCCGCGACCGAGCCGAACGCCGGACACTTCGAGATCGCCCGCATGGTCGCTTGCGGTCGCGCCAGCCACGTGATCACCCAGAACATCGACGGCCTGCACCAGCGCGCCGGCACGCCGCCGGAAAAGGTCATCGAGCTGCATGGCAACGCCACCTACGCGACATGCCTGTCCTGCGGCCTCCATCACGGGCTCGACGATCTGCGGCCCGAGTTCGAGGCGACCGGAGAGCCGCCGGTCTGCCGCTACTGCGGCGGCCTCGTCAAGGCGGCGGTCGTCTCGTTCGGCCAGGCGATGCCGTCGGGCCCGATGGCCGCGGCACACGAGGCGAGCCTTGCCGCCGACCTCTTCGTCGTGCTCGGCTCCTCGCTGGTTGTATATCCCGCGGCGGGGTTCCCCTTGCTTGCCAGGCGAAACGGCGCCACTCTGGTGATCGTCAACCGGGAAGCGACGCCGCTCGACGCCGAAGCCGATCTTGTCCTCGAGGGTGAAATCGGCGAGGTGCTGCGCGGAATATCTGCCGGGTAGGCGGACCTTTGCCGGCTCCCGGGCGCGGCTAACGGGGGAAAATTGCGCAAAAGACGCTAGTCAGGCGGCAACTCGATGCTATCCTGCCTGACGAGAATCAGCACCCAAGTGCTGTTGGCGGACGTAGCGTTTTCGACATTCGGGGTTGGACAGATGGGGGCCAAGATAACGCCTGAACCGTATCTGGCCGAAGATCTCGGCGACGAGGCTTCCCTCGACGTCTTCGAGATTGCCGGCGTGATCAAATGGTTCGACGTCGCCAAAGGCTTCGGCTTCATCGTGCCGGACAACGGCATGCCCGACATCCTGCTCCATGTCACCTGCCTGCGCCGCGACGGTTTCCAGACCGCCTATGAGGGCGCCCGCGTCGTCTGCGAGGTGCTCGACCGGCCGCGCGGCCTGCAGTGCCTGCGCCTCCTGTCGATGGACGAGTCGACCGCCGTTCATCCCTCGCAGCTGCCGCCCTCGCGCACCCATGTCGCGGTGACGGCGACGAGCGGCCTCGAACGGGCCGAGGTGAAGTGGTTCAACCGCGTCCGCGGCTTCGGCTTCGTCACCTGCGGCGAGGGCCAGCCGGACATCTTCGTCCACATGGAGACGCTGCGCCGCTACGGCATGACCGAGCTGCGTCCCGGCCAGATCGTGCTGGTGCGCTATGGCGAGGGGCCGAAGGGCCTGATGGCCGCCGAGATCCGTCCCGACAACGGGCGCGGCGCGCCGGCCTCGCACTGACCGCCGTTCCTTTTCGCATTTGCCGTCCGGCTGCGCGCAATGGCCTTGCGCGTTCGGCCGGGCGTGCGCATATGCTTCCACCCGGGAGCAAACAGGAAGGGTGTCGCCGTGCCGCTCGCAAGCCGCCTCGCGCTGGTGTTCGGTCTCGTCCTTGCCGCCATCGTCGGCGGCTGCAGCGACGAGGTCGCGAGCGATCCGGGCAAGCTGACCCTCGTTACCGCCAGCGGGCGCCACGTCTACGGCGTTGAGCTGGCGCTGACGCCGGAAATGCAGGCGCGCGGCCTCATGTACCGCCGCGAGATGTCGGCCGATCACGGCATGCTGTTCGATTTCCGGGAGCCGAAGGAGGCGCATTTCTGGATGCGCAACACCTTCATTCCGCTCGACATCATCTTCATTGCCGGCAACGGCCGGGTGCATCGGATCGCCGCCGACACCGAGCCGCTGTCCGACACGATCGTGCCGTCGGAGGGGCCGGTGCGCGCCGTGCTCGAGCTCAATGCCGGAACGGCCGCGGCGATCGGGCTCGCGCCCGGCGACCGCGTCGAGCACCCGGTCTTTGCCGAACCGGTGAAGTGAGGCGCGGCCTCAGTTCAGCCGTTCGATGTCGACCGCGGTCGTGCCACGCCGGCGGAAGCCGAGTTCGTTGGCCGCGGCGTAGCTGAGGTCGATCACCCGGCCCTTGGCGAACGGGCCGCGATCGTTGATCCGCACCACGACCGAGCGGCAGGAGTGGAGATCGGTGACCCGCACCCTGGTGCCGAAGGGCAGGGAACGGTGCGCCGCCGTCATCGCATGCATGTCGAAGGTCTCGCCGCTGGCGGTGCGCCGGCCGTGAAACTTCGTGGCGTAGTAGGAGGCGCGGCCGTCGGAGGCGCGGCCGGAACAGCCGCTGCGCGAGCCGGCGGCGATGATCTCGGTCGCCTTGCTGGCGGGCGTCGCGTCGGCATAGGCGACGGCGAGGGCCTGGAGATTGGACGGGCGGATCATCGGCAGCGGCGTCGCCGCGGCGACCTCGGCCGGGATCGGTTCGCCGGCGACGTCCTCGCTGGCCGGAGCGGTGGCGCCGGCGGCGAGCCGGGCATTGGTCTCGTTGGTCACGCAGCCGGCGAGCGGCGCGATCGCCACGAGCGCCGTGGCCGCGAAAAGAAGCGATTTCAGCAAATGCACATTCCCTGTCTCGGGCCGCCGATACGGTTGTCGGCAGCTTGTGTTCCTCGCCCTATGGCCGCCAAAAAAGGGCAATTTCGTGACCCCGACCACGATCGCGGGACACGAGCGGCAAAGGTGTGGCGGGACGGCCACGCGCCGGGCTCTTTGCGGTTGCGGCGAATGGGCGGACGGGCTAGGAAAATTCCGCGGCAAACCGGTATCGGGGCATAGCGCAGTCTGGTAGCGCACCTGCTTTGGGAGCAGGGGGTCGCAGGTTCGAATCCTGCTGCCCCGACCAGTCCGCCGCAGTGCCCGCCGCGGACCGGCGGCCCCGGCGGGGTCGATTTGCCGGCTGGACAGGGGCGCCGGCCTCTGCTGCACTGCCGGCAACGCAATGCTTGGCGCCGGGCGGCCATACGTCCGCAGCGGGCGGACGGACCGAACGAGGCAATGGAACCCGCGGCAAGGGGCGACCGGCCGCGGAAGAGCACGGAGCGCGACATGACGGCTCGCATCTACAGACCGACCAAGACGGCCATGCAGTCCGGAAGGGCCAAGACTCATCGCTGGCTGCTCGAGTTCGAGCCGAGCGCGCCGCGCAGCGCCGACCCGCTGATGGGCTGGACGTCGTCGAGCGACATGACGAGCCAGGTCCGCATGTTCTTTGCGAGCAAGGAAGAGGCCCTCGCCTATGCCGAGAAGCACGGCATCGACTTCGTCCTGACCGAGCCCAAGGAGCGCCGCGCCAAGGCCATCTCCTATGCCGAGAATTTCCGCTCGGACCGCATCGGCCTGTGGACCCACTGATCGACCGGCGATCGGACGAACCGGTCGGCCATCGAGACAATCGCCGGCAGGGCAGGCGCCCGCCGGCCCGGCGCGACCATGACGGCGCGCCCACGGCCCCGTAGCTCAGCCGGATAGAGCAGCAGCCTTCTAAGCTGTTGGTCGCAGGTTCGAATCCTGCCGGGGTCGCCATCTTTCAAGCGACAGGCACGTTGCGAGCAACCGGTTGGCTGGCCGCCGGACCGCCAATCCGGCCGACCGGTTTGTCAGAATTCTCCATGCGGTGTATGCAGCCCGGCAACTATGTAGCGGTTCTGCGGCCCTGCCGACGATGGCAGCGAGGCGCCGGCAGACCGCACTGAGACAGGGCTTGTTCGAGCATGGCTGAAACCGAGAACCACATCGTCATTGGTATTCCGAAGGGAAGCCTGCAGGAGACAACGAAAAAGCTGTTCGCGCTCGCCGGCTTCGATCTGCGCATTTCGGGTCGATCCTACTATCCGAGCATCGACGATCCCGAAATCCGCTGCGTTCTCATCCGGCCGCAGGAAATGGCGCGCTATGTCGAGCACGGCATCCTCGACTGCGCCATCACCGGGCTCGACTGGCTGCAGGAAACCGGCGCCGACGTTGCCGAACTGGCGGACCTCAAGGCGCCATGGCCGAACTACGGCACCGTGCGCTGGGTGATGGCGGCCAAGAACGGCTCGGCCTTCGGCACGGTCGAGGATTTGCAGGGCAAGCGCATCGCCACCGAGGCGGTCGGCATGACCAGGCGGTTCCTCGATGCCCACGGCGTCTCGGCCAATGTCGAATTTTCCTGGGGTGCCACCGAGGTCAAGCCGCCGCTTCTGGCGGATGCCATCGTCGATGTCTCCGAAACCGGCTCCAGCCTGCGCGCCAACGATCTCAAGGTGCTGCATGTGGTGCTCGAATCGACGCCGCGGTTCATCGCCAACCACGAATCCCTGAAAGTCGCGTGGAAGAAGGACAAGATCGACCGTGTCCTGATGCTCCTGAACGCCGCCATTGCGGCGGCGACCCGGGTGCTGATCGCCATGAACGTGCCGCAGGACCGGGTCGAGAAAGTGCTGGCATTGCTGCCGGCGCTCAGCACGCCGACGGTTTCCACCCTGGCCGACGCGAAATGGGTCGATATCAGCACCGTGGTGGAAGAAAAGACCGTGCGCGATCTCGTCCCGAAGCTCTATGAAGCCGGCGCTCGCGGCATCATCGAAATGCCGCTCAACAAGATCGTCGAATAGCCCCTCCGGCCTGATTCCCGGCTCGTTTGCCTGAAGCGGGAGCGATCGGGTGCCATCCGGTCTCCGTCGGCGCGCCGACAGGTGCCGATCGGCGAAAAGGCGCCGGGACGGACCACCTCGGCGGCCGTGCGATGACCATCGATCCGGTCAGCGGCGACCGAAAAGGAGGGTGCGGCGCGACGTTCCCGGCTGCGGCGAGGCTTCGCTTTGCGCCTCCGGCTCGATCGCCTCGTCCTCCTCCGGCGGCGGTGTCATCAGCTTGTCGAGCGCGCTCCGCGCCACGGCGACTGCGGCATCGTGGCTCGATACGTCGAGGATCGGCGAATGGAGCGAATGCGCGGCAAAGAGCCCGGTCACCTCGTCGCCGCCGACCAGGAACTCGCGTGGCCCGGCCGGCATCTCGACGAGGCGCTTGCGCCCCATCGCCGCCATTTCGAACGGCTGGTCGTCGAGGGGCAAGAGGACGACGTTCATGAACCACGGCGTGATCAGCACGCCGACGCCTTCGCCGTCATGGATGCGGAAATCGACCGCCTCGACGGCGATCGCCGGATTGCAGAGCGGCAGGTCGCGCATGCCCTCGGCGATTATGCGGAAGCGGCGCACCAGCACGCCGACCTTGCGCTCGAGCGTCGCGGTTCGCAGGTCTTCCCTCGACGGATCATCGGCCAGCGTCATTGCGCCACCTCCTCCTGGCGCGCGATGACCGGCGCCAGCGCTTGCTCGAAAAGCCGCAGCCGTTCCTCGGCCTCGGCGGCATCGAGGCGGGCAACCGCGTGATACCCGGCCTGCAGGATCAGATAGTCCCCCGGCCGCACCTCCTCGTCGAGAAGGAGGAGACTCACCTCGGCCTCGACGCCGCCGCGCAGCACGCGCGCCGTGAAGCCATCGGCGGAAAGGACGGGGACGGGAACGGCGACACACATCTCCTTATTCCGCCGCGACGGGAGAGGACCGCGTCGCGGCGGAGACGCCGAGCCGTTCGAGCTCGGCGATCACGAGGCCGATCGCCGCCTCGCAACCCTGTTCCGCCTCCGGCGACAGCGAAAGGCCGAGGTCGAGGCTCGCCGGCACGATGCCGACGATGACGACCTCCGCCGGCTTCGCGCCGGTCATGTCGAGCAGCGCCAGCACGTCGGAAAGCCCGAGCTGGTGCGGCGACAGACGGGTGCGGAAGAACTGGTCGATATCCGCGCCGGCGAGCCGCACCGTATCGCCGGGCTTGCGCTTCTTCGACTTGATGGCATCGACGACGATCAGCGCGTCGCGGCCGCTGATCTGGTCGAGCAGCTCCATGCCGCAGGTGCCGCCGTCGAGAACCTCGACCTCCGGCGGCAGCGCCAGCCGCTTGCCGAGCCGCTCGACGGCATGCACGCCCGCGCCCTCGTCCGAGAGCAGGATGTTGCCGAGACCGAGAACGAGGATCCGCATCGCAACTCCGATCCGGCCGCGTCACATCGCCTTGACCGAGACGATCGGCTCGCGGTCCTCGTCGACCAGATGCACCGCGCAGGCAAGGCACGGATCGAACGAATGCACCGTGCGCAGCACCTCGAGCGGCAGCGTCGGATCGGCGACCGGGTTGTCGACGAGCGAGGCCTCGTAAGGTCCCGGCGCATCGTTCTGGTCGCGCGGCCCGGCATTCCAGGTCGAGGGAACGACGCACTGGTAGTTGTCGATCTTGCCGTCCTTGATGACCACCCAGTGCGAGAGCACGCCGCGCGGCGCCTCGTGATAGCCGAAGCCGCGCACCTCGCCCTTGGGGAACACCGGCCGGTTGAAGGTGTCGAAATCGCCCTTGGAGATGTTGTCGAGGAGCAGCTGCCACTGGTTCTGCAGGGCCTCGTGCAGCACCGCACAGCGCACCGTGCGCGCCGCGATGCGCCCGACGGTCGAGTGCAGCGCCGCGAGCGGAATCGGCGAGCCGGCAACGCTGCTCGCCACCTCGATGAGCTTGGTGAGATGCCGCTTGGTCGGCTCGTGGCCGGCCGCGTACATGGCGAGCACGTTGGCGAGCGGACCGACCTGGGCCCGTTCGTCGTAGAAGGTCGGCGCCTTCACCCAGGAATATTTTCCGTCTTCCTGGAAATCGGTGTAGTTCGGCGTGGTCTCGCCGTCGAACGGATGGAGGGCCCCGGCATTGCCGGTGTAGTCGTACCAGGAGTGCTTGACCGCCTCTTTGACGCCGTCGCGGAAATAGGCGTCCTGATAGGACGTGATCGGCTTGAAGGCATTGAGGTCGCCCGGAACGTGGCCGCCTGGCAGCTCGAACACCGTTCCCTTGGTGTCGAGCGGAAGATCGGGAACCGAGAGGTAGTTGGTGACGCCGGCACCGTATTGCGTCCAGTCCGCATAGAGCGCGCCGACGGCGGCCGTGTCTGTCATCATCGCGTTGTGGATGAAGTCGCCGAGCTTGTCGATCAGCGTCTTGACGGCGAACAGCCGTTCGATCGTCAGCGTCGACTGGCTCTCCGGATTGATCGGATTGGCGACGCCGCCGACCGCCAGGTTCTGGATATGCGGCGACTTCGCGCCGAGGATCGTGACGATCTGGTTGGCGACGCGCTGCACTTCCAGCGCCTGCAGATAGTGCGTTGCCGCCAGGAGATTGATTTCCGGCGGCAGCTTCATCGCCGGATGGCCCCAGTAACCGGAGGCGTAGGGGCCGAGCTGCCCGGACTCGACGAACTTCGTCAGCTTGTCGCGGACCGCCCGGATCTCGGGCACCGAATTGCCGGCGTAGTCGGAGAGGCTCGCGCCGATCTTCGCCGCCGCCTCGGGATCGCCCTTCAGCGCCGAGACGATGTCGACCCAGTCCAGCGCCGCCAGATGATAGAAATGCACGATGTGATCATGAATGCCGTGGGCAGTGATGATCATGTTGCGGATGAACTGCGCGTTGAGCGGCACCTCGAGGCCGAGCGCGTTCTCGACGGCGCGCACCGAGGTGACGGCATGGACCGTCGTGCACACGCCGCAGATGCGCTGTGTGAACACCCAGGCGTCGCGCGGGTCGCGGTCCTTCAGGATGACCTCGATGCCGCGCCACATGGTGCCGGATGACCACGCCTTGGCGACCTTTCCCTCGGTCACCTCGCAATCGATGCGCAGATGGCCCTCGATGCGGGTGATCGGATCGATCGTGATGCGAGACATGGCGCTTGCCTCCTATTCGGCAGGCTGGGCCGGGACATCCTCGGCGCCATAGGGCGCGCCATGCCGGGCCGGAAGAACGGGAAGGGTCTTGACGAAGACGAGGTAGAGCAGGATTTCGAAGGCGATGATGCCGATCGAGACCATGATCTCGGAGACCGAGGGGAAGTAGCTCCAGTTGCCGACCGGCTGGAGGCCGACGAGATAGCTGTCGAGCCGGTAGAGCGCGCCGCCGAGGAGAAGGGCCGTCGCGGCAACGAAGCTCATCCGCTCGTCGGCGCGCAGCTGCGGCGTCAGCAGCACGACGACGGCAAAGACGAGCAGAAGGTTCTCGATCCAGAACATCGTCGCTTTGAGGTCGAAGGCGAAGGCGAGGCCGGCATTGCCCGCAACGACGAGATCGATCCAGCGCAGCGCGAGCCAGCCCGCCATCAGCAGTCCGACGAAGCGCGACAGGCGGGTGATCAGCGGCTGTTCGGAGTCGAGCCGGAAGGTCTTGGAGACGACGATCGCCTCGAACATGACGACGGCGTAGCCCATCGCCAGGGCGCTCGTGACGAACAGCACCGGCAGCCAGGGCGTGAACCAGAGATGCGAGAGCTTGGTGCCCATCACGAGGAGAACCGAGCCGAGCGACGATTGATGCATTGTCGGCAGCAGCACGCCGAGGGCGATGAACAGCCACATGTAGCGCTGCAGCGTCGCCTTCAGCTTCTTGAAGCCGAAGCGCTCCATGAAGGCCGGCGAGAACTCGATCCACAGCACGATGACGTAGACCATGACGCAGAGCGCGACCTCGAACATCACCGAGTTCGGCTGCGCGTACCAGGGCAGCAGGAGATTGTAGAACTGCCAGTAGCGGCCGAGGTCGACGATCACCGCGATGCCGGCGAGCGTATAGCCGAAAAGGCCGCCGAGCAGCGCCGGGCGCACCATCGGATGGTATTCGCCCTTGTTGAGGATGTAGACGATGAGGGCGAGGGCGAAGCCGCCGCAGCCGAAGGCGGTGCCGATGACGATGTCGACGACCACCCAGATGCCCCAGGGATAGCCCGGATTGATGTTGGTGACGGCGCCGAGGCCGTACATGAAGCGCTGGGCGATGAAGAAGGCGGCGATCGCCACCAGCGTCGCCAGTACGAGGGTTGTCGGCGTCAGGATCCGCCGGCGCAGGGGGGCAGCGAGACTCATCGGAATCCTCCTCAGCTCTCGATGCCGTCGCCATGGGTCTTCGCCGTATTGCGACGGGCGAGGAAGGCGAGGCCGGCGAGCGCCACGACGGGCGCGATCATGAACTTGTAGACGGTGTGCTGGACGCCCTCGGCGAGCCGCGCGTAGGAACGGTCCGGCACGGTCGGCAGGCCGAGCTTCTCGAACGGCACGCCGGAGAGGTAGTGCACCTGGGTGCCGCCGGCGGCCTTCGGGCCGTAGACGTCGGCGATGTAGCTCGCGACCGGTGCGTCGTTGGCCGGCCGGTCTCCGCCGAGCTCGCCGCGCGGGAAGGAGTAGATGCTGCCGGCGGCGGCGGCCAGCCGGCGCTCGGTCTCTTCCCTGATCCCGGCGACCGTGCCGAACAGCGAGGCGCCGGTCGGACAGACGTCGCAGCAGGCCGGGATCTTGCCCTCGGCGAGCAGGTGCGAGCACATCTGGCACTTGTTGATCCGGCCGAAGGGACCGCTGATGTCGAACTGCGGCACGCCGAACGGGCAGCCATAGACGCAGTAGCGGCAGCCGATGCAGGCATCCGGATTGTAGCTGACGATGCCGGTGACCGGGTCCTTGCGCATCGCCGACACCGGGCAGACCGACACGCAGCTCGGATCGACGCAATGCAGGCAGTGCCGCTTGACGAAGGCATAGCCGTCGGTCTCGCGGTCCTTGGTCTCCATCGTGCCGTTGCGATAGGCCATGATGACGTTGAGCGTCTTGCCCGAGAGGCTCGTGGCGCTGTCCCAGGTGCCCTCGTTCCAGCCGGCGTGCTCGGCCGGAATCTCCTGCGGCATGCCGTTGGAGATCTTGCAGGCGCGCACGCAGGCCTTGCAGCCGATGCAAAGGGTCGAGTCATAGAGAATGCCGACCGCCTCCGGCGGCATCTCCCTGGGCTCGCGCCACAGTGCCTCGGCGTCGGTCGCCACCACGCTCGCCCCCGCGCCGGAGGCGACGGCGCCCATTCGGGTCAGGAATTGCCGGCGATCCAGATTGGTCATGGCTTGTCGTTCCCCGTCGAACCATTCGTTCGATCAGTCTCAGCCTTCCTTGGCGGAGGAGTCCTTGTCGTCGCCCATCTGCTTGAGCAGCATCGCCCCGGCGCCGACGAGCACGCCCGCCGCCGCGCCGACGACCGCGGCTGCCCCGGCGCTGATGCCGTCGCCCTGCGCCGTCGTCGGCTCGGGATAGGCGGTCGGCGGCGACGCCGTCTTCAAGGCCGCGAGGGAGTGGATCGGCTTGGTGAAGCCGACGCCCTTCTCGGTGCAGCCGAAGCACGGATGGCCCGTGCCGACCGGCCAGGCGCCGTGACCGACGTCGCCGAAACCGATCGCCGGGCAGTTGGCGTAGGTCTCGGGACCCTTGCAGCCGATCTTGTAGAGACAGAATCCCTGCCGGTGCCCCTCGTCGCCGAATTCGAGGGCGAAGCGCCCCGCATCGAAATGCGGACGCCGCTCGCAGTTCTCGTGGATGAGGCGGCCATAGGCGAATTTCGGCCGGTTCTCGGCGTCGAGCTCGGGCGGCCGGCCGAAGGTCAGGAGATAGATGACCGTCGAGAGGAAATTGTAGGGATTGGGCGGGCAGCCCGGAATGGTGACGACGGTCTTGTCGGGAATGACCTCGCGCGTGCCGACGGCCCCGGTCGGGTTGGGACTGGCCGACTGCACGCCGCCCCACGAGGCGCAGGAGCCGATGGCGATGATCGCCGCCGCGCCTTCCGCCGCCTCGCGGATCAGCTCGGCCTGCGTCTGGCCGCCGACCTTGCAGTAGATGCCGTTGTCCTTCATCGGCGTTCCGCCCTCGGTGACGAGGACGTATTTGCCTTTGTGCTCGGCCATCATCTTGTGCTTGTGGTCGAGCGCCTGCTGGCCGGCGCCGGCGCACAGGGTGTCGTGATAGTCGAGCGAGATCACCTCGAGCAGCAGCTGCTCGAGCGTCGGGTGATAGGCGCGCAGCAGCGACTCGGTGCAGCCGGTGCATTCCTGGCCGTGCAGCCAGATCACCGGCGGGCGTTGCGGCGCCATCGCCGCCTCGGCCATGCGCACGCCCGCCGCCGCCGACAGGCCCATGCTCGCCGCGATGCCGGCGCAGAACTGCAGCAGCGTTCGCCGGCTGATCGCACAGTGCCCGCTGATCGGCGCGTCTGGCGTTTCGCCTAGAACCTTGTCGAAATCGATTTTCGGCGAATGGATCGGCTCCATGTCCCAGCCCCCTCCGGCCACTGCGCTTCTGGCGGTCGTGCGAGGCTATTCGCAGGCTCGATCGCGCTGCGATGACGATCGTCAATTTTTTCGGGACGGGCCGCGGCGCGGCGGCGGGGAGGGGACGGCCCGGGCAGAACGCCGGGCATTCCGCGGCCGTGTCAGCCGTTCAGTTCGGCTTCCATGCTGGCAACGAGGGCGTCGAGCCGGGGAATTCGAACCATGCGTCCGGAGAAGGCGGCAAGTCCCTCCTTCTCGAGGCGGGCCATGATGCGCGAGACGGTTTCGTGTCGGGTCCCGATCATTGCCGCGAGGTCGCGCCGCGTGATCGGCAGGTGCAGCAGGTCCGAGCCGTCGTCGTCCCGGTAGCCGTGCCGCGCGGTGAGGTCGACGAGGACCTGGCAAAGCCGGCCGCGATTCGACAGCGCGACCTGGCGGGTCAGCGTGTTGTAGGCGTTTTCCGCATCGGAGACGGCGCGCGAGACGAAGCAGCGGTTGAGCGCCGGGCTCTCCGCGATGGCCGCGAGCAGGGTGCGCCGCGCGACTCGGCACACGACCGCCGGGCCGATCGCCTCGGCGCTGGAGCGGTGCTCGTTGCCCTCGAAAAACGAGCGGTAGCCGAGCGTGTCACCGGGATAGGCGAGCTTCAGCAGCGCCGAATTGCCGTTCGCGTCGGTGCGCCGGATCGCGATCATGCCGGCCCGCACGCAGTAGATTCCGGCATTCGGGTCACCCTGCAGGAACACCACCTGACCGGACCCGTATTCCCGGCGGCTGAGCCCCTTGCCGAGCATTTCGAAGCACGGCCGGTCGATGCCCGCCCACACGGAGCGAGATGCCACGAGACATTCGCAGCAGTCGATATGGGCTCCGCCCTTCGACACGCCGACCTTCCTCCCCGGGGAAAACACCCCATTCACGATGCGGCTTTTGCCGGAAGGTTTCAACGGTCGGCGCCGCGGTCATTGACGAGAGTCAATCGGGACCCACGAAGAAGCGACTGTTTTCTATAGACTTTCGTCGAAATATGGCGATCCGGCCACGCCACGGAGGCGCGCCGCGACCCCCGAAACAGCGCCGGCTCTCGTCCGCGAAAAATGACGATCATCAACATTCGGCCGCCGCTCGGCCTCTATGGTGCGGGCTTCGATCGCATCGAAGCGGATCTCCGGCCGCTAGGGGGCGCGCATGGGTCAGCCAGCATCCTACATCACGGCAATCGCCATCGCCGGCCTTGCCGCGCTCGGAGTTGCCTGGGCGGTGACGAGCGAGGCACCGGCCGGGCAGGCCGGCCTCGTCGAGGACGGCGCCTTCGTCTTCAAGGCGGCACCGGCCGGCTCCGACACGGCCCTCAGGGACTGCGTCGTCTGTCACAGCGTCGAGGCCGGCGGCCCGGCGCGGGTGGCGCCGAATCTCTACGGCATCGTCGGCGCACCCAAGGCGCGCGCCGGCTGGTACGCCTATTCGCCGGCCCTCAGGAAACTCGGCGGGGACTGGAGTGAGGCCGATCTCGACAAGTTCCTGACGAGCCCGTCGAGCTATGCCCCCGGCACGTCGAAGACCATCGTCGGCTATGCCGACGCCAAGACACGCGCCGACATCATCGCCGCTTTGAAGGCCGCCCGCTGAGCGCGGCGTTCCACCATCAGGGAGCCCAGGTGCATGAGGTTCATTAGAGCAATCCCGGCGGCCGCGGCTGCGAGCCTGTTTCCGACCATGGCGATGGCGCATACCGGTCTGCACGGCGACGGCTGGCTGGCCGGTCTCACCCATCCGGTCTCCGGCATCGATCATCTTCTGGCGATGGTCGCCGTCGGTTTCTGGGCCGGTCGCATCGGCGGCACGGCGCGCTGGCTCGTCCCGCTCGTGTTCGTCGGCGTGATGGCCCTCGGCGCCGTTCCCGGCGCGTTGGCGGGGACGGTGCCCGGTCTCGAGGCATGGCTTGCCGCGAGCGTCGTCTTCCTCGGCCTGATGGTGGCGTTCGAGGTGCGGCTGGCGACGCTGCCCGCGGCACTCCTCGTCGGCTGCTTTGCCGCGTTCCACGGTCTCGCGCATGGCGCCGAGATGCCGGCGATGACCTCGGCGGCCGGCTACGCCGCAGGCTTCCTTGCAACGACGGCTGTCCTGCACGGGCTCGGCATCGCGATGGCGGCGATCCCGCTGCGCTCGATCTTCGTGCGCTTCGCCGGGCTGGCGATCACCGCCACCGGATTGGTGCTGGCCGCCGGCTGAGGCGCCATCGAGCCACGTCGGGCAGCCTGAACGGCCGCCGGGACCTCGTGGGTCCCGGCGGTTTTTCATCGCGTCGTTCGTGCCTGGCGGCGCGTCGAATCCCTCACGCGCTGCGGCGCAAGGGGGCCTCGCCATTGGTGTCGGCGATCGGTTCGTCGAGCGGCAGCTTGACCTGCGCGATGTTCGGCTCGTCCGGATCGATCTTGGCGTGGAAGCCGAGGCCCTCGCACATCGACAGCATGGTCGTGTTCTCGCGCAGCACCTGGCCGTGGATCGAGCGGAAACCTTCCGAGCGGGCATGTTCGATGAGCAGCTTCATCAGCCGCCAGCCGAGGCCCTTGCCCTTGAGGTCCGAGCGCAAGAGGATCGCGTATTCGCCGGTCTCGCGGTCCGGCTCGGCCGACAGGCGCACGACGCCCATCAGCTCGCCGGTCGCCTCGTCGAGGGCGAGGAACGCCATGTCGCGCGAATAGTCGATCTGCGTCAGCCGGGCGATGAACTTGTGGCTGAAATCGCGCACCGGCGCGAAGAACCGCAGCCGCAGGTCTTCCGGCGTCACCCGGGCGAAGAAGTCCGGATAGAGCACCTCGTCCTCGGGCCGGATCGGCCTGACGTCGACGCGCGAGCCATCGCGCAGCTCCATCTGCCGCTCCCACTGCTTGGGATAGGGCCGGATCGCGAAGCGCGGATTGCTCCAGCCGCCGACCCGCGCCGGCTCGTGCTTGACCGCGATGCGGGCGTCGAGCGACAGCACGCCGGAATCGTCGGCGACCAGCGGGTTGAGGTCGAGCGAGCGGATTTCCGGAATGTCGGCCGAGAGCTGGGCGAGCTTGACGAGCGTCAGCGCCACCGCGTTCTCGTCGGCCGCCGGCCGGCCGCGATAGCCCTTCAGCACCCGGCTCACCCGGGTCTGGGCGATGAGATCGTGGGCGAGATGCATGTCGAGCGGCGGCAGGGCGAGCGCCTTGTCGGCGATCACCTCGACGGCAAGGCCGCCGCGGCCGAAGACGACGACCGGCCCGAACACCGGATTGTCGGCAATGCCGGCAACGAGCTCGACGCCGTTGCGGCGCACGATCATCGGCTGGATCGAGACGCCGTCGATGCGCGCGTCGGGCCGCAGCGTCGGGATGCGCAGCAGCATCTCGGAGGCGACGAGTTCGGCGACCTCCGGCGTCGTCACGTCGAGCACGACACCGCGCACGTCCGATTTGTTCGGAATGTCGGGCGAGGCGACCTTGACCGCGCAGGTATTGGACACGGTCAGCACTTTGCGCGCCGCGAGCCGGGCTTCCTCGGGGGTGCGCGCCACCTCGGTCTGCACCATCGGGATGTCGTAGGCGGCAAGCACCGCCTGCGTCTCGAGCGGCGTCAGCCAGGCCCGGTTGTCGACGAGGGCGCCGGCGACGGCCGCCCGCGCGCTCTCGACGTCCGGGCGGAACTCGCTCGGCAGACTCGGCGGCGTCGCCATCAGCTCGTCCTGGGCGTCCGAATAATGGACGAGGTCCATATAGCCGCGGATCGCGCCCGACGGGCTCGGATAGCACGGTACGTGCTCGGCCTCGAAGATCGTCCGCGCCTCGTCGTCATGCGACAGCCAGGCGGCGAAGACCGGCTTCGGGTGGATGCGGTTCTTGCGGTGGCGGCCGACGGCCTCGGCCGCCGCTTCGGCGCATTCGACGCTGGCCCCGAGCATCGAGGGGCAATGCATGACGAGCACGGCGTCGATGTCGGCGTCCTGCAGCACGATGTCGAGCACCTTGGCGTAACGCTCCGGATCGGCATCGTCGCCGATGTCGATCGGATTGGCGCCGGACCAGCGGCAGGGCAGGAAGGAATCGAGCGCGGTATGGGTCTCGTCGCCGAGGCAGGCGAGGTGCCCGCCATAGTCGACCAGCCGGTCGACCGCGACGACGCCCATGCCGCCGCCATTGGTGACGACCGCGAGGCGCCGACCCTTGAAGGGCTTCAGCAGCGACAGCGTCTGCGCCGCCTCGAAGAGCTCGTGGAGATCGCGCACGCGCAGGAGACCGGCGCGCCGGAACGCCGCGTCGTAGACCGCATCGGCGGTGGCGAGCGCACCGGAATGGGTCGCCGCCGCGATCGCCGCCTGCTTGTGGCGGCCGCTCTTGATGACGACGACGGGGCGCACGCGCGCCGCGGCCCGGGCCGCCGTCATGAAGCGGCTCGCATTGCCGACCCCCTCCATGTAGAGCAGGATCGCGCGGGTACGGTAGTCGAGGGAGAAATAGTCGAGCAGGTCGCCGACATCGACGTCACCGCTGTTGCCGACCGAGGCGATCGCCGAGAAGCCGACGCCGCTGCCGTTTGCCCATTCGACCATCGAGCCGATCACCGAGCCCGACTGCGAAATGAGCGCGAGGTCGCCCTTCGGCACGTTCTCGTGGGCATAGGAGGCGTTGAGCCCGACCGCCGGCACCATCACGCCGATCGATTCGGGGCCGAGCAGGCGCAGGCCCGTCTCGCGCGCCGCCTCGACGGCCTCGGCCGCCAGCGCACCGTCACCGCGTGTCAGCCCCGTCGAGACCACCACCGCGGCGCGCGTGCCGCGCTCGCCGAGGGCGCGCAGGATGCCGGGCACGGTCTCGGCCGGCGAGGCGATGATGCCGAGATCCGGCGTCACCGGCAGCGCGGCGACATCGGCATGGCAGGACCGGCCTTCGATTTCCGTGTGATTCGGGTTGACCAGATAGAGCGGAACCTTGAGGTTTCCGCGGGTCAGATTGAGGAGCACGTCGTAGCCGACCTTGCCGGCATTCGGCGTGGCCCCGACGAGCACTACGCTCTTGGGCTGGAACAGAGCGTCGAGATTCTTGAGCGGCATCGCATTGGGTCCGGTTTCATCGATCCGATCGACGCTTCCTCCCAGACCCTTACAGTTTTCTTTTTTGTCTGCTTCCGGGCTCGCATTTTCCGCGATCTTTGTAAAGGTCGCGTTGCAGTCCGGCAGTTTTAGTGGGCCATGAGCACCGGCACGGGCATCGCCCGCAGCATTTGGCGCGTCGCACCGCCGAGCACGAACTCGCGGAAGCGGCTCTTGCCGAACCCTCCCATCACGAGAAGGTTGGAGCCGGTCACCTCCACATGCCGTGACAGGGCCATGCCGATGCCATCGCCATCGGAGGCGATATGCACCGATTGTGCGGCGATATCGTGGCGGGCGAGATAGGTGACCGGTTCGGTGCAGATGTCGCCGGCCTCGTCGACCGGGTGATCGACGGCGACGACCTCGACATGCGCGGCCGAGCGCAGGAAGGGACGGGCGGCGACGAGCGCCCGCGCCGCGGGCTGGCTGCCGTCCCAGCCGACGACGATGCGCGGGAATTCGGCCGCCGCGGCAAAGCCGAGCGGCACCACCAGCAGCGGCCGCGCGGCGCCGAACAGCACCGCCTCGATCGCCTGTGCACGGCCGGGGTCCGGCCGGCCGGGATCGTCCTGGCCGATCACGACGAGGTCGGTGAGGCGGCAGACTTCGGCGATGACCTCGGTCATCGCGCCGGCGATCACGGCTTCCTGCCGGGTCGCCGCGGCAATGCCCGCCGCCTTGGCATAGGATTCGAACCGTCCGACCGCCGCCTTGGCGCGCGCGTCGGCCTGGATCTGCGCCTCGGCAATGATGTCGACCGGAATGGGCGAGACGAGAAGCGGCGGAATGATCGGCTCGACGGCGAGCGCGAGCCCGGTGAGATGCGCCTTGAAACGCGTTGCCAGTTGCAAGGCAACCTGGGCCGCCGGCATCGATTCCTCGATGACGTCGAGCACCGCAACGATATCCCTGATCGTCATGGTCTGACCCCCGCAGCGCCGATCGCGTCGGCTATCCCCAACGTGGGGAAGCCTATCGGGGAATGCGCCGGGACGTCTTGACGCGGGTCAAAGTGGAGCCCGCCGGGGCCGTCATGCCGCCACGCGTTTCGGCCGATAGAACACGCTGAGATTGTCGAGCGAGGAGGCGATGTGCTCGACGAGGGCATCGTGCACCGCGTCGCGCGCGCTTTCCGCCCGGATCACCGCGATATCGGCCGGCATCAGCGCCGGAAAACCGTCACGATCGCCGAGCCGGCGCATGTCGGGCGTCAGAGCGCTTTCCGGCAGCACGCCGATGGCGAGGCCGGACTGGACGGCGCCGGCGATCGCCGCCGCGCTCGAGCTCGTATAGGCGATGCGGTAGGGCAGGCCCGCCGCCTCGATCGCCCGTGTCGCCTGACGCCGCCAGGCGCAACTCTCCGGGCCGACGGCGAGCGGAATCGGATCGACGAAATGGGCCGAATGATGCAGCGAGCCGACGAAGAACAGCGGCTCGCGACGCACGATCCGGGCATCCTCGATCTGGCTGGCCAATACCTCGCAGAAGGTGACGATGCCGATGTCGAGATCGCCGCGATTGACCTTCTCGGCGACGCTCCGGCTGATGTCGCAGGTCACGTCGATCTCCAGTGTGGGGTGGGCCCGGTCGAAACTCGCCAGAACCATCGGCAGGATGCGCGGGGCATAGTCGTCGGGCAGGCCGAGCCGCGCCTTGCCGCGAATTTCGTTCTCGCGGAACACCGCCAGCGTCTCGGCATTCAGCGCCAGCATGCGCCGGGCGTAGTCGAGCAGGGTGACGCCGTGGTCGGTGAGGCGCGAGCGCCGGCCGTCACGGGTGAAGAGCGGCCGGCCGATCCCTTCCTCGAGGCGCTTCATCTGCATGGAGACGGCGGACTGCGTCCGCCCGACCTTCTGGGCCGCCTCGGTGAACGACCCCGCCTCGGCAATGGCGACGAAGGTCAGGAGCTGGTCCATGTCGAGGGTCTGCACGGCACACCTCATTCATCAATGATCTTGATGGAAACCATTAAAACTATTCGTTGGACCTATCAATAGGGTGTCGGCATTCTCCAGCCATCGGTCGCCTGGTCGGCCGTGTTCATCCACACCCCTGGAGTCGGCGACGCGGTCCCTGCGGCCGCGTCACCGGTCCCCGCATGTCTCCTGGAGGATCACGACATGTCTCGTCCGTTCGAGCCCATTTCCGAACCCGTCATTCCCGCCGCGGCGGCGACCGCCGGCATGGCTCTGTTCGCGCGCGTGACCCGTCAGGTGAAGAACCTCTGGAAAAACTGGCACGATCGCCGTGCCCTGATGGCGCTCGCCGAGATGCCGCATCGCCAGCTCGCCGATCTCGGCGTGACGCGGGCCGATCTCGATGCCGCGCTGCTCGCCCCGCTGAACGAGAGCCCGAGCACGATCCTGCGCATCCGCATGACCCGCCGCCGCGCGGCGCTGCGTGCCATCCACCGCGAATCGCAGCTGCTGATGCAGCGCGACCGCGCCCGCATCGTCTGACCTCGCGCACCGTCGAATCGGAAGGGCCGCCGGCTTGCCGCGGGCGGCCCTTCTCCTTTTCACAACCTGCCGGCCGGCGATCACATCGCCCTTGTCGGGGCGATGGTCCTCAGACCGCCATGACCTCGCCGAGATGAGCCTCGAGGTCGGCTGTCGGCAGCTTGGTCAAATCCTTGGCCACTTCGCCGGCGAGCTTGTCGGCGACGGCGGCGGGCAGCATCGGCCGGAGCGCACCGAGCGCGCGCGGCGCCGCGACCAGCACCAGCCGGTCGTAAGCCTCGGCCTTCGCCGCATCGTCCAGCCTGGCTGCAAGCTCTTCGAGAAAGTCCTTCTCGACCGCATCGCGCGGATCGACGCGCGGCTCCATCGCATGGCGTCCGACGCCGTGGCTGTCGAACGCGCGGGGCGGGCGGTCCGTCGTCATCTCGATCGCGTGGCGACGATCACCGTCCATCGAGAAATCGGGTTCGGCGGCGAGCCCCTTGCCGGGACCATCGTTGCGGAAGACGCGCGCCCGCGCCCCATCCGCGACCACCACCCAAGTGACGACCTTGCGAACCATGGTCTGTTCCTTTTTGTCTTTCCGGAGACATTTGCCTCCATAGACCTGATGTGGGTCCCGCGGGGGACCGCCGCAAGGGAGCGGCGCTCATCCGACCTCGCGCATCACCTCGCGCGCGATGATCAGCCGCTGGATTTCGCTCGTTCCCTCGTAGATCGTCGTGATCCGGGCGTCGCGGGCGAGCCGCTCGAGCGGATTGTCCTTGAGATAGCCGGCGCCGCCGAAGAGCTGCAGCGCCGTATAGGTCGCCCGCTGCGCCGCCTCGGTCGAATAGAGCTTGGCCATCGAGGCCGCCTTGGCGAAAGGCCGGCCGGCGTCCTTCAGGAACGCCGCCTGCAGGATCAGGAGCCGGGCCGCCTCGAGCTCGGTTTCCCGGTCGGCGATCATCCATTGCACGCCCTGCATGTCGGCGATCTTGCGGCCGAACTGCTGGCGCTCGACGACATAGGCCTTGGCCGCCGCCATCGCCGCCCGGGCGATGCCGAGGGCGAGCGAGGCAATGCCGATGCGCCCGCCGGCGAGTTCGGAAACGGCGATCCGGAAACCGTCGTTCTCCGTTCCCATCATCGCGTCGGCCGGCAGCCGGCAATCCTCGAAATGCACCTCGTTGGTGGCCGAGCCGTGCTGGCCCATCTTGTCCTCGCGCCGGCCGATCGTCATGCCCGGCGTGCCGGCGGGCACGAGGAAGCAGGAAATGCCCTTGCCGCGCGGCGCCGCCTTGTCGGTCACCGCCCAGACGATGAAGACGCCGGCATATTCGGCGCTCGAGATGTAGAGCTTGGAGCCGTTGAGCACCCAGCCATTGCCCGACCGCTCGGCCCGCGCCGTCATCGCCGAGGGATCCGAGCCGGCGCCCGCCTCGGTCAGGCAGAAGGCGCCCGCCGGATAGCTGCCGTCGCAGAGCTTCGGCAGATGGGCGCGGCGCTGCTCCTCGCTGCCGATCGCCTGGATGACCTCGCCGACCATGTTGGTGACCGAGAGGGTGACGCCGGTCGAGGCGCAGGCCGCGCCGATTTCCTCGACCGAAAGCGCGAAAGACACCGCGCCCGCTTCCGTGCCGCCATAATCGGCCCTCACATTGAGGCCCATGAACCCGTTCTCGGCGAGCAGCTTCAGGTTTTCGAGGAACGCCTCGCGGCCTTCGCCGCGGTCGAGCATGGCCGCGAGCGGCGCTACCCGGTCGCCCGCGATCCGTCGCGCAGTGTCGCGAATGAGGCTCTGTTCCTCGGAAAGGTCGAAATCCATGGGGGCGCTCCCGTTGCTGGCGGCGTTCGTCGTCTTTGGACGCCACGATGGCGTCTCGATACCGCGCGGGCAAGCCCCCGCAACCCCGGGAGCCGCGGCCGGTTGGCTGTCCGCGATTTTTTGCTATTGTCCGCGCCGGATCGACAAGCGAGGCTGACGTGAGCGAGACCGAACGAGACGACGGCAAGGGCGAGGCCGCAACGCCGGCTGCCGAGGCCGACGAGACCCTCGCCGAAGCGACCCGGAACGAGGCGCCGGAAGCGCCCGCACCGGACGAGCCGGCCGCCGCCGAGGAGACCGCGGCCGAGATCCCGGAAGAGCTGAAGCCGACCGAAAGCCTCGACGACATGGCCGCCGAGGCCCGCACCGAGATCGCCGACGAGGACGCCGAGCCCGCGCCGGAAGCCCTCAGCGAGGTTTCCGCAAAGCCTCACGAGGACGAGACTGCGACCGAGGCGGCGCCGGAATCCGATGCGCAAGCCGGGGAGGGGCCGGACGGCGAGGCAGAGCCGCAGGACGGGGAGGCGGATGCCGCCGCCCCGGCGCCGGCCAAGGGCTGGCCCGGCCGCATCTTCGGCTTCGTCGGCCGCTCGCGCCTCGTCTCGGCGCCGCTGCTCGTCGTCATCGCCCTCGTCTTCTTCCTGCCGGGCTTCTTCTCGATCCCGCCGGTCGATCGCGACGAGGCGCGCTTCGCCCAGGCGAGCCGCCAGATGGTCGAGACCAGGGATTTCATCGATATCCGCTTCCAGGCCGAGGCCCGCCACAAGAAGCCGATCGGCATTTACTGGCTGCAGTCGGCCGCCGCGATCGCCAGCGGCGAGGGCGCCGAGGCGCCGATCTGGGTCTATCGGCTGCCCTCGCTCGCCGGCGCGGTGCTCGCCGTCCTCCTCACCTGGTGGGCGGCCCTGCCGATCGCCGGCCGCTCCGGGGCGTTTTTCGCCGGCCTGATGATGGCTGCGGCGATCCTGCCCGGTGTCGAGGCGCGCCTCGCCAAGACCGACGCGGTGCTGCTCGCCTGCCTCATCGCCGCCCAGGGCGGGCTGCTCAGGGCCTTCCTCGTTGCCGAGGGCTACCGGCTGCGCCGCCTGACGACGACCCTGTTCTGGACCGGCATCGGCCTCGGCATCCTCGTCAAGGGGCCGATCGTGCCGATGGTCACGGGCCTCACCACCCTGACGCTGATGCTGTTCTCGCGCTCGGTCGGCTGGTTTGCCCGGCTGCGGCCGCTGACCGGCCTGCTCTGGGTGCTGGTCATCGTGCTGCCCTGGCTCGTCGCCATCGGTATCGTCACCAAGGGCGCCTTCTTCACCGAGGCGCTCGGCAAGGACCTCCTTGCCAAGGTCGGCACCGGCCAGGAGAGCCACGGCGCGCCTCCCGGCACCTATCTCGCCGCCTTCTGGGGTACGTTCTGGCCGATCGCGCCGTTTTTCGCCCTCGCGGTCCCATTCGTGTGGCGCCACAGGCGCGAGCGCGGCGTACTCTTCACGCTCGCCTGGATCGTGCCGAGCTGGCTCGTCTTCGAGGCGGTGGCGACCAAGCTGCCGCACTACGTGCTGCCGCTCTATCCGGCCTTCGCCATCCTCACCGCCGCGGCCCTGTTCCGTGACGAGCTGCAGGTCGATGCCATCTGGAAGAAGCTCGTCGGGCTGCTGGTGCCGCTGGTGCCGGTCGTCCTCGCCGTCGGCGTTCCGGTCGGCCTCTTCTGGCTCGACGGCACGCTCACCCCAGCCGCGACCGCGCTCACCCTCGTTGCCGCCGTCCTCTCGGTCTTCGCCTGGCGCTACCTCGCCCGCAACGACGCCGCCTCGGCGCTGGTGACGACCTTCGCCGCCGCCGCCATCCTCTATGCCGGCGTCTACCAGTTCGCCATTCCCGAGGCGCGCAGCATCTGGCTCTCGCCGCGCCTCGCCGACGTCGTGCTGCGTTCCGCGCCCTGCCGCGATCCGCAGCTCGCCACCGCCGGCTATCGCGAGCCGAGCCTCGTCTTCCTGACCCGCACCGACCTTGCCATGGTCAAGGACGACGAGGCCGCCAGCTTCCTTGCCGAAGACGGCTGCCGCGTCGCGTTCGTCGAAGGGCGGGGCGAGGAAGCGTTCCGCGCCAGGGCGACCGAACTCGGCTTCAATCCGCACCTGCTCGGCCGCGTCGCCGGCCGCAACCTCAATGGCGGCAAGGAACTCGACATCGGCGTCTTCATGCGGGAAGGCGCCGTTCGATGACACCCGACTGGTGGGAAGCGTTCGTCGGCCGCTTCGAGGCGGCGCTGGGTCGTGTCCGCATCAATGCCGGCGAACTCGTCGACATCGTCGACAGCCACGAGTTCGCCAAGGGCAGGGCGCCGCGCTCGCCCGGCGGGCATCCGTGGTGGGCGATCCTCACCGTCGCCGGGCTCGCGATCGTCCTTTCCTATCTCCTTCTCGACGAGCCCGTCGCCCGCGGCCTGCGCCAGATCGGCGGCGATCCGACCGGCTTTTTCCGGGCGATTACCGATCTCGGCCTCGCCGTCTGGTATCTCGTGCCGACCGGCATCGTCGTCGTCGTTGCCGCGATCTCCGAGCCGCTGCGCGTCGTCGACCGGGCCTCGGCGCGCATCGCCACCTTCGTCGGCCGGGCCGCGTTCCTGTTCGTCTCGGTCGGCGGCATCAGCCTCGCCGTCGGCATCCTGAAACGCGCCATCGGCCGCGCCCGCCCGAAGCTGATCGAAACGCTCGGCGCGCACGACTTCTCGCCGTTCAGCATCGACGGCGCCTTTGCGAGCCTGCCGTCCGGCCATGCGACGACGATTGGCGCGCTCGCCGTCGCCCTCGGCCTGATGCTGCCGCGCTGGCGCCTCGTCTTCTGGTTCCTCGGCGCGCTCGTCGCGCTGAGCCGGGTCATGGTCGGCGCCCACTATCCGAGCGACGTCATCGCCGGCCTCCTGATCGGCGGGCTGGCGACGTGGCTCCTCGCCGCATGGGCCGCGCGGCGGCGTTTGGTCTTTCAGGTTGCCGCCGACGGCACTATAAGGACGCGCGGCCGCCGGCTTCTCCGCCGGCCGGCCGCCTTCGGCTCGGCGCTCGCCGGGCTGTTGCGCCGAATGACGAGGAGCCTGCGCGGCCAGTCAGCCTGACCCCGCCGGCCTCGAACCGGACCGAAGCGATGACCGAGACCGACAGCGCCGCGACGCCGATGATCCCGCCCGTCGAAATGCATGTTCCCGCCGTGTCGGTGGTGATCCCGTGCAAGGACGAAGCCGACAATCTCGCCTTTCTCGTCGACGAGATCGCGACCGCGCTCGCCGGCCGTACCTTCGAGGTGATCGTCGTCGACGACGGCTCGACCGACGGCACCGGCAACCTCCTCGCCAGGAAGCGGGCCGACGGCCGGCCCTGGCTGCGCCATGTCCGCCATGCCGCGTCCTGCGGCCAGAGCGCCTCGGTGCGCACCGGCGTGCTGCTCGCCAAGGGCCGCATCGTCGCGACCATCGACGGCGACGGCCAGAACGATCCGGCCTACATTCCCGCTCTCGTCGACGCCGTGGAGAAGGCCGGGCCGACCGTCGCGCTCGCCGCCGGCCAGCGCCTGAAGCGCAAGGCGAGCCTTGCCAAGAAATACGGCTCGAAGATCGCCAACGCCGTGCGCGGCTGGCTGCTCGACGACGGCACCCGCGATACCGGCTGCGGCCTCAAGGCGGTGCGCCGCGAGGTGTTCCTGCTGCTGCCCTATTTCGACAGCTGGCACCGCTTCCTTCCGGCCCTCGTGCTGCGCGAGGGCTACCGCGTCGTCCATGTCGACGTGGTCGACCGCGAGCGCCGTCACGGCGCGTCGAAATACGGCATCTGGGACCGCTTCTGGATCGGCGTGCTCGACCTCTTCGGCGTGTGGTGGCTGCGCCGCCGGCGCAAGAACATCCCCGAGGTGAAGGAGATGACCATCGATGTCGGGTGATATCCTCGGCGCTCTCGGCGCCTGGCTGCACGAAGTCTTCGTCGCCCAATTCGACGTCTGGATCGCCCTCGGCTTCGTCGCGCAGGTGATGTTCACCATGCGCTTCGTCGTCCAGTGGATCGCCAGCGAAAAGGCCCGGCGCTCGGTCGTGCCGGTCGCCTTCTGGTTCTTCTCGCTCGGCGGCGGCGCGCTCCTGTTCGTCTATGCGATCTACCGCAAGGACCCGGTGTTCATCGCCGGCCAGGGCGCCGGCCTCGTCATTTATCTCCGGAACCTCTGGTTCATCTTCCGCGAGCACAAGCTGCACCCGGCCGAAAGCTGACCGGGGCACGGGCGCCGCTCAGGGCGCCTCGGCCGGCTCGAGAAACAGGATCTTCAGGTCCTTTTCCGGCACGAAGTTCGTCGCCGTCCACTCGAAGGTGGTCGGCCCGGTCTTCTTGATGCCGTCCAGGCAGAGCGAAACGAGCCAGTAGGGATCGCGCTTGTCGATCACGAGGCGGAACTCGCCGATTTCGCCCGACCAGTTGCGCGCCGTCTGCAGTATGTAAGAGAGGCGGTGCGTGTACATCATCTCGTGGCCGCTTTCCGCCAAAGCCTTCGCCGCCGCCTCGCTGGTGCCCTCGTCGATGCAGTAGTCGGCGAACTCGTCCCCGGCATATTGCGGATAGTAGAAGCTCGACCCGACCACCGGCTTATAGGTGTGGCTGACCGAGACGGTCTTGCCAGCCGGGAAGGTCTGCTTCCACCAGAAGGTCGTCTTCAAGAGCCAGCGCGGCAGGGCGAAGTCGGGCCCGTCCCATTCGGCGATGCCGCGCGTCTGGTAGTCGGCCCGGCGATCGGCCGGGAGCGCGAGCAGCACGTTGCCGACGCCTTCGAGCAGCGGATTGAGCGGCACGCCGTCTGCCTTCAGCGTGTCGGTGACGTCGAGGCCGACGGCGAAGGCCTTCTGCTCGGTCTGGAAGGCGACCGGCTTGCCGTCGATCGTCACCTGGAAGTCGACGAAATTGACCGGCGCACCGGTGACCGCCTCGACGCCGACGTCGCCGAGTTCGTCCATGTCGACATCGGGCAGCGGGAAGGCGACGAGCACCGTCTGGTCCTTCTCGCCGACATTCTCGAAGGTGTAGTCGACCTGGATCTCGCCGGGACCGATGGTCAGCACCTCGGTCTGCATGCGGATGTCGTAGTTGCGCACCAGAACGATGCCGCCGGCGGCGAGTTCGGCGGTGGAATCGTTGGCAAACGCCGGCCCGGCGGCAGCGCCGAGCGCGAGGCCGAGACCGAAAACGCGGACAGCAGACGAAAGACGGCTCATCGGAGACCTCCCCAGAACCCCGTGCGTCGAGCGGTGCCCCGTCTGTCGGCGACCCGAATCGGTGACACCGCGATGACACAGAGAATGGCTGCCACTCGTGGCAGAGAAAAGACCGGCGCGCCGCAGATGCGCCGGTTTTCACCATGAGGTGCGAAGGGGAGGCGCGTTTCGGCGCGGCTCAGCCGGCCAGGCGGTCGAATCCGGCGGCAAGATCGGCGAGGAGGTCCTCGACGTCCTCGAGCCCGATATGGAAGCGCACCAGCGGGCCTTCCGCCTGCCAGGTCGTCGCCGTGCGATAGCCGCGCGGATCGGCATGGATCGCGAGGCTCTCGAAGCCGCCCCAGGAATAGCCGAGGCCGAAAAGCGCGAGGCCGTCGAGCATCGCCTTCACCCGTTCCATCGCAACGTCGTGGAGGACGACGCCGAGGAGACCGCTCGCGCCGGAAAAGTCGCGCCGCCAGAGCGCATGGCCGGGATCGCTCTCGAGCGCCGGATAGAGCACCCGCGCGACCTCGGGGCGGCCTTCGAGCCAGCGGGCGACCTTCAGCGCACTTTCCTGATGGCGGGCGAGGCGCACCCCCATGGTGCGCAGGCCGCGCAGCGCCAGATAGATGTCGTCCGGGCCGACCGCCTGGCCCATCGCGCCATGCGTCGCCTTCAGCGCTTTCCAGGCGCCCTCGCTGGCCGAGACGGTGCCGAGCATCACGTCGGAATGGCCGACGATGTATTTGGTGCCGGCCTGGATCGAGAGGTCGACGCCGTGGGCGAGCGGCTTGAAGAACAGCGGCGTCGCCCAGGTATTGTCCATGAGCACGGTGGCGCCGCGCGCCTTCGCGGCCGCCGTGATCGCCGGCACGTCCTGCATCTCGAAGGTCTGCGAGCCCGGCGCCTCGACGAACACCGCCCGCGTTTTCCCCCGCATGACCGAGCCGATATCGGCTCCGATCAGCGGATCGAAGTAGCTCGTCTCGATGCCGAGCCGGGACAGCACCGTGTCGCAGAGATGCCGCGTCGGCTGGTAGACGCTGTCGGTCACGAGCAGGTGGTCGCCGGCCGAAAGGCAGGAGAGGAGGGCGATCGAGATCGCGCCGAGGCCGGAGGGCGCGAGCACCGACCCGGCCGATCCCTCGAGCGCGTCGAGCGCTTCCTCGAGCGCCTCGCTCGTCGGCGTGCCGCGGCGCCCGTAGGTGTAGCGCGCGCCTTTCGAGGTCATCGCGTCGACCGTCTCGAACAGCACCGTCGAGGCGTGGATCACCGGCGGATTGACGAAACCGTGGTTCTCGTGGGGGTGCCGGCCGGCGGTGACGAGGAGGGTGTCGGGGCGCTGATCGCTGGTCTTCGAGCTCATCTGTTTCGATTCCTGCTCATTGCTGCACTGCCGCATCTTTTTTGGCGGTCGGTGATCGACTTATAGGCGGCTCATCCCCTTGACCAAAGTCGAAGAATGGCCTGTGATGCCTTTCCGTGACGATTTGATCGCACCACCGCGGTGCGCCCGGCCGCCCGGTCGGAGAAGCGGGCCGGTTTCGCGGCAGGAGTTTGGGGCAGCGGCCGGCGACGCGACAGATCGACGAGAACAATATCTTCAACAACGAAACAGAGAAGGCTCCACCATGAAAAAAGCGATTGTGAGCGTGGTTGTCGGCGTAACGCTCGGTGTTGCCGCGACCGCGGCGTCCGCCGGCACGCTCGACGACGTCAA
The DNA here is from genome assembly GCA_029572955.1 of Pseudomonadota bacterium. Lineage (GTDB taxonomy): Bacteria > Pseudomonadota > Alphaproteobacteria > Rhizobiales > JAKPQE01 > JAKPQE01. The sequence goes on from JAKPQE010000179.1 coordinate 125,107, forward strand.
GGCGAAGGGCTTCATTCAGTGCGGCGTCAACCCGGGTCTGCCGGGCTTCTCCAATCCCGATGACAAGGGCAACTGGACCGGCATCGACGTCGACGTCTGCCGTGCGGTCGCCGCCGCCGTCTTCGGCGACACGACGAAGGTGAAGTTCACCCCGCTTTCGGCCAAGGAGCGCTTCACCGCCCTCCAGACCGGCGAAATCGACATGCTGTCGCGCAACTCGACCTGGACGATGAGCCGCGACACCTCCCTCGGCCTCAACTTCACCGGCATCACCTATTACGACGGCCAGGGCTTCATGGTCCGCAAGTCGCTCGGCGTCACCTCGGCGCTCGAACTGTCCGGCGCCAGCGTCTGCACCCAGACCGGCACCACCACCGAGCTGAACATCGCCGACTTCTTCCGCTCCAACAACATGCCGTACGAGATCGTCGCCTTCGAGAAGAACGACGAAGTCGTCCAGGCCTATGATGCCGGCCGCTGCGACGTGCATTCGACGGACGCCTCGGGCCTCCACGCCGAACGCCTCAAGCTGACCAACCCGGGCGACCACGTGATCCTGCCGGAAATCATTTCCAAGGAGCCGCTCGGCCCGGTCGTGCGTCAGGGTGACGACGGCTGGTTCAACGTCGTGAAGTGGACCCTCTTCGCCATGGTCAATGCCGAAGAGCTCGGCGTCACCTCCAAGAACGTCGACGAGATGAAGGCCTCCGAGAATCCGGAGATCAAGCGCCTGCTCGGCACCGAAGGCGCCTTCGGCGAGGGCATCGCCCTCGGCAACGACTGGGCCTACAACATCGTCAAGATGGTCGGCAATTACGGCGAGATCTTCGACGCCAATGTCGGCCCCGACACCCCGCTCGGCATCTCCCGCGGCCTGAACGCGCTGTGGAAGAACGGCGGCCTGCAGTACGCTCCGCCGGTCCGCTGATCACGGGCCACGCGATGCGGCCGGCGCCTCGCGCGCCGGCCGCAGCAAGCCGGACGCCGCACTGCCGCGCCTTTTTGGCGCTGCATAACAAAAAAGCCGAGCGGCCGGACAATGCGACGAAAACGTGCCGAGGGGGGACGTGATGGCTGGCGCTCGAACGGCCGAAGAGGCCGCCAAGAAGGTCGCCTGGATCAATGATCCGAGGATTCGGGGCCTCGCCTACCAGATCGTGTTGATCGCGATCATCGTGTTGCTCGGCTACGAGTTCATCCACAACGCCGCGCTGAACCTCGAAAAGCAGAATATCGCGTCGGGCTTCGGCTTCCTGAAGAACACCTCCGGCTTTGCCATCGTCCAGACGCTGATCGACTATTCCGAGGAGTCGAGCTACGGCCGGGTCTTCTTCGTCGGCCTCCTCAACACCATCCTCGTGGCCGTCATCGGCATCGTGCTCGCGACCGTGATCGGCTTCGTCGTCGGCATCGCCCGCCTGTCGAACAACTGGGTGATCTCGCGCGTCGCCACGGTCTATGTCGAGCTCGTCCGCAACATCCCGCTGCTCCTGCAGCTCTTCTTCTGGTATTTCGCGGTCCTGCGCTCGCTGCCCAATCCGCGCCAGAGCCTCGAGATCTCCGGCAGCGTCTTCCTCAACAACCGCGGTTTCTTCCTGCCGAAGCCGGTGTTCGGCGAGGGGGCAGGGCTCATCGGCATCGCCCTCATCGTGGCGATCGTCGCGACCGTGGCGATCAGGTTCTGGGCGCATCGGCGCCAGGACCGCACGGGCAGGATTTTTCCGGTGTTCTGGACCGGCGTCGGGCTGTTGGTCGGCCTGCCGCTCGTGGCCTTCCTCGTCGCCGGCATGCCGGTCACGCTCGACTATTCGGTCCTCAAGGGCTTCAACTTCGTCGGCGGCCTCCGGGTCATTCCGGAATTCGTCGGCCTCGTGCTCGCGCTGTCGATCTACACGGCGACCTTCATCGCCGAGATCGTGCGCGCCGGCATCCTCGCCGTCAGCCACGGCCAGACCGAGGCCTCCTACTCGCTCGGCCTCAGGCCCGGCCCGACGCTGCGCCTCGTCGTCATCCCGCAGGCCATGCGCGTGATCATTCCGCCGCTGACCAGCCAGTATCTCAACCTGACCAAGAATTCCTCGCTCGCCGTGGCGATCGCCTATCCCGACCTCGTCTCGGTCTTCGCCGGAACGGTGCTGAACCAGACCGGCCAGGCGGTCGAGGTTCTGCTGATCACCATGCTGGTCTATCTCGGCCTCAGCCTCGTCACCTCGCTGTTCATGAACTGGTACAACGCCCGAATGGCGTTGGTCGAGCGCTGAGCGGGGAGACGTGTCATGACCGATCGATCGATCGCCTTCGTCCGCACCGAATATGTCGAAAAGCTGCCGGCGCCCAAGACCACCATCGGTCCCGTCGCCTGGATGCGCGAGCATCTGTTCTCCAGCATCCCGAACGCCATCCTGACCTTCCTCGGCCTCTACATCATCTACCTCGTCGTCCCGCCGGTCATCGAGTTCGCCCTCGTCAACGCGGTCTGGACCGGCGAGGGCCGCGATGCCTGCCTCGGTTCGGAGGGCGCCTGCTGGGCCTATGTCGGGGCCTATTTCGAGCAGTTCATCTACGGCCGTTATCCCGATGCCGAACGCTGGCGCGTGGATCTGGTGTTCTCCGCCGGCGCCCTCGGCCTCGTGCCGATGCTGATGCCGACGGTGCCGTTCAAGCGCGCCAACGCCATCTTCCTGCTCGGCGTCTATCCGGTCGCCGCCTTCGTCCTGCTGACCGGCGGCCACGTCGACCTCAACGGCTTCCTGCTGCCCGACGCCCTGATGGCGCCCTCGACCCTGAAATTCTGGGTCGACTACGGCATCGTCGCGGCCGTTTTGGCCGGCGGCGCCGCCTTCCTCACGGCGCAGGCCGGTGCCGACATCCGCAATACGGTGAGGGTGGTGCTCGGGATCTTCGCGATCCTCGGCCTCGCGATCTTCTTTGCCGGTTTCGATTTCGGCCTCGAGCGGGTCGAGACCGACGTCTGGGGCGGCCTCCTCGTCACGCTCGTCGTCGCCATCACCGGCATCGTCGCCTCGCTGCCGCTCGGCATCGTGCTCGCCCTCGGCCGGCGCTCCAAGCTGCCCGCCGTCCGCCTGATGTCGGTGATCTTCATCGAGGCCTGGCGCGGCGTGCCGCTGATCACCGTGCTGTTCATGTCGAGCGTGATGCTGCCGCTGTTCCTGCCCGAGGGCGTCACCTTCGACAAGCTGCTGCGGGCGCTCATCGGCGTTGCGCTGTTTTCCTCGGCCTACATGGCCGAGAACGTGCGCGGCGGCCTGCAGGCGATCCCGAAGGGCCAGTACGAGGGCGCCCAGGCCCTCGGCCTCACCTATTGGCAGATGATGGGGCTCATCGTCCTGCCGCAGGCCCTCAAGCTCGTCATCCCGGGCATCGTCAACACCTTCATCAGCCTGTTCAAGGACACCACCCTCGTCCTCATCATCGGGCTGTTCGACCTTCTCGGGCAGATCCAGTCGTCCTTCACGGACCCGACCTGGGCCACGCCCTACACCTCACACACGGGATATCTGTTCGCCGCGATGGTCTTCTGGGCCTTCTGCTTCAGCATGTCCCGCTATTCGATTTTCATGGAACGCCGGCTCGACACGGGCCACAAGCGGTAAGGGAGTAGCCCGATGACCGGACATGACCTCAGCGCCGAGGCCCTGCAGGCCGACCGCACGAAGATGAAGGTCTCCGACGAGGTGGCGGTCGAAATGACCGGCGTGCACAAGTGGTATGGCGATTTCCACGTGCTGCGCGACATCAACCTCAAGGTGATGAAGGGCGAGCGCATCGTCATCTGCGGCCCGTCCGGTTCCGGCAAGTCGACGATGATCCGCTGCATCAATCGTCTCGAGGAGCACCAGAAGGGCACGATCGTCGTCGACGGCATCGAGCTGACCAACGATTTGAAGCGCATCGACGAGATCCGCCGCGAAGTCGGCATGGTGTTCCAGCACTTCAATCTCTTCCCGCACCTCACCATCCTCGAGAACTGCACACTGGCGCCGATCTGGGTGCGCAACATGCCCAAGAAAGAGGCCGAGGAGGTCGCCATGCAGTACCTGACCCGGGTCAAGATCCCGGAGCAGGCCAACAAATATCCGGGGCAGCTCTCCGGCGGTCAGCAGCAGCGCGTCGCGATCGCCCGCTCGCTGTGCATGAACCCGCGCATCATGCTGTTCGACGAGCCGACCTCGGCCCTCGACCCGGAGATGATCAAGGAAGTGCTGGAGGTCATGGTCGACCTCGCCGAAGAAGGCATGACCATGCTCTGCGTGACCCACGAAATGGGCTTTGCCCGTCAGGTCGCCAACCGCGTGATCTTCATGGACTACGGCCAGATCATCGAGCAGAACGAGCCCGAAGAGTTCTTCAACAATCCGCAGCACGATCGCACCAAGCTGTTCCTCAGCCAGATCCTGTGATCCGGCGGCGCGCCTGCCATCGAGTGCTTTGAGCGGGGTGCCGCCGGCCGGCGCTCCCGATGCCTGCCCGGTGCTGTCCCGGACGGCACCGGTGCGCTGAATCGCGCGCAGGCTTCACGCCCCCGAGGGGGGCTTCCGAAGAAGACAGAGAGGGCGTGAAGGGAGTCCGCCGCCCGGGGGGGCGGCCGGGCGGCGGTGCCAGGGTGAAGACCGAGGTCCTCACTCGGGCCAAGGCGTCGGACGCAGCGGGCGTAGGTGGGGTTCGGTTTCCGCCCGCCGCGTCGACAGTCGCATCCCGGCACATTTGGCTGGCCGAGGAATGACGCCGGCCGCACAACCCTTGCGGATCAGCGGCCGGCCGCCGCGGTAGCTCCCCTTGAAACCGCGGCCGGCACCTTTACTTCAGCGGATCGAGGAGGTCGGTGACCCGCCGGATGGTGACGCGCCGGTTCCGCGCGTCGGATTTCTTCGTCTTGACGAGCAGGAACTCCTCGCCATAGCCGGCAACCGCGATCGCCGGGGCAGGGATGCCGAAGCGACCGATCAGCGCCGCCGCGACGGCTTCGGCCCGCGCCGCCGAGATCTTGAGGTTCGAGGCGGCCGAACCGGTCGCATCGGTATGGCCCTCGACGAGGAACACATCGAACGGCCGCACCGAGAGAATCTCCTTCAGCGCCATGGCAATGTCGCCAACGGCAGCCATGTCCGCTTCGGTGAGTTCGGCCTTGCCCGACGCGAACCGAATGCCGGCAATGTCGATCGACGGCATCTCGGCCCGGATCTTCTCGTTGCCCTTGATCGCATCGATCGAATAGCTCGGTCCGGTTCCCAGTGCGGTCCCGGTCGGCTTAGCCAGCGCGGCAAAGATGTCCGCGGCCGACGTCGCCATCGCGCTGCCGGAAAAGACCAGCGCCATGCCGGCTCCCAACAACGCGCTCTTGATGAATGTTCCCGTCGCCATATCCCGTCTCTCCGGCACGGCTTCGCGTCGCCCTGATCGGCGTCCCCTCGCTCCGCGGTGCATTTGGCCGAATGGGCCTTCGTTGTCAGCAGGTTAGGCCCGCCAACGGCCGCTTTGGAAGGGCTCGAGAGAGCGTCCTTTGGTCTCATGACATTGAATTTAAAGGGAAATGCCGTTTTGTCAGGAGTCCGCACGCGACCCCTCGGAAATCCCCGTGGGTCCGATTTCGAACTGTTTCAAAGAGATGGGCGCCACCATTCGGCGCACTCGTGCAATCAGTTCGCAAGTGCAGCAAACAAATCATGACAACGTGTCATGGCAACTTTTTCGGCAGTAAAACGGCGCTCAGGCGTCGTTTGCCGGGTTTCCGGTCGGCGGCAGCTCGCGCGTGCGGGCAACCGGGGCGAATCCGGCACTCTGGTAGAGCGTGAGACGAGGGGGGCGATCGTCGGATCGCACGGTGATCGAGACCCGCTTCGGCTCGTGCGCGAAGGCCGTGTCGATCGCCGCCGAGACGAGGTAGCGGATCATGCCGCGGTGCTCGTGCGACTGCAGGCAGAAGAGCCAGGCGATATCGATCTCTGGTCCGTCGACGCCGGTCAGGGCGAACCAGCCGCCGGGCGCGCCGTCGACATAGAGCACGTAGATCTCGGCGCCGGGAGCGCCGAGATAGGTCGCCAGCGCCGAGCGCGACAGGCCGTCGACCTTCTCGCGCGCCGCAGTCCAGCCGGCACTTTCGTCGGCGAGGTAGCGGTAATAGGAGGTCTGCATGGTATGGACGCGCATCAGCGCCAGCCGCATGCCGGGCGGCGCCGGCGCCCGCTGCGCCGGCGGTGCCACCATCTCGAGTTCGGTCACGACCACCGCCGTCGGCGTCATCGGCGCGTCTCCTCGTCAAGGACAGTGGCGTCGGCTCGTCACGGCCCGACGACCCGTTCGCCGCCGGCCCGCACCCATTCGGTCCACGAGCCGTCGTAGAGCGTGTTGTCGCGATGCCCGAGCACCGACAGCGCCAGCGTCAGCACGGCCGCCGTGACGCCCGAGCCGCACGAGCAGATGATCGGCTTCGACAAGTCGACGCCGGCCTTCTCGATCGCGGCCCGCAGTTCCTCGTCGGAGCGCAGGCACCCCATCGGGGTGACGAGGTCGGTGAACGGCACGTTGAACGCCCCCGGCATGTGGCCGGAGGGCACGCCCTCGCGCGGCTCCGGCTTCTCGCCGAGAAAGCGGCCTTCCGAGCGGGTGTCGACCACCTGGGCCGAGCCGGTCGCCAGCGCCCGGTGCACGTCGTCGAGATCGGCGACCATGCCGGCATTGAAGCGCGAGGTGAAATGGCGCTCGGTGCGCGTCTCGGCACCGGACTCGAACCGGCCCTGATCGTCGTCCCACTTGAGCAGGCCGCCCTCGAGGATCGCGACGTCGGTGACGCCCATGGTCCGGAACGTCCACCAGACGCGCGGCGCCGAGACGAGGCCGTTGCCGTCATAGACAATGATTTTCTGGCCGTCGCCGATGCCGAGCTTGCGCATCTTGGAGGAAAACACCTCCGGACGCGGCAGCATGTGCGGCAGGGTCGTGTCGGCGTCGGCGACGTCGTCGATGTCGAAATAGAGCGCGCCGGGAATGTGCTCCTCGAGATATTCGGCATGACCGTCGCGCTTGGTGATCTCGAGGTACCAGGACGCGTCGAGGACGACGACGTCCGGCGCGTCGAGATGCGCGGCGAGCCACTCGCTGGTCACGAAACAGCAGGAACGCTTGTCACTCACTTGGGTTTCCCTTCCTTGGCGTTTCCGCGGAGCTTTTCGGCAGGCCGCGCGCTCGGCGGCCCGTCCCGGTACTCCTTGTCTGGTTGATGCCCCGGCGCCGTCAGGCCGCTTCGCCGCCCGCGAAACGGATCCGCACCCGCCGGTTCTGGCGGCCTTTCTTTTCGATCTTGGCAACCTCGATCGGCCCGATCTCGGCCGTCGAGCGAACATGGGTGCCGCCGCAGGGCTGCAGATCGGCGCCGTCGACCTCGATCAGCCGCACCCGGCCGGTGCCGCGCGGCGGCTTCACCGACATCGTCTTGACGAGGCCGGGGTCGGCGTCGAGCTCGGCATCGGTGATGAAACGCATGCCGACCGTCCGGCCCTCGTCGGCGAGGCGGTTGACCGCGGCGGCGATCTCGTCCTTGTCGAGCCCGGCATCGGGAATGTCGAAGTCGAGCCGACCCTCGTCCTCGCCGATCTGGCCGCCGGTAACCGGGTAGGGCAGTACCGCCGAGAGAAGATGCAGCGCCGTGTGCATGCGCATCAGGCGATGCCGGCGCTCCCAGTCGATGCGGCAGGTGACCTTGGTTCCGGGCGTCGGCAGGGCCTGGCCCTCGGCCGGAACGTGGACGATCTCCGACTTGTCCTCGCCATAGACGGTGGTGGCGATGTCGACCGGACCGGCCGCCGTCTCGAGCGTGCCGCGATCGCCGGGCTGGCCGCCGCCGGTCGGATAGAACACCGTCCGGTCGAGTACGATCCCGCCGCGATCGTTGACGGCGACGACCGTCGCCTCGCAGCTCGCCAGATAGGAATCGTCCCGGAACAGTTGCTCTGTCATCGTCTCCGCTTTCGCCGTCTCGTTTGGGTCGGTCCGCACTTTAGAAACAATCGCGGGGGGTTTGAAACGATAATTCTCGAAAGCCGCGATCCTCAGGCACCGCCGGCCATGACCCCGTCCGGCATCGCGCCGCGGCGCTCCAGCCAGGGCGGCGAGGGCAGGCCCTTCTCCTTGAGGAAGGCCGGATTGAAGAGCTTCGACTGGTAGCGGTTGCCGTAGTCGCAGAGCACGGTGACGATGGTGTGGCCGGGCCCCATTTCGCGCGCCATGCGGATCGCCCCGGCGACGTTGACGCCCGACGAGCCGCCGAGCACCAGCCCCTCGACGATGACGAGGTCGAACAGGATCTCGAGCGCTTCGGCGTCACCGATGCGATAGGCCATGTCGACCGCCAGGCCTTCGAGATTGCCGGTGATGCGGCCCTGGCCGATGCCCTCGGTGATCGAGGAGCCCTCCGACGTGAGGCCGCCGCCGGTATAGTGGCTGTAGAGCGCCGCGCCCATCGGATCGGCGAGCCCGATCTTGATCGCCGGGTTGCGCTCCTTCAGCGCCATGGCGACGCCGGCGAGGGTGCCGCCGGTGCCGACGGCGCAGATGAAGCCGTCGACCTTGCCGTCGGTCTGGCGCCGGATCTCCGGGCCGGTGCCCGCGATATGGGCCTGCCGGTTGGCGACGTTGTCGAACTGGTTGGCCCAGATGGCGCCATTCGGCTCGCTTGCCGCGAGCCTCTCGGCAAGGCGCCCGGAGACCTTCACGTAGTTGTCGGGATTCTTGTAGGGAACCGCCGGCACCTCGATGAGCTCCGCGCCGGCGAGCCTCAGCGCCGCCTTCTTTTCTTCCGACTGCGTCTCGGGGATGACGATCACCGACCGGAAGCCGAGCGCATTGCCGACGAGGGCCAGGCCGATGCCGGTATTGCCCGCCGTGCCTTCGACGATCGTGCCGCCCGGCCCGAGCCGCCCGGCCCGCATCGCGTCCTCGATGATCGAGAGCGCCGCGCGGTCCTTCACGGACTGGCCCGGATTGAGGAACTCGGCCTTGCCGAGGATCTCGCAGCCGGTCGCCTCCGACGCCTTGCGCAGGCGGACGAGCGGTGTGTTGCCGATGAGCTCGACGATGCCGTGACGGATTTCCATGGCGCAGCTTTCTCCCCGTTGCCTGCGAAGGTTAGGGCGCGGCGCCGGGGCGGCCAACAGGAAAACACCATTTCGTCGCGGCCGCGCGCCCGAACACCGCCGCGACGGCAGCCGGATCGCCATGGCAAACAGGAAACACAAATTAGGCGTCGAAACAAAGGAGGCCCCGAAGCATCGGCCGGAAATGATCCGCCGATAGTTACACCCCGCTTCATGGAATTGTTTGCTCAAAAAGCATCAGAAATATTACTCGCAATGCTTGTTCGTCATTGAAAGAGACCTCCAAGCGATAATAGAATTCCGGCTAAGATCGCAGAATGGATGCGCCAGGACGCCAGTCCGGGTGATCCGAAGACGGTCATGGCCCGTAGAAATTACGGCTCGCGAAGCGCCCGGAGTTGCTTGTGGACCGATTGGATGAACGGCCGAGCAAGGTGACCGAAACGGTCGCCGAAGCGGTAGAGATTGGGCTGGCGGCATACGTGGCAGGTTCCCTGCCGCGCGCCCTTCATGCCCTCTTCGAAAGCCATCTGGCGATCTCCCCGACACATCGACCTTTGGTCGAGCATCTCGAATGCGCCGCAGGATATCTGCTGGATTTCGAGCCTCCGGCCGAGATCGATGGCCGCGAGGCCGTTCTCGCCCGGATCTTCGCGGCCGAGGCCGAGCCGGAGGCGTCCTACGAGCTGTCTTGCCCCCTGCCGGAACCGGTACCGACGCCGATCAGCCATCTGCTCCATCTCGGCGGCAACACCTTCACCTGGCGCGACTTTCCCGAGGGTCGCAACAATTGCGCCCACGGCATCATAGACGGCCACGAAGTGCGCATCGGCTGCGCCAAGCCCGGCATCGCAATACCCGACCACACCCACGACGGCGACGAGTTCCTTCTCGTGGTCTCGGGCGACATCGTCACCGAGGCGGGCCAGCTGCGGGCCGGCGACATCGGCTTTCATCCGGGCGGCATGCCCCACAGCGGCAAGATCGTCGGCAGCGACGACTGCGTCTATTTCGTCGTCGTGGCCCCCGGCATCGTGGTGCCCACCGCGCTCAGGATGGCCGGCGACTGATTTCTGCAAACGCCGCGAGCGCCCGGGCGCGGGCGAGCCCGTGATCGACGATCGGATCCGGATAGGCGCCGGCGTCCACCACCAAACCGGCCGGTTCCTGCCACGGCCGATGAACCCGGCGGGTGCCGAGACCGGCAAGCCCCGGCAGCCAGCGGCGTATATAGGCGCCGTCGGGATCGAATTTCTCACCCTGCGTCACCGGATTGAAGATGCGGAAATAGGGCGCCGCGTCGGCACCGCTTCCCGCCACCCACTGCCAGCTCGCCGGGTTGTTGGCCTCGTCGGCATCGACGAGCGTGTCCCAGAACCAGCGCTCGCCGTCGCGCCAGTCGATCATGAGATGCTTGACGAGGAAGGAGGCGGCGACCATCCGCACCCGGTTGTGCATCCAGCCGGTGCGCCAGAGCTGGCGAAGGCCGGCGTCGACGAACGGATAGCCGGTCCGACCGGCCTGCCAGGCGGCGCGGGCGGCGGCGTCCTCGCGCCAGGGGAAGGCGTCGAACTTGCCCTGGATATTGCGCGTCGCGATGTCCGCCTCGTTGCCGAGGAGATGCCAGCAGAACTCGCGCCAGAGGAGTTCGGCGAGATATTTGTCGGCATCGCCGTCGAGCGCCGGGTTCCGCGCCGCCGCACCGGCAACCGCGTGCCAGACCTGATAGGGGCTGATCTCGCCGAAGCGCAGATGTGGCGAGAGCATCGAGACGGCACCGCAAGCCGGCAGGTCGCGGCCGTCGCGATAGCGGGCAAGGCCGTCCGAGAGAAACGTATCGAGCCGCTGCCGGGCACCGCGCTCCCCCGGCGTCCAGACCGGCCCGAACTCCCGCGCCCAGTCGGGCTTCGTTGGCAGGAGGTCCCAGTCGGCGAGGCCGTCGCTCGCGGGAGTAGACGCCGCGCCGCGTCCGAGAAGGTCCGGTGCCGCCAGCGGCATGCGCGGTTGGCCGAGCGCCCGCACGGCCTTCGCGAATGGCGTATAGACCCGGTAGGAGCCGCCGGTCCCGGTCCGCATTTCGCCGGGCGCGACGAGCAGATTGGCCTTCGCCGTCGTGAGCTTGCGGCCATCCGCGGCGAGGCGGGAGGCGATCTCGCGATCGACCGCGGCGCCACCCGGCTCGTGGCGGTCGTTCCAGAAGACTTCGCCAGCGCCCGCCTCTGTTGCAACGCCCGGGACCACGATGCGCGCGTCGCCCCGGCGCAGCACCAGTGTGACGCCGGCCGCCGCGAGCTGTCGGCCGAGCGCGGCGAGGGAATGATGCAGCCACCAGCGCGCCGCCGCGCCGAGCGGACGCGGTCCGGCACCTTCCTCGAGGACGTAGAGAACGATCAGCGGCCGCTGCGAGGCGGCCGCCATGGCGAGTGCCGGATTGTCGGAAACCCTGAGATCGTTGCGCAGCCAGACGAGGGCAGGGGCGGTCATCGTCGCCCGGTCAGGCCGCGAGGGCTCCGACGAGGCTCTCGAACACGCCGCGGCCGTCGTCGCCGCCCTGCAGCTGTTCGATCAGGTTCTCCGGATGCGGCATCATGCCGAGCACGTTGCCACGCTCGTTGAGAATGCCGGCGATCGAATTGATCGAGCCGTTGACATTGGCCGCCTCGGTCACCGCGCCGGTCTCGTCGCAATAGCGATAGACGACCCGACCTTCGCCCTCGAGCCGGGCGATCGTCTCGGCATCGGCGAAGTAGTTGCCGTCGTGGTGGGCGACCGGACAGCGGATCACCTGGCCCTTGGCATAGGCCGAGGAGAACGGGGTCCGGTTGTTCTCGACGCGCAGATGAACGTCGCGGCAGATGAAGTTGAGGTTGCGGTTGCGCATCAGCGCGCCGGGCAGGAGCCCCGACTCGGTGAGGATCTGGAAGCCGTTGCAGATGCCGAGCACCAGCCGGCCCTCGTTCGCCTTGGCGACGACGTCGCCCATGATCGGCGAGCGCGCCGCGATCGCGCCGCAGCGCAGATAGTCGCCGTAGGAAAAGCCGCCCGGAATGACGATCAGGTCGACGTCGGGCAGTTCCTTGTCGGCATGCCAGACCGGGATCGGCGCCGTGCCGGAAACGACATGGAGCGCACGCATCATGTCGCGCTCGCGGTTGATGCCGGGGAAAACGACGACGGCGGCTTTCATCGGGCTTGCCTCACAATATCCAACCAAGGGCGCGGCGCAGTTCCGCCGTGCCGTGTTCTGCATACCACCGACCATGGGCCAAGATCACCCGTTCTGGTGCCCAGGCGACGATTTTCTCTACAGCTGCTTTGACCGCCTGCCTATTGCGGCGAAAGGTCTGCCTGAGATCGGGCGGCGTCGTGCCGTGCGGATCGGCGATGCCGGCGAGCCTGAGCAGCAGGCGCAGCCACCGGCAGTCGACCCGGCCGAGCTCGAAGTTCTCGATGAGGTCGGTGACGATCGCGGTCTTCGAGGCCCTGTGGAAGAAGACGAATTCCGTCATGTAGGCGCCGGCGACGGCGACCGCGTCGATCTCGCCGGACCAGGGCGCCGGCGCCGCCCCGAGCTCGCGCACCGGCCCGGCGATCCGCCCCTTGGCCTGCTCGAGCACCCGCGGCGCGACGTGGGCCTCAGCCGAGGGAAACGCCGCCTGCCAGTCGGCGAGCCACCAGTAGTGGATGCGGTTCGGCGCGACGAGAAAGGCGACCTCGCCAAGGGCGCGCACCTCGGCCTCGAGCGACGCCGGCAGCGGCGTCGGCGAATGCACGAAGAGCCGGCCGCCGGCGAGCCGCACGATCGTCATGCGGGTCGAGAACGGCCCCTTCAGGAACCCGAAGCCGAACGAGATGACCGGCCCGTCGACGATCCAGATGTCGTCGGCGACGGGTTTCAGCGTATCGAGCGGTTGGTAGGGCCGGAGGCAGGACATCTTGCGACAGCCCCTCCTCGGTTGGTCCTCACAGCAGGACGATGACGGCGATGATCGAGGCGATGATCGGAATGCCGATGAAAATCGCGGCCTTGATGGCCATGAACTTCAGCGCCTTGGCGCTTTCCTCGCGGTGCCGGGCGATGGCCTCGGGCGTGCGTTCCATGTCGCGGTCAGACGATGTCGATCGAGTAGTTCTCGATCACCGTGTTGGCGAGCAGCTTGCGGCACATCTCGTCGATGGTCTTCATCGCCGCGTCGCGGTCGCTCTCGGCAAGCTCGAGGTCGATGATCTTGCCCTGACGCACTTCGCCGACGCCGGAGAAGCCGAGTGCACCGAGGGCCCCCTCGATCGCCTTGCCCTGCGGGTCGAGCACGCCGTTCTTCAGGGTGATCGTCACGCGCGCCTTCATATCGTCTTTCCTCGCCGGTCGAAAAAGCGGAACGCCGGGGAGATAACCCGGCGTTCGCATGTCTCGCAAGATGACTTATTGCACCAGCCGCGGGCCGCCATTGGCCGGCGGCTCGTTATCCACCAGAATCCCGAGCCGGCGCGCCACTTCCTGATAGGCCTCGACGAGTCCGCCCATGTCGCGGCGGAAACGGTCCTTGTCGAGCTTCTCGTTGCTGGCGATGTCCCACAGCCGGCAGGAATCGGGGCTGATCTCGTCGGCGACGACGATGCGCATCATGTCGCCTTCCCAGAGACGGCCGCATTCCATCTTGAAGTCGACGAGACGGATGCCGACGCCGAGGAACAGGCCGGAGAGGAAGTCGTTGACGCGGATGGCGAGCGCCATCATGTCGTCGATCTCCTGCGGCGTCGCCCAGCCGAAGGCGGTGATGTGCTCTTCGGAGACCATCGGGTCGCCGAGCTCGTCGCTCTTGTAATAGAACTCGATGATCGAGCGCGGCAGCACGGTGCCTTCCTCGATGCCGAGGCGCTGCGACAGCGAACCGGCTGCGACGTTTCGCACCACGATCTCCAGCGGCACGATCTCGACTTCGCGAATCAGCTGCTCGCGCATGTTGAGCCGGCGGATGAAGTGGGTCGGAATGCCCATGGCGTTGAGGTGCATGAACACGTATTCGGAGATACGGTTGTTCAGCACACCCTTGCCGTCGACGATCTGGTGTTTCTTGTTGTTGAACGCGGTCGCGTCGTCCTTGAAATGCTGAATGAGTGTGCCGGGTTCCGGGCCTTCATAGAGAATCTTGGCCTTGCCCTCGTAGATGCGGCGACGACGGTTCATGGGGATATACCGTGGTTCGAGAAAATCCATTGGTGCCGAGCACTCCAATTGCCTTCGGCAAGCCTCGGCTGGGGGCCATTCCAACGCTTCGCGAGCGTCGGGGACCGAACGTGGCCCGGCCGGAAACTACTCGATCCTGACGTTTGGCACAACGCCGACAAATCAGGCCCCGTCCAATGGTCGCAAGCATGTCGCGTTCCGTTGATTTGGTGCCCCTTGCGGGCTATGCAAGGTGCCAGTGGAGCACTTATATCCGGGATGATGGGGATCAAAAGGAAATGGCCCAGTCTCGGGCGGTTCCTTTCGGGAGAGAGTAATGTCTGCATTCGACGAACGCGAAAAGGCCTACGAGAAGAAGTTCGCCCAGGACGAAGAGCTTCACTTCCGTGCGACCGCCCGGCGCAACCGCCTGCTCGGCCTGTGGGCCGCGGAAAAGCTTGGGCTGGCCGGTGAGGCCGCCGACGAATACGCCCGTTCCGTCGTGCGCTCCGATTTCGACGAGCCGGGCGATCAGGACGTGTTCCGCAAGATCCGCGGCGATTTCGATGCCGCCGGCGTCCAGCAGTCGGACCACCAGATCCAGCGCACCATGACCGAGCTGCTGCAGACCGCCGCCGACCAGATCCTCAAGGGCGAGTGACCCCATACCCGCCGCGGCGCTGACCGGCGAGGGCGGTGCACGATGAACGCCTCTTCCCTGACCGCCACAATCCGCGACGGCGGCTTTGCGCTCTCGGCATGGAACACCATGCCGGGCGCAGCGCTCGTCGAGGCGATCGCGCGCGGACCCTTCGACTGCGTCACCATCGACATGCAGCACGGCGGCCACGACCTCGCCTCCACGGCCGCCGCGATCTCGGCGATCGCCCTTGCCGGCAAGGGCGCGGCCGTGCGCCTCGCACTCCATGCCTGGGGTGACGCCAGCCGCGTGCTCGACGCCGGCGCGGCCATCGTCGTCGCGCCGATGATCGACACGCCCGAGCTTGCCCGCGAATTCGTTGCCGCCACCAAGTATTTGCCGCTCGGCGCCCGCAGCTGGGGTCCGCAGCGGGCGATGGCGCTGACCGGCCTCGACCGCACGACCTATCTCGCCACCGCGAACCGTCTGTGCCTCTCCCTGGCGATGATCGAGACCCGCGAAGGCCTCGAACGCCTCGACGACATCCTCGCCGTCGACGGTATCGACGGCGTCTTCGTCGGCCCCTCCGATCTCTCGATCGCGCTTTCGGACGGCGAAACGCTCGACCCGGGCGCCGATGAGGTCGACGCCGCGCTCGTCCATGTCGCCGCGCGTGCGGCGCATCACGGCAAGATCGCCGCGCTGTTTTCGGTCAGCCCGGCGATGGCGATCCGCGCCCGCGATCTCGGCTATCGATTCGTCGCCCTGTCGACGGATTCCTCCTACCTGGCCTTGGGCATGGCGGCGCTGGTCGACGCCGTCCGCCCGGCGGACTGACGACCGCACGATTTTTTTGCCGTCGAAGTCCCCGGCTTCGGCCGTCGGCCGCGGATCGATTGATCTTCCTCAACCATGCGACTCTTGAGCACGTTGACCGGCCCGCACCGGCTTCGGATGATCCCGCGCGATGGGGCGGAACCGCCGTCGGCGGAGAGGGGAGTCGCCTTTGACCTTGTCGGTCGGGCGAGTCGCCGTCTACGGTTGGTCTGTTCGAAGGAGGGCCGTGCGAGAGCGCGCGGTCAGGGTTCATCCTCGGAGGCTGAAATGGGCAAATTGTTCTGGTTGATGCTGCCGATCGTCGCGACGACCGTGGCCGGCATTCTCTTCACGGCGCTTCTGGCGGCCAACATGGCCGATATGAAGTCCGCTCCGATCGTGATCGCGATCGGCTTCGCTGTCGGTACCGTCATCAACTACTTCGTCGCCAAGGCCGTCGACCACGCGCGCAAGCCGCGTTGACGCAAGGGGGCGGATGCGCGGCGAACAGGCTGCGGTATCCGCCGCGCCGCTGAGGGGCCGCGCCGCTGAGGGAATGAGGGAAAAGGAAAACCCGCACCGGGCAACCGGCGCGGGTTTTCTTCTTTCCGGTCGAACCGGGACACGAGCGGGGGCGGGCGCCGGCAGCGCCCGCCGAGCCGTCACTCGGCCTTCTGCATCACGACGGTGACGTTGGCGTCGTATTTGTTCATCGCGCCGGTCGAGGCGTCGATCGCGAGCCCGACGAGGCCGCCGAAGATCACGTTGCCCGCCGTCATCGCCTCGACGTCGGAGGGAATGACGTGCTTGGCCTCTTTGTAGCCCTCGAGGTTGCAGGTCAGCGTCAGGTCGCTCTTCGACTTCGACACCTTGACGATCTGCGGCGTCGCGGCGATCGCCTCGATCAGCTTGCCCTCGCGCTCGACCGTGCAGGCAGCGCCCGACGGCGAAGAATTGATGGTGATGTTCTGCGTGGTGCCCTTGGTCACCGACGCGCAGCCGGCGACGATACCGGCAGCCGCAACAATGGCGACGATCGCAAATTTCATCGGAAACTCCCCGTGACTACCCCAACCGCGGACAGAGTAGGTATCGAGGCAACCTTCGGCAACGAAATTTGCACGCGGCGGATGTTATCCCCAGCCGCAGCCGACCGTTCAGACGCTGAGGCGGGCAAGCATCCGTGCAAAGACGAGCGAGCCTTCCGGCCACGGCCCGAACCCGGATTCGGCGTTGATGTGGCCGGACTCGCCGGCATCGATGAAGAGCGAACCCCACGCGTAGCCGAAGTCCTCGGCGCGGCCGAACTCGCAATAGGGGTCGTTGCGGCTGGCGACGAGAACCGAGGGAAACGGCAGCGGCGCCAGCGGCACCGGCGCAAAGGAGCGCACCAGGTCGGGCGTGCGCAGCTCGTCGGCGACATCGGCCGGGGCGACGAGGAACGCCCCGCGCACCTTCTCCTGCGAAAGGCTCGCGGCGGCATGGGCAACGGCGATCACGCCGAGCGAATGGGCAACGAGCACCACCGGCCGCTCGGCCGCGGCGATCGCTTCGAGGATCCTTGCGACCCACGCCGCGCGCGCCGGCACGTGCCAGTCGTCCTGAACCACCCGGCGGGCCGTCGAGAGATGATCCTCCCAACGGCTCTGCCAGTGATCGGGCCCCGAATTGGCGAGTCCCGGAACGATCAGGATGTCGGCATCGGCCGCCTTCATGCCGCCCCTCAGGCCTTGCCGAACACGCGCTCGAAGATCGTGTCGACGTGCTTGGTGTGATAGCCGAGGTCGAACTTCTCCTCGAGTTCGGCGTCGCTCAGCGCCGCCTTGACCTCGGGATCGGCCTTCAGCTCGGTGAGGAAGTCCTTGCCTTCCTCCCAGACCTTCATGGCGTTGCGCTGGACCAGCCGATAGGCGTCCTCGCGCGACGTGCCGGCCTGGGTGAGGGCGAGGAGCACGCGCTGCGAATGCACCAGACCGCCGAGGAGGTCGAGGTTGCGCTGCATGTTCTGCGGATAGACGACGAGCTTGTCGACGACACCGGTGAGGCGGGCGAGCGCGAAGTCGAGGGTGACGGTCGCGTCCGGACCGATCATGCGCTCGACCGAGGAGTGCGAGATATCGCGCTCGTGCCAGAGCGCGACGTTCTCCATCGCCGGCATCGAGTAGGCCCGCACCATGCGGGCAAGGCCGGTGAGGTTCTCCGTCAGCACCGGGTTGCGCTTGTGCGGCATCGCCGAGGAGCCCTTCTGGCCCGGCGAGAAATACTCCTCGGCCTCCAGCACCTCGGTGCGCTGCAGGTGACGGATCTCGATGGCGAGGCGCTCGACCGACGAGGCGATGACGCCGAGCACGGCGAAGAACATGGCATGGCGGTCGCGCGGGATGACCTGGGTCGAGACCGGCTCGACCGTCAGCCCCATCTTCTCGGCGACATGCGCCTCGACCTGCGGGTCGATGTTGGCGAACGTGCCGACCGCGCCGGAGATGGCGCAGGTCGCGATCTCGGCCCGCGCCGCGACGAGGCGCTGGCGCGCCCGCTCGAACTCGGCATAGGCGCCGGCGAGCTTCAGGCCGAAGGTCACCGGCTCGGCGTGGATGCCGTGCGAGCGGCCGATGGTGATCGTGTCCTTGTGCTCGAAGGCGCGCTTCTTCAGCGCCGCGAGCAGGCCGTCGAGATCGGCGATGAGAATGTCGGCGGCCCGCGCCAGCTGCACGTTGAAGCAGGTGTCGAGCACGTCCGACGAGGTCATGCCCTGATGGACGAAGCGCGCATCCGGCCCGACGATCTCGGCAAGATGGGTGAGGAAGGCGATGACGTCGTGCTTGGTGACGCGCTCGATCTCGTCGATCCGCGCCACGTCGAAGGTCGCCGCGCCGCCCTTTTCCCAGATCGTCGCGGCGGCCGACTTCGGCACGACGCCGAGTTCGGCGAGCGCGTCCGTGGCATGCGCCTCGATTTCGAACCAGATGCGGAACTTGGTCTCCGGCGACCAGATGGCGGTCATTTCGGCGCGGCTGTAGCGCGGGATCATCGGCTTGCCCTTCGGTTTCTTGTGATCGGGTGCGGTCTAACAGGAAGCCGCGGCGATCTCAATTGCGCCGATCGCCCGCGAACCGCTTTGCCGACAGGGAAAAGGCCGTTGCCGCCGCGAAGAGCAGCGGCACGCCGGTCGGAACGAGATAGCGCAGGCCGGCCGCGGCGAACTGGTAGACCGCCGCCGCCATGGTCATGAGGTTCTGGTAGAACCAGCGCTCGCTCGGGAAGGGATCGTGCATCGGCGCGAAGTAGGTGCGGAAATGAAAGGCGTAGAGCACGGTTCCGACCGCGGCGGTGAAGAACAGCAGCCCCGCCATCATCGCCGAAAAGCGCTGGCTCGCCGTGCGCCGGCGCGAGACGAGCGTGCCGAAGACGAAGGCGAGAACCCCGCCGAGAAACGAGGAGCCGACGAAGAGCAGGCCGACGAGGGCGAGGCGCCGGCCGGCGGCACGTTCGGCAAGGCCGGCATCGAGCGCGATGGCAAGGCCGACGAGGATCGCAAAGACCGCGGAAAGCACGACACCGCGCCAGATGATGGCGGCGAGGTCGCCGGCGTTCCGACCATTCGAAGCGGTGTGATCCGGTTGACTGGCCATTCTCTCGTCCCGCGCCTTTCTCCGACCGCGCCGCGAGAGGGCGGCGCCAGGTCATGAAGCTAGGAGCGACCGGTTGACAAATCCACACCGAACCTTCGCCGGCGCTGCATCTTTCAGTCGGTGAGCGCCACGCTCTTGACGAGGGCGACGGCCTCGTCGCCGACGGCGAGCCCGAGGACGTCCCAGGACTTGCGCGTGATGCGGCCGATGAGATGCGCGCCATCCGGTCCGTGACCGAGGCGCATGAAGACGTTCATGCGGAACTCGCCGACCGGCTCGGCGGCGACGATGCGGGTCGGCAGGGCGTTGAGGATGCTGGTACCGGCCGGCGCCGGCGCATGGCAGAGCGCCACGTCCGAGGCGACGATCCGCAGTCGCCGCTCCGTGCCGGTCTCGCCGATATGCCCGGGTACGACGAGCTTGCCGCCGGGTGCCGCGACCGTCGTCAGCATGTAATGCGGATCGTAGGCCTCGATCGTCCCGGCGATCACCACCGCCGCGTCCGGCGTCTTGGCGAACGGCAGCAGCGGATCGGCGACGAGTTCGGCGAGCGGTCCGGCTGCCCGCACCCGGCCGCTCTCCATCAGCACCATGCGGTCGGCCAGCCGCTCGACCTCGGCCATGTCGTGGCTGACATAGATGGTCGGAATGGCGAGGCTCTCGTTGAGGCGTTCCAGATAGGGCAGGATCTCGGCCTTGCTCGCCCGGTCGAGAGCGGCGAGCGGCTCGTCCATCAGGAGGACCTCCGGTCCCGACAACAGCGCCCGGCCGATCGCTACCCGCTGGCGCTCGCCGCCGGAAAGGCTGCCCGGCACCCGATCGAGCAGCGCCTCGAGGCCGAGCAGGCCGACGACCTCGTCGCGATCGGTCGCGCCGATGGCGGCCCGCCGGCGGCGGCGGCCATAGTCGAGATTTCCGGCGACCGAGAGATGGGCAAACAGGCTCGCTTCCTGGAAGACGTAGCCGATCGCCCGCCGGTGCGGCGCCACGAAACGGCGTCCGTCCTGCCAGACCATCCCGTCGATGGCGAGGCGACCGTCCTCGGCCCGGTGCAGGCCGGCAAGGCAGCGCAGGATCGTCGTCTTGCCGCAGCCCGAGGGTCCGAACAGCGCCGTCACGCCGCGCATCGGCGCATCGAACGCCACATCGAACGAAAACCGTCCGAGCGTGCCGCGGAAGCGTGCCTCGATGGCCGTCATCCGAGCCGTCTCCGCATGCGCTTGTCGATCACCGTCATGGCGAGAATGACGAGGAACGAGAACACCAGCATCCCGGCGGCCAGCACATGCGCCTCGCGCCACTGCAGCGTCTCGACATAGTCGTAGATCGCGATCGACAGGACCTTCGTCTCGCCGGGGATATTGCCGCCGATCATCAGCACCACGCCGAACTCGCCGACGGTATGGGCAAATCCGAGGACGGCGCCGGTCAGCAGCCCGGGCCGCGCCAGCGGCAGCGCGATCGTGAGGAACGCATCGAGCGGCGAGGCCCTCAGCGTCGCCGCGACCTCGAGCGGCCGCTCGCCGATCGCCTCGAAGGCATTGCGGATCGGCTGCACGGCGAAGGGCAGCGAATAGAGCACCGAGCCGACGACGAGGCCGGCGAAACTGAAGGGCAGGGGGTGTCCGAAGAGGCTGCTCGCCGCCGACCCGAGCGGGCTTTTCGGCGACAGCATGAGGAGCAGGTAGAAGCCGAGCACGGTCGGCGGCAGCACCAGCGGCAGGGCCACGACCGTGCCGATCGCCTCCTTCCACCAGCTCTTCGAACGCGCCAGCCACCAGGCGATCGGAGTTCCGACGACGAGCAGGATGACCGTCGTCACGGTGGCGAGCTTCAGGGTCAGGAGAACCGATTCCCACATCGCGGCCGGGCCCTAGTCGGTGCCGTAGCCGAAGCGCGCGACGATCTCGCGCCCCGCGTCGCCGCGCAGGAACTGCAGGAACGCCCGTGCCGCGGGCTTGCCGAAAGCGCCTTCGAGGAGCACCGCATCCTGCCGGATCGGGGTGTAGAGATCGGTCGGCACCAGCCATCTCGACCCTTTGTCGGCGTCGACGACCTGCGACAGCGCGACGAAGCCGAGTTCGGCGTTGCCGGTCACGACGAACTGGTAGGTCTGGGCGACGTTCTCGCCGAAGACGATCTTCGAGGCCAGCGTCTCGAACACGCCGAGTGCGTGCAGCACCTCAGATGCGGCCCGGCCATAGGGCGCGGTCGCCGGGTTGCCGATCGCGAGCTTGTTGAACTTGCCGGTTTTCAGGATCGCGCCGGCCTGATCGACGAGGTTCGGATCGGTCGAATAGAGCACGATCCTTCCCGTCGCGTAGGTGAACCGGCTGCCGGCGACGGCGAGGTTCTCGGTTTCGGCCTTCGCCGGCGTCTTGTCGTCCGCCGCGAGAAAGACGTCGAAGGGTGCGCCGTTGGCGATCTGGGCGAAAAGCTTGCCCGTCCCGCCGAAAACCAGCACCGCTTCGTGGCCGGTCTTCTCCTGAAACGCCGTCGCGATTTCCTTGGCCGCGGCGGTGAAATTGGCGGCGACCGCGACGGTCACCTGATCGGCACGGACCGTGCCGCCGCAAAGGCCGATGGCGACCGCCGTCCCGAACAGACCCGCCTGCGACAGGCGCTTGGGCGCTATCGGACGCATCGCAGGCTCCTTTCGGTCACGCGGATGATAGGTCCAAATGCCCCAATAGCACCGCCGCCGCGTTGACCAACAGCAAACGGCGATCCTCGACGCTGAGGCCCCTTGTCGCAACGCGCGGCAACCGGTGCGGGCACCATCTCCCATCGACCGGCCGACGTCGGAGGTTGACGTCCCGTACCCGGCTCTTTTTAGAATACGTCAAACCAACGACGGCATCGAACAAAAGGAATGCGCCATGAGATCAGCCATCGCCGCAGTCCTCGTCCTTTGTGCAGTGTCCGGGCCGGGCCTCGCCGACGAGTGCCGGGATCGTTTCGCGAGCCTCCTTGCCAAGGGCAACCCGGACGACGTCGCGGTGAAGACCCACATCACCCAGAAGGTCGGCGGCGCCCCGGAGACCCGGAACTACAACTACTGGGACGGTACCGGCGACTGGATGAGCGAGATGATCGAGCCGGACAACATTCCCTGGTCGATGGCGCGCGGCGATACGCTCTACATGTCGACCGACAAGGGCAAGAGCTGGTCGAAGGTTCGCACCCTCGATGCCGAGCAAAACAAGGAAGACGTCGACGCACGTCGCGCCGAGGAGGCAAAGACCGTGCGCAACACCACCTGCGGCGAGGAAGAGATCGACGGCGTGCGCTATCGGGTCGTCGAGGGCGACTATACCTCCATGCTGCCGATCACCTACGAGCATCACAACAAGTACTGGCTCGAGCCGGATACCGGCTGGATTGCCCGGGTGAGCTACGAGACCATCGGGCAGGGCATCGAATTCAGCGTCCTGCAGGTGGTCGAGCGGGCACCGGACCTCGTGCTGCCGAAGCCGGAGTGACGCCGCTCGTCGGGCTGCCGGCCGTCGCCGTCGCGTGACGTCTGGCCCTGACGAGGGCTCGCCGAAGCCTCTCGGCCAGAGCTCGGCATGATCGTCGGCGCCCCGCGCCGACCCCCTCGATCCTGATCAACTCATTCTGTTTTCGTCCGAATTTCCCGCGGGCCGCGGCCTCCGAGAGCACGCCTGTCGGCGCGCCGTGACGGAGATTCCCGCTGCGTCGTTTTGGTTATTGCTATTCGGAGTGATTTGCATTAGCGATTCAAGTCACGCCAGATCGACACCGACGCCGACGGAAAAACGAGAAAGGAATTGCGATGCGATCGCCAGCAGGATCTGCCATTCGATGGGGTGCGGGCACGCTCGCGCTCGCCGCGGGCCTCGGCCTTGCCGCCACCGCCCAAAGCGCCGAGCCGAGTGCCGTCCTTGCCACCTATGCCGACATCGCCGCGGCCGGCTACGGCGATTCGGTGACCGCGGCGACCGCGCTCGAGGCCGCCGTCGACGCCCTTGTCGCGGCCCCGAGCGAAGCGACCCTCGCGGCCGCCCGCAAGGCCTGGCTCGCCGCCCGCGTTCCCTACCAGCAGACCGAGGTCTATCGCTTCGGCAATGCCATCGTCGACGATTGGGAGGGCAGGGTGAACGCCTGGCCGCTCGACGAGGGCCTCATCGACTATGTCGATGCCGGCTACTACGGCACCCAGTCCGACGAGAACGAATTCTACACGGTCAACGTCATCGCCAACACGAAGCTGATGGTCGGTGGCAAGGAGATCGATGCGACCGCGATCACGCCGGAACTCCTCTCCGGCACGCTGCACGAGGCCGGCGGCATCGAGGCCAATGTCGCGACCGGCTATCACGCGGTCGAGTTCCTGCTCTGGGGCCAGGACCTCAACGGAACCGGCCCCGGCGCCGGCGCCCGGCCGGCGACCGATTTCGACCCCGCCGCCTGCACCGGCGGCGCCTGCGAACGCCGCGCCGCCTATCTGAAGGCGGCGACCAGCCTGCTCGTCGCCGACCTGCGCGAGATGGCGGAGAGCTGGGGCGCCGACGGCGAGGCGCGCAAGGCAGCCCTCGCCGGCAGCGAGGCCGAAGGTCTCGCCCGCATGCTGACCGGCATGGGATCGCTCTCCTATGGCGAGCTCGCCGGCGAGCGCATGAAGCTCGGCCTCATCCTGCACGACCCCGAGGAGGAGCACGACTGCTTCTCCGACAACACCCACGCCTCGCACTATTTCGACGTCGCCGGCATCCGCAACGTCTATCTCGGCCGCTACGCGCGGATCGACGGCAGCGCCGTCGAAGGCCCGAGCCTTTCCGACCTCGTCGCGGCCAGGGACTCCGCCATCGACGCCGAACTGAAGGGCAAGCTCGACACGACGGTCGCCGCCATGCAGGCCCTCGTCGACCGCGCCGCCGCCGGCGAGGCCTACGACCAGCTGATCGGCGAGGGCAACGCGGCCGGCAATGCGCTCGTCCAGGCCGCGATCGACGCCCTCATCGACCAGACCCGGTCGATCGAGCGCGCCGTCGCCGCCCTCGAACTCGACGCCATCGCCTTCGAAGGCTCCGACAGCCTCGACAACCCCGGCGCCGTCTTCCAGTGAGACCGGCAAACGTCATCGGCAGCATGCCCGAACCGAGGTAGACCTCCCATGGTATCCGCGACGTCTTCCGTCCCCCCCAAGCGAGCATGGCCGCAGGCCGTGTTCGTCGCGGCCCTTGGCCTTGGAATAGGCATGCTGCCGGTACCTTCGTCGGCCGGCGACGGCCGGACGCAGCGCGACGACCTCGACGCCGGCGACCTTGCCCGCGTCGAGGCGGTCACCGCGCCGACCGAAGACTTCACGCGCGCCGAGCCGTTCGAGAAGATGCCGGCCGGCGCCGGCACCTCGACCAAGCTCGTCAACCGCGACGCCTTCTCCCAGCCGCTCGCCAATGCCGGCTTTGCCGGCGAGCGCGACTTCAAGATCGGCAACGGCTTCTTCAAGAAGATCTGGGTCCCGGCGCCGTCCTCCACCAAGGGCTCGGACGGCCTCGGACCGCTGTTCAATGCCCGCTCCTGCCAGGGCTGCCACCTGAAGGACGGCCGCGGCCACCCGCCCGAGGGGCCCGACGACGGCGCCGTCTCGATGTTCCTGCGCCTCTCCGTTCCCCCGCGCACCGACGAGGAGCGCGCCGCGCTCGCCGACAAGCGCCTGCTGCGCATTCCCGAGCCGACCTATGGCGGCCAGCTCCAGGATCTCGCCGTCACCGGCCTCGCCGGCGAGGGACGGATGCGGATCGCCTACGAGGAAATCCCGGTCGAGCTGAACGGCGGCGAGACGGCGAGCCTTCGACGGCCGACCTACTCGGTCTCCGACCTCGGCTTCGGCCCGATGCACCCGGACGTCATGCTTTCGCCGCGCGTCGCCCCGCAGATGATCGGCCTCGGCCTTGCCGAACAGATCCCCGCCGCCGACATCCTCACGCTCGCCGACCCGGACGATGCCGACGGCAACGGCATCTCGGGCCGCGCCAGCATGGTACGCGACGGCGACGGCGGCGGCCTGGTGCTCGGTCGCTTCGGCTGGAAGGCCTCGACGCCGAGCATCGAGGCGCAGTCGGCCGACGCCTTTGCCGGCGACATCGGCATCTCGACGCCGCGCGTGCCGAACTCCCATGGCGACTGCACGGCGCGTCAGGTCGACTGCCTCGCATTGCCGACCGGCGTGCAGGCCCGTCTCGGCGAGACCGAGGCGCCCGATCCCGTCCTGCCGCTCGTCACCTTCTATTCGCGCAATCTCGCCGTGCCGGCCCGCCGCGACGTCGACGACCCCACCGTTCTCGCCGGCAAGAAGCTCTTCTACGAGACCGGCTGCATCGCCTGCCACCGGCCGAAATTCGTCACCCGGCGCGATGCGCCCGAGGCGGCCCACCGCTTCCAGCTCGTCTGGCCCTACAGCGACTTCCTGCTGCACGACATGGGCGAGGGGCTCGCCGACGGCCGCCCCGTGGGCGATGCCTCCGGCCGCGAATGGCGCACCGCGCCGCTCTGGGGCATCGGCCTCACCGAAACGGTGAGCGGTCACACCTATTTCCTTCACGACGGACGCGCGCGAAACCTTGTCGAGGCAATCCTGTGGCATGGCGGCGAGGCCGCGACACAGCGCGACGCTTTTGTCGCCATGGAACCGGACGCGCGCGCCGCGCTCATCCGTTTCCTGGAATCGCTGTGATGCTGCGGATCGCCTCGATCTTTTTTTCGATCGCGCTCTGTGTCCTGCCGGCCCGCGCCGACGACATCGCCGGCTTCGACGAGATCGTGTCGGCAACGATCGAGGATTTCGTCGTGCCGCGCTACGCCCGCCTCGCCGAGGCGGCAGTCGCGGGCGAGGCGGCGCTCGCCGGGCTCTGCGACGCGCCGTCCGAGGAAACGCTCGCCTCGGCCCGCGCCGCCTTCGCCGACCTCGTCCTTGCCCATGCCGCCGTCGAAATCGTCCGCTTCGGTCCGGTCCTTGCCGACAACCGCCTCGAGCGGCTGTATTTCTGGCCCGACCGCAAGGGCCTCGGCCTGCGCCAGGTCGAGCGGACGATCGCCGCCGGCGAGACGCCGACCGTCGCGGAGCTGCGCGCCAGGAGCGTCGCCCTGCAGGGGCTCGGTGCACTCGAATTCGTGCTCTTCGGCGACGGCGCCGCAGCGCTCGCCGGCACCGACGGCAAAGCGCGCTGCGCCTTCGGCCGCGCCGTCGCCGGGGCGATCCGGACGACCGCCGCCGACATCCTCGCCGACTGGCGCGCGCCCGACGGCGATGCCCGCCTGATGCGCCACCCGGGCCCCGACAACCCGCTCTACCGGACCGAAACCGAGGTAATGCAGACGCTGATCCGCGCGGCGAGCGAGGAACTGCAGCTCCTCGCCGACACTAGGATCCGCGCGACGATCGGCGAGAGCCCCGACGCGGCGCGCCCGAAACGCGCGCCGTTCTGGCGCTCCGGCCTGACGCTCCGGGTGTTTTCTGAGAATGCCGCCTCGGTCGGCGCGCTTTTCGCGACGGGGCAATTGGCGTTGGCGCTCGCCAGGCCCGATAGCGCCATGCCGAACGAGATCGCCTTCGACATCCGTCAGGCGGTCGAGGCCTTCGGGCGGGCAAAGGGCCCGATCGAGGCCGTCGCCGCCGATCCGGACGGCCACGCCCTCGTCCTTTTCACCACCATCCCGCTCGACGACGCCGCGGCGATCATCGGAGGTCGATATGCACCGGAAATCGGGGCAACGCCCGGATTCAACTCTCTCGACGGCGATTGACCGGCGCCGCCTGCTCGCGCTCCTCGGTGCGGCCGGCCTCGCGCCGCTCGCGCCCCGGCCGGGCCGCGCCGTACCGGCAACCGCCTATCTCTCGGCCGCCCGGCTCGCCTCGGGCCGGCATGCCGCCCTCGGTCTCGACGCCGCCGGATCGCTCGTCTTCTCGCTCGATCTGCCGGAGCGGGCGCACGACATCGCGATTTCGCCGGACCGGCGCCACGCTGTCGCCTTCGCCCGCCGCCCGGACCGCTTCGCCGTCGTCCTCGACATCGCGGCCGGCCGGGTCCGCCACCGCTTCGACGCCGTCGCCGGCCGCCACTTCTTCGGCCACGGCTTCTTCTCGCCGGACGGGCGGCTCCTCTATGCCACCGAAAACGACTACGACGGCGAAGCCGGCGCGATCGGCGTCTACGATACCACCGCCGGCTGGCGTCGGGTCGGCGAGATCGCCGGCGTCGGCACCGAACCGCACGAGGCGACCCTCCTTTCCGACGGCCGCACCATCGTCGCCGCCGATGGCGGCATTCTCACCCATCCCGACTATGGCCGCGAGAAGCTCAATCTCGCGACGATGGCGCCGGCGCTCGTCTATGTCGACCGCGACAGCGGCGAGGTCCTGGAGACGGCCCGCCTCGATCCGGCGCTCCACCGCCTCTCGATCCGCCATCTCGCCTGCGAAGCGGCGGGAACGGTTTGGTTCGGCTGCCAGTACGAGGGCGATCCGGGCGACGACGTCGGCCTCGTCGGCCGCCATCGGCGCGGCGAGGCGCCGGAACTCGTCGCTCTGCCCGGCGAGGTCACGCGGGCGCTGAAGCAATATGTCGGATCGGTCGCGGTCAATCGGGCCGGCACGCGCATCGCCGTGACGAGCCCGCGCGGCGGCCGCGTCGTCGTTCTCGACGCCGCCTCGGGCGCATTGGTCGCCGATCTCGAACAGCCCGACGTCTGCGGCATCGCGCCCTGCGGCGACGAACGCTTCGGCACGTCGGACGGCCGTGGCGGCCTCGTGCTCGGCGCGGCGGCGCCGGTCCGTCACCCCGGCATCGCCTTCGACAATCACCTTCGCGCGCTCTGAGACGCGACCGGATCGCCGCCGGCGGAAAAGACCGTGAGGTGGCGGACATCGAGGCGAACGCCGATCGCCTCTCCGACCTCGTGCTCGCGGTGACTGTGGGCGAGCGTGAACACCGTCTCGCCGGTCGGCAGGCGCAGCTCGTAGAGATATTGCGAACCGCGGAAGGTCCGCGCGACGACCGGCAGCCGTGTCGGGCTGGCGTCGTCGTGGACGATGTCGTCGGGCCGCACGAGCACGGCGACCGCATCACCGGGCCGCAAGCCCGCCGCGAGGTCGCCGGCGATCTCGCCGAGCCCGGTCCGAACCAGCCCCGCGCCGACGATCTCGCCGGCGATCGTCGCGCCCTCGCCGATGAAATCGGCGACGAAGCGGTCGGCCGGTTGATGATAGAGCGCATAGGGTCGGTCCCACTGGCGCAGCCGGCCATCGCCGATGACGGCGATGCGGTCGGCAATGGCGAAAGCCTCGTGCTGGTCGTGGGTGACGAGGATCGCCGTCATGCCGTCGCGCAGCATCATGGCGCGCACCTCGGCGGCGAGCTGGACGCGAAGCTCGGTATCGATGCTGGAGAACGGCTCGTCCATCAGGAGGATCGCCGGGCGCGGCGCCATGGCGCGGGCGAGAGCGACCCGCTGCTGCTGGCCGCCGGAGAGCTGGTGCGGATAGGCGCCGGCGCTTGCCGCAAGGCCGATGAGATCGAGGAGCTCGGCGAGCCGGCGCGCGCGCTCCGCCGCCGGGCGCTTGCGCAGACCGAAGGCGATGTTGTCGGCGACGGTAAGATGCGGAAACAGCGCGAAGTCCTGGAACACCATGCCGACATTGCGCCGCTCCGGCGCCAGCGCCCCGCGCGGCGTCGAGACGGTGCGCCCGTCGAGGCGGATCTCGCCGGTCGCGACCGGCTCGAAGCCGGCGATGGCGCGCAGCAGGCTGGTCTTGCCGCAGCCGCTCGGGCCGAGCAGGCAGCCGATGACACCCGCCTCGAGGGCAAGGTCGACACCGGCGATCACCGGCTTGCCGTCATAGGCGACCGAGACATCGATGACGTCGAGGGCATTCATGCGGGACGGGTTCCCCTGGTGCGGGTGATCGAGCGGCTGAGCAGAACCACCGGAACGATGCCGGCCGCGACGATGGTGAGCGCCGCCGGACCGGCCGAGGCCAGCCGCTCGTCCGACGCCATCTCGAAGGCGCGCACCGCCAGCGTGTTGAAATTGAACGGGCGCAGGATCAGCGTCGCCGGCAGTTCCTTCAGCACGTCGACGAAGACGAGGAGGAGGGCGGTGAGCAGGCTGCCCTCGAGCATCGGCACGTGGATGCGGCGCACCACCTCGGCCGGACCGAGGCCGAGCGAGCGGCCGGCATCGTCGAGCGAGGGGCGGATGCGGTCGAGCCCGGCATTGACGGTCTGCAGCGACACGGCGAGGAAGCGCACCAGATAGGCCGAGACGACGGCGACGATCGTGCCCGACAGGAGCAGGCCGGTCGAAATGCCGAAGGTCGCCTCCATGAAGGCGTCGAGACGGTTGTCGAGGAACGCGAACGGAATGACGACGCCGATCGCGATGATCGTTCCGGGAACCGCATAGCCGAGCCCGGCGACATCGACCGCGACGCGAACCGGCCGCGTGCGGAACAACCGGCGCGCATAGCCGAGGAAGAGCGCGAGCATGACCGAGAGGACCGCCGCGATCGCGCCGAGCTCGACGCTGTGCCAGACAAGCGTGAGGAATCGCCCGTCGACCTCCTTTTCGGCGACGAGCACGCTCCACCAGGCGAGCTGGCCGGCGGGCACGAGAAAGCCGAAGGCGAGCGCCACGAAGCAGAAGAGGAAGGCCGCCGCCGCCTTCACGCCCTTGAGGCGGAAGCGGCGGATGTCCTGATGGCGCCCGGTCGTGTGGTGGAAGCGGGCACTGCGCCGCGACAGCCGCTCGATCGCGACGAGGGCGACGACGAAGGCGAGCAGGATCGTCGCGAGCTGCGCTGCCGCATTCATGTCGTCGAGCCCGTACCAGGTGCGGAAAATGCCGGTGGTGAAGGTCGCGACGCCGAAATACTGCACGGTGCCGTAGTCGGCGAGGGTTTCCATCAGGGCGAGCGACATGCCGGCGACGATCGCCGGGCGGGCGAGCGGCAGGGCGACCGTGAAGAAGGTCCGCCACGGCCCGTTGCCGAGCGTCCGCGAAACGTCGAGGACGCAGATCGACTGCGACAGGAAGGCGGCGCGGGCGAGCAGATAGACATACGGGTAGAGCACCAACGACAGCATCACGACGGCGCCGCCGAGCGAGCGCACGCGCGGGAACCAGTAGTCGCCGGCCTGCCAGCCGAAGAGATCGCGCAGGCCCGTCTGCACCGGCCCGGCGAATTCGAGCAGTCCCGTATAGGTATAGGCGATGATGTAGGCGGGCAGGGCCATCGGCAGCAGCAGCGCCCATTCGAAGATGCGCCGGCCGGGAAAATCGCACATCGAGGCGAGCCAGGCGCAGCCGACGCCGCCGACGAAGGTGCCGATCGCGACGCCCGCCATCAGGATCAGCGAGTTGGTCACATAATCGGCAAGGACGGTCTCGCCGAGATGGCGCCAGACATCGCCCGCCGGCGCCAGCGCGACGCCGATCACCACCAGCACCGGCAGCGCGATGAGCGCGGCAACGGCGAGGACGGCGCCCTGCCACAGGGTGGCCCGTGGCAGGAGCGCCGGCCTCCGGCGCGCAACGACCCACGTCGCATCGGTCATCGGCGCCGGCCCCCGACCGGTCGGGGGACTACTTCCATCCTGCACGGTCCATGATCATCAGGGCCTCGGCATTGAGTTCGCCGAGCCGTTCGAGATTGAGTTCGTCGGCCTTGAAGGTGCCCCACTCGGCGAGCACCGGGCTGAGGCCGATGCCCGGCCGCACCGGATATTCGCCGTTCGCCTCGGCATACCAGGCCTGGGATTCGTCATTGGCGAGGAACTCGAGGAGGGCGCGGGCCGCGTCGGGGTGCCTCGACGCCTTGACGAGCGCCGCCCCGGAGACGTTGACGTGCGTGCCGCGACCGTCCTGATTGGGCCAGAACACGGCAACCTTCGCCGCCGCCTCGCGCTGCGCTGCTTCCTCCGAGCCGACCATGCCGGCGAGATAATAGGTATTGGCGATGGCGATGTCGCACTGTCCGGCCGCGGCGGCCTTGATCTGGTCGCGGTCGCCGCCCTCGGGCGGGCGGGCGAAATTGGCGACGAGCCCCTTCGCCCAGTTCTCCGCCGCCTCGGCGCCGTCGGCGGCGATCATCGCGGCCATCATCGACTGATTGTAGACGTTCGAGGAGGAGCGGATGCAGATCCGGCCCTGCCACTTGGCGTCGACCAGCGCCTCGTAGGTGGAAAGCTCGGCCGGATCGACCTTGCCCTTCACATACATGATCGGCCGGGCGCGCAGGCTGAGGCCGACCCAGTGGTCCGCCGGATCGCGATATTGCGCCGGCACGGCCGCGACAAGCGCCGCCGACCCGATCGGCGCCGTCACGCCTTCCGATTTCGCCCGGTAGAGACGGCCGACATCGGTGGTCAGCAACAGGTCCGCCGGCGTGTTCTTGCCCTCGGCGACGATCCGCTTGAGCAGCACGTCGGCCTCGCCGGTGATCAGGTTGACGGTGATGCCGGTCTTCTCGGTGAACCGGTCGAGAAGCGGCTTGATGAGGTCCTCCTTGCGGGCCGAGTAGAGGTTGACCTCGTCGGCAAGGGCGGGAGCCGCGAGATCGGCGGCCCCGAGGGCAAGGACGAAAAGCGCTGCGAAATGCCGGTTTTCCATGGAATTTCCTTCGTCTTGCGCCTCGCTCGAGGCCGATCCTTCCCTTGCCGCGACCGCCAGACCGCACCGCCCGCGCACCGGGGCAGCGGGGGAGATCGCCGAGGCCGGCGACCGGCGGCGGCGGATGACCTCTGTTCCGGCTTCAAGTCAATATTGCAAGTCAGTCGCAATAGCAATACCGCCTTTGGCCAAGAGGCCGAAAAGCGGTCGGGATGGCGAGGAGGGAAGGGGAGAAACAAGCTGCGGAGAGAAGAAAAGACGTCGATGCAACGTCGCCGCCGCCGGCGGTCCCGACCGCGAGTTTGGAACTGACGCGCGGCAGAAGGCCGAACCACGCACTTCTGCCAACGACGGGCACAAGCATTCAGTCGGCGTTGAGCGCGGCGGGGCTTGGAAGCTTGGACATGACCGCGCGCGGCGTTCTGGCCTTGCCGCTGTACGCATTTTCAGACGTACAGATTGAACGGGTTTGGGAAAAGCTTCCGTTGATCTGAAATCGGCCGGGGCGGGCAAGAGTGCCGCGCCCGCCTTGGCCGTGCGGTAGATCGAATGCGCTCCGGTCAACCGCTCTTAGCCCGCCAGCCGCCACGCTGGCGGGCTTTTTCATGTGCTACGTTCAACGGACACAAGATGAACGATTCGGAAGCCTGCTATGAGCCACGACCAAGTCAAGCGCGCGATTATCAGTCGGGGCAAGTTGCCGCCTATGTTTCCGACGCACGGGCATTCACCGGAACTTTGGGAGCAACTTGGCCGGACTATCGCGGCCTTCGGATTTCTTGAAGAAGTCCTAGGCAAAGCAATATTCGCCTTCACCGCAACCCGTCAGTACAGCCGCGAAGAAATCGACGCGGCCTATCAGGCTTGGCTACCGCAACTTGAACGCGCTTTGACCGATCAGCTTTGGAATTTGGCCGAATCTTTCGGCAAGGCCGCGCGGGACAATCCGGCCACCACGACCGAAAACATTGGTGAACTGATTGAAGACCTTAAGAAGGCAACCGTTATTCGCAACGTGCTTTGTCACGGGTCTTGGCGACTGCCAGACGAAAACGGCGCATCCGTCCCGCTGTTTATCAACCGGAAGAAAGAGAAGTTCGACACCGCAATTGACGTTGCATATCTCAAGCAGGTTCAGGCGCACGTCGTCGATTTGATTTGCAGCGTCATTGACACGGTGACGCATATGGGTTGGCAGTTTCCCGGAGGCGCGGGACCGGGCAAGCCGATCATGTCGTAATTATCGTAGCGAAAGCCGAACTTGATTAGGGCGGTAGCGGCGTCCCGTTGTGGGCTTTAATGTGGGATTGCTCCGGCCTTTCGTCGTAAGTTATTGATTTTATTAGGTGAATGGCGGATGGGGTGGGATTCGAACCCACGAGGCGGTTCCCCGCCTGGCGGTTTTCAAGACCGCTGCCTTAAACCACTCGGCCACCCATCCGGACGAAACGTCCGGGCGCATAAAAAGCCGCTTCCCGGATGTTTTGCAAGCGCCGCCGCCCGCCCGGGCACGTCCCGCCATCGAGCCGTCCGCGACTCGGGCCGCCGGAGCGCCACGCACATGCGGACGGTCCGGCCGGAGCGGGCAGTAGGCCGGAAGTTCCGGGATTTCCATGAATTCGCCGGGATGGCGGCCTTTGCCTTGCGACCGTTCCAGATCGGCACAACGCCCGCCGGGCCCCGGCGCGAGGCGCGGCCGGCAGCATCCGCCGTGCTGCGCCGATTTGCGTCCGGAAACCGCCACATTTTCGGCGCATTTCGCTCGGTTTTATGGCATATTAACGTTGCTATCCGATAGCTGACGGCCGGACCGTCAGGCAGCCGGTCCGTTAACGATCGGGTAACGGGTCAGGATGAATCTGGACATATCGTCATGATGGGGACGATTGGACGGGTCCGATGCGCCGCATCGGCAAGGTCCGTTGAACCGGGCGGGATCTCCTTCCGTCGGACGGGCCGGGTTCGGGTCGCGGCAGCGGAATCCGCTGGATCGTGTGCCGACAATTGTGTAGCGAGTTTGGCGGCATGACACACAAAGACAAAGGCGCCTCCTTCCGGCGGCGGCAGCCGATTTTCGAAGGCGCCGCGAACGTTTGGTTGAAGCGAGGTCTGGTCGCGCGGGGAGTGGTGTTCGCTCTCGGCTGCGCTCTCGTTGCGGGCTGCTCGTCCGCACCCAAGGTCAAGCATCCGCCGCGGACCGCGGAATATTTCCCCGAGTCCAAATACGGCAAGGCGAGCCCGCGCGTCGTCAGCTATGGCGACGACGTGCCCAAGGGCGGCGGCCGCTATCAGGTCGGCAAGCCCTACAAGATCGCCGGCAAGTGGTACCGCCCGAAGGAAGACCCGAATTACGAGGCGATCGGCATTGCCTCGTGGTACGGCTCGGCCTTCCATGGTCGCAAGACGGCCAATGGCGAAGTCTACGACATGCGCTCGCTGACCGCGGCGCATCCGACGCTGCCGCTGCCGTCCTATGTCCGCGTCACCAACCTCGCCAACAAGCGATCGGTCATCGTGCGCGTCAACGACCGCGGCCCATATGCCCACGGCCGCGTCATCGACCTGTCGCAGCGCGCCGCCGAGATGCTCGACTACAAGAGCAAGGGCACCGCGAAGGTCAAGGTCGCCTATGTCGGCAAGGCCCGCATGGACGGTCTCGACCAGGAATACCTGATGGCCTCGCTGACCGAGAACGGCCGGCGCATGGGCCCGGGCGGACCGAGCGATCCGGGTCTCGACACCGCGCCGATCATGGTCGCCAACGCCGCGCCGCCGCCGGGCCTCGAGCGGGCGCCGGCCCCCGTCGCCGCGCCGGTCGTGCGGGCGATCGCGCCGAGCGCGCCCGAGCCGATCGAACTCGCCCCCGAGACCGCCATCGACGCGGCCGACAGCGCCGGGGCAAGCACGCCCGCGCCGCCGCTCCGTCCGATGCCCTCGAGCGGCACCCCGGTCGACATCATGCCCGCGGCCCTGACCAGCAGCATGCCGCCATCCGCGAGCCCGGTCGCGATCGGCAGCAGCCATCCCGCCACCGGCGTCCTCGGCACGCTGCCGGCGATCAGCTCCTATCGCGCGCCGGATCGCGTGTCGGTCGCCCATTCGGTGATCGAATCGAGCTACGGCGGGACGGGCAGGGGCCTGATGACGAGCACCGTCATCGAGGCCGCGCATGCCCGAAAGGCCGCCGAGATCCACGCCGGCGTCTTCGCCGATCCGGCAAACGCCGAGCGGGCCAAGGGCGCGCTCGCGCCGATCGGCCGCGTCTCGGTCACCGAAATCGAGCGCAACGGCAGGATCCTGCGCCTTGTGCGGGTCACCGACCTTGCCGCCGGTCTCGATCCCGAAGCGGCGCTGGAGCGGGCCCACACCGCCGGCTACGCCGACGCCTATCTGGTCCGCTGATCAGCAAAATAACCCCGGCCGCCGCGGAACGAATTGCGCCGCGACGCCGGGGACTTTAGTGTCGGCACCATCGTCGAAAATGACAGCCATGTGCGGTGCCTGCCGGCCCCGCGCTCCACTTTCGGTGCGGCGCCGAAGAAGAGGGAAGGTGGCGGTGATCCCGGTCGACACGGTCAGAGGCAGGAGCGTTGGAGGCGCGCTCCTCGGTCGAATGGCCTTGGCAGCAGCCTTCCTCGTGTTCCTGGCGGCGCTTTCGGGCCTTGCCCGCGCCGCCGACGACAAGGCATTCGCCTCCAAGGCGCCCTATGCCTTCCTGCTCAATTACGACACCGGCACGGTGCTTTACGAGAAGGCGTCGGACAAGCCCTTTCCGCCGGCGAGCCTTGCCAAGCTGATGACGATGACGGTCGTTTTCGACGCCGTCGCGTCCGGCAGCGTTTCCCTCGACGCGGAATACAAGGTCAGTGAGCACGCCTGGCGCACCGGCGGCGGACCCTCGGGCGGCTCGGCGATGTTCGTCGAGCTCAATTCCACGGTCCGCCTCGGCGACCTCATCCAGGGCGTCATCATCCAGTCGGGCAACGACGCGGCCATCGTCATCGCCGAGGGCATGGCGGGCTCCGAGGCGGCCTTCGCCGACCTGATGAACAAGCGCGCCGCCGAGCTCGGGCTGAAGAACTCGCACTTTCTCAACCCGACCGGCCTCGACGCCCCGGGCATGGTGGTGACCGCCCGCGAACTGGCGATGATCGCCAACTACCTGATCGGCCAGCACCCCGACCTCTACAAGATCTATTCGCGGACCGAATTCACCTGGAACGACATCACCCAGCGCAACCGCAATCCCTTGCTGCGCCTCGACATCGGCGCCGACGGCCTGAAGACCGGCTACACCAAGGAATCGGGCTACGGCCTCGTCGCCTCGACGGTGCAGAACGGCCAGCGCCTGATCGCCGTCGTCGCCGGTCTCGATTCGGAAAAGAACCGCGAGGAGGAGGCGAAACGCCTCATCGAGTGGGGCTACGAATCCTTCGAGCAGGTATCGCTGTTCGAGGACGGCGAATCCGCCGGCGAGGCTCGCGTCTATGGCGGCGCGACGATCGGCGTACCGCTCGTCGGCAAGGGTCCGGTCCGCGTCGTCCTGCCGAAGGAAGGCCGCGAGGAGCTGCGCGCCCGCATCCTCTATCGCGGCCCGCTGCCGGCCCCGGTCGAGAAGGGCACCCGCATCGCCACGCTCCAGATCCTGCGCAACGACGCCGTCATCCAGGAAACGCCGCTCTTTGCCGGCGCCGACGTGCCCGAAGGCGGCCTAGCGCGCAAGGCGACCGACGCCGCCCTCGAACTCCTGTTCGGCTGGATCTGGCAGGTCTCGCTTTAGCCGCCGCCGGTCTCTCGCCACGGCGTCCGGCCGTTGCCAAGCTGTGAACCGAACGCCTTGGCCCGGTAGCAAAGCAGCCGCGCCCACACTATAAGCAATGGCGAATTCCAGCCATAAACGGGCGAATCGGTGCGGGGCAAGTTCATCACGTTCGAAGGCGGCGAGGGGACCGGCAAGTCGACCCAGGTCGAGCGCCTTGCCGCGCGCCTGCGCAAGGCCGGCCGGACCGTGGTGACCACCCGCGAGCCCGGCGGCTCGCCCGGCGCCGAAATCATCCGCCACGTGCTCCTGTCGGGCGCCGCCGAGGTCTTCGGCCCCGAGACCGAGGCGATCCTTTTCGCCGCCGCCCGCGCCGACCATATCCGCGAGACGATCGCCCCGGCGCTCGCCCGCGGCGACTGGGTGATCAGCGACCGCTTCGCCGATTCCTCGCGCGTCTATCAGGGCATCGGCGGCAATGTCGATCCCGAGTTCATCGCCTCTCTCGAACGCGTCACGGTCGGCGAGACGCGGCCGGACCTGACCCTCGTCCTCGACGTGCCGGCGAGCGAGGGCCTTGCCCGCGCCGCCCACCGCCGCTCGAAGGAAGGCCACGTGCCCGACCGTTTCGAGAAGGAGACGGTCGAATCCCACGAAAGGCTGCGGCAGGGCTTCCTCGCCATTGCCGCGGCCGAGCCGCAGCGCGTCACGATCATCGATGCGCGGGCACCGGTCGGCGACGTTTCCGACGCGATCTGGCGCGCCGTCGACGAGCGCCTCGGGGCGGACTGAGGCGATGGCCTCGACCGACGCCCTCGACGAGACCGGCGAAGTCGACGCCCTGGAAGGCCTGCCGACCCCGCGCCGGCGCGAGACGCTGATCGGTCACCGCGAGGCCGAACGGACGCTGCTCGAGGCCTATCGCGGCGGCCGCATCCATCACGGCTGGCTGATCGGCGGACCGAAGGGCATCGGCAAGGCGACGCTCGCCTATCGCTTCGCCCGCTTCGTGCTGACCAATCCCGACCCGAGCGCCCCGGTCGTCGCCGATGCGACGAGCCTGTCGGTCGCGACCGGCCATCCGGTCGCCCATCGCATCGCGGCGGGGGCGCATCCGGACCTCCTCGTCCTCTCGCGCCGCTACGATCCGGACAAGAAGCGCGTCACCGCCGGCATCCCGGTCGACGACGTGCGCCGCTGCATCTCCTTCTTCGGCTCGACCGCCGCCGAGGGCGGCTGGCGCATCGCCATCGTCGATCCGGCCGACGACATGAACGCGAGCGCCGCCAACGCCGTGCTGAAGATCCTCGAGGAGCCGCCACCGCGCGCGCTGTTCCTCGTCGTCTCGCACACGCCGGGCCGGCTCCTGCCGACCATCCGCTCGCGCTGCCGGGCGCTCACCCTCGAGCCGCTCGCCACCGAAGAGATCGCCATGGCGCTCGACGAGTTCGGCGTCGGCGCCCGCACCGATCCGGCCGACTTGCCGCTCGTCTCGGGCCTCGCCGAGGGCAGCCTGCGCCGCGCCATCACCCTCCTGCAGGGCGACGGCATCGCCCTTTACCGGGCTTTCCGCAAGCTCGTCGACCGCCTGCCCGGCGTCGAGGTGGCGCCGCTCCACGCATTTGCCGACATGATCACCCGCAAGGGCGAGGAGGAGAGCTACGCGGTCTTCCTCGACCTTCTGCGCGACTGGCTGTGGCGCCGGGTTCGCGGCCTGCCCGAGCCGGACGGCAGCGCCGGACCCTTGTCACAGGTCCCGCCGATCGCCTGGGCCGACGCCTTCGAGGCGATCAGCACCACTGCTGCGACCGCGGAAGGCTACAATCTCGACAAGAAATCGGTCGTGCTCGGCGCCTTCCGCGCCCTCGCCGAGGCCGCCGGCCGGCGCTAGCCGAGGCAGCGCCGCCGCCTGTTGCGCCGCGCCCCGAAACGGCGACAATGAGCACGCCCCGCGCCGGGGCCGTTGCGAGAAAAAACGGGGAGGGCCGCCGAACGGCGCGCCGGAGACATGAAGACCGTCATCAGGACAGGCCTCAGGATCATCGCCGTTCTCGTTCTGGTGGCGTTCGTCGCCGCCGTCTGGAACCGCGAACGGCTCGTGCGCCTCTATCATGTGACGAGCCTCTTCGACGCCGAGAACATCGTCGGCAACTTCTCCCACATGGCCGACATCTTCTTCTCCGCCCCGATCCCGACGAGCGGCGAGCCGCGGCCCTGGCCGGTGGCGCTCGCCCCGATGCCTGAGACCTATGCCTGGCAGGGCGAGACGAAGAGCATCGCCGACCGGCTCGAGAGGACCGCCGTGACCTCGCTCGTCGTCGTCCGCGACGGCACGATCGTCGCCGAGGACTACTACCTCGGCACCACCCGCGAGGACCGGCGCATTTCCTGGTCGATGGCCAAGTCGTTCCTCTCGGCGCTTTTCGGCATCGCCGTCGGCGAGGGCAAGATCGCCTCGCTCGACGCCAGGGTCACCGACTACGTGCCGGAGCTTGCGGGCGGAGCCTATGAAGGGGCCACCATCCGCAATGTCCTCAACATGGCGAGCGGCATTCGCTTCAACGAGGATTACCTCGATTTCAACAGCGATATCAATCGTATGGGACGCGTTCTCGCGCTCGGCAAGTCGATGAACGCCTTCGCCGCCGAGCTCAAGGAGAAGGAGCGCGAACCGGGCACCGCCCGCCAGTACGTCTCGATCGACACCCACGTGCTCGGCATGGTCCTCAGCGCCGCGACGGGCAAGAGCGTCATCGACTATTTCGCCGAAAAGCTCTGGTCGAAGCTCGGACCGGAGGGCGATGCCTACTATCTCACCGACGGCTACGGCGTCCCCTTCGTGCTCGGCGGCCTCAACATGGAAACGCGCGACTATGCCCGCCTCGGCCAGCTCTATCTCGACGGCGGCCGTTGGCAGGGAACCGAGGTCGTGCCGGAGGACTGGGTCCGCCAGTCGGTCGCCCCGAGCGCGCCGCCGGTCTCCAACCCCAACGACGTCTTCGGCTACGGCTATCAGTGGTGGGTTCCGGTCGATGCGGACGGCGAGTTCTACGCCGTCGGCATCTACGGCCAGTACATCTACGTGAACCCGAAGGCCCGCATCGTCGTCGTCCAGACCGCCGCCGATCGCAACTTCCGCGCCGACGGTCACGATGGCCATATCGTCAAGCAGGAGACGATCGCCATGTTCCGCGCCATCGCCGAGCACTACGGCGACTGGCGCCTGCCGGGCGGGAACAACTAGGCAAGGGGACCCGGGACGGGGCATCTCGAGGCGCTTCTCCCCATGGCGCCCTTTCCGCGCTGGCGGAAACCTGATATCGGACTATCTAGTTGTTTCGACGCGTTTTCACGTTGCGGGCAGGGGCGGCCGGCGCGCGGCGTGAAAAGTGTTTCGCCAAGATGGAGCGGGCCCCCCAAATGGCCGACAAGACGCCTTTCTACATCACCACCGCGATTTCCTACCCGAACGGCGCGCCGCATATCGGCCACGCCTACGAGGTCATCGCCACCGACGCCATCGCCCGCTTCAAGCGGCTCGACGGCTTCGACGTCTATTTCCTGACGGGCACCGACGAACACGGCATGAAGATGCAGCAGACCGCCGCCAAGAACGGCATGTCGGTGCGCGACTTCGCCGATCAGCAGGCGCCGCTGTTCATGAAGATGGCCGAGGCCCTCGGCTGCTCCAACGACGACTTCATCCGCACCACCCAGCCGCGCCACAAGCGTTCCGTCCAGGCGATCTGGGAGAAGATGGTCGAGGCCGGCGACATCTACCTCGACAAGTATGCCGGCTGGTACTCGGTCCGCGACGAGGCCTATTACGCCGAGGGCGAGACGGAAGTGCGCGCCGACGGCGTGCGCTACGGCCCGCAGGGCTCGCCCGTCGAGTGGGTCGAGGAAGAGAGCTACTTCTTCCGCCTGTCGAAGTTCGCCGAGCCGCTGATGGCCCACTACGAGGCCCATCCGGAATTCATCGGCCCGAACGAGCGCCGCAACGAGGTGATGAGCTTCGTCAAGGGCGGCCTCAAGGACCTCTCGGTCTCGCGCACCACGTTCGACTGGGGCGTTCCGGTGCCCGGCACCGACCGCCACGTCATGTATGTCTGGGTCGACGCGCTCACCAACTACATCACCGGCGTCGGCTATCCCGATACCGACTCGGAGAAATTCCAGCGCTACTGGCCGGCCGACATCCACGTGATCGGCAAGGACATCGTGCGTTTCCACGCGGTCTATTGGCCGGCTTTCCTCATGTCGGCCGGCATCGCCCTGCCGAAGCGCGTCTTCGCCCACGGCTTCCTCTTCAACCGCGGTGAGAAGATGTCGAAGTCGGTCGGCAACGTCATCGATCCGCATGCGCTCATCGCGGCTTACGGCGTCGACCAGCTGCGCTACTTCTTCCTGCGCGAGGTGCCGTTCGGCCAGGACGGCAACTACAGCCACGAGGCGATCGTCCAGCGCATCAACGCCGACCTTGCCAACGACCTCGGCAATCTCGCCCAGCGCTCGCTGTCGATGATCGCCAAGAACCTCGGCGGCGTGCTGCCGGTGCCCGGTCCGCTCGATGCCGACGACGAGGCGATCATCGCCCGGGCCGATGCGCTCCTCGGCCTTTGCCGCGATGCCCTGAAGGAGCAGGCGCTGCACACCGCGCTCGCAGCCGTCTGGTCGGTCGTCGCCGAAGCCAACCGCTATTTCGCCGCCAAGGAGCCCTGGGCGCTGAAGAAGACCGATCCGGCGCGCATGGGCACCGTCCTCTACGTGACCGCCGAGGTCATCCGCCAGGTGGCGATCCTCGCCCAGCCCTACATGCCGGTCGCGGCGGGCAAGCTGCTCGACATCCTCGCCGTGCCGGAAACCGCGCGCGACTTCGCCGCCCTCGGCGCCGCCGCCCGCCTTGCCGGCGGCACCGAGCTGCCCGCGCCGTCGCCGGTCTTCCCGCGCTACGTCGAAGAGGCGCCGGGAGAAGCAGGTTGATGCTGGTCGACAGCCACTGCCATCTCGACTTCCCGGACTTCGCCGAGGAACTCGATGCCGTGGTCGAACGCGCCCGCGCCGCCGGCGTTGCCCGCATGGTGACGATCTCGACGCGGGTGCGCCGTTTCGAGCAGGTGCGGGCGGTGGCTGCGCGCTACGACGAGATCTACTGTTCGATCGGCACCCATCCGCACAACGCCGCCGACGAAACCGATGTCGGCGCCGACGAACTCGTCGCGATCGCCGCCGACGACAAGGTCGTCGCCATCGGCGAGACCGGCCTCGATTTCTTCTACGACAAGAGCCCGCGCGACCTGCAGGCGGCCGCCTTCCGCGTCCATATCGAGGCGGCCCGGCGCACCGGCCTGCCGCTCGTCATCCATTCGCGCGACGCCGACAGCGAGACCGCCGACATCCTCGCGGACGAAACGGGGAAGGGCGCCTTCCCGATGCTCCTCCACTGCTTCTCGTCCGGGCCGGAACTCGCGAAGCGCGCCGTCGCGCTCGGCGCCTATGTCTCGCTTTCCGGCATCATCACCTTCAAGAAGACCGACGCGCTCCGGGCGATCGTCGCCGACCTGCCGGCCGAGCGCCTTCTCGTCGAGACCGACGCGCCCTATCTCGCCCCGGTGCCACACCGCGGCAAGCGCAACGAGCCCGCCTATGTCGCCGACACCGCGGCGGCGCTCGCCGCGATCCACGGCGCCGAGCCGGCCGCGATGGCGGCAACGACGACGGAGAACTTCTTCCGTCTGT
This sequence comes from Pseudomonadota bacterium, assembly GCA_029572955.1. GTDB lineage: Bacteria > Pseudomonadota > Alphaproteobacteria > Rhizobiales > JAKPQE01 > JAKPQE01. Next base: position 167,603 of record JAKPQE010000179.1, read on the forward strand.
TCAGCAAGGTGCCGCGTCCCTGAGGCGCGGCCGACGAGGAACCGAGGCCAGATGTCCGACCGGCTGATCTTCACCGTCCTCGGCTGCGGCTCCTCCGGCGGCGTGCCGCGCATCGGCAATGTCTGGGGCGCCTGCGATCCGAACGAGCCGCGCAACTGGCGCCGGCGCTGCTCGATGCTCGTCGAGCGGCGGGGCAGGGACGCCAGCACCTTCGTCCTCATCGACACGACGCCCGACCTCCGGATGCAGCTCATCGGCGCCGGCATCGGCCGCATCGACGGCGTGCTCTACACGCATCCGCACGCCGACCACATCCACGGCGTCGACGATCTGCGTGTGCTCGCCCTGCACAGCGCCCGCCGCGTCGACGTCTTCGCCGACGAGCAGACCTCGCTCCGGCTGCACGAGGCCTTTGCCTATTGCTTCGAGACGCCGCCCGGATCGAGCTATCCGCCGATCCTCACCGAGCACCGCATTACCGAGGGCGAGCCGGTGACGGTCGAAGGGCCGGGCGGTCCGATCACCGCCTTGCCGTTCCGCCAGCATCACGGCGAGATCCATTCCCTCGGCTTCCGCATCGGACCCGTCGCCTATTCGAGCGATCTCGTCGGCCTGCCCGATGAATCGCTGCCGGCGGTCTCCGGCCTCGACGTCTGGGTGATCGATGCCCTGCGCCGGCGCCCGCACCCGAGCCATTTCTGCCTCGACGATGCGATCGGCTGGGTCGGCCGCATGAAGCCGCGCCGCGCCATCCTCACCAACATGCATGTCGACCTCGACTACCGCACACTGGTCGACACCCTGCCGAAGGGCATCGAGCCCGCCTTCGACGGCATCAGATTCGAAACGGATTGCTGAGATCGGTCGACTTTTATCATTATGATTCAATGTGTTTTACGGATCACTTGAACATAAGGACTGGAATTTCGATCGAGACTTCAGCATGAAATAAAAAGCCATTGTTTTCAAAGCGTTTTTAGGATAGGAGACTTTCGAAGAATTCCAAAGAGTGCATTGATTCAATTCGGTTTTATGCGAAACTGACGGGCGAGCAGGCTTCCGCCGGCGGAAAAGCGCGATGACCCAGCCATACGACGTCGAATTCGCATCGGGAGAATACCAGTCGTGGCTCGCCGACCTGAAGGTCCGCGCCATGTTGCAGACCCACAATCAGGCCCAGGCGATGATGCGCAGCGTGCTCGCCATGTTCCGCCGCCACATGCCGACCGCGGACGTTCTCGATTTCGCCGATGCCTTGCCGGCGCTGCCACGCGGCATCTTCATCGGCGGCTGGCGGCCGGGGACGCCGGAGCCGGTCTCCGGGCCCGATGGTTCACCGCCGAGGTCGTCGCGGACCTCACGCCACATCATGTGCCGCCGGAGACGATCGTCGCCGACGTCCTTGCCGTCATCGCCGCGCATTCGGCGCCGCACGATCTCGAGGTGCTGCGCGCCACGACACAGGCGCCGCTGCGCGCACTCTGGCCGGCCTGAGGGGATAACCGACGGGCTGGCTGTCGTCCGACTTGTCCACGTCGCTACCGCTCGTCGTAAGATTGATCGATCTCAGGGGCTTGTCGGCCATCATTCGACTCCGACTCCCGTTTCTCGGCCGCCCCGGTTACCCCATTTATGTTCCATAATCTTTCTTATGCGAATTACGGATGGGCATTCGGGACGATGGATTTTTCTGTCCTGCAAGGCTGACGGGTCACCGGAGCGACGCCCCCTCGCAAGGCCCCTCACGCGACCGCCCACCCGGCTGGAGATCCGAACGACCGGGCACGGGTCGATGGCACGCGGGCTCCATCAGCCTCAGCGGCTCTCGAAATAGTCCGCGAGATCGACGCCCGGAAACGCGTAGACATAGGGCGAGCACGTGCCGCTGGTGCGCACCTCGAGGACGGCCGGCAACGTCCGCCCGACCCGGATCCCGTATTTGTCGAGGAACCTCGGCCCCGGATACCAGGAATTGGTGAGCTGGAGCAGCAGCGACTTGCCGACCTGCCCCGCGATCTCGGCGTCGGCCTTGGCGGGCGCAAAGCGGAAACGCACCTCGAACCCTTCATAACCCGGGCCGCCGCCGGTCTTGGCCTGGGCCCGCGAGGCCGCGGTCTTCTCGACCGAGACGATCGTCGCCTTGCCCGGCACGTCACGATAGGCGCACGACCCGCCGATCAGCATCTTCGCATCGGCCGGGGCGCCGAGCGCCATCAAGGTCCCGAGCCCAAGGAGAAGGACGTTTCGACGTTTCATCGGGTGACCCTCCCGATATGGGAGCTGCATTCGCCAGCTCCGCTTCGATGGCTATGGACCGCCCTCGCCGGTTCCCGCGCTCGCCCGTCTCACTGCTCAGTCGCCGGGATGGGTCCGCCTGCAACGATCGGCCCGAACGGCGCGCCGAACTTCTCGGCCGTGAAGCGATGGACGCGGAGGCTCTTCGACCAGTGGTCCGGCGCGAGCCCCGCCTTGCGCTTCAGTTGGCGCAGGAAATCGTGAACGTCCGGCAGGCTCTCCCAGACGCTCGGCAGGAACAGGCCGCGGCTGTTGCCGTCCGTGAGGATCAGCCCGTCGACATCCGGGCGAATGGCGCGGACGAGTTCGGCCTCGCTCGCAAAGGCGATCGGCCGCGGATAGGAAAGCACCGAGACCTCGATGTCGAGGCCGGCGAGCTCGCCCGCCGAGAGCGGATCGAAGCGCCGGTCCTGGAAGCCGGCATTGCGCGCATTGGCGACAATATCGGCGAGCAGCGGCCGTTGCGCCACGAGGCTGCCGACGCAGCCCCTGAGGCGCCCGCCGCTCGTCAGCGTCACGAACGAGGCGCGCATCGCCTTCAGCGGCTCGGGCACGCCGTGCCAGCTCTTGACCCGCGGCTCCTCGCCGTCGCGGCTCGCGACCTTCAGCGCCTGGCGCACCGCGTCGAGGGCGATGCCGCGCTCGGTCTCGCCGAGCCGCGCGTCATGGGCATATTCCATGATGAAGGCGCCATAGCCGACGACCCGGTCCCGCGCGCCCGCCGTATCGCCGGAATTGCGGAAATCGACGCCGGTGACCCGCATGTCGCGCTTTCGTGCCTGGAGCAGCGCGCCGCCGATCGCCCGGTAGCCGCAGGCCCCCTCCCCGGAAAGCCGCTCCGGTTCGAGCGCCTCGATCGCCGCGCGCGTCGCCGCGTCGAGCCTTTGCGCCGTCTCGTAGTCGTGGAAATGCGACATGTCGGAGGAAATGACGATCAGCGTCTCCGGCCCGCCCCAGACGCGCTCGAGCACGTCCGCGACCTCTTGATGGCTCGCGCCGCCGACGATCAGCGGCAGCAGCGCGAAATCGCCGAGCACCGTCTGCAGGAACGGCAGATGCACTTCGAGGCTATGCTCGCCGGCAAAGGCCTCCTCCATCACCGGCACGCCGGCGCGGTGGAGCCAGTCGCCATCGATCGGCACGAGGCCGAGCGGCGTCTTCCAGTGGGTCGCGCCGGTCGTCACGATGCCCTTGAACGGCACCCGGTGGGCGACGCCGACGAGGACGACCCGGCTGATCCGGTCCCTCGCCTTTTCGAGCGGCTTGTAGACCGTCGCCGCAATCGGCCCGGAATAGACGTGGCCGGCATGGGGCGCGATGACGAGCTTGGCGCGATCGGCCGCCGAGGGCTTCGCCGCGGCGAGCGAACGGGCAACGAGCGCCGCGCACGCCTCCGGCTCGGCCGGGTAGAACATACCCGCGACCTGCGGCTCGCGTATCTTGGAAATCGTGTCCATGATGTTCATATAGTGTTCGATAGCAAAATATTCCTGTCCGCCGACCCGCGCCAATCACATTTCCCGGCGTGCCCGGCCGGGACATCCACAAGACCGCCCGGAGGCGGCGTTGCGATGACACACGCGAACGAGCATCATCCCTCCCCCGCCGATGCCGGCCTCCTCGACGGCGTCGAGCCGGAAAACATCGTGCCGACCAAATACTGGCGGATGCTCGACGACGGCCGCGTCGAATGCCGCATGTGCCCGCGCTTCTGCAAGCTGAAGGAAGGCGCGCGCGGCCTCTGCTTCGTGCGGGCGAGGCTTCACGACGCGATCGTCCTGACGACTTGGGGCCGCTCCTCCGGCTTCTGCATCGACCCCGTCGAGAAGAAGCCGCTCAACCATTTCCTGCCCGGCACCTCGATCCTTTCGCTCGGCACCGCCGGCTGCAACCTCGCCTGTAATTTCTGCCAGAACCACGACATCTCGAAGAGCCGCGAGATGGATACGATGCAGGCCAAGGCCTCGCCCGAGGCGATCGCCCGCGCCGCCGAGCACTATGGCTGCCGCTCGGTCGCCTTCACCTACAACGACCCGGTCATCTTCCACGAATACGCGCGGGACATTTCGGACGCCTGCCACGAGCGCGGCATCCGCACGGTCGCCGTCACCGCCGGCTATGTCTCGGACGAGGCCCGCGCCGACTTCTTCGAGAAGATCGATGCCGCCAATGTGGACCTGAAGGCCTTCACCGAGCGCTTCTATCGCGAGGTGACGAAGTCCGAGCTCGAAGTCGTGCTCGACACGCTGAAATACCTCAGGCACGAGACGAACGTCTGGTTCGAGATCACCAATCTCGTCATTCCGGGCTCGAACGACAGCGACGCCGAGATCGATGCCATGACGCGCTGGATCGTCGGCGAACTCGGCCCCGACGTGCCGCTGCATTTCTCGGCCTTCCATCCCGACTACCGCATGCGCGACAAGAGCCGCACGCCGGCCGCCACCCTCGCCCGCGCCCGCCAGGTCGCCATGGAGAACGGCGTGCGCCACGCCTATGTCGGCAATGTCGCCGACTATGGCCGCCAGTCGAGCTACTGCCATGCCTGCGGCACCCGCACCATCGGCCGCGAGGGCTACGAGATCCTGGAATGGAACCTCGACGATCACGGCGTCTGCACCGCCTGCGGCACGCCGATGGCCGGCATCTTCGAGGGACCGCCGGGAAACTGGGGATCGCGGCGCCAGCCGGTCGACCTCACGCGCTTCGCCTGATAGACCGGGACGACGCCAACGCCCCGAGAAAACTGACAGACCGGGGCGTACATCAACGCCCCGGAGTGATGCCATGCAGCCGTCCCGCGACATCGAGCGTCTTCTCGAGATCATGGCGGCGCTGCGCACCCCCGGCACCGGCTGCCCCTGGGACCTCGAACAGACCTTCGCGACGATCGCGCCCTATACGATCGAGGAGGCCTACGAGGTCGCCGACGCGATCGCCCGCGGCGATGCCGTCGACCTCGAGGACGAACTCGGCGATCTCCTCCTGCAGGTCGTCTTCCACGCCCGCATGTCCGAGGAGCAGCGCGGCTTCGACTTCGGCGACGTCGTCCACGGCATCACCGCGAAGATGATCCGCCGCCACCCGCACGTCTTCGGCCCCGACGCGGCCGAAACGCGCCACGACGTCAAGGCCGCCTGGGAGCGCATCAAGGCCGAGGAACGGGCCGAAAAGGCCGCCCGCAAGCGCGAGAGGGGCATCGTCGCCGGCCATGCCGGCGCCGCGGGCGGCGTCCTCGACGACGTGCCGGCGAACCTGCCGGCCCTGCGCCAGGCGGTAAAGCTGCAGCAGCGCGCCGGCACCGTCGGCTTCGACTGGAACGATGTCGGCTCGGTGCTCGACAAGCTGCGCGAGGAGACCGACGAGATCGCCCACGAGATCGCGACGAATGCGCCGCACGACCGGCTCGAGGACGAGCTCGGCGACGTCCTCTTCGTCATTGCCAACCTCGCCCGCCACCTCCATCTCGATCCGGAACAGGCGCTGCAGCGCACCAACCAGAAATTCCGCCGGCGCTTTTCCTATATCGAGGAGAACCTCGCCGAGGCCGGCACGACGCCCGCCGAGGCGACCCTCGCCGAGATGGAAGCGCTCTGGCAGGAAGCCAAGGGCAAGGTCTGACGCGCCGGGGCCCCGAGCGTCTTCCGCATGGTTCCTCCGTCCTCGCCCGCGCGTTCGCAGAGTGGCCGTCGTCCTTTGCAGAGTGTCCGTCGTCCCGGACACCGCCACAGCCGTCATTCCCAACTGGAGGAAGCGGGATAAGGCCCGCGCGCCCCTCGCCTCACGGGTCCTTCTTGACGAGGCCGGTGAAGCCGAGGACGGCAAGGGTGGTGAAGATCCAGCCGAAAATGATGTGGACCCAGAGATAACCCCTTGCCCAGCCGGCCCAGCTCCCCTCCTCCGCCCGCATCGGCTGCGGCATCCAGGCCGATTCCTGATGCAGGTCGAGAATGGGTACGAAGGTGTCGAGGGAATAGACGAAGGCGTTGAAGCGGGGGTAGTCGCGGCCCGGCGGCTTCTGCAAAAAGCAATCGAGCGTCTTCAGGACCTCGACCGACTTTCGTTCCTTCTGACCATCCTCGATGCCGGCGCATTCGAGCCAAGTCGCGTTGACCAGCATGCGTGTCTCACCCGGGATCATGGCACCGGATGAATAGGCCGTACTGAATACGCCGACGCCGATCACCCACCACAGGGCCATCCACCCCAGCGCCCAGATTGGCCGGTAGCCATAACCCGATGTCCATTTGAACGCCCACCCGAGAGAGCGCCGGACTACGGCTCCAACGAGACCTGCATTCGCTTTGGCCCAAATCCGGAGGCGTTCCTTCCAAGGCGCTTTCAGATCGATCTGATCCTTCGCAGCAGCAAAGCGCCGCAGTGCCTGAAGCCAGCTCGCCCGGCGCTGGTAGTCCTGCTTCAGGATCGCGATGCGCCGCGCATCCTCGACATGGCCCATCTCGCGCAACACTTTGGCCAGCTGCTCGAAGGGCTGCGGCTTGAACTCCTCGGCAAGATCGGAAGGTAGTTGCTTCAGAAGCCAGCCCTTGCGGCTGGCATAGTCGGTCGGCGCCGTGCCGGCGAGCCGGTCATAGGTGAAACCATCGAGGATCAGAGACTTCGCCTTTGCCCAGGATGCTGCGTCGTCGACGAGATCCTCGACATGGGCAGTGTTGAGGTCGATGTGCCCTTCGTCGGTCTCGACGTTGCGGAACTGAAACGCGCCCTCGACCTGCATCTTCTGCCCTTGGATGGCGACGCCATTTCCATTGCGGAACTTGCCGCCGATGCATGAGAGTTCGCCGCCGATCCTGGCCCCGACGAGCCCCACCTCGCCTTCCGCCTCGAAGCCGTCCGCAAGAAAAACGCTCCCGGTGACATCGAGGCGATCAGCAATCAGCGCCATGCCTTTCTCGTTGCGGAACTTGCCGCCGTTGCATGAAAGATCGCCGCCGATCCTGGCCCCGGGCAGCCGCACCGCGCCGTCCGCCTCGAAACCATCGCCAAAGAAAACACCGCCGATGACGTCGAGGCCATCAGCATGGAGCGCCACACGACTCTTGTTTTCGTCTTTCTCATTCTCTCCTTCGGTACTCCGGAATTTGCCGCCGTTGCATGAAAGATCGCCGCCGATCCTGGCCCCGGGCAGCCGCACCTCGCCCTCCGCCTCGAAGCCATCGCGGAGGAAGAGGCCGCCGGTGACGTGGAGGCCATCGGCCTTAAAACCCGGCAGGACGCTGCCGGAAAGCACAATGGTCTTCGCCTTGGCGTGGAGAAAGACCGGGGCTGCCTCGAACCGGCAGCGAAAAAGCACCAATGTCCTTGGGATTTCGCAGCCTTCGAAATCCAGCACCCCTTCGACCCATGCGCCCGCCAGCTGAACGCCGTGCTCATGAACGAAGGTGTCTTGGTCCCCGCCGAGGGCCAGAAAGCGAATGAAGCTCGCCCGGACGGTGTTGTCCGGCGTTTGGCCGCGCTCGCCGGGGCGCTCGTCGGAAATCCAGCACCACTCCCCCGTCCCGACCTTTTCGAGCAGCCTCGCTTCGGCGGGCAAAGGTGGCAGGAGAAATCCTTGTGGGCGCATCGGCAAAACCTTGGCGGGAAAACGTCGAGGTTGCAGTCTTGCCGATCTCGGGCCCGGCGCCAAGGCCCCGGCGATGCCTTCTTGCCGCGCCGTCCACCACGATCGTCATTCCCGCAGAGGCGGGAAGGTGGATTCACATTTGAAGTGCAACAGTTTCTTGGAGAATAGCTCCTGAGGGGTTCGGTATCCGAGGATTTTTCGCGGTGTGGAGTTGAGGATGGCGGCGAGGAGGCGGACATCGTCCTCGGTGATGGAGGC
>JAKPQE010000007.1 GCA_029572955.1 Pseudomonadota bacterium
GTAGCCTATGTGGCCGACGCCATCCCTGATGCCGCCGCGGCGCTCGCCAGAACGGTCGGCGCCAGCGTGAAATCGGTCGACGAGATTATCGCGTCCGACGTCGATGCCGTGCTCATCGCCACTCCCACAGACACCCATGCCGACCTGATCGAGCAGGCCGCCCGCGCCGGCAAGGCCATCCTCTGCGAGAAGCCGGTATCGCTGTCGGTCGAGCGCATCGAGGCGCTGCTGCCGGTGGTCGAGAAGGCCGGCGTGCCGCTGATGATCGGCTTCAACCGCCGCTTCGACCCCAATTTCCAGGCCCTCCAGTCGCGCATCACCCAGGGCGAAATTGGCGATGTCGAGCTCGTCACCATCATCTCGCGCGATCCGGCGCCACCGCCGGTCAGCTACATCGCCCGCTCGGGCGGCCTCTTCCGCGACATGATGATCCACGATTTCGACATGGCCCGCTTCCTCGTCGGCGAGGATTTCGTCACCGTCCACGCCCTCGGCTCGGCGCTGGTCGACAAGGGCATCGGCGAGGCCGGCGACGTCGACACCGCGGCCGTCCAGATGCAGACCGCCTCGGGCAAGATCGCCGTCATCACCAATTCCCGCCGCGCCGCCTATGGCTACGACCAGCGGCTCGAAGTGCACGGCTCCAAGGGCATGCTGCGGGCCGGCAACGTGCACATGTCGACGGTCGAGCGGGCCGATGGTTCGGGCTTCACCGCCGACGTCATCCAGAACTTCTTCATCGACCGCTACGTCGCCGCCTACGCCAACGAGGTGAACACCTTCATCGCCGCCATGCAGTCCGGCAAGACCCCGACGCCATCGGGCCATGACGGCCTCCAGGCCCAGAAGCTGGCCGATGCGGCAACCCTCTCGTGGCAGACTGGAAACCCGGTAAAGGTGAGCTAAATCATGAACTTGGATTCCCTCAAGAACCTCTCCATGGAGGGTAAGACGGCGGTCGTCACGGGTTCCACGCAAGGGCTGGGCGAGGCCATTGCGCATCTCTTCGCGGACCGTG
>JAKPQE010000057.1 GCA_029572955.1 Pseudomonadota bacterium
ACGGCCGTCGTCAAGGGTCTTGGCGAGATGGAGAAGCAGGGCGGCTCGACGCTCGGGCAGCTCGAGAAGCTCGGCATCACCGAGGTCCGCCAGCGCGACGCGCTCCTGCGCGCCGCCGGCGCCGGCGACCTGCTCTCCGACGCTCTGAAGATCTCGGGCGACGCCTGGCAGGAGAACGGCGCGCTCGCTGAGGAGGCCGGCCGGCGCTACGAGACGCCAGAGCCGCGCCTGGCCATCATGAAGAACCGCGTCAGCGATATGAGCATCACGATCGGCGACAATCTCATGGGGTCGTTCGAGCGGCTGCTCGAGAGCGCCACGAGGCTCGCGGAGAGGTTCGGCAACCTCACGGACGGCCAGCAGGACTTCATCATCAAGGCCGCCCTCGTGGGCGCCGCCATCGGGCCGGTGCTCGTGATCGTCGGGCGGCTCGCGCAGGGCGTCGGTGCCGCGGTGGGCGTCGCCGGCAAGCTGGCACTTGCCTTCAGCAAGGGCGGGAAGGCGGCGCCCGGCTGGGCGCGCGGCATCGCGGGGGCTACCAAGGGACTCGTCTCGTTCGTCAAGCAGGGCGCGCTCGCCATCGCATCGCTCGCGCGGCAGGCAGCCTCGTGGGTCGCAGAGACGGCCGCGAAGGTCGCCGCGACCGCCGCCACGGTGGCGCACACGGCCGTCACCAAGGCGGCCGCCGCGGCGCAGTGGCTGCTCAACGCGGCGCTCTCCGCCAACCCGATCGGGCTCGTCGTCATCGCCATCGCCGGCCTGGTGGCCGCGCTCGTGGTCGCCTACAAGAAGTCGGAGACCTTCCGCAATATCGTGAACGCCGCCTGGGGAGCCATCAAGACGGCCGCCGTCGCCGTCTTCGGCTTCGTCGCCAATTACATCAAGACGTGGGTGGGCATCATCCGGGCGGTGCTCGGGAAGGTCAAGGCCGTGGCCGACTCCGTCGTGGGCTTCTTCGGGAGCATGCGCGACGGCATCGTCAGCGCCTTCAACCGCGTGGTGAGCTTCCTGCGCACCGTCGCCGGCAAGATCAAGTCCGCCATCGGTAACCCGGGGCGGATCCTCTACGAGGTCGGCAAGGACATCGTGGCCGGGCTGCGCAACGGCATCTCCGCCGCCTGGCACTGGGTCACCGACAAACTCAAGGGGCTCATCGGCGGGCTCTCCAAGGCCGCGAAGAAGGTGCTCGGCATCGGCTCGCCCTCGCGCGTCTTCGCCGCCATCGGCAAGGACGTCGCCGCCGGGCTCGCAATCGGCATCGACGGCGGCAAGGATGCCGTGCGTCGGGCCGCACACGGGCTCGCAGGAGCCACTCTGCCGGGCTTTGGCGCCGCAGGAGGGTACGCGGTCGCCGCGGGGGCCGGCGGGCGCTCTGTCGTGCTCCACGTGGCTCCTGGCGCGGTGCAGATCAACTTCGGCTCGAGCCCGTC
>JAKPQE010000182.1 GCA_029572955.1 Pseudomonadota bacterium
CTCACCAAAGCCCCAAAACCGGCAACCGCATGAGCCGCCACGCCTCTCAGGCCGCCCAAAACCTCTCCCGACAAACCAAACCCGCCGAACCAAAAACAAAACCCGCCGAAAATATCGACGGGTTTGTCAGTGATCTGAGGGGCGCCGAGGAGCGCCCCTTTTCGCTTGTCGGTTAAGGGTAACCGCCGATGCCGTCGGCGGCGTCATGACAGTTTTGTCCCGAACTGGCATAATCCGCGCGATTCGTCGCCGATTACCCGTCATCCGCGTCGGCGGGTGCGACGAGGGGCGCCGGGCTCGCCGAGCCGGCGCGGTGCAACGTTCATCCCGACACCGCCTTGCAGATGGGGGGCTTCATGTTCTTCTCGAAATCCCGTTCCCTGATCCTCGGACTTGCCCTGGCTGCGGCGACCTATGCCGCGCCGGCAGCAGCCGCGACCTGCGGGAACAACGCGGCCGGCTTCTCGGCCTGGCTGGAGAGCTTCAAGAAAGAGGCGGCCGCCGCCGGCATCTCGCAGAAGGTGATCGACTCGGCCCTCAACGGCCTCACCTACGATGCCAAGGTGATCAAGCTCGATCGCGGCCAGCATTCGTTCAAGCTGAGCTTCGAGCAGTTCTATGCGCGCCGCGTCAACAACGCGATGATCAGCAAGGGCAAGCAGCTGCTCAAGACGCACGCCAAGACCTTCGCGGCGATCGAGAAGCGCTACGGCGTGCCCGGCGCGGTGATCGTCGCGATCTGGGGCCTCGAGACCGGTTTCGGCGCCAATTCGGGCAACATGTCCTCGATCCGCTCGCTGGCGACGCTGGCCTATGACTGCCGGCGCTCGGCCTTCTTCACCAACGAGCTGATGAGCGCGCTCCGGATCGTGCAGCGCGGCGACATGACGCCGGCGCAGATGCGCGGCGCCTGGGCCGGCGAACTCGGCCAGACGCAGTTCCTCGCCTCGTCCTACGTCAAGTTCGGCGTCGACTTCGACGGCAACGGCCGCGTCGACCTGATCCGCTCGGTGCCGGACGTGCTCGGCTCGACCGCCAACTACCTCAAGTCCTACGGCTGGGGTCCGGGCGGCTGGGACGCCGGCTCGCGCAATTACGGCGTGCTGCGCCAGTGGAACAAGGCCGAGGTCTACGTGAAGACGATCTCGGTGATGGCCTCCAAGATCGCCGGCTGATCGCGTCCGAC
>JAKPQE010000123.1 GCA_029572955.1 Pseudomonadota bacterium
CCACGTTGACACGCGCCTCGCGCGCCAGGCGGTCCTTGATCTGGCGCAGGGTCGCCGCCTTGCCGTCCTGCCCGGCGAACGGGCCGTCGTTGACGAGGAAGAACATGCTCACCGTCGGTTCCTCGATCTCGAGCGGCGGCAGGGCGACAGCCGCCGGGTCGAGCTCGGGCGCGGCGAGCGTGTCGCCGATGGCGACGTCGCCCGAGCCCGCGAGCCAGACGATGTCGCCGGCGGCGACCTCGTCGACCTCGCGGTTCTCGAGGCCGCGCGTGACCCACAAGCGGGTGACGCGCGCCACCTCGGCGGCGACGATCTCCAAGCCTTCCGGCGCCGCGTCGGCGGCGCCGGCTGAGCCGGCTGAGCCCGCAGCGACTTCTGAGCGGGCCATGCCGGCTGAGCCGGCGCCGACGCGACGCGTGACGATGCGCTGCAGATCGTCGCCGACGCACAGACGACCCTGCAGGACACGCCCGCAACCGATGCGGCCGACGTAGTCGCTCCAGGCGAGCGTGCTGACCTGCATGACGAACGGCGCCGCCCGGTCGACCCTCGGCGGCCGGACCTCGGCGATGATGGTCGCGAAGAGGTCGGCCATTCCGGCGGCGGCCAGCTCGGCGCGCAGCGCCGGCGAAAGGCCGCCGCCGTCCCGCTGGCGCGCTTCGCGCTCGTGCTCCTCGCGCCGGTACTCGTCGAGGTCCTTCACGATCCAGCCTTCCAGACCGGAGCCGTAGAGGATCGGGAAGTCGAGCTGCCCGTCGTCGGCGCCCAGCTCGACGAACAGGTCGAAGGTCTTGTCGAGAGCGCCCGAGGGGTCGGCGTTGGGCCGGTCGGCCTTATTGACGACGACGATCGGCCGCAGCCCCAGACGCAGGGCGCGCATGAGCACGTAGCGCGTCTGCGGCATGGGCCCTTCGTTCGCATCCACGAGCAGCAGCACCGAGTCGACCATGCCGAGGACGCGCTCCACCTCGCCCGAGAAGTCGGCGTGGCCCGGCGTGTCGATGATGTTGATGAGGTAGCCGTCCCACTCGACCGTGCAGTGCTTCGCCCGGATCGTGATGCCGCGCTCGCGCTCGAGCGCGTCGTTGTCCATGACGCGCTCCTCG
>JAKPQE010000142.1 GCA_029572955.1 Pseudomonadota bacterium
TCCCGCAGGACGACGAGCCCGCGCCGGCCGAGGAGCCGTCCGCGGGGGAATCCGACGCGCCACAGAGCGCCAGTTAGCTCGTGTGGCGCTGGACACCCTGCAGCCGATCGGCCACCTGTGCGACCTGCTCGGCATCTCCCGCTGCCGGCCGGGCGTCTTCGACGCCATGGTCGATCTCCTCTACGGCGATGAGTCGCGCGGCGACGCCGCCCGCGAAGCTCGCCTCGCCGACCTGGGCCGGCGACTGACCGGGAGGCGCTAAGGTGCCCGCACCCGTCTACTCGACCGACGTCGATGTCGCCGGCGTCTCCGCCACGCGCAACCTCTTGCGCCAGATGGAGCCGGATCTGCTCAAGCGGCTCGACCGGCGGCTGAACGTCGTGGCGAACCGCGTCAAGTCGGTCGCCCAGGCCGAGTTCGAGCGGACGGGTGCGACGGGCACCGCCTACCGGGTCCGCACGCGCACGCGCCGCGGATCCTTCGTGAAGTCGATCGCCACGGCGGCCGGCTCGGTTCCGCGGGGCCAGAAGTGGTCGAGCGAGCCGGGCGTGCTGGCGTCCGTCTTCGAGCTCGCCAACGCCGTGCGCGATGCCCGGCCGGAGAACGTGCGGCGCACGCAGAGCCTCATCGACACGCTCAACGCCAAGTACTACTCGCCGGGCCGGTTCCTGTGGACCGCCTGGGATGCCGAGGGCGACCGGGCTCAGGCCGACGTCGAGGACGCCGTTCGCGAGGCCGAGCTCGAGTACACGCGCCGCATGGAGGCGGTGAGGTAACGTGGCCGTCGTCATCCCTATCGTCACCAGCTACCGCGGCTCGGGCGCGAAGGCCGCGATGCGCGACCTTGGGCGCCTGCAGAAGCAGGCCGAGCTCGCCGGCGCCGGCACCGCCGCCGGCCTGCTCGGCGCTTCGCGATCCATCACCAGCTTCGGCGCCAGCGCGGCCGCCGCCGGCATGACCTTGACCAAGGGCTTCACCCTGCCGGCCGTCGCGCTCGGTGGCCTGGCCATCAACGAGTCGATGAAGTTCTCGAGCGCCTTCGCCGGCGTGCGCAAGACCATCGACGCGACCGAGCCCGAGTTCGCCAAGCTCCGCCAGGGCATCCGCGATATGGCCAAGGAGATCCCAGC
>JAKPQE010000143.1 GCA_029572955.1 Pseudomonadota bacterium
TTTGCCGGAGCGACCGACCTTCGTCCCGGAACCGGGCAATCGAAATCCTCTCTTCAAGCGAGAGCTGTCCGTACCTTTGTCCCATAGCGGCAACACCTTAGCAGGGTGTTGCACTTCGTTTGTGAAGTCAGCGAATCCAGACGACCTCCGCCAAGCGGCAGAGACGCCGATATTCCGGCAGTGCAGTGGGTTATGGATTACCGCTTGTCATCGGGAATGACGGAACGCGCCAGCCGACATGCTTCCGGCCGCAAGGGTGCCCGTCAGTCGGTCCAATGGCCGAAAGGGGAATTGTCGTCGTCGGCGCTGCGCACCGAAGCCGTCACCAGCAGCGAGACCAGGAAAATCCCGATCAGCCCTTTGAAGCTCACACCGAGGAGCACCTCATACCCGGCATAGACGCAGAGGAGAATGCAGCCGAGCACGAGGCCCGAGAAGACGCGAAGCACGATGGACATGGGTTCACTGCCCTTGCAAGCCGCCCCTGCCGACAGCTCGCGGGGCGTTTTTACTTGCGATCAGTTGGTGACTGCCCGGGACACTAAACAAAAAAGAAGAAAAATCGATTAAGAACCGATCCGGTTTACGCAACCGCGACCAACGAGATCATCGGAATCGCGTTCCGGCCGCGACCAGCGACACGCGGCCCTCGCGATCGGGCCGCCGTCCGAGGCGGAGCGAACAGCAGCCACAGTCCGCGGGCCGGCCACGATCGGCCGGGCGCCTCAGCCCTCGCCTTCTGTCTCCTCGAAGACGATCACCGTCGCGCCCTGGTCGAGCTGGTCGCCGACGACGCCGCGCACGTCGGCGATGACGCCGTCCATCGGCGAGGCAACGGCGTGTTCCATTTTCATCGCCTCGACGATGAAGAGCCGGTCGCCCTTGGCGACCTGTTGCCCCGGCGCGACGAACATGGCGACGAGCTTGCCGTGCATCGGCGCGCCGACCCGGCCTTCCGCCTCGACCTCGTCCTCGTGGGCCGCCGGATCGGCGAATTTGACGAAGGTCTGGACGCCGTCGGAAAGCACGTAGACGCCGTCCGGTGCGTCGACGATCGTCGCGCCATGGGCCTCGTCGTGCCAGTCGGGTTCGGCGCCGTAATAGGCGGCCGAAAGCCCCTCCGGGCCCCAGGCGAGCTCGACCTTCTTGTCATCGCCGTCCGCCGTCACCGGCAGCACGAAGCGCCGCTCGGGGCCGAGCTGGAAGGCATCGGTCGTGTTCCAGGGCGAGTCCGGCTCGCCGGTGCGCCGCGCCGTCTCGGCCCGGATGCGCTCCTCGTCGCGCTCGACGAGGCGCAGCGCCCCGAGCGCGACCGCCGCCCGCCCGCCGGAAAAGCCGACGAGATCGTCGAGATGGCGGTCGAGGAAACCGGTGTCGAAGTTCCCGGCGCGGAACTCGGGATGATCGAGCAGGCGGGCAAGAAAGCCGAGATTGGTGCGCGGGCCGGCAACGACGGTGGCGCGCAGCGCCGCGGCCAGCCGGTCGAACGCCTCGTCGCGCGTTGCCCCGTGGGCGATCACCTTGGCGATCATCGGGTCGTAGAACGGCGAGACCGCCCCGCCCTCGCTGACGCCGGTATCGACGCGAATGCCCTCGCCCGCGCCGAAATCGAGCGCGACGAGATCGCCGATCGAGGGCAGGAAGCCGTTGTCCGGATCCTCGGCATAGAGCCGCGCCTCGACCGCATGGCCGTCGATCGCGAGTTCGTCCTGGCCGAGCGGCAGCGCCTCGCCGGCCGCGACCATCAGCTGCCAGGCGACGAGATCGAGGCCGGTGATCTCTTCCGTCACCGGATGCTCGACCTGCAGCCGCGTGTTCATCTCCATGAACCAGAAGCCGTCGGGCCGGAGGCCCGTCGAGCCGTCGGCGATGAACTCGACCGTGCCGGCGCCGACATAGCCGACGGCCTTGGCCGCCGCGACCGCCGCCGCGCCCATGGCAGCGCGCACCGCCTCGGTCATGCCCGGCGCCGGCGCTTCCTCGACGACCTTCTGGTGGCGCCGCTGCACCGAGCAGTCGCGCTCGAAGAGATGGACGGCATTGCCGTGCGCATCGGCGAAAACCTGCACTTCGACGTGGCGCGGGCTCTCGATATATTTCTCGACGAGCACGCGCTCGTCGCCGAAGGCGTTCTTGGCCTCGCGCTGGGCGCTCGCCAGCGCCTCCTCGAAGGCGAGCGCCTTGTCGACCCGGCGCATGCCCTTGCCGCCGCCGCCGGCGACCGCCTTGATCAGCACCGGATAGCCGATCTCGTAGGCCTTCTGCTTCAGGAACGCCGGGTCCTGCCGCTCGCCGTGATAGCCCGGAACGACCGGCACGCCGGCCTTTTCCATGATCGCCTTGGCGCCGTCCTTGAGGCCCATCGCCCGGATCGCCGCCGCCGGCGGGCCGACGAAGACGATGCCCGCCTCGGCGCAGGCCTCGGAAAAGGCGGCGTTCTCGGACAGGAAGCCGTAGCCCGGATGGATGCACTCGGCGCCCGTCTCCTTCGCCGCCGCGATGATTCGCTCGGCGCGAAGATAGCTCTCGGTGACCGGCGCCGGGCCGATATTGACCGCCTCGTCGGCGAGCCGCACATGCAGCGCCTTGGCGTCGGCGTCCGAATAGACCGCGATCGTCCGCATCCCGAGCGCCCGCGCCGTGCGAATGACCCGGCAGGCGATCTCGCCGCGATTGGCGATGAGGACGGATGAGAACATGCGGCACACTCCTCGACGATGCGGACCCGCCAAGACGGCTCCGCCGGCACATTCGAAATGGGTAGCCGCTCGGCCCGCCCCTCGGCAAGCCCCGAAGCGCGCTTCGGCGCCGGCGGAGTGCCACGATCAGGCGATCTCGTCGCCCTCGCCCGCCACGTCCTCGACCTCGTCGCTCTCCACCTCGTCGATATGCTCGACGGAGACGACGCGCTCGCCCTCGGCGGTGTTGAAGACGATGACGCCCTGCGTCGAGCGGCCGGCGACGCGAATGCCCTCGACCGGACAGCGGATCAGCTGGCCGCCATCGGTGACGAGCATGATCTGGTCGCCATGCTCGACCGGGAACGAGGCGACGAGCGGCCCGTTGCGGTCGTTGACGGTCATCGCGATGATGCCCTTGCCGCCGCGACCGGAGGTCCGGTACTCGTAGGACGAGGTCCGCTTGCCGTAGCCGTTTTCCGAAACGGTGAGGACGAACTGCTCGGCCGCGCTCATCTCGATGTAGCGGGCGTCGCCGATCTCGTCGTCGCCGAGCGTCTCGTCGCCCTCGACCTCGATCACCGGCTCCTCGCCGGCTTCCTCGGCATTCACCGCGCGGCGCATCTTCAGATAGCTGACGCGCTCCGCCGGGTTCGCCTCGAAGTGGCGGAGAATCGACATCGAGATCAGCCGGTCGCCGTCGCCGAGCGCGATGCCGCGCACGCCGACCGAGTCGCGACCCTTGAAGACGCGCACTTCGGTCGTCTGGAAGCGGATGCACTGGCCGAGCGCCGTCGTCAGCAGCACGTCGTCGCCCTCGGTGCAGGTCTCGACCCCGATGATGCCGTCGCCCTCGTCGAGCTTCATGGCGATCTTGCCGTTGCGGTTGACCTGGACGAAGTCGGATAGCTTGTTGCGCCGGACCGTGCCGCGCGTCGTCGCGAACATCACGTCGAGCGCGTCCCAACTCGTCTCGTCCTCGGGCAGCGGCAGGATCGTCGTGATGCGCTCGCCCTGCTCGAGCGGCAGGAGATTGATCAGCGCCTTGCCGCGCGCCTGCGGCTGGCTCAGCGGCAGCCGCCAGACCTTCATCTTGTAGACGATGCCGCGCGAGGAGAAGAACAGCACCGGCGTATGGGTATTGGCGACGAACAGGCGGGTGACGAAATCCTCGTCCTTGGTCTGCATGCCGGCCCGGCCCTTGCCGCCACGGCGCTGCGCCCGGTAGGTCGAGAGCGGCACGCGCTTGATGTAGCCGGCATGGCTGACGGTGACGACCATGTCCTCGCGCTGGATGAGGTCCTCGTCCTCCATGTCGGCATCGGCCTCGACGATCTCGGTGCGTCGCGGCGTGGCAAAGGCGGAGCGGATCTCGGCGAGCTCGTCCTTGATGATGTCGAAGATGCGCGCCCGCGAGCGCAGGATGTCGAGATAGTCGCGGATCTCGCCGGCGAGCTTTTCCAGTTCCTCGCCGATCTCGTCGCGGCCGAGCGCGGTCAGCCGCTGCAGGCGCAGATCGAGGATCGCCCGCGCCTGCTCCTCGGAAAGCCGATAGGTGCCGTCCTCGTTGACCTTGTGGCGCGGGTCGTCGATGAGGCGGATGAAGGTCTCGATGTCGCCGGCCGGCCAGTCGCGGCCCATCAGGCGCTCGCGCGCCGTCGCCGGATCGGGCGAGGTGCGGATCAGCTGGATCACCTCGTCGATATTGGCGACCGCCACGGCGAGACCGACGAGCACATGGGCCCGGTCGCGCGCCTTGCCGAGCAGGTACTTGGTGCGGCGGCTGACCACTTCCTCGCGGAAGGCGATGAACGCCGCGAGCAGGTCGCGCAGCGTCATCATCTCCGGCCGCCCGCCGTTCAGCGCCACCATGTTGCAGCCGAAGGTCGATTGCAGCGGCGAGTAGCGGTAGAGCTGGTTCAGCACCACGTCGGCGACGGCATCGCGCTTCAGCTCGACGACGACCCGGAGGCCCTCGCGACTCGACTCGTCGCGGATGTCGGCGATGCCCTCGACCCGCTTCTCGCGCACGAGGTCGGCGATCTTCTCGACCATCGCCGCCTTGTTGACCTGATAGGGCACCTCGGTGACGACCAGCGCCTCGCGGTCCTTGCGGATTGTCTCGACCGACACTCGGCCGCGCATGATGACCGAGCCGCGCCCGGTCGTGTAGGCCGAGCGGATGCCGGAGCGGCCGAGGATGAGGCCGCCGGTCGGGAAGTCCGGCCCCGGCACGTATTCCATCAGGTCTTCGGCGCCTAGTTCCGGATTGTCGATGAGCGCGACGACCGCGTCGATCACCTCGCCGAGATTGTGCGGCGGGATGTTGGTCGCCATGCCGACGGCGATGCCGCCGGCGCCGTTGACGAGGAGGTTCGGGAAGCGCGCCGGCAGAACCACCGGCTCGCGCTCGGAATTGTCGTAGTTGTTCTGGAAGTCGACCGTGTCCTTGTCGATGTCTTCCAGCAGCGAATGGGCCGGCTTGCCGAGGCGCACCTCCGTGTAGCGCATGGCCGCCGCCGGGTCGCCGTCGATCGAGCCGAAATTGCCCTGCCCGTCGAGAAGCGGTAGGCGCATGGCGAAATCCTGCGCCATGCGCACCAGCGCGTCGTAGATCGCCTGATCGCCGTGCGGATGATACTTACCGATGACGTCGCCGACGACGCGGGCCGACTTGCGGTAGGGCTTGTTCCAGTCGTAGCCGTTCTCGTGCATCGAATAGAGGATGCGCCGATGCACGGGTTTCAGGCCGTCGCGCGCATCCGGCAGGGCGCGGCTGACGATCACGCTCATGGCGTAATCGAGATAGCTGCGCCGCATCTCGTCGATGATCGAAATCGGCTGAATGTCGGAGGGCGGTTCGCCCGCCGAGTGGCTTTCGTCCGTATCTGACAAGGATGCGTCCCGGGGTCCTGGAAAGAATCGATTTCTTATATCCGATTCCCCTCATCAAGACCAATTCCGCATCCCCGAAAATCGCGGAAATCCCCTGATCTTTCCGGGATTTCACGGCATTCCCTGAGGCCGCCCGAAAAGTCCTTGCCCTCAGCGCGACATTGACCGTCGCGGTCGAGCTGCGACAATCTGGCGACAATCGGGAACACGCCCCCTCGGGGCGAGGGAGGACGGCATGGATTTCCTCAACGGCCTTTTCGGCCTCTCGGGGCGGGTGGCGCTGGTCACCGGCGGCGCGACGGGCATCGGCCGGATGATCGCCGAGGCTCTCGTGCGGGCCGGCGCCCGGGTGCTGATCGCCTCGCGCAAGGGCGCGGCCTGCGAGGCGGTCGCCGCCGAACTCAACGCCCTCGGCGCGCCCGGTTCGGCGGAAGGCTTTGCCGGCGATGTCGCCAGCGAGGCGGGCGTTGCCGACCTTGCCGCCGAAGTGCGCCGTCGCACCGACCGGCTCGACATCCTCGTCAACAACGCCGGGCGCAGCTGGGGTGAACCGCTCGAGCGCTTTCCCTTCGCCGCCTTCGAGAAAGTCATGTCGGTGAACGTTGCCGGCCTTTTCACCCTCACCCGCGATCTCCTGCCGCTGCTCGAGGCTGCCGCCGGCGAGGCATCGCCGGCCCGCGTCGTCAATATCGGCTCGGTCATGGGTTCGCGGCCGATCGGCGACGGCGCCTATTCCTATGCGGCCTCGAAGGCCGCCGTGCATCACCTGACGCTGATCCTCGCCAAGGAACTCGCCGACCGCCGGATCACCGTCAACGCCATCGCCCCCGGACCGTTCCCCTCGAACATGACCGCCTTCGCGACCGCCGACCCGGATCGCCGCGCCGTCGTCGATGCCTCGGTGCCGTTCGGGCGGATCGGCGCGCCGGACGACCTTGCCGGCACCATCCTCTATCTCTGCGGCCGCGGCGGCGCCTATACGACCGGCGCCGTCATCCCGCTCGACGGCGGCATCGCCGTCCAGACCGGCGTCGAACTCTTCGGCAAGGCCGAATGACCGTGGGCCGGGAAATGCAGCCCCTCGATATGGAAAAACTCGAGGCCTGGTGCAAGGACCGGCTGCCCGGCTTTGCCGGCCCGCTCAGCGCCGAGAAGTTTCCGCACGGCCAGTCCAACCCGACCTACCGGCTGAAGACGCCGAACGCCGACTATGTCCTGCGCCGCAAGCCGCCCGGCCAGCTCCTGAAGTCGGCGCATGCCGTCGAGCGCGAATATCGCGTCATGGCGGCGCTCGGGCCGACCGACGTGCCGGTGCCCAAGACCCACGCCCTTTGCGAGGACGAGAGCGTCATCGGCTCGGTGTTCTTCGTCATGGGCTTCGTGCCGGGCCGGCATTTCGAGGACCCGCGCCTGCCCGAGGTCGACAATGCCTGCCGCGCGGCGATCTACGACGACATCAACCGGGTCCTCGCCGCCCTGCACCGGGTCGATGTCGAGGCCGTCGGCCTCGGCGATTTCGGCCGGCCGGGCAACTATTTCGCCCGTCAGGTGAAGCGCTGGACCGAGCAGTACCGGGCCAGCGAGACCGAAACCCTCGCCGACATGGACGCGCTCATCGACTGGCTGCCCGGCGCGACGCCGCCCGACGACGGCCGCGTTGCCATCGTCCATGGCGACTACCGCATCGACAACATGATTTTCGCGCCGAACGCGCCGCGCATCGATGCCCTCATCGACTGGGAACTCTCGACCCTCGGCCATCCGCTCGCCGACCTTGCCCACCAGTGCATGCAGTGGCGCCTGCCGGTCGGCCCGGTTGGTCGCGGCCTCGGCAACGTCGACCGCCCCGCCCTCGGCATCCCGACCGAGGAGGACTATCTCGCCCGCTACGCCGCGCGCGCCGGCATGACCAGCCTCGACGACTGGCCGTTCGCCCTCGCCTTCGCCTTCTTCCGCTTCGCGGCGATCCTGCAGGGAGTGAAGAAACGGGCGCTCGACGGCAACGCCTCGAACCCCGAATTCGGCCTTGCGCTCGCCGAAATGATCCCGCTGCTCGCGCGCGAGGGTGCCGCGATCGCCGGAGCGGGGAAAGCCGGCTGAGCGAGAGCTTTGAACCTCTAGTCCACTGAAATTCCAGGATTGTCGGCGTCACCGGAATGTCGCGATACTTGACCTTTCATGGCCGCGGTACACCACGGACTCCCTCTTGCTCTACTGGACTTGCAGCGCAACCGCCCGCCTTTTGGTCGGGAAGCGCAATTTCCACCGTCGTCATTCCCGCGAAGGCGGGAAGGTGGATTCACATTTGAAGTGCAACAGTTTCTTGGAGAATAGCTCCTGAGGGGTTCGGTATCCGAGGATTTTTCGCGGTGTGGAGTTGAGGATGGCGGCGAGGAGGCGGACATCGTCCTCGGTGATGGAGGC
>JAKPQE010000047.1 GCA_029572955.1 Pseudomonadota bacterium
TCGTCGAACGCTTCTTCTGCAAGCTCAAGCACTTCCGTCGCATCGCAACACGCTTCGACAAACTCGCCAGAAACTTCCTCGCCGCAGTCGCCCTCGCGTCAATCCGATTGTGGACCCGGCATTATGAGTCCACGACCTAGCCCCAGAGCTCGGGGGCGGGCGGGAACATCACGCTGCCCTCGAAGCGGAAGCCGGGCTCGCGGTCGCGGGCGAGCAGCAGTGGCCCGTCGAGGTCGACGAACGCGGCCCGCTGCGCGACGAGGAAGGCCGGCGCCATGGCGAGCGAGGTGCCGACCATGCAGCCGACCATGATCTCGAGGCCGAGCCGCTCGGCCTCGGCGGCAAGCGCCAGCGCCTCGGTCAGGCCGCCGGTCTTGTCGAGCTTGATGTTGACCGCATCATAGAGGCCGGCGAGGCGGGGCAGGTCGGCGCTGGTATGCAGGCTCTCGTCGGCGCAGACCGGAACGGGCCGCGGCAGGTCGGCGAGCGCGTCGTCGGCCCCGGCCGGCAGCGGCTGCTCGACGAGGTCGACGCGCGCCTCGAGGCAAACGGACATTAGGTATTCGAAATCAGAGAGTTCCCATCCTTCGTTCGCGTCGATTATCAACTTCGAATCGGGCGCCGCGGCGCGCACCGCGTGGATCCGGGCGGGATCGCCGGCGCCGCCGAGCTTGATCTTGAGGAGCGGCCGGTGCGCGTGCCGCGCCGCTGCGGCGGCCATCTCGTCGGGACTGCCGAGGCTCAGCGTGTAGGCCGTCTCGAGCGCCCGCAGCGGGCCGAGGCCGGCCCGCTCGGCGGCGCCGACGCCGCTGAGCTTCGCCTCGAGGTCCCAGAGCGCGCAGTCGATCGCGCCCCGCGCCGCGCCGGCGGGCATCAGGCGGAGGAGGTCCTGGCGGCTCGCGCCGCCGGCGATCGCCGGAGCCATCGCCGCGATCGCCGCGGCGACGCCCTCGACCGTTTCTCCGTAGCGCCCGTAGGGCACGCATTCGCCGCGCCCGATCCGTCCGTCCTCGGCGATCTCGGCAACGACCACCACGGCCTCGGTCTTGGCACCGCGCGAGATGGTGAAGCTGCCGGCGATCGGCCAGTGCTCGACGCGGGTGACCAGCGTGCGGCTCAAAGCGGAAACTCCGCCGCGACGCGATCGACGATGCCCTCGACCCCGAACCGCACCGGGTCGCTCGCCGGCAGGCCGTGCGCGTCCGCGGTGTCGGCGAGGTAGGTGCGGGCCGTCGCCTCGTCGAGCGCCGCGGTGTTGACCGCGATGCCGACCGGCCGGATGCCCGGATTGGTGAGCTGGCCGGACCGCACCGTCGCCTCGATCACCTCGGCAATCGAGGGCAGCTTGTGCGCGACGCCGCGCATCGTGGTGCGGGTCGGCTCGTGGCAGACGACGAAGGCGTCCGGCTGGGCGCCGTGCAGGAGGCCGAGCGAGACGCCGGCAAAGGACGGGTGGAACAGCGAGCCCTGGCCCTCGATCAGGTCCCAATGGGTCGGCGCGGCGTCGGGGGCAAGCCACTCGACGGCGCCGGAGATGAAATCGGCGACGACCGCGTCGATCGCGACGCCGCGTCCGGCGATGAGGACGCCGGTCTGGCCGGTCGCCCGGAAATCGGCATCGAGGCCGCGTGCCCGCATCGCCTTCTCGAGGGCGAGCGCGGTGTACTTCTTGCCGACCGAGCAGTCGGTGCCGACGGTGAGGAGCCGGAGGCCCGGCCGCTTCGTGCCCTTGCCGGTGGAAAAGGCACGCTCGCCGTGGCGCAGGTCGAAGAGCCTGGCGCCGTGCTTCTCGGCCGCCGCGCGGATCGGGGCAAAGCTCGAAAGGCGCACATGCATGCCGCTGGCGACGTCGAGCCCGGCCTCGATCGCCGCGACGATCGAGGCGATCCAGTGCTCCGGCAGGACGCCGCCGGCATTGACCGCGCCGACGACGAAGGTCCGCGCGCCCTTGGCGGCGGCCTCGACGGGCGTCATCTCGGCGAGGCCGGCATCGGCGTTGCAGCCGGCAAGGCGCATCTGGCCGAGGCACCATTCCGGCCGCCAGTCGACGACGCCGAGGGCGGTCTTGGCGGCCAGCGCATCGTGCACGTCGCCGAGGAAAAGCAGATATGGCGGCGAGATTTCCATGGCTGTTCTCCTTGGCGCGCCTCGCCCGGCTTGCGGCCCGGCTCGACAGGCGCGCGTCAAGGAGAGTATTACGGGGGCGAAGACGGCGTCGGCAAGAGGTGGTGCGGCCCGTGGCCGAGCAAATTTTGGACAGTCAGCGGTCATCCGGCACGATCCGGATGGAACGTTCCGGGGAAGCCGTTCGGCTCGTCGTCGACGGACCCTGGACCATCGCCGACGGCCGCCGTCTCGAGGAAAGGGTGAAGGCGAGCGTCGGCGCGGCCGGTGCGGCGAAGTCGGCCGTGATCGCCCTCGGTGAAGTCGACCGGCTCGACACCGCCGGCGCCTGGCTCCTCACCCGGCTCGGCCGCGACCTTGCGGCAAAGGGCATCGCCGTCGAGTTCGCCGAGGTCGACGAGGGTCACAAGATCCTGCTCGACGCCGCCCGCGAGGCGGTCGACGGCTCCTATCGCCCGCGCCAGAGCCAGGGCACGCTGATCGGCTATGTCGACCGGCTCGGCGCCAACATGATCCAGATCGGCGAGGATTTCGTGCGCGGCGTGATCTTCCTCGGCGCCGCCGTGACCTCGCTCGGAACCTGGGTCAGCCGGCCCTGGGCGGGGCGCTGGATCTCGGTCGTCCACCAGATGGACCGCACGGGGGTCCAGGCGATCCCGATCATCGCGCTGATGTCGCTCTTGATCGGCGCCACCATCTGCCAGCAGAGCATCTTCCAGCTGCGCCAGTTCGGCGCCGACGCGCTCGCCGTCGACCTCGTCGCGATCCTCGTCTTGCGCGAGATCGGCGTGCTCCTGACCGCGATCATGGTCGCCGGCCGTTCGGGCAGCGCCTTCACCGCCGAAATCGGCTCGATGAAAATGCGCGAGGAGGTCGACGCCATGCGCGTCATCGGCCTCGAGCCGGTCGAGGTGCTGGTGCTGCCGCGGGTCGTCGCCCTCATCGTCACCCTGCCGCTGCTCACCTTCGTCAGCGACATCGCCGGCCTCTTCGGCGCCGGCCTCGTCAGCTGGAGCTATGCCGGCATGCCGCCGGCGACCTTCATCGAGCGGGTGCGCGAGGCGATCGGCCTCAACACCTATCTCGTCGGCCTCATCAAGGCGCCGGCCATGGCCCTCATCATCGGCCTGATCTCGACGGTCGAGGGCCTCGCGGTGAAGGGCAGCGCCGAGTCGCTCGGCATTCACACGACCGCCGCGGTCGTCAAATCGATCTTCATGGTGATCGTGGTCGACGGCCTTTTCGCCATCTTTTTCGCCAGCATCGGGTACTGACGATGGATGCCGTGGCCGCTCCCGATACCCGCGAGGTGGTGCTGCGCGTCCGCGACGTCTCGGTCTCGTTCGGTGCGAAATGCATCCTCGAGCACCTCGATCTCGACGTCTATCGCAGCGAGATCCTCGGCTTCGTCGGCCCGTCCGGTTCCGGCAAGTCGGTGCTGCTGCGCGCTGTCCTCGGCCTCGTCGCCAAGCAGTCGGGCTCGGTCGAGGTGTTCGGCCAGCGCTACGACGGCGCCTCGGTCGCCGAGCAGATCGCCATCGAGCGGCGCTGGGGCGTGCTGTTCCAGCACGGCGCGCTGTTCTCCTCGTTGACCGTGCGCCAGAACATCCAGGTGCCGATGCGCGAATATCTCGACCTGCCGCAGTCGCTGATGGACGAGCTCGCCATGGTCAAGATCGGCATGGTCGGTCTCTCCCCCGACGCGGCCGACAAATATCCGTCGGAATTGTCGGGTGGAATGATCAAGCGGGCGTCGCTCGCCCGCGCCCTGTCGCTCGATCCGGAGATCGTTTTCCTCGACGAGCCGACCTCCGGTCTCGATCCGATCGGCGCCGGCGAGTTCGACGATCTGATCGCCGGCCTGAAGGAGACTTTGGGATTGACCGTGTTCATGGTAACCCACGACCTCGACAGCCTGTTCTCGGTGTGCGATCGCGTTGCCGTCCTCGGTGACCGCAAGGTGCTCGTCGCCGGACCGATCGAGACGATGCTCACCTTCGACCACCCGTGGGTGAAGGCCTACTTCCGCGGCGAGCGGGCGCAGCGCCGCGCGATTTGAGGGCAAGGAGCGGATGGAAACCCGGGCAAATACCCTGATCGTCGGCATCTTCACCCTCGTCGGCATCACGCTCGCCGTGCTGTTCGCGCTCTGGGAGCTGCGTTACGGCGAGAAGCAGTCGATGCGCGACATCCGCGTCGTCTTCGCCGGTTCGGTCTACGGCCTCGCCGAAGGCTATGCGGTCTATTTCAAGGGCATCAAGATCGGCGAGATCAACGCCCTGAAGTTCGATCCCGACGATCCCGACCTCGTCTCGGTCTTCCTGAAGGTCGACCCCGCCGCGCCGCTGAAGATGGACAGCCGGGCTCGCATCGGCGTCTCCGGCTTCACCGGCTCGGGCTACATCGAGTTCGTCGGCGGCACGCCGTCCTCGCTCTCGCTTTTCGAGCAGGGCGAGGTGCCGACCGTGCTCGGCGAGGTCTCGCCGTTCCAGGACATCGTCGACACGGCACAGCGCATCGCCAACAAGACCGAGGCGATCGTCCAGAAGCTCGACCGGTTCGTCGGCACCAACGAGCCGAAGCTGACGTCGTCCTTCGACGACATCAAGAAGTTCACCGATGTCCTCGCCAAGAACGCCGACGGCGTCGACGACCTGCTCGCCAATGCCCGCGAGCTCGCCGACAGCCTCAACCGGTCGGCCGAGCGCATCGACAAGCTGGTCGCCTCGGCCGACGCGGCGTTCGGCACCGAAGGCGGCGGCAACATCTTCACCGACGCCCGCGAGACGGTCGCCTCGATCCGCAACATCGCCGACAGCCTCAACGCGCGCGCCGGGGAGATCTCGGACGGCCTTGCCCGCGTCGGCAGCCGCTCGGTCGCCGAATTCGAGCGCTTCATGCAGGAAGGCCAGCGGACGCTGAACCGGCTCGACCGGGTGATCGGCGAGCTCGAGAACGATCCGTCAGCATTGCTCTTTGGAAAAAATCAGGTTCCGGAATACAATCCACGTCGGCATTGACCGTGAGAGTGAAGGCGGCGACGGGCGAGGCAACGCGTGAGTTTCAACGAGCTGAATAGCCGGGCGCCTGTCCTGCGTGCCGCGGCCGCCATTTTGATGGCGGCCGTCGTTGCCGGTTGTGCGCTTGCCGGCCGCGGCGGTCCGGCGCCGGCGACGTTCGATCTGTCGTCGCCGGAGGAATTCGCCGACCTCAAGGGCTCGACCTCGGCCCAGATCCTCATTCGGGAACCCTCGGCGCTGAAGGCGCTCGACAGCGAGCGCATCGTCGTCAAGCCGACGGCGGCCTCGGTCGAGTATTACGCCGGGGCCCAGTGGAGCGATCGGCTGCCGAAGCTGCTGCAGACCCGGATCGCCGAGGCTTTCGAGAACTCGCGCCGGGTGCGGGCCGTCGGCCGGCCGGGCGAGGGGCTCCTCATCGACTACCAGATCGTCACCGATATCCGCGCCTTCCAGATCGAGGCGGCCGGCGCCGACGAGGCGGTGGTGACGATTTCCGCCAAGATCCTCAACGAGCGCAACGGCCGCGTCGTCGCCGCGCGGCTGTTCTCGGCCCGCGTCCCGGTGTCGGCCTCTTCCGCCGATGCCGCCGTCGCCGGCCTCGATGCCGCCTTCGACGGCGTTCTCGCCGAACTCGTCTCCTGGACGCTGTCGCGCATCTGACGCCGGTATTCCGTCGAACCTCCCGGGGATTTCCGAGGCCTGGCTGTGCCAATGGCGCCAGTTGACGCTTTGGCAGGTCGGGATCACACTTTTTCTCCCCTCGGAGCCGCCATTCCGGCGCGCTCCACCGATCCGGGGAGGAGGAAATGGAACGCTTTCTCCGCACTGCCGTGCTCGTCGCGACGCTGGCCTTCGGCGCGATGCCGGCCGTCGCCGGCGACGTCGAGACGCCCGACGCCGTCACCCCGCCGTCGCTCGGCCTGATCCTCAACGACGCGCCGCGCTACGACTGCAATCCGGCGATCCAGACCTGCCGCTATGCCGCCGACTGCATCGACGAGGGCAAGACCTGCGTGCTGAATGGCACGCCCTGCTGCTCGCCCTACGACTGCAAGGGCAAGTTCCCGAACACCACCTGCCAGTGACGATCGCGGCACGGCCGGCTCCGGTCGGCCGCGGGCGGACAAAAGAAGAAGGGCGCGGGGATCACCCGCGCCCTTCGGCGTTCTTCGATGTCGGCGGCGATCAGCCGAAGCGGCCGCTCGCATGGGCCAGCATGGTGTAGACCTTGCCGGTGTCGGACGTGAGGTACGTCTGCGTCATCATGTTGTCGCGGTCGTCGCGCGCCGTCTCGGCGAGCAGGCGCTCGAAGTCCTCGATGTAGCGGTCGACCGCGCCCCGGAACTCCGGATCACGCTGGTACTTGTGGCGGATCTCGTCGAAGGTCCGCTGGCCCTGCAGGGTGTAGAGGCGCCGCGTGAAGACGTTGCGCTCGCCCCGCTGGTAGCGGTCCCACAGATCGACCGAGGTCTCGTGGTCGATGGCGCGGGCGATGTCGACGCTGAGCGAGTTCAGCGATTCCACCATGTGCAGCGGCGAACGCTGGCTCACCGGCGGCTCGGGCTGACGCACCGGCTCGCGGGCGGCCGGCTCCTCGTCGCGCGAGGCGCGGCGCAGGAGATCGGACACCCAGCCGCGACCGGCCGGCAGATCGTCCTGCGGCTCGCTCACCGGAGCCGGGCGGCGGGCCGCCGGGGCGGCTTCGCGAACCGGCTCGGGCCGACGTTCGACGCGACGCGGCTCGGCCGGGCGAGGCTCGACAGCGCGCGGGCGCTCGACCCGCAGGGCCTCGTCGATGGCGGCGGCGCGACGCGGCGCGATCTCCACCGGCTGGCGTTCGACCTGACGGGCGACCGCGGGCTCGGCAGCGCGGGCGACGGCCGGCTCGGCGACGTCGAGGGCGTTGCCGTAACGGCCGGCGATCTCGGTCAGTTCCTTCAGCGCCCGGATCTGCTCGGTGACCACCCGGCGCATGGCCGCGGTGCTCGACTTCGTCTCCTCGGGCAGGTCGAGGACGCCGCGCTTCAGTTCGGCGCGCGCCGTCTCGATCTCACGCTGCATTTCCTTGGCGACGCCGCGCATCTCGCGGGCGACGTCGGCAAAGCGCTGGCTCGCGCCGCTGAGCGTCTCGGTGACCTCGGAGAGCAGCTGGTCGCGGACCTGCTGCACGGCCTCGGTCGCCTTCTGGCTCTCCAGCCCGGTCGACAGCCGCAGCTGCTCGAACTGGTCGGTGACCTTGTGGGTCGCCGTCTCGGTGGTGCGGGCCATCATCTGGCCGACCTCGGTCGTCCGGCTGACGGCGGTCTCGAGCGTGTCGGCGATCACCGTGGCGAACACCCGGAGCTGCTGCTCGACCTGGTCGGTCTTGTCGGCAAGGTTCGAGACCAGCGCGTCGAGGTCCGAGCGGCGGGTATCGAGGGTCTGGCCGATCGCCCGGCTGGTGGTCTCCAGCGCGGCCGCGACACCCGACAGGGCGTCGGTCTGGCCGTCCATCCGGTCGGCGGTGGTCACGATGTCGTTGAGCAGGGTGCTCGAGACATCGCGCAGGCCGCTGATCTGCCGGTCGATGCCGGCGGCCGTGCGGGCCGTGTCGGCGACGGTCTGCTCGATCGCGTCGCGGAAGTCGGCGACGCGGGCCGCAAGGCTGGTCTCGACCGAGCCGAGATTGGCACCGGCCGCGTCGAGCACGTCCTGCAGCATCGTGTTGGTCGCAACGAGGCGGTCGAGCGTCGCGGCGACATCACCCTGCAGGCGCGAATTGGTGTCGATGAGGGCGTTGACGGCGGCATTGCTGCGGTCGTCGATGACGTCGGTGACGGTCTTGCCGCTCTCGGCGATGGCGCGCGCTGCCAGCGAACCCTGGCGGGCCACCGACTCGGCGATCTCGCCGCCCTTGCGGGTGAGGTCGCCGATGATCGAGTCGCCGCTGTCGAGGATGCGACCGGCAAGGTCGTTGCTGCGCGACTCGAGCGTCGCGAGGAAGCCCGAACCCTGGCTGTCGATGAGTGCCGACAGCTCGGCGCTGCGGGCCGACAGGGTCGAGTTGATCTCGCGACTGCGCGCCTCGATGGTGTCGCCGAGCGAGGCCGCCGTCGAGGTGAGTTCCTCGGCGAGACCGCGCCAGTTGCGCTCCACCGTCGTGCCGGCGGTGGTGAGCTTCTCGACGACCGAGTTGGCGCGGCCCGAGAGGGTCTCCTCGAGGGCTGCGGCAACGGCCTGCAGCTTGTCGGCGGCGCTGTCGGCGTTCTCGACCAGGACGATGTGCAGGGCCTGGGTCGCCCGGCCGAGGGATTCGGCCGCGGTCGCCGAGCTCTGCGACAGGGTCTCGAGGATCGCCGAGGCGGCGCGCTCGAGGCTCTCGGTCGCGGCCGTCGAACGGGTCTCGACATTGTTCTCGAAGTCGGTGGCGACGCTGCGCAGCATCTCGGCCGCGGCCCGGGCCGTGGCCTCGAGGCCGGAACCGGCCCGCTCGCTCTCGTTCTCCAGCGTCTCGCCGGCCGAGCGGATCGTCGCCTCGAAGCGGGCACGCGCCTGCTCGCTGGCGAGGTCCAGCGTCTCGGTGATGGCCGCCAGACGGTCGGTCATCAGACGTTCCAGGTCGTCCGAGCGCTCGGAGAGCGACTCAACCACCTCGAACACCTTCGA
>JAKPQE010000152.1 GCA_029572955.1 Pseudomonadota bacterium
ACATGGCGGCGGCGGGCGTCGCGGTCCGGCTCGACGGCTGAGCGGACGCGGCGATCCACACGAGAGCAAGCGAGGCGCAATGACCGGCTTCACCCTCGAAACGCTGGCGGCGACGATCATCGCCCGTGCCCACAGCGACGACGAAGGCTCCTATACGCGCAAGCTCTACAACAAGGGGCCGGCGCGCTGTGCCAAGAAGTTCGGCGAGGAGGCCTTCGAGCTCGCCATCGCGGCGGCCGAGGGCAAGGCCGACGACATCCGCGCCGAGGCCGCCGACGTGCTCTACCATCTGCTCGTGCTGCTCGAGGCGAGCGGCGTGCCCTATGCGGCGGTGATCGACGAGCTTGCCGGGCGTACCGGCCAGACCGGCCTTCAGGAAAAGGCTTCCCGGCCGAAAGACTGATTCAAAAGCCGGCCGGTTTGCGGCATTGATGTGACGCCGGCAGGACAAGGGTGCCCGGAGCGGCCAGACAAGCGTTTCATGGACCAGAAGGCATCAACCGAGATTTCGCCCTACCGGGTGTTCAAGCGTGACGAGTGGGCGACGCTGCGCGCCGACACGCCGCTGACGCTGACCGAGGAGGAGATCGCGGCCCTGCGCGGCCTCAACGACCCGGTCTCGCTCGACGACGTCGTGAAGATCTACCTGCCGCTGTCGCGCCTGCTGTCGCTCTATGTCGCCGCGACGCAGGAGCTGTTCAACGCGACGCGCACCTTCCTCGGCGCGCGCGACGGCAAGGTTCCCTACATCGTCGGCGTCGCCGGCTCGGTCGCGGTGGGCAAGTCGACGACCTCGCGCGTCCTCAAGGCGCTGCTGGCGCGCTGGCCGAACACGCCGAAGGTCGACCTCGTCACCACCGACGGCTTCCTCTACCCGAACGCCATCCTCGAGGAACGCGGCCTGATGAACCGCAAGGGCTTCCCCGAGAGCTTCGACGTGATGGCGCTGCTGAAGTTCCTCGCCGACATCAAGAGCGGCAAGCGCGGCGTCACCGCCCCGGTCTATTCGCATCTCGTCTACGACATCGTGCGCGGCGAGCAGATCACCGTCGACCGGCCGGACATCCTCATCGTCGAAGGGCTCAACGTGCTGCAGCCGCGGCGCCTGCCGGCCAACGGGCGCGGCGTGCCGTTCGTCTCGGACTTCTTCGACTTCAAGATCTACATCGATGCCGACGAGGACCTGATCCGGACCTGGTACGTGCAGCGCTTCATGCGGCTGCGCGAGACGGCGTTCCGCAATCCGAAGTCCTACTTCCATCGCTATTCGACGCTCTCGGACGGCGAGGCGGTCGAGACGGGGACGAAGATCTGGCAGACCATCAACCACGTCAATCTCGTCGACAACATCCTGCCGACGCGCCCGCGCGCCGATCTCATCCTCACCAAGGACGCGACCCACGGCATCGAGACGGTGGCGCTGCGCCGCCTGTGATATGATCCCGGCGCGGCCAGACCGGCCGCCGCCCGATGCGCCCGCGCCGCAGGTCTTCGACCCATGTTCCTCGTCCTTTTCGATTGCGACGGCACCATCGTCGACAGCCAGCACATGATCGTCGAGGCGATGACGCGGACCTTCGCGCGGCACGGCCTCGCCGCCCCGGCGCGCGGCGACGTCGTCGAGGTCATCGGCCTGTCGCTGCCGCTGGCGGTGGCGCGGCTGGCGCCGATCGGCCGCGGCGTCGCGCTCGACACGCTGGTCGAGACCTACAAGGAGCAATATTTCGCGCTGCGCTCCGATCCGGGCCATTCGGAGATGCTGTTTCCCGGCGCCCGCGCGGCGATCGAGGCGATCGGGGGGCGCGACGACATGCTGCTCGGCATCGCCACCGGCAAGTCGCGGCGTGGCGTGCGCTCGCTTTTCGAGGCGACCGGGCTCGGGCACCATTTCACGACTGTGCAGACCGCCGACGACGCGCCCTCGAAGCCCGATCCGACGATGGTGCGCCAGGCGGTCGCCGAGACCGGCGTCGACATCGCCGACGTGGTGGTCGTCGGCGATACGCGCTACGACATGGAAATGGCGGTCGCGGCCGGCGCCGGCGCGGTCGGCGTTGCCTGGGGCTACCACCGGCCGGGCACGCTGCTCGAGGCGGGCGCGACCCACATCGCCGACCGGTTCGAGGGGCTTTTGCCGATCCTCGAGGAAATCTTCGCCAGGGACAGCTGACCGATGCGTGAATTGTTCGAGATCCCCGACCACGAGCCGGACCCGGTCAAGCGGGCGCAGGCGCAGGCGCGCCGCCAGCTGCCGAAGCGCTTCTACGCGACGGCCGGGACCGTTCCGACCGAGGCCGGCCACGCCGTCGCCCTCGACGGGCGCATCGCCCATTCGCCGGGCAAGCGGCCGCTCGCCTTCGCCGATCCGGCGATCGCCGAGGCGCTCGCCGCCGAATGGGCGGCCCAGGGCGAGGTCATCGATCCGGCGACGATGCCGCTGACCCGGCTCGCCAATTCGGCGATCGACGGGGTCGCCGAGGCGATGGAGGAGGTCGCCGCCGAGATCGTGCGCTATGGCGGCACCGACCTCGTCTGTTACCGGGCCGAGGGACCGGAAAAGCTCGTCGCGCGCCAGAACGCCCATTGGGATCCGCTCGTCGCCTTCGCCCGCGACCGGCTCGGCGCGCCGCTGCGTCTCGCTGCCGGCGTCATCCATGTCGAGCAGGACGAGACGACGCTCGCCGCCATCCACGACGCGGTCGACACGGCCGCCGCGGCAAGCCCGCTGCGCCTCGCCGCGCTGCACGTCATCACCACGCTCTCCGGCTCGGCGATCATCGCCCTTGCCTTCGCGGCCGGCGTGCTCGACGAGGCGGGCGCCTGGGAGGCGGCCCATGTCGACGAGGACCACCAGGCCGAGACCTGGGGCGTCGATGCCGAGGCGATGGCCCGGCGGGCGATGCGGGCCGAGGAATTCGCCGCCGCCGTCCGGCTCTTCACCCTGACGCCGCCGGCAGAGACCGTCGGATAGCCCGCGTCACGCCGTCGGCGGGACGTCGCGCGGCAGGACGATGGTCGCGGCAAGGCCGCCCGACGGCGCGGTGCCGAGTTCGAGCGTTCCGCCATAGGCGGCAAGCACGTCGGTGACGATCGCCAGTCCCAGACCCGCGCCACCGCCGGTGTCGAGGCGGTTGCCGCGCGCCAGCACCCGCTCGCGGTCGGCCTCGGCGATGCCGGGGCCGTCGTCGGCGACGACGATGCGCAGGGCGGCCGCGGCGCTGTCGTCGACGGAGACGGCGACCCGGCCGCGGGCGAAGCGCACGGCGTTTTCGAGGAGATTGCCGAGCGCCTCGGCGAGATCGTCGCGGTCGACGGCGACCTTGAGGTCGCGCGGCGCCACGACGTCGAAGGCGATACCCTCGCCGGCCGGCGTGCGCCGCAGCGTGGCGACGAGGGCGTCGACGAGGTCGGCCAGCAGCGTCGGGGCGACACCACCGGCGAGACGGCCGCGGATGCGGGCGCGGGCAAGCTCGCGCTCGACATGGCGGCGCATCGTCTCGCCGAGCCCGTCGATATCGTCGGCGAGCGCGGCCTCGCCCTTTTCGCGCAGGCGCCGGGCGTCGGCGGCGAGCGCCGCGAGCGGCGTCTTCAGACCGTGGGCGAGATCGGCGGCGCGGCCGCGCGCCTGGCCGATGGCGCGATCGCGGGCGTCGAGCAGGGCATTCACCTCGCGGGCCAGCGGCACCACCTCGTCGGGCACGTCGGTGCCGAGCCGGGCGGCGCCACCGGAGCGCACGGCGGCGACGCGGCGCTCGATGTCGGCGATCGGACCGAGGCCGATGCGGACCTGCAGCCAGCCGGCGGCGAGTAGCACGGCGGCGAGGATGGTCAGGGCCGGCACCAGATCGCGCACGAAATCCTCGCGGGCTTCCTCGACGACCTTCTCGTCGGCGGCGACGGCGAGATGGAGCCAGCGCGCGGCGGCGCCCTCGCCGACATGGATGCTGCGTTCGATGACGACGAGCCGGCCGTCGTCGAGGCCCGGCAGGCGGTAGTGGTGGATGGCGGCTGGATCGGGCACGTCGGCCGGCAGATCGATGGTCGCGTCCCACAGCGAGCGCGAGCGGATCATCTGGCCCTCGTCGTCGCCGACCTGCCAGTAGAAGCCGCCGAGGGGCACGTCGAAGGCGGGATCGGTCGGCGCGTTCTCGATGGTGATCGTGCCGTCGGCGGCGATGGCGACGGTGGCGGCGAGCTGGCGCATGTGGTCGGCAAGCTCGGCCTCGACGCGGCGGGTGACGTGGCGCTCGAAGAGGATGGTGAGGCCGACACCGGCAATGGCGAGGGCGAGGAGGACGACGAGCGCGCCGCCGACGAGAAGGCGCAGGCGCAGCGAGCCGCGCGTCATGCCGAGGCCTCCGGCACGAGATAGCCGAAGCCGCGCCGGGTCTCGATGCGCTCGGCGCCGACCTTGCGGCGGACGCGGCCGATCAGCACCTCGAGGGCATTGGCATCGCGCGCGTCCTCGTCGCCATAGACGTGCTCGAGCAGTTCGGTCTGCGGCACGACGCGGCCGCGATTGAGCACGAGATAGGCGAGCAGGCGATATTCGAGCGCGGTCAGCGACACCGGCACGCCGCCGACGGCGGCGCGCATCTGGCGCTCGTCGAGGACGAGGTCGCCGACCGCGTGGAGCGAGGAAGCCTGGCCGGCGGAGCGGCGCACGATGGCGCGCAGGCGGGCCAGCAGTTCCTCGATGCGGAAGGGTTTGGGCAGATAGTCGTCGGCGCCGGCGTCGATGCCCTCGACGCGCTCGGCCCAGCTGCCGCGCGCCGTCAACACCAGCACCGGCGTCGACCGGCCGTTGTCGCGCCAGCGCTTCAGGATGGCGAGGCCGTCCATGCCCGGCAGGCCGAGATCGAGCACGATCGCGCCGTAGTCCTCGGTATCGCCGCGGAACCAGGCGTCCTCGCCGTCGCTCGCCGTCTCGACGACATAGCCCGCCGCCGCGAGGGCACGGGTCACGTCGTCCCGGATCCGGTCGTCATCTTCCACGACGAGCACGCGCATCAGTGTTCCCTCGTCTCGACGATCTCGCCGGTCGCGGCATCGACCAGCAGCTCCAGCCGCGTGCCGGCCCGGTCGATCACCTTGAAGCGATAGAACCAGCGCTCGTCGCGGCGATCGAAATCGATGTCGACGATCTCGCCGCCGGCCGGCAGCGACGGGCGGATGCGGCCGAGAATCTCGGCGAGCGGACGCACCTCGCCGCGCTCCAGCGCGTCATGGGCGCGATCGTGATCGTCGTCCTCGTCGTCGTCGTCGCGGCCGTGCCTGCCGCGATGCCCGGCAAGGGCCGGACCGGCGAAAGCGAGGCCGAGCCCGAAGAGGCCGACGAGAACGGCGCGACGGTTCCGGATCTTGTCGAGACTGCTCGGCATCGCTGCGGGTTCCGCGTGGGGCACGGCACGCGGCGGAAGGCTGGCGCCCGCCGCCGGTGCTGCGCCGATGGTATCAGTCGTCGTCGTAGCTGCCCATCTCGGCGCCGCGATGGCAAGCGACGCAATTGGCCTTCGACTTGACGCGCGGATCCTCGAAGGCGCCGGGCCGGACCTCGCCGCGATGCTCGCGCACCCAATAGGGCGTATCGGAGATGCGCAGCGGCGCCTCGCCGGGGGCGATGCCCGAAACCATGCGGTTTGGCCGGCCGCCGGCATCGCCGGCATTGGCGACGAGATAGTCGGTGATCGCCCTCACCTTGTCGTCGGAGAGCGCGGCGTTCTCGCCGAAATGGTCGGCAAGGCCGTTCATGACGGCGACCCAGGAGCGCGCCGGCAGCATCGCCGGCTGGAACACCATGTGGCAGGCGCCGCATTCCTCGATGACGGTCTGATCGGTGACGGGACGGACGCGCTTGCCGCCCTTGTCGTCGTCGGCGCGGACGCCGGACATGCCGGCGCCGAGCGCGGCAAGGCCGATGGTCGTCGTGGCGGCGAGTGCGAATGTCTTCCAGGTCATGTTGGTGATCCTTCGATTTGCCGGCTTACTTCGATGCCATGAAGGTGATGAAGTCGCCCTTCTCGAGGGCGGTGCATTCGCGGCCGAGGACGCCCTTGCAGTTGCGGCCGAACCACTTCTCCACCTTCTCGCGGTCGGTGTAGCGATCGGGCGTCTTGGAGACGGCCATCGGCGCGATGTCCTTGCCGGCGCGGGTGCGGCCGGTGCCGCCGGGATTGTCGGTGTGGCAGGAGGTGCAGGCCGGGGTTTCGGCGTCGCCGGCGGCGAACTTCGTCTGGAACAGCGTCTCGCCACGGGCGGCGGAGAAGCCGGCGAAGGCCGCGTCCCCGGCTTTGGCGGCGGCGGCATAGCCGTCGAGGATCGGCTGGCGGGCCGCGCCGGCGAGCACCGGGACGGTCAGCGCGGCGAGGAGGACGAGGGCGAGGCCCATACGTTTCGGTTCGGCTTTCATCGCATTCATTCCTTGGGTTGGGAGGACGGATCGGGGACGGCGATGGCGGCATCGGCGAACAGGCCGGTCTCGGCATCGCGGTGGCAGGCGCCGCAGGCGCTCCGTGCGCCGACCGCGCGCGAGCCGAAGACCGCGTCGGGGATGTCGGCGTGGCGGCGCTTCCAGAACGGCGTCGCGGTGATGCTGAGGGGTTCGGCTGCGTCGCGGCGGCGCAGCCAGTTAGCCGCCTTTGTATCCACCGCCTCGGCGGCATGGGTCGTCAGGTAGGCGGTCAGCGTTGCCACGGTCTCGGGAGGCAGGCTCGCGTCCTCGCCGAAATGACGGTCGAGGCCGGCCATCATCGCGGCCCAGTCGGCGGCGTTGGCAAGGCTCGGGTGAAAGGCGATGTGGCAGTCGCCGCATTCGCGCTTGTAGATGGCATCGAGCGGCTCCTGCGGCACGCCGAGGCCGGGCAGGCCGGCAAGCGCGGCGGTCGCTCCGGCGCCGGCAGCGACGAAGACGGCAACGAGGCCGAGGGCCGGCACGGTGCGGGCGGCGGCCGGTCGCGGCCGGTCGGCCGGGACGCGCGCCGGCTTTTCGCCGGTGACCATGGCGCGCGGCAGGTTGATGCCTTCGTGGCGGCTCGAAAAGGCGACGCCGGCGAGATGCAGCGCGACGAGGCCGAGCGCGGCGAAGGCGAGGAATTCGTGGATTTCGCCGAAGCTCCGGCCTGTCGCGAAGCTGGTGAAGGCGGCGAGCGGCCCGCGCTTCTCGACGCCGCCGAGGTCGACGAGGCCGCTGACGACGAGCGCCGCGAGAAGGCCGAGCAGCGCAAAGACCATCAGCGCGCCGAGCGGATTGTGGCCGCGATAATGCGGTGCCGCGCCGGCAACGAGCGAGCGCGCATAGGCGAGCGTCTCGCCCGGCCGATAGGCGAAGGCCCGGAAGCGCGCATGGCTCGGGCCGGCAAGGCCCCAGACGAGGCGAAGGACGAGGAGCGCGGCGACCGCGGCGCCGGCCGCGAGATGGACGTCGAGCCAGTTCTCGGGCGCAAGGAAGCCAGTGGCGAGCGCCGTCGCGACGGCAAGGACGAGGCCCCAGTGAAACAGCCGCACGACCGGATCCCAGACGGTGACCGTCTGCCGCTCGCCGCCGCCCTTTGCCGGATGTGCCTGTTGCCGTGCCATCGTCTGCCTCTCCCGACCGGTCGGACCGGTCGGCATCGTGTTCTGCCCGGCGGTGGAAGCGTGCCGCGCCTCGGGGATGGGGCTCGGCGCGGCACGCCACCGTCCGGCGCTCTCCCACGGACGACAGGGAGAAACGCCGTCGCCGACCGGGGCCAAGATGGTCGGCGGTATCGCGGGGCGAGGGTTTGCCTTTGCGCCCGGGCGGGGGCGTGGATGCCAGGGCGGCCCTCGTTGCCCGCGATGCGCCCGTTCTAGCGGGCGGCCGGTGACGCCATCCTGTCGGGTCTTGTCAGCGTCCCGTCAGCTTGGCGCGACAGCCGCAGAAACGCGCAATTGCGACGGCGGCACTCCTACTTTAGTCTGCCGGCCTTCTCGGACCCGGAGAGTCGATCGACATGCAGGACTTCGGCGCAGCGTTCTGGCTTGCCGGCGAGCTTCTCGTCTCCGGCGACGAGACGCTTGCCGAAATCGTCGTCTTGTCGCTGAAGATCAATGCCGGCGCGGTGGCGCTCGCCTCGGCGATCGGCATGCCGCTCGGGGCGATCCTCGCCGTCGCCCGCTTCCCGGGTCGCCAGGCGCTCGTCGTCCTCGTCAATTCGCTGATGGGGCTGCCGCCGGTGGTCGTCGGCCTCGTCGTCTATCTCATGCTGTCGAATGCCGGCCCGCTCGGCGTCCTGCAGCTTCTCTACACGCCGACGGCGATGATCGTCGCCCAGACGGTGCTGGTGACGCCGATCGTCGCCGCCCTCACCCGGCAGGTCATCGAGGACATGGACGCCGAGTACAGCGAACAGCTCGATTCCCTCGCCGTCGGCCGGCTGGCCCGCATCGGCACGCTTCTCTACGATGCCCGGGCGAGCCTCGTCACCGCCGTGCTCGCCGGCTTCGGGCGGTCGGTCGCCGAGGTCGGCGCCGTCATCATCGTCGGCGGAAACATCAATCACGTGACCCGGGTGATGACGACGGCGATCGCGCTCGAGACCTCGAAGGGTAATCTCGCCCTCGCCCTGGCGCTCGGCTTCGTGCTCCTCACGATCGCCATCGTCGTCAACGGCGCGGTCGGCGGCCTGCGCCTCGCCATGGTGCGCGACGCCCATGCTTGAGCGCCCGATCACCCGCCACGGCGCCGTCTCGGCGCTGCTGCCACTCGTCGTCGAGGACCTCGTCTTCGAGGCCGGCGGCCGGCGACTGATCGACGGCATCGACCTCACCCTCGAGGCCGGCCGGCGCAGCGTCATCCTCGGCCCGAACGGGTCCGGCAAGAGCCTCTTTCTCCGCCTGATCCACGGCCTCATCCCGCCGACCTCCGGCCGCATCGCCTGGAACGGCCGGCCGCCCGGGCGCGAGGTGCGGCTTTCCCAGGCGATGGTGTTCCAGCAGCCGGTGCTGCTGCGCCGCTCGGTCGCCGCCAATATCGACTACGCCCTTGCGGCGCACGGGTTCGACAAGGCGGCGCGGCGGGCCCGCACCGAGCAGATGCTGATCGAGGCCGGGCTCGAACACCTGGCGCGCCAGCCGGCGCGGCGGCTCTCTGGCGGCGAGCAGCAGCGCCTCGCCCTTGCCCGCGCCCTCGCCGTCGAGCCGGACGTGCTGCTTCTCGACGAGCCGACGTCGAGCCTCGATCCGCACGCGACGCTGCGCATCGAGATGCTGATCGCGCGGGCGGCGCAGGAGGGCGTGCGCATCGTCCTCGTCACGCACGACATCGGCCAGGCGCGGCGATTTGCCGACGAGGTGGTGTTCCTCCATCGTGGCAGGATCGCCGAACACGCGCCGGCCGAGGTATTTTTCGACGAGCCCGGGTCGGAGGCAGCGCGCAGCTTCCTTGCCGGCGAGCTCGTCCTTTGAGACGTACACAGAGGAAACCCCGATGCGACTCGCTCTCCTGACCCTCGCCCTCGCCGCGGCCGCCTTCGCCGGTGCCGCGTTTGCCGCCGATCGCTATATCGTCGTGCAGTCGACGACCTCGACGCAGAATTCCGGCCTGCTCGACTACCTGCTGCCGATCTTCACCGCCAAGACCGGGATCGAGGTCCGGGTCGTCGCGGTCGGCACCGGCCAGGCGATCAAGAACGCCGCCAATGGCGACGGCGACGTGCTGCTCGTCCACGCCAAGGCGGCCGAGGAGAAGTTCGTCGCCGAGGGCTTCGGCGTGAAACGCTTCGACCTCATGTACAACGACTTCGTCATCGTCGGCCCGCCGGCCGATCCGGCCGGCGTCGAGGGCTCGACCGACGTCGTCGCGGCGCTGCAGAAGATCGCCGAAACGAGCGCGCCCTTCGCCTCGCGCGCCGACGATTCGGGCACCCACAAGGCCGAGATGAAGCTCTGGAAGGAGGCCGGCATCGACCCGACCGCGGCGAGCGGCGGCTGGTATCGCGAAACCGGCTCGGGCATGGGCCAGACGCTCAACACCGGCATCGGCATGGGCGCCTATGTGCTGACCGACCGCGCCACCTGGGTCGCGTTCGGCAACAAGGGCGACTACGGGATCGCCGTCGAGGGCGATGCCAGGCTCTTCAACCAGTACGGCGTGATCCTCGTCAACAAGGACAAGCTGGCGAACGTCAAGGCCGATCTCGGCCAGGCGTTCGTCGACTGGCTGATCTCCAAGGAAGGCCAGGACGCCATCGCCGGCTTCGAGGTCGAGGGCCAGCAGCTGTTCTTCCCGAACGCCAAGGGCGAGTGATCTCAACGGTCGAAGATGCCGATGCATCCGACCGTTGAATTTCTCGCGGATTTCTCAGTTGCACCAAGGGCATGAGAAATCCGCGAACGGAATACCGAGGGGCATCTCCGATGCCCCTCGGTATGACGCAGCCACCAGCGACCAAGGCTATTCGGCGGCCGGCCGCTGCACCCGCCATTGCGCGAGGACGGCGCGCAGGGCGGCCGGCTTCAGCGGCTTGTTGAGGACGCCGATGCCGCGATCCTTGGCCGCCTCGCGAACGCTCGGCGAACGGTCGGCGGTGATCAGCACCGCCGGCAGGTCGGCGCCGTAGCGGCTGCGCAGCGAACTGACGGTCTCGAGGCCGGTGCCCTCGTCGAGGTGATAGTCGACGAGGACGACATGCGGATCGGCGCCGGTCTCGCGCAGCTGCTTCAGCGCCTCGCGGGTCGAGCCCGCCTTCAGCACGCGGCAGCCCCAGCCCGAGAGCAGCGCCTCCATGCCGTCGAGGATGCGCGCCTCGTTGTCGATGCACAGCACCGTCATGCCGGCGAGCTGGCCGGCCGGCGCGGCGACCCGCGGCTCCGGCGGCCGGGCGGCGAGCTGGGCATCGGCGATCGGGATATCGACGGAGAATTTCGAGCCGCGACCCGGCGTCGAGACGAGCGACACCGGGTGGTCGAGCACCCGCGAGATGCGCTCGACGATGGAGAGGCCGAGGCCGAGGCCGCGGGCGGCGCGGGCACCGGCCTCGAGGCGCTGGAACTCCTTGTAGATCACCTTCTGCTTGGCCAGCGGGATGCCGAGACCGGTGTCGAAGACGTCGACGCGGACCTTGCCGTGGCGGCGCCGGCAGCCGACGAGGACGCGGCCGCTCGTCGTATATTTGATGGCGTTGGAGACGAGGTTCTGCAGCAGGCGGCGCAGCAGGCGGCGGTCGGAACGCACGGTCAGCGACGACGGCACGATGACGAGCTTCAGGTTCTTGTCGCGCGCCATCGGCTCGAACTCGACGGCGAGCTGCTTCATGATCTCGTCGAGGCGGAAGGAACCGAATTCCGGCTTCAGGGCGCCGGCATCGAGGCGCGAGATGTCGAGCACCGCGCCGATGATCTCCTCGACCCCTTCGAGGGAGGCGTCGACATTCTGGATGAGGCGGCGGTCCTCGTCGTCGGAATGGCGCTCGACGAGGCTCGTCACGTAGAGGCGGGCGGCGTTCAGCGGCTGCAGGATGTCGTGGCCGGCGGCGGCGAGGAAGCGGGTCTTGCCGATATTGGCCTCGTCGGCGAGCGCCTTGGCACGGGCCAGTTCCTGGTTGAGGCGGGTCAGTTCCTCGGTGCGGTCGCGGACGCGGATCTCGAGGGTCTGC
Organism: Pseudomonadota bacterium; assembly: GCA_029572955.1. Taxonomy (GTDB): domain Bacteria; phylum Pseudomonadota; class Alphaproteobacteria; order Rhizobiales; family JAKPQE01; genus JAKPQE01. The sequence continues at coordinate 11,613 of JAKPQE010000152.1, forward strand.
TTGGCCCGCTCCAGCGCCTCGGCGGCGGCGACGCGATCGGTGATGTCGGTATAGGTGGCGACGATGCCGCCGCCCGGCATGGCGTTGGAGCGCACCTCGAGCACCGTGCCGGTCGAGTGCATGCGCTCCTGGAAGGTCTCCATGGCGACGGCGAAGCGCTCGATGCGGTCGGCGACGATGAGATCCGGGTCGCCGGGGCCGAGTTCGCCGCGCTCAGCGTTGTAGCGCACGATGGCATGCAGCGAGACGCCGACCTGGCCGAACTCCGTCGGCAGGCCGAGCAGGTCGCGGAAATGGCGGTTCCAGCAGATGAGGCGGAGGTCGCGATCGAACACGCAGATGCCCTGGCGCACCTGGTCGAGCGCGGTCTGCAGGAGGTCGCGGTTGTACTGGATCGCCGCCGAGGCGTCGTCGAGGAGCTTCAGCGCGCCCTTGGTCGAGGCGTCGGAGCGCTTCAGCAGCAGCGACAGGACGAGGCGCGAGGAGGCCGCGCCGATGGCGCTGGCGAGGAGCTGCTCGGCATAGCGCAGCAGGTGGGCGTCGACCTCGCGGCCCGGCGCGAGCGAGAGGTTGCGTGCTTCGGCAAAGCTCGTGAAGGAGCGCTCGGCGCGCTCCTCGCCGATATAGCGGGCGACGGTTCCGCGCAGGTCGCCGACGGTCACGGTGGTGCGGAACAGGCGCAGCGCCGGGGCCTGGGTGAACTCGGCCGGCACGAACAGGTTGGCCTGCAGCCGCTCGATCGGCTTCGGCATGCGGGCGAGCGAGACGACGATATAGGCGAGGACGTTGAAGGCGAGGCTCCAGAACACGCCGTGGGTCAGCGGATCGAAGGCGAAGGAGAGCAGCGCCTGCGGCCGCAGCAGGCCGAAACCGAACGGCCCGAGCTCGACGAGCGAAGCCGGCACCAGCCCGGAGGCGGCGAGATTGGGCAGAAGCAGCGTATAGGCCCAGACGGCGAAGCCGATGCTCATGCCGGCGATGGCGCCGCGGGCCGTCGCCCGGCGCCAGATCAGGCCGCCGATGAAGGCCGGCGCGAACTGGGCGATGGCGGCGAACGACATCAGGCCGATCGAGGCGAGCGCCGCGGTGTTGCCGGCGAGCCGGTAATAGGCATAGGCGAGCAGCAGGATGACGAAGATCGCGAGGCGGCGGATGTTGAGCAGCAGGAGCCCCATGTCGCTGCGGTCGCGGTCGCCGCGGCGCAGCAGCAGCGGCATGACCAGATCGTTCGAGACCATGATGGCAAGGGCGATGGCGGCGACGATCACCATGGCGGTCGCCGCCGACAGGCCGCCGATGAAGGCGACGAGCGAGACGAGGCCGCTGTCGACCGACATCGGCAGGCGCAGCACGAAAGTGTCGGCATCGACCGCGTCACCGAAGATGACGAGGCCGGCGATCGAGATCGGAATGACGAACAGGTTGATGGCGACGAGGTAGAGCGGGAACAGCCAGGCGGCGCGGCGCAGCTCGCGTTGGCTGTTGTTCTCGACCACCGTGACGTGGAACTGGCGCGGCAGCATCAGCGCGGCGAACAGCGACAGGAGCGTCATGGTGATCCAGGTGCCGCCATTGAGGTCGCGGCCGAGCACGTCGGCGGTGATCCCGGCCTCGCCGGCGATCGCGAACAGCTCGCGCGGGCCGTCGAACATGCCGTAGACGACATAGGCGCCGACGACGAGGAAGGCGACGAGCTTGACGAGCGACTCGGCGGCGACCGCCAGCATCAGGCCTTCCTGGTGCTCGGTGGCGTCGATGTGGCGGGTGCCGAAGAGGATGGCGAAGGCGGCCATGGCGAGGGCGACGACGAGGCCGATGTCGCCGATCGGCGTCGCGCCGGTGGTCGGGCTCTGGCCGAGGGTGGTCGCCAGCGACGAGGAGACGGCTTTGAGCTGCAGCGCGATGTAGGGCAGCGTGCCGACCACCGCGATGATGGTGGCGACGGCGGCGACCCATTCGTTCTTGCCGTAGCGCGAGCCGAGGAAGTCGGCGATCGAGGTGATCTTCTCGGTCTTGGCGAGGCGCACGATGCGGCGCAGCACCGGATAGCCGAGACCGAACAGGATCATCGGGCCGACATAGATGGTCAGGAAGTCGAGGCCGTTCTTGGCGGCAAAGCCGACCGAGCCGAAGAAGGTCCAGGACGTGCAGTAGACGCCGAGCGAGAGGGCGTAGATCAGCGGCCGCCCGCTCCCGGCCGAGGGACGGCGGGCGGCGAGGCGATCGCCGAAGCTCGCCACCGCGAACAGGAAGCCGATATAGGCGAGTGCGGCGGCGATGACGAACCAGCCCTGCAGCATCCGCGTGACCTGTCCTTCCGGCAGGGGCGCGCCTTGCAGCCGAAGGCGCCGCCCGTCTCGTGACAATGATCGGAAATCCGAGCATATAAGCGTCTCGAAGTCCACCGGAACGGCGGGCGGACGCGGCGGCGCGGGCCGGGCGCGTTTGACGGAGGACGCGATGGGTCTGTTCGACATCTTCCGGCGCCCGGCGCCGATCGCCGACCGCGCGGCACTCGCGGACTTCGTCGACAGCCGCGCCGCGTTCCTCACGCAGAAATGCGTGTTCGAATATTCCCGGGCGCGGGCCGGCATCCTGTGGCAGAAGCTGTTCAAGGAAGAGGCGTTCGTCGCCGCCGTCGAGGCGGCGCGCTGGCACAATTATCCGCTCGGTGTCGCCTATGTCGTCCGCATGGCCGAGGCGACCCTGCGCCCGGCCGACGGCGCGACGGCGGCAGCGCTCGTCGCCGGCCTTGCCGAGGTCGCGGCGGCCGTGCTCGCCCGGCACGGCGACGCGGCGGTCGTTGCCGACGACGACTGGCAGGCGGCCGGGGCCGAGATCGGCCAGCGCCTCGCCCAGGGCCTCCTGGCCCCCGTGCCGGCGATCAAGGACATCCCGCTCGAGACGGCGCGGCGCTTCTTTGCCCGCATGCCGATCCACGAGAGCCTCCGCGGCGAGGATTTCGAGCTGGTGCAGAACCACCTGCGCTCCAACCTCTGCCGCATCTACGAGGATTTCGCCGCCCGGGCCGACCGCGAGCGGCTGGTGCGGGCGCTCGTTGCGCCGGGATCCGTGACAAACACGCACGGGGCTTGATTCCGGCCCGGCGATTCCGTTCCATTCGCGACAACGAAGACCGGCGAGAGACCGCCCGAAAAGGGCGGCGGGCGGCATCGCCAATCCCGGGGGAGAGACGCTTGATCCATACCGCCAGCAGCACCACGCCGCTGATCGCCATCGATGCGGTGGTGCTCGACACCGAGACGACCGGCCTCGACACCAACAAGGCGCGCCTCGTGCAGATCGGCGCGGTGCGCCTGCGCAACGGGCTGATCCGCACCGACGAGGTGTTCGACACGCTGATCAATCCGGGCGTGCCGATCCCGCCGGCGACGACGGCGATCCATCACATCGACGACGACATGGTCATCGGCGCGCCGACCTTTCCCGACATCCGCGAGGATTTGCGCGCGTTCATCGGCGATTCCATCGTCATCGGCCATTCGATCGGCTTCGACCTCGCCATGCTGCGCCGGGAATGCAAGCTGGCGACGCTGATGTTCGGCGTGCCACGCACCCTCGACACGCGCCTGCTCGCCCAGATCGCCAATCCCAAGCTGCCGGAATTCTCCATGGAGATGATCGGCAAATGGCTCGGCGTCGAGCTTGCCGACCGCCACACCGCGCTCGGCGACGCGATCGCCACCGCCAGGCTGTTCCAGGCGCTGGTGCCGAAGCTGCGCGAGGGCGGCATCCGCACCGTCGCCGAGGCCGAAAAGGCCTGCCGGCAATTGACCGAGGTGCTCGAGGAGCACCAGCGCGCCGGCTGGATGGAGCCGGTGGCGCCGCCGAGCCGGGCCGACGCGGAGCGCACCCTCTCCCGCCTCGACAGCTATCCCTACCGCCACCGGGTGCGCGACGTAATGAGCCGGGCGCCGCTGTTCATCGCGGCCTCGACCAGCCTCAACGACGCGATGCGGCAGATGGTCGAGAAGCGGATCAGTTCGGTCTTTGCCAGCGCCGAGCTGCCGGCCGAAGGCACGGCGCCCGCCGCCGTCGCGACCGGCATCGTCACCGAGCGCGACGTGCTCCGCGCCATCTCGATCAACGGTCCGGGGGCGCTGGTGCGTCCGGTCGCCGACTTCATGTCGAAGCCGCTCGCGGCCATTCCGGAAGAGGCGTTCATCTATCGCGCGGTCGGCCGCATGAGCCGGCTGAAGGTGCGCCACCTCGGCGTCGTCAACGAACGCGGCGAACTCGTCGGGGCGCTGTCGGCCCGCGATCTGTTGCGGCTTCGGGCGAGCGAGGCGATCTCGCTCGGCGACGAAATCGACGAGGCGATCTCGGTGCCGGCGCTCGGCGCGGCCTGGGCCAAGCTGCCGATGGTGGCGCGCAGCCTCGTCGAGGAGGATGTCGGAGCGCGCGAGGTCGCCGCCGTGATCAGCCGTGAGATCGGCGCCCTCGTGCGCAAGGCGGCGCTGATCGCCGAAGAGCGCATGGAGGCCGAGGGCCGGGGTCTCGCGCCGGTGCACTACGCGCTGCTCGTGCTCGGCTCGGCGGGGCGCGGCGAGAGCCTGCTGTCGGCCGACCAGGACACCGCCATCGTCTTCGAGAGCGGCGCGCCGGGCGGTTCCGAAGACCAGTGGTTCGCCGAACTCGCCACCCATGTCGGCGACATCCTCAACGAGGTCGGCCTGCCCTATTGCAAGGGCGGCGTGATGGCGCGGAACGCGGAGTGGCGCGGCAGCCTCGATACCTGGATCGAGCGCATCGACGGATGGGTGCGCCGGTCGCGGCCGGACGACCTGCTGTCGGTCGACATCTTCTACGACCTCAGGGTCGTGCATGGCGACGCCGCGCTCGGCCACCGGCTGCTGACCGAGGCCTATGAGCGCGGCCACCGCGCCGCCGGCTTTGCCAAGCTGCTCGCCGAGATCGGCGAGACCTACCGGCCGCCGGTCAATTTCCTCGGCGGCTTCAAGACCGAGTTCGGCCGGCTCGACCTGAAGAAGGGCGGCCTCCTGCCGGTCGTCACGGCGGCGCGGGTGCTCGCCATCCGCCACAACATCGTGCGGCGGGCGACGCGCGACCGGCTCGACGCGATCCGCGGCATGGGCATCGGCGGGGAGACCGACATCGCCCGGCTCAACGCGGCGCACGAGACGATCCTGAAGCTGATCCTGCGCCAGCAGGTCACCGACAGCGTCGAGGGCCACCCGCTGTCGAGCTCGGTCCGGGTGAAGAGCCTCGACCGGGTCGAGACCGAAGAGCTGCGCTCGGCCCTCACCGCCCTCGGCCATGCGGCGGAGATCACGCGCGACCTCATGTTCGCGTGATCGGTTCGCCTTTCGGCGGCTATGGACGCTGCCCGAATTCCTGTTAACGTTTCCGCGGCACTCCGAGTCGGGGGGACGGATGGCTTGCATGCGAACTCGGGAGACTCTTGAGATGTTCAAGGAATTCAAGGAATTCGCGGTCAAGGGCAATGTCGTCGACATGGCCGTCGGCATCATGATCGGCGCCGCATTCGGGGCGGTCGTCTCGACCCTCGTCGACGACATCATCATGCCGCCGATCGGCCTCATCCTCGGCAGTGTCGACTTCTCGCAGCTCTTCGTCACGCTGAAGCAGGGGCTGCCCGAGGGGCCCTACACCACCGTTCAGGCGGCCAAGGATGCCGGCGCGGTGACCTGGAACATCGGCCTGTTCATCAACGCGGTGATCAAGTTCGTGATCATCGCCTTCGCCCTGTTCCTCATCGTCAAGGGCATCAACCGGCTGAAGCGCGAGGCGGACGAGGCGCCGGCCGAGCCGCCGGCACCGCCCAGGAACGAGCAGCTCCTCGAAGAGATCCGGGATCTCTTGAAGAAATGAGCCAATCGGACCTGTTGGCCGCACTGCGGCCCGAGGCGCGCGAGGCGCCGGGCAGCGGCATCGTCGAGGTCATGTCCTACGGCTTCGGCCGCAAGGGTCTCATTCCTCTGTGGGCGGGCGAGGGAGACCTTGCCACGCCGGCCTTCATCCGCGACGCGGCGGCGGCCTCGCTCGCCGCCGGCGAGACCTTCTACACCTACCAGGGAGGCCTGCCGGAGCTGCGCGCCAGCCTTGCCGGCTATTTCGCGCGGCTCTACGGCAAGCCGTTCGTCCCCGAGCAGTTCTCGGTCACCGGCTCGGGCATGCAGTCGATCAAGCTCGCCATCGAGCTCACCGCCGGAGCCGGCGACGAGGTCGTCATCCCGAGCCCGGCCTGGCCGAACATCGTCGCCGCGGTCGGCATCTTCGGGGCGCGCCCGGTCGAGGTGCCGATGACGCTCGGCAATGACGGCTGGAAGCTCGATCTCGACCAGCTCTTTGCCGCCTGCGGGCCGAAGGCGCGGGCGATCTTCCTCAACAGCCCGTGCAACCCGACCGGCTGGACCGCGACGCGCGAAGAACTCGCGGCCATTCTCGACTTCTGCCGCAAGCGCGGTATCTGGATCATTGCCGACGAGATCTATGCCCGCTTCTCCTACGGGCGCGAGCGGGCGCCGTCATTCCACGACGTCGCCGAGGAGGACGACCGCATTCTCTACGTCAACACCTTCTCGAAGAACTGGGCGATGACCGGCTGGCGCATCGGCTGGCTCGGCGCGCCGCGGGCGCTCGCCCCGACGATCGAGAACCTCATCCAGTATTCGACCTCGGGTGTCGCGGTCTTCATGCAGCGCGCGGCGATCGCCGCGATCGATGAGGGCGAGGCGTTCATCGCCGAACAGGTGGCACGGGCGGCGGCCGGGCGCGAGATCGTCTGCTCGGCGCTCGAAGCGACCGGCCAGGTGCGGCTCAGCAGGCCGGACGGTGCCTTCTACCTGTTCTTCGCCATCGACGGCGAGCCGGACACCCGCCGGCTCGGCCTCAGGCTCGTCGACGAGGCAGAGATCGGCCTTGCCCCAGGCACTGCCTTCGGCGCCGGAGGCAACGGCTATCTCAGGCTGTGTTTCGCCCGCTCGGCGGAGAGCCTGACGACGGCCGCCGGGCGCCTCGTCGACTGGCTTGAGCGCCGCGCCGGCAGCGGGCGCTGACGATGGCGGCGGACGACAGACCGGACCCGGCCGCGGGCGGCAACGACCGCGATGGTCCGGCGACGATCTACGTCGTCGACAGCGACGAGGGGGTGCGCGCGACGTTGGTCGCGCTGTTCGAGGCGGCGGGCTTTTCCGTCGCCACCTTTTCGAGCGGCGAGGCGTTCCTCGCCGCCGAACGGCGGCCGGCGAAAGGCTGCATCATCCTCGACATGAACCTGCCGGACTGCTCCGGTCTCGAGATCCTCAAAGCCCTCGGCGCGGCCGGAGACGAGCGGCCGGTCGTCGTCGTCTCGGCCCAGGCCGACATCCCGACCGCCGTCGCGGCGATCAAGGAGGGTGCGGTCGACTTCATCGAGAAGCCGCTCGACGACGCCAACCTCCTCGTCAATGTCTGCGCCGCCTATGGCGACCGGAGCGAGGCGGCCGTCGACGAAGGCCCGGATTTCGCCGGCCGGGCGCTGCTGACGCCGCGCGAGCGCCAGGTGCTCGGCCAGATCACCGCCGGACGCTCGAACAAGGAAGCCGGCCGGGAACTCGCCATCAGCCCGCGCACCGTCGAGGTGCACCGGGCGCGGATCATGGAAAAGCTCGGCGCCAAGAACGCCGCCGACCTCGTCCGCATCGTGCTGACCGGCGGCGGACGGGTCGCCTGACGGCGCGAACGTCCGGTCGCGTCGCCCGAACTTGACGTGTGTCAACGCAGCCCTCGTCCGCTTCCCCTAGATTTCGCCCCCGTGAGCGGGAAGCCCTCCCCGCCTCACCGAATCGGTTCCCGCTCTTCGCCCCGTTCGCGGTGGTGGAGCAATGGTGTTTGGCACCCGGGAATCGCCGCTCCGGCCCGACCGGCCGCGCGTCGAGCGCGGTAATGTCGGGGCATGTCCCATCCGCAAAACTACGTAAGTATGGCTCCGAAGATGCACAAACCCGCGCCGGAGCTAGGATTCATCGCGCCGAAAAAAGCCATCGACGGTTCGCGAGCGGCATTTCATCTGTCGTAAGCGCTCCGAAAATGCGCTAGAACGGTTCGCGAGAGGGCAAATGACAATGGCATATCTCGACCGGCAGACGGCGACCCATGGCGACGGCCTTTCGGAATCGGCCCGCAGCGAGCGTGCCTGGTCCGAATTCACGGCCTCGAACCGGGTCAAGCGCCTGGCGCTCACCGAGCACGAGGCCGTCTTCTTCGAAGGCGATCGCGCCGAGCGGCTGTTCGAGATCACCGACGGCGCGGTGATGCTCTACAAGCTGTTGCCGGACGGGCGCCGGCAGGTGGTCGAGATCCTCGGCGAGGGCAGCCTGTTCGGCCTGCAGGCGAGCGACCTCTACGACTGTTCCGCCGAGACGCTGACGCCGGTGCGCCTCCGGGCGATCGACCGGCACGACCTCGAGGCCATCCCGGACCTCCTCGGCCACATCAACCAGTGCCTTCTCGGCCAGCTGCAGACGATGCACGACCATGCGGTGCTGCTCGGCCGCAAGTCGGCCTTCGAGCGGGTCACCTCGTTCCTGATGCGGTTCGTGCCGAAGCGCGGCGAGGTCGGCTGCGCCGGTCCGGCCAAGGACGGGCCGGACGAGAAGGTGGTGGTGCTGGCGATGACCCGTCAGGAAATCGCCGACTATCTGGGCCTCACCATAGAGACGGTGTCGCGGGTCTTTTCGGACCTGCGCCGGCGCGGGCTGATCGCCGCCGAGAAGCACGACCGCGTGCGCATCCTCGACATCTGCGGCCTGTGCAAGCTGACCGGCACGCACTGAGCGAGCCGGTCCTCCCACCGATCCATCCAGCGTGACGAGACGAATGCCGGCTCAGACCGAGCCGGTACGGTCCGCGTCTCCGGCTTCCGGCGCGTGGTCCGGCAGGACGATGACGAAGGCCGCGCCCGGCGCGCCGTCGGCAAGCTCGATGGTGCCGCCATGGGCATGCACCAGTTCGGCGGCGATGGCGAGCCCGAGGCCGGTGCCGCCGGGGCGGGCCGAACCCTCGAAGGCGCGAAAGAGGTTCTCACGGGCCTTCTGCGGCACGCCCGGCCCGGTGTCGGCGACAGTGATGCGCACGCCGGCCGGCGCACGCTCGGCGGCGACCGTCAGGCGGCGGACGAGCGCGGGGTCCTCGCCGGCCTCCAGCGCCTGAACGGCGTTGCGGCCGAGATTGACGAGCACCCGCAGCAGCTGGTCGGGATCGGCCTCGATCTCGAGCCCGGCCGGCACCCGGTTCTCGAAGACGATGGTCGGATGGTCGACGAGGCCGACGACGTCGGCGACTTCGTCGACGAGGCGGGCGAGCGCCAGCACGCGGCGCACCGGCGGCTGTTCCTCGGCCCGGCCATAGGCGAGCGTCGACTGGCAATAGGCAATCGCCCGGTCGAGCGCGCCGATCAGCTTGGGCGCGAAACGCTGCACCGTCGGATCGGGAAGGTCGGTCAGGCGGTCGGAGATGAGCTGCGCCGAGGCGAGCAGGTTGCGCAGATCGTGGTTGATCTTGGAGACGGCGAGGCCGACGTCGGCGAGGCGGCGCTGCTGCTTCAGGGTGCCGGCGAGCTGGCGCTGCATGGTGGCGAGGCGCTCTTCGGCAAGGCCGACCTCGTCGCCGCGCCGGCTCGGGCGGATGATGCGGGCCGGGTCTTCCGGCGCCGCGCTGAAGCGCGCCATCGCCTCGGTGAGCCGGCGCATCGGCCGCACGAAGAGGCCGTTGAGGCTGAGGAAGACGAGGGTCGCGGCGATCAGCGAAATGACCAGCGAGAGGACGAGGATGTTGCGCGAATAGCGCAGCATCGCCCAGCGCAGCGGCGCTTCGGCCATGACGATCTCGAGGAACTCGCCGCTACGCGGCGGCTGACCGATGACCCGGATGGTGCGGTCGCCGCCGGCGACGAGCGTCTCGAAGGCATCGGCGATCGCGGCGAGCGGCCGGTTGACCCGGAGGTCGACGTCGCGTTTCACCATTCCCGGCATCGACGACATGGCGAGCAGGCGGCGCATGCCCTCGCCACGCACGGCGACCGCGTCGGCGCCGATAGCGGCGAGCAGATCGGCGCGCAGGGCATCGGAGGTCGTCAGGCCCTCGCCTTCCCGCTCGAGGAGGAGCGCGGCGACATTGGCCGTCGCCAGACGGTCCTTGAGCCAGGTCACCCGGAAATTGGCGATCGAGGGAACGAAGATCATCACTTCGGCGAACATCACGAACAGGATCGTGAGGACGAGCAGCTTGACCGACAGGCCGACGAAGGGCCGACGTCGGGTCGTGTCGGTGCCATTGGCAGGCTGCATGGGCGTTCCGGGGCCTTTTCTGCCTGACGCGCGCGGCCGCCGGCGCGGCCCTCGCGTCCCCTTAGCCGAAGCGGCGAAGAAGCGCGATGATGCGGCGCGTCCAGGGGTTCGTCAAACTCGGGGTGAAATGGGTGATGGCGGCGCGTCGGGCGGTCTCGGCCCGGGTGGGATAGGGCAGGACGAGGCCGGCAAGGGCACCGACCTTCATGCGGCGGGAAATCGCAAGGGCATAGAGCGAGATGAGCTCGCCGGCCTCGCGGCCGACGACGCCGGCGCCGACGAGACGGCCGCGCTTCGTCGCGACGAGCTTGACAAAGCCGCGCCGGTCGCCCTCGGCGGTCGCCCGGTCGTTCTCGGCAAAGGGCCAGCGCAACACGCGGATCTCGCCGTGGCGGGCCCGCGCCTCGGCCTCGCCGAGGCCAACCCAGGCGAGTTCTGGATCGGTGTAGGTCGCCCAGGGGATGATGTCGCGATTCTCGCGCACCGGCAGGCGGAAGAGGATCGAGCGGATGACGAGGCCGGCGTGATAGCCGGCGACATGGGTGAACTGGTAGCCGCCGGCGACATCGCCGATGGCGTAGACGCGCCGGTTGCTCGTCCGCATGCCGCGGTCGACGGTGATGCCGCGCTTGTCGAAGGCAATGCCGGCGGCGGCGAGGTCGAGGCCCTCGACATTGGGCCGACGCCCGGCGGCAACGAGGAGATGGCTGCCTTCGACGGTCTCCTCTCCGGCCTCGCCGGCAAGATCGAGCGCGACGCCGTCGGCGGTGCGGCGGGCGGCGGCGATCCTGACGCCTTCGCGCAGATCGACGCCGTCGCGGCGGAGCTGATCGAGAACGATCTCCGACAGCTCGGGGTCGTCCTTGGCCATCGCCTTGAACGCCTCGAGCACCACGACCTCGGCGCCGAGGCGGCGGAAGGCCTGGGCGAGCTCGACGCCGATCGGGCCGCCGCCGACGACCAGAAGCCGGCGCGGCAGCTCGGCGAGGCCGAAGACGGTCTCGTTGGTGAGATGCGGCACCTCGGCAAGGCCGGGGACCGGCGGCAGGGCGGCGGACGAGCCGGTGGCGACGACGAAGCGGCGGGCGCGGATGCGATGTTCGCCGGCGACGACGACATCGGGACCCTGGAAGCGGGCGGCGGCGCGGATGACCTTGACGCCGAGGCCGGTGAAGCGGGCTTCCGAATCGTTCGGTTCGATCTCGGCGATGGTCGCCTCGACATGGGCGCGCACGCGGGCGAAATCGACGCGCGGCTCGCCGGCATCGATGCCGAAATGCGCGGCCTCGCGGATGGCGGCGGCGGCGCGCGAGGCGGCGATCAGCGCCTTCGAGGGCACGCAGCCGTAATTGAGGCAATCGCCGCCCATCTTGCCCTTCTCGACGAGGACGACGGAGACGCCGAACATCGCCGCCGCGGCGGCGACCGAGAGGCCGCCGGAGCCGGCGCCGACGACACAGATGTCGGGGGTGAGTTCGACGGTCATCCGACCTCCTTGTCGCGCCCGTGCGCCCGGCGCCACTTCTTGACGAGCACCGGCACCAGGGCGACGAGGCCGAGGGCGGCAAAGGCGAGGACGAGCTCCGGCGTGATCAGGGCGCCTGGATCGAAGCTGACCGCGCAGTCGGGATTTGCGGCGCAGTCCGGATTGGCGGCGCGCTGCGCGGCGACGATGCTGTCGAGGCCGGCGCCGAGGAAGGAAAAGGCGAAGGTGCCCGGAATGATGCCGATGAAGGTCGCGACGAGATAGACGCGGAGCGGCACGCCGAGGAGCGCCGGGGCGAGGTTGACGAGCCAGAACGGAAAGGCCGGGACGAGCCGCAGGAACATCAGATAGCCGAAGGCATCCTCGCGAAAGCCGGCGGCGAGACGGTTGAGGAACGGGCCGGCGCGGTTGGCGAGCGTTTCGCCGAGCGAGGAGCGCGCGGCAAGGAAGATGAGGCAGGCGCCGAGGGTCGCGGCAAAGACGGTGACGGCGCCGCCGACGATCCAGCCGAAGAGCACCGCCCCGGCGATGGTCAGGATCGCCGCGCCGGGCAGCGACAGGGCGACGACGGCGACGTAGATGGCAAAATAGCCGGCGAGCGCCAGGGCGAAGTTCGTCGCGACGAAATCGCCGAGGGCGTCGCGATAGCGGATGAGCGCGGCAAGGGTCAGGTAGCGATGCCAGCCCATCGCATAGGCGAGCGCCATGGCCGACAGGATGACGCCGAGCGGCAGATAGCTGCGGACGGCGCTACGCGCCTTGTCGCTCTCATCTCCGATGGTGCTTTCGCTGGCCATGCCGGTCCTCTCCTCCAAGCGCATCGTCGCGATGCCTCCGGACAATAGCCCGGGGCAGCCCGTCCGGCATCCGGATTCGGGCTCCCTCACCGTGATTTGAAGGCTTTGCAGCGGTCGCTCAAGGGATCGTGAGGCGGCGCGAAAGGGCGCTGACGCGTTGACTTCGCGACCCTCACTCCGTATAAGCCCGCTCGAATGGACGATCGTGTCCCCAGTGCCCCTTGCCGGGCACGATGGCGGCTTCGATAGCCACGGACACACGGCCGCAGCCGACAAAACGAGATTTCGAGGAGCCGCTTCCGGCGGATCAGACCCATGAAACGGACCTATCAGCCCAGCAAGCTCATCCGCAAGCGCCGCCACGGCTTCCGCGCCCGCATGGCGACCGAAGGCGGCCGCAAGGTGATCGCGGCCCGCCGCGCGCGCGGACGCAAGCGCCTTTCGGCCTGACCCCGAAGGGTCGGCGACCGAGGCGGCCGGCGGCGCGGAGATGCTCGTGATGCGGATGAAAAGACGCGCCGACTTCCTCGCTGCGGCCAAGGGCCGGAGATGCTCGCGCGCGACGCTGACCATGCAGTGCCGCCGCCGCGAGACCGATGGCGGCGCGCCGCGCTTCGGCTTTACCGTCACCAAGAAGACCGGATGTTCGGTGGAGCGCAACCGCATGCGGCGGCGCTTCCGTGAAGCCGTGCGCAAAGTGGCGCCGGGCCTCGCGCGTGACGGCCACGACTACGTGCTGATCGCGCGGCGGGCGGCCCTCGAGGCACCGTTTTCGGCGATCGAGGCGGACATCGTCGCCTGTCTCGAACGTTTCGGCGGCGCCGGCATGCCGGCCCGCGCAACAACCTGACGGCGACCCCGGCGGCAACCGCCCCGGGGGCGCCTTTTCGTTTGCCGTCCGCGTTTTCCGCACATGCGATGGAAGCCATCGCCGCGGCGAGGCGGACAGTGACTTGACGAAGGGACGGACGGCGGCCGAGCCGCGCGAACGCCCGCAGCCGAGTGATCCGGGATGGACGAAAATCGCAATTACCTGCTCGCAATCGCCCTGTCGCTGGTGATCCTCGTCGGGTGGCAGTTCTTCGTCGCCGGACCGAAGATCGAGGCGCAGCGCCAGCGCGCCGCCATCGAGGCGCAGCAGAACGGCGAGACCTCGCCGGCGCCGCAGGCCGGCGGCAGCGAGACGGCACCCGCCCCGATGCCGCAGGCGACGCCCGCGGCCGACGGCAGCCCGGCGGTTCCGGCCGGCCCGGCGAGCGCGGCCCCGACCGTCGGCGATCGCAACACGGCGCTCGCCACCGACGCGCGGATCGAGATCGACACGCCGGCGCTTTCCGGCTCGCTCAACCTCAAAGGCGGCCGCATCGACGACATCCGGCTGAAGAACTACCACGAGACCGTCAACCCGAAGAGCCCGACCATCGAGCTGCTGTCGCCGGCCGGCAGCGCCAATCCCTATTACGCCGATTTCGGCTGGGTGGCGGACGCCGGCACGAACGTCGCGGTGCCGGGACCGGATGCGGCCTGGACCGTCGAGACGGGCGACCGGCTCGAGGCCGGCAAGCCGCTGGTGATCGCCTTCGACAACGGCGCCGGCCTCGTCTTCCGGCGCACGATCACCCTCGACGAGCGCTACATGTTCACCGTCGAGCAGTCGGTCGAGAACAGGACCGGCGCGGCGGTTACGCTCTACCCTTACGGCCTCATCTCGCGCCAGGGCACGCCGGTGACCACCGGCTACTACATCCTGCACGAGGGCCTGATCGGCGTTCTCGGCGAGGAAGGGCTGACCGAGGTCAAGTACAAGGACATCAAGGAAAAGCTGGAGCTCGCGCACAAGGACGTCGGGCGCGGCTGGATCGGCGTCACCGACAAGTACTGGGCGACGGTGCTGATCCCCTCCGAGGAGACGGCGTTCGACGCGCGCTTCACCTATCGCCAGCGCAACGGCGTCGAGACCTACCAGACCGACTATCTCGGCAAGGCCAAGACGGTCGAGGCGGGCGCCACCGCCGGCACGACCAGCCGGCTCTTCGCCGGCGCCAAGGAAGTCGCCGCCGTCGACGGCTACGACACCAGGTTCAACCTCGACAATTTCGATCTCCTGATCGACTGGGGCTGGTTCTACTTCTTCACCAAGCCGCTGTTCTACGCCATCGACTGGCTGTTCAAGATGTTCGGCAACTTCGGCGTGGCGATCCTCCTCGTGACCGTCCTCGTCAAGGCGATCTTCTATCCGCTGGCCAACAAGTCCTACGTCTCGATGAGCCGGATGAAGAAGGTCCAGCCGGCGATGAAGGAGCTGCAGGAGCGCTTCAAGGACGACAAGATGCGCCAGCAGCAGGCGCTGATGGAGCTCTACAAGAAGGAGAAGATCAACCCGCTGTCCGGCTGCCTGCCGATCGTGGTGCAGATCCCGGTCTTCTTCGCGCTCTACAAGGTGCTGTTCATCACCATCGAAATGCGGCACGCGCCGTTCTTCGGCTGGATCCACGATCTCGCCGCGCCCGACCCGACCACGATCTTCAACCTGTTCGGCCTCATCCCCTGGGATCCGCCGCAGATGCTGATGATCGGCATCTGGCCGCTGATCATGGGCGTGACGATGTTCCTGCAGATGAAGCTCAACCCGGCGCCGACCGACCCGGTGCAGGCCTCGATCTTCACCTGGATGCCGGTGATCTTCACCTTCATCCTGGCCTCGTTCCCGGCCGGTCTCGTCATCTACTGGAGCTGGAACAACTTCCTGTCGATCGTCCAGCAGATGACGATCATGAAGCGCCAGGGGGTCAAGATCGAGCTCTGGGACAATCTCGTCGCCATGGTGAGGCGCGGGGCCAAGGACACCACCGGCTAGGACGGGATCCGCAACGATGACCGATCCGGCCGAAGACGCCGCGCTCGCCGAGGCCGCGCTTCGGGCGTTCCAGGTGCCGTGGGCGTTCCTGACCGAGGTCCGGCGGCTCGACGACCTGCCGACCGTCGACGGCGTCGAGATCGCCTTCGCCGGCCGCTCCAATGTCGGCAAGTCGAGCCTCATCAACGCCCTCACCTTCCAGAAGTCGCTGGCGCGCACCTCGAACACGCCCGGCCGCACCCAGGGCCTCGTGCTCTTCGGCGGCTCGCCGGGGCTGACCATGATCGACATGCCGGGCTACGGCTATGCCGAGGCGCCGAAGAAGACGGTCGACACCTGGACCAAGCTGATCCTCGACTATCTGCGCGGCCGGCCGACCCTGCGCCGGGTGTTCCTCCTGATCGACTGCCGGCACGGGCTGAAGAAGACCGACCTGCAGGTGATGGACCTCCTCGACAAGTCGGCGGTCGGCTATCAGGTGGTGCTGACCAAGGCCGACAAGCCGAAGGGCGTCGACCTCGACAAGACCGAGGCGGCGGTCGCCAAGGCGATCGCCAAGCGCCCGGCCGCCCATCCGGTCATCATCCGGACGTCCTCGGTCTCCGGTCTCGGCCTCGAGGCGCTGCGGACCGAGATCTTCACGCTCACCCTCGGTCCCGGCGGGTGGCCCGCCGCCCGAGACCAATTGCGATGAAGCGCCGCCGCCGGCAGCCCTTCACAGGGCGGGCGTGAGGGGCTATTCAAACGTGCGGACCGATGCGCGGCGACGCGACGACGGTCCGGCATCCGGGGCCAGTTGCAGCGAGGGCGAAGCGATGGCGGCAAACGATCCGAAACTCGTCACGGTATTCGGCGGCTCTGGCTTCGTCGGGCGCCACATCGTCCGGGCGCTGGCGCGTCGCGGCCATCGCGTGCGGGTCGCCGTGCGGCGGCCGGACCTTGCCAATTTCCTGCAGCCGATCGGCGCGGTCGGCCAGATCCACGCGGTGCAGGCCAATCTGCGCTATCCCGATTCGGTCGCCCGCGCGATCGAGGGCGCCGACGCGGTCGTCAATGCGGTCGGCATCCTCTACGAGAGCGGCAAGCAGCGCTTCGGCGCGGTGCAGGCGACCGGCGCCAAGGCCATCGCCGAGGCGGCCAAGGCCGCCGGCGTCACCGATCTCGTGCATATCTCGGCGATCGGCGCCGATGCCGGTTCGAAGTCCGACTACGCCAAGACCAAGGCGGCCGGCGAGAAGGCGGTGTTCAACGCCGTGCCGGAGGCAATCGTGCTTCGGCCCTCGATCGTGTTCGGTCCCGAGGACGATTTCTTCAACCGCTTCGCCGCGATGGCGCGCATCTCGCCGGTACTGCCGCTGATCGGCGGCGGGCATACGCGCTTCCAGCCGGTGTTCGTCGGCGATGTCGCCGCGGCCGCGGCGATGGCGGTCTCGGGCGAGGCCACGTCCGGCGCCGTCTACGAGCTCGGCGGCCCGCAGGTGCTGACCTTCGCCGAGCTGATGGAGATGATGCTGAAGATCATCGACCGCAAGCGCCTGCTGCTGCCGGTGCCGCTGATCGGCGCCAAGCTGACGGCGCGGGTGCTTGAGCTGCTGCCCAAGCCGCTGCTGACCTGCGACCAGGTGCTGATGCTGCAGAACGACAACGTCGTCGGCGAGGCGGCGATCGCCGAGGGGCGCACGCTCGCCGGCCTCGGCATCACGCCGGAAACGCTGGCCGCCGAGCTGCCGAGCTATCTCTACCGCTTCCGCGCCCGCGGCCAGTTCGAGGCGCGCCGCAGCGTCTGAGGACCGCCCGAGAGGGGACGGTCGAGACGAAGGCGCCGGGATCGACCGGCGCCTTTTTTCGTGCGGGGCTTCGCTAGCGGCTTCCCGGCCCGCTCGACCCTCGCGGGCGTTCGCTAGCGGCTTCCCGGCCCGCTCGACCCTCGCGGGCGTTCGCAGCTCGCGACGACCCACCGGGTCGTCGCGTCGGGCAGAGCCCGACCGCTGCTCACCCCCAAACCCACAGGCCGGCGAGGCCGGCGGCGCCGACGATGATGCGCCACCAGGCAAAGAGGCCGAAGCCGCGCTTCGAGACGTAGTCGAGCAGGTGGCGCACGACGAAGACGCCGGCGAAGAAGGCGACGACGAAGCCGGCGGCGATGAGCTGGACGTCGTCGACCGTGAGGAGGTCGCGGTTCTTGAAGAGATCGTAGGCGAAGGCCCCGGTCATCGTCGGCATGGCGAGGAAGAACGAGAACTCGGCGGCCGAGCGCTTGTCGGTGCCCATCAGCAGCGAGCCGACGATGGTCGCGCCGGAGCGCGAGGTACCCGGCACCATGGCGAGGCACTGGAACAGGCCGATCTTGAAGCAGAGCCCGAGCGGATAGTCCATCACGTCGGTGTAGCGCGGCTTGAACTTCATCTCGTCGACGACGAGCAGGATGAGGCCGCCGGCGATCAGCACGCAGCAGATGAGCAGCGGCTCCTCGAAGAGGATCGTCTTGATGATCTTGTGGGCGAGCACACCGATGACCGCCGCCGGCAGGAAGGCGAGGAGCACGCCGGCGACGAAGCGGCGGGCGCGCGGATCGCTCGGCAGGCGCATGGCGATGGCGACGAGGCGGGCGGCGTAGACCGACAGGATGGCGAGGATGGCGCCGAGCTGGATCAGCACCTCGAAGGTCTTGCCGGTGCTCTGGAAGCCGAGGAAATGTCCGGCGAGCAGCAGGTGGGCCGTCGAGGAAACCGGGATGAACTCCGTCAGCCCCTCGAGAAGACCAAGGCCGAGGGCCTCCACGATCGTGCCGTCCGCCATTGCCGGTTCCCCCGCCCTCGATCGTTTGCGAATCAATTTGCTCGGGTATGATCGGGGCTCTATACCCAACTGAGGCGCCTGCCGCCACTCGGCCGAGCGGGCGCAATTCGTGTTCCCTGATCCGGGGCGCTGGACCGACGCGGCAATGCTGACTCTCTATCATCACCCGATGTCGCCCCATTCGCGCTTCGTCAGGCTGGCCCTCGGCGAATACCGCATTGCGGCGGAGCTGCGCGAGGAAGCGCCGTGGGAGCGGCGGCACGACTTCCTCGTCCTCAACCCGGCCGGCACGCTGCCGGTGCTGGTCGATGCCGACGGCGTCGTCGTCGCCGGTGCCGGGCCGATCGTCGAATATCTCGACGAGACGCGCGGCGGCGGCCTTTCCGAACACCGGCTGATGCCGCGCTCGGCGCCGGACCGGGCCGAGGTGCGCCGCCTCATCGCCTGGTTCAACGAGAAGCTCTATGCCGAGGTGACCGAACATCTCGTCATGGAGAAGGTCTACAAGCTGCAGATGCGCGAGATCGACGGCGACCGCTCGCCGAACGCCTCGGCGATCCGGGCGGCGCGGGCCAACATCCGCTATCACGTGCGCTATGTCGGCTTCCTCGCCGGCCAGCGGAACTGGCTCGCCGGCGACCGGATTTCCTATGCCGATCTCGCCGCGGCGGCGCATCTCTCGGTCGCCGACTATCTCGGCGAGGTGCCCTGGGCCGAGGACGACGCGGCCAAGGACTGGTATGCGCGGGTCAAGTCGCGGCCGTCGTTCCGGCCGATCCTCAACGACATCGTGCGCGGCATGCCGCCGGCGGCGGCCTATTCCGACCTCGATTTCTGATCCCGAGCGATGGCGGCATCCCCGGACAAGCTGAGACGTCTCGTCGAGGAAGCGGCGCGGGCGCAGGGCTTCGACGCCGTCGGCATCACGCCGCCGGAGCGCGTCGCCGCGGCCCGCACCGGGCTGGTCGAATTCCTCGCCACCGGTCACCACGGCGCGCTCACCTGGATGGAGACGACGGCCGAGCGGCGCGGCGACCCGCGCGTGCTGTGGCCCGACGTGCGCTCGATCGTCGTCCTCGGCCTCAATTACGGACCGGACGAAGACCCGCGCGCCATCCACGGCCGCCGGGATCGCGGCGCCGTCTCGGTCTATGCGCGCAATCGTGACTACCACGACATCGTCAAGGGCCGGCTGAAGCACGTCGCCCAGAAGCTCGCTTCCGCCTCCGGCGCCGCGGTCAAGGTGTTCGTCGACACCGCGCCGGTGATGGAAAAGCCGCTCGCCGCAGCGGCCGGCGTCGGCTGGCAGGGCAAGCACACCAATCTCGTCTCGCGGGAATTCGGCTCGTGGCTGTTTCTCGGCGAGATCTTCAGCGCCGCCGAGATCGCGCCGAGCGCGCCGGAGATCGACCATTGCGGCTCGTGCCGGGCCTGCCTCGACGCCTGCCCGACGGCCGCCTTCCCGGCCGCCCGCAAGATCGACGCGCGGCGCTGCATTTCCTACCTGACGATCGAGATGGCCGGCCCGATCCCGCGC
Source organism: Pseudomonadota bacterium (assembly GCA_029572955.1). GTDB lineage: Bacteria > Pseudomonadota > Alphaproteobacteria > Rhizobiales > JAKPQE01 > JAKPQE01. Next base: position 31,420 of record JAKPQE010000152.1, read on the forward strand.
GACCTCCGGCCGGCGATCGGCAACCGCATCTATGGCTGCGACGATTGCCTCGCCGCCTGCCCGTGGAACAAGTTCGCGGCGGCGACGCAGGAAGAAAGGCTCGTTGCCCGCGACGCCTTGCGCGACCCCGCCCTCGACAGTCTCGCCGACCTCGACGATGCCGCCTTCCGGGCCTATTTTTCAGGCTCGCCGGTGAAGCGGATCGGCCGCGACCGATTCCTGCGCAACGTGCTCGTGGCGATCGGCAATTCCGGCGCGCCGGAGCTCGCCGCGAGCGCCGAACGACATCTCGGCGACGCGTCGCCGGTGGTGCGCGGCGCGGCGGTCTGGGCGCTCTCCCGGCTCGCGCCGGGCGCCGCCTTCGCGGCCCGCGCCAGGGCGGCGATCGCCGCGGGCGACGCGGCCGAGGTGCTGGAGGAATGGCAGGCGGCGCTCGATGCCGCCGGAGAGGACGGCAAGCGATGAGACTGTTCGTGTTCGGCATGGGCTATTCGGCACAAGCGCTGGTCGACCGGCTGCGGGCGCACGCCAGGCTCGCCTGGCTCGGCGCGACCGCCCGCAGCGAGGAAGCCGAGCGGGACCTGCGGGAGGCCGGCATCGACACGGTGCGCTTCGACGGCACCGCCCCGGCGCCCGATCTCGGCGCGACGCTCGGGGTGGCGAGCCACGTGCTGCTGTCGATCCCGCCCGGCGCCGAGGGCGATCCGGTCCTGCGCCTCCATCGCGACCAGCTGCTGAAGGCCGCGCCGGGCCTTGCCTGGATCGGCTATCTGTCGACCGTCGGCGTCTATGGCGACCATCACGGCGACTGGGTCACCGAGGAGAGCGAATGCCGGCCGGTCAGCGCCCGCAGCCGCAATCGCCTCGCCGCCGAACAGGCCTGGCTCGCCTTCGCCGAGGAAACCGGCGTGCCGGTCGGCATCTTCCGCCTCGCCGGCATCTACGGTCCGGGCCGCAACACCCTCGACAAGCTGCGCGCCGGCAAGGCCAAGCGCGTCGTCAAGCCGGGCCAGATCTTCAACCGCATCCATGTCGACGACATCGCCGCGGTGCTCGAGGCGGCGATGGCCCGCCCGGCGACGGCGATCTACAACGTCGCCGACGACGAGCCGGCGCCGCCGCAGGATGTCGTCGCCTACGGCGCCGAGCTGCTCGGCCTTGCGCCGCCGCCGGAAGTGCCCTTCGCCGAGGCCGGCCTTTCCGACATGGCCGGCACCTTCTGGGGCGAATCGAAACGCATCTCGAACCACCGCATCCGCGCGGAACTCGGCGTCGAACTCGCCTACCCGACCTACCGCGAGGGTCTCTCGTCCCTTGCAAAAAACGGGTAGCAGGGTTGAGCTGCGCGCATCTTTCGGGCTGCCTCTTTGTCGTGATAGGAATTTTGTCGTTCCCGGAGCGGGGGTGCCGGGAAGGGGCGCTCCCTGTCGACTTCCTCAAGCCAATCGCAGGTGATTAATGTCGAACGTCGTTCGCATCGTCTCGCCGGTCGACGGCTCGGTCTTCGCCGAGCGCCCCGTCGCCACGCCGGAAGCCGTCTCTGCCGCGCTCGCGGCCGCCCGCGCCGCGCAGAGCGCCTGGCGCCGCGTGCCGCTCGCCGAGCGGGCAAAGGTTCTCGCCGCCGCCGTCGAAGCGATGCTCGCCATGCGCGACGAGATCGTGCCCGAGCTCGCCTGGCAGATGGGCCGGCCGATCCGCTACGGCGCCGGCGAGCTGCGCGGCTTCGAGGAACGCGCCCGCTACATGATCTCGATCGCCGAAGACGCCCTCGCGCTGATCGATCCGGGCCCGAAGGAAGGCTTCAAGCGCTGGATCTCGCGCGAGCCGCTCGGCATCGTCTTCGTCGTCGCGCCGTGGAACTATCCGTTCCTGACCGCCGTCAACTCGGTGGTGCCGGCACTGATGGCCGGCAATGCGGTGATCCTGAAGCACGCCGCCCAGACGCTGCTCGTCGGCGAGCGCTTCCAGATGGCGCTCGACCGCGCCGGCCTGCCGAAGGGCCTCTTCACCAATCTCGTCCTGTCGCACGACCAGACCGCCGAAATCATGAAGAAGCGGCTCGTCGACCAGGTGAATTTCACCGGCTCGGTGGCCGGCGGCCAGGCGATGGAAGCGGCCGCGTCCGGCACCTTCATGGGCCTCGGCCTCGAGCTCGGCGGCAAGGACCCGGCCTATGTGCGGGCCGACGTCGACATCGCCCATGCGGTCGAGAACCTCGTCGACGGCGCTTTCTTCAATTCCGGCCAGTCGTGCTGCGGCATCGAGCGCATCTATGTGCACGAGGACGTCTACAAGCCCTTCGTCGAGGGTTTCGTCGCGCTGACCGGACAATACGTGCTCGGCAGCCCGCTCGAGGAAGCGACCACCCTCGGCCCGATGGTCAAGGCCTCGGCCGCCGATTTCGTGCGCGGCCAGATCAACGAGGCGCTGCGCGCCGGCGCGACCGCCCACCTCGATCCCAGGGCCTTCGCCCGCGACGCCGCCGGCTCGCCCTACATGGCGCCGCAGGTGCTGACCGGGGTCAATCACCAGATGAGCGTGATGCGCGAGGAGAGCTTCGGCCCGGTCGTCGGCATCATGAAGGTGAAGGACGACGCCGAGGCGATCACCCTGATGAACGACAGCCCCTACGGCCTCACCGCCTCGATCTGGACGGCGGACGAGAACGCCGCCGCCAGCATCGGCGCCGAGGTCGAGACCGGCACGGTGTTCATGAACCGCTGCGACTATCTCGATCCGGCGCTCGCCTGGACCGGGGTCAAGGAAACCGGGCGCGGCGCGACGCTCTCCAAGGTCGGCTACGAGACGCTGACGCGGCCGAAGAGCCACCACTTCCGCCTCATGAAATGACAACCGGACGCCAGGCCGGGCCCCGACGGGTCCGGCCTCGTTCTTTCATCAACGACGCCCATAGAGCCGAGGCAGAGATGAGCGCACCGTCCTACACCGCCAACTGGAACTACCCGACCGCCGTCCGCTTCGGCCCCGGCCGCATCGCCGAGCTCGGGCAAGCGTGCAAGGCCGCCGGCATCTCGCGGCCGCTGCTCGTCACCGATCCGGGCCTCGCCGGCCTGCCGATGGTCGAGCAAGCCCTCGACATCTGCAAGGCGGACGGCCTCGGCGTCGGGCTGTTTTCCGACGTGCGGCCGAACCCGGTCGAGGCCAATCTCAGCGCCGGCCTTGCCGCCTACAAGGCCGGCAACCACGACGGCGTCATCGCCTTCGGCGGCGGCTCGGCGCTCGACCTCGGCAAGCTCGTCGCCTTCATGGCCGGCCAGACCCGGCCGGTCTGGGACTTCGAGGACATCGGCGACTGGTGGACCCGGGCCGACCCGGCCGGCATCGCCCCGATCGTCGCGGTGCCGACGACCTCGGGCACCGGCTCGGAGGTCGGGCGGGCCGGCGTCATCACCGACGTTGCCACCCACACCAAGAAGGTCATCTTCCACCCGAAGATGATGCCGGCGATCGTCGTCGGCGATCCGGAACTGACGGTCGGCCTGCCGCCGGTCATCACCGTCGGCACCGGCCTCGATGCCTTCGTCCACAATTTCGAGGCCTATTGCTCGCCGTTCTTCCATCCGATGGCGGCCGGCATCGCCGTCGAGGGCATGCGCCTCGTCAAGGAGTACCTGCCGCGGGCGACCAGGGACGGCAAGGACATCGAGGCGCGCGCCAACATGATGGCTTCGGCGATGATGGGCGCGGCCGCCTTCCAGAAGGGCCTCGGCGCCGTCCATTCGATGTCGCACCCGGTCGGCTCGCTGTTCGACACGCATCACGGCATGACCAACGCCGTGTTCCTGCCCTACGTCGTCGTCTTCAACCGGCCGGCGATCGAGGACAAGGTGGCGCGTCTCGCCGCCTGGCTCGGCCTCAAGAACCAGAACTTCTCCGGCTTCCTCGACTGGATCCTCGAGATCCGTGCCGAGCTCGGCGTGCCGCACACGCTGCCGGAGTTCGGCGTCGGTGACGACAAGATCGATCTCGTCGCCGAGATGGCGGTGGTCGATCCGACCGCCGGCGGCAATCCGGTGCCCCTCGACGTCGCCGGCGCCAAGGGCATCTTCAAGGCGGCCATGGAAGGTCGCATCGGCTGAACAAGCCGCAACAAGCAAGCGCAAAGACGAAGGCCGGCGAGGCTCCCCTCGCCGGCCTTCGAATTTTCGGTCCGCCAGTCCGCCCGGAGGCTGTCAGGCGGCGATCTTCAGGAGGAAGCGGGTGATCGCCTCCTTCAGCTCGCGGGCCTGGAAATCCACGTCGGTCGCGGCGCGATGCATCATGCCGGCGGTCTGCTGGGATTCCTCGGTCGCGGTGTCGAGATCGATGACGTTGCGGTTGATGTCCTCGGCGCCGCCGGCGACCTCGTGCACGCTGCGCGAGATTTCGCTGGTCGCGGCGCCCTGCTCGTTGATCGCGCCGGCGATGCGCCGGGTGTGCTCGTCGATCTCGACCATGATCCGCACGATGCCCTCGATCGCCGCGACGGCCTCGGAGGTGGCGCTCTGGATGTCGCCGACCTGGGTCGAGATCTCCTCGGTGGCCCGGGCGGTCTGGCCGGCGAGCGTCTTGACCTCGGAGGCGACGACCGCGAAGCCCTTGCCCATCTCGCCGGCGCGGGCCGCCTCGATGGTGGCGTTGAGGGCGAGAAGGTTGGTCTGCTCGGCGATGTCCTGAATGAGCGAGACGACGTCGCCGATGCGCGAGGCGGCGGTGGCGAGGCCCTGGACGCGGGTGTTGGCGTCGCTCGCCCTGGTGGTCGCGCCGGTGACGATCTGGCCGGTCTCGGTGACCTGGTGGTTGATCTCCTCGATCGCCTTGGCGAGATCGCCGGAAGCATTGGCGACCGACTCGACGTGCCGCGCCGAGCGGTCCGAGGCGACGCGGACATTGTTCACCCGCGTGCCGTTCTCCTTGATGATGTCGGTGACGCTCGCCACCGTGCTCGACATGTCCTCGGCGGCGCGCATGACGATGTCGAGTGCCGTGCCGACCTCGACGCGGAAGGTCTCGGCGAGAGCGTGACGCTCGTCGACCGCCCGGCGTTCCAGCAGGACCTTCTCCGATTCCAGCGCATGGCGCTGGCGCGCATTGTCCTGGAAGACGGCGAGGGCCCGGGCCATGTCGCCGATCTCGTCGGTGGCGTCGGTATAGGCGATCGCGGCCTCGACCTGGCCGCGGGCAATGGCCGACATCGACTTCGTCAGGCGGGTGAGCGGCCTGGCGATCGAGCGGGCGATCCGCCATCCGGCGTAACCGGCGACGACGGCAAGCGACAGGACGGCGACGAGGATGAGAACGGTCGACAGCGTCTGGGTGGTGTTGAAGGCCTGCTCGGCGGCCGTACGCGTGTCGGTCGCGATATCGGTGACATAGTCGGTCTCGGCGACGACGCCGACGATGGCGACATCGAGCTCCTCGACGGCGGCGATCACGGCGGAGTTCATTTCCTGCCAGGCCTTGAACGAGGCGACGTAGTCGGCAAGGCGCATGGCGAGGTCGGAGCGCTCGGCCGGCAGCTCGGTCATGCCGTCGAGAATCTGCTGGAACTCGGCGACGGCTTCGTCGAAGCGGGCAAGCTCGGCATCGTCATTGGTCAGGATGAATTTCGAGCTGGCGTCGCGAATGTCGGCGAGCAGCGGCACCAGGCGTTCGAGGCCGTCGGACATGCCGAGCGCCAGGATCATGTTGCGCACGCCCGACTGCACGTTCTTGACATTGACCGAGACGGCGGCGAACAGGCCGCCGGAATCCTGCGGCTCGATCTTCGACTGCATGTCGACGAGTTCGCGGAACAGCACGCCGATGTGGTCGAAGGTCTCGGTGAAGCGATCGACGGTCTCGATGATTTCGGGATGGGCGCCGGAACCGCGCATGCGCTCGGCGATCTCGACGGCGGCGGTGCGATGCGTCTCGAATTCCTCGGTCAGGAAGGCGTCGTGGCCGTGCAGGTACTTCTGCAGGTCGGCCTGCATCGACTTGGCTTCATTGCGGATGGAAAGGGCGTCCGAGAGGTCGCTCTCGCTCTTCTCGAAACGCGCGAAATCATTGTTCAGCCTCAACTGGGCGAGACCGAAGATCAATCCGATGGCGAGGAGGCCGGCAGTACCGATGCCGGCCAGGACGCCTATTCGCGTCCGGATCGTCCAACTCGACAGATTGAACATAAAAGGGCTCCGACGACATTTAGGGGGCAAATGGCATTTGATCCCATGAGGCCGTGTCAGCCTTTATTTTCATTTAAGCCGCAATGGTCTAAAACCCGAAAACCCTAGTTGGCCGGCAAAATCTCGTCGATTCCATGGCAGATGACGACTGACGCCTCGTCAATAATCACAGGGTGTCTTTCGCGGCATTTCGCCTCACCAGTAGCGCATCGCGTCGCGATAGATCCCGACGAGGTCGGCCTCGCCGACTGTGCGCGGCGCCATCACCAGCGGACGCTGCTGGGCGTAGGCGCCCCTTGCGAGCGCCGGCACGTCCGCCTCGCCATAGCCGAGATCGGCAAGTCCATTCGGCAGGCCGGTCCGGCGCATCAGGTCGATGAAGGCGCCGGCGAGATGTTCGCCGGCTTCGGCGTCGCCCGCGCCGGAGACATCGACACCCATCGCGGCGGCGGCCTCGAGGTGGCGATCGGGATTGACGCTCGCGGTGAAGCGGAACGCGGCCGGCGCGTTGACGACGACGGCGATGCCGTGCGGCACCATCGGCGGCAGGGTCTCGTAGCCGCTCGCGACATATTCGTGGCGCAGGGTCGCCACCGAATAGGACATGGCGTGCGGGATGTGGACACCGGCGGTGCCGAAGGCGAGGCCGGCGAGCGTTGCCGAGAACATCAGGTGATAGCGCGCCTCGAGATCGGAGGCGTCGGTGACGGCGCGCACCAGATAGCGCCCGCCGGTGCGGATGGCGGCGAGCGCGCCGACGTCGTTGAACGGCGTCGCGCCCTGATAGGGCGGACGGGCGGCCGGCGTCTCGGGCTTCGCGCGGCTGGTGAAGGGCCGGGCGGTGTAGCTCTCGACCGCGTGGGTGAGCACGTCGAAGCCGGTCGCGGCGACGACGCCGGCCGGCATCGACAGCGTCGTCGTCGGATCGACGACGGCGAGATTGGGCTTGAGCCGCGGCGAGGCGATGCCCGACTTCACGCCGACGCCGGTGATGTCGAGGATGGCGATGCCGGTGGTCTCGGAACCGGTGCCCGAGGTCGTCGGGCAGGCGATGTGCGGCTTCAGCGGGCCGGGCACGGGCTTGGCCCGGCCGATCGGCGCGTTGACATAGGCGAGGATCTCGTCCGGATAGCTCGACAGCAGGTTGGCGGCCTTTGCGGTATCGATGACCGAACCGCCGCCGAGCGAGACGAAGCCGTCGACGCCGGCCTCGGCGGCGAAGCGGGCGGCGGCCTCGAAGGAGGCGCTGTTCGGCTCGCAAAGGCTCTCGGTATAGACCGCGACGTCGACGCCGGCGTCTTCGAGCGCCCGGCGCGCAACGGTGGCCGGCTCGGTCATGGCGACCGCCGCGTCGATGAAGAGCGCCACCCGCGTCATGCCGAGGCCGCGCGCATCGGCGCCGAGTTCGGCAAGGGCCCCGACACCGAATTTGAGGTTCGGCGTCGACACGGTGAAGACGCTTTCGTGGCCCGGCTCGGCGATGAACGGATTGGCGGTCATGCGGGGTCTTCCTTTCTCGGCGCGCGCCTTGCGGCGTCCTCGTTCCCTGGCCGCGCAAGGGTGCCATGGCCCGGTGCGCCGGACAATCGCCGTTAACGGATCGTAAAGCCTTGCCGGCCATGGCTGTCGCGGCTTCGCGCGGACGGCGACGGGACGGGGAAAGTTCCTCCAAGGCGTGCCTTGTAGGGCCAAAAATCCGCCCTTATATACCCCACGAAACCCCAGCCGGCGGCAGTCGCGCCGGCGCGAGTTCAAAATTTGGGGACCGGTCCGGAGGACACGTTCCAACGGACGTATCACCGGATGCCGACAAAGGGTCCGGACGGTCTGCTGAAAAAGGAGATTTAAGAATGACGAAAGTGATCGGTATCGATCTCGGCACGACCAATTCCTGCGTCGCCGTGATGGACGGCAAGACGCCGAAGGTCATCGAGAACGTCGAAGGCGCGCGTACGACCCCGTCGATGGTCGCCTTCACCGAGGATGGCGAACGCCTCACCGGCCAGCCGGCCAAGCGCCAGGCGGTCACCAATCCGGAAAACACCTTCTTTGCGATCAAGCGCCTCATCGGCCGCACCTGGGCCGACCCGATGACGGAGAAGGACAAGGACCTCGTTCCCTACAAGATCATCAAGGCCGACAACGGCGACGCCTGGGTCGAATCGCGGGGCACCAAGTACTCGCCCTCGCAGATCTCCGCCTTCATCCTGCAGAAGATGAAGGAAACGGCGGAAGCCTATCTCGGCCAGACGGTGACCCAGGCGGTCATCACGGTTCCGGCCTATTTCAACGACGCCCAGCGCCAGGCGACCAAGGACGCCGGCAAGATCGCCGGCCTCGAGGTGCTGCGCATCATCAACGAGCCGACCGCGGCGGCGCTCGCCTATGGCCTCGACAAGCAGGAAGGCAAGACGATCGCGGTCTACGACCTCGGCGGCGGCACCTTCGACATCTCGGTGCTCGAGATCGGTGACGGCGTGTTCGAGGTGAAGTCGACCAACGGCGACACCTTCCTCGGCGGCGAGGACTTCGACATGCGCCTCGTCAGCTATCTCGCCGACGAGTTCAAGAAGGAGCAGGGCATCGACCTGCGCGGCGACAAGCTCGCCCTGCAGCGCCTCAAGGAAGCCGCCGAGAAGGCCAAGATCGAGCTCTCCTCGGGCAGCCAGACGGAAGTCAACCTGCCGTTCATCACCGCCGACCAGACCGGCCCGAAGCATCTGACGATGAAGATCACCCGCGCCAAGTTCGAGGCGCTGGTCGACGATCTCGTGCAGAAGACCGTCGGTCCGTGCAAGGCGGCGCTGAAGGACGCCGGCCTCTCGGCCGGCCAGATCGACGAGGTCGTCCTCGTCGGCGGCATGACCCGCATGCCCAAGGTCATCGAGACGGTGAAGCAGTTCTTCGGCAAGGAACCGCACCGCGGCGTGAACCCGGACGAGGTGGTCGCGATGGGCGCGGCGATCCAGGCCGGCGTGCTGCAGGGCGACGTCAAGGACGTGCTGCTGCTTGACGTGACCCCGCTTTCGCTCGGCATCGAGACGCTGGGCGGCGTGTTCACGCGCATGATCGATCGCAACACCACGATCCCGACCAAGAAGAGCCAGGTTTTCTCGACCGCCGAGGACAGCCAGAACGCGGTGACCATCCGCGTGTTCCAGGGCGAGCGCGAGATGGCCGCGCACAACAAGCTGCTCGGCCAGTTCGACCTCGTCGGCATCCCGCCGGCGCCGCGCGGCGTGCCGCAGATCGAAGTCACCTTCGACATCGACGCCAACGGCATCGTCAACGTGTCGGCCAAGGACAAGGGCACCGGCAAGGAGCAGCAGATCCGCATCCAGGCCTCGGGCGGCCTCTCGGACACCGACATCGAGCAGATGGTCAAGGACGCCGAGGCCCATGCCGCCGAGGACAAGGCGCGGCGCGAGCTGGTCGAGGCGCGCAACCACGCCGAGGCGCTGATCCACTCCACCGAGAAGGCGCTCGCCGACTATGGCGACAAGGTCTCGGGTGCCGACAAGTCGATGATCGAGGCCGCCGTCGCCGACCTGAAGAAGGCGATCGAGGACGAGGACACCGACGCGATCAAGGAAAAGACCAACGCGCTCGCCCAGTCGTCGATGAAGCTCGGCGAGGCCATGTACCAGGCCGGCGCCGGCGCCGATGCCGGGGACGAGGATGCGGCCCCGGGCGGCGAGGGCGACGACGTCGTCGATGCCGACTTCGAGGAAGTCGACGACAACAAGAAGTGAGCGATCGAGAATGGCGGGCAGCAGTGACCTTGCTGCCCGCCCCGCCCGGTGATTTGAGTGAGTTTATATTTTTATAGGAAAAATCAATTATAAAAGGATAAACTGTTTATATGGATCGCATTCGCAACCCCTTCGCGCCAGGCGCAGGCAATCCACCTCCCGAATTGGCGGGTCGTGCCACACTCATTGAGGATGCGCATGCCGTACTCGGTCGCATCAGGGCCGGACGACCTTCGCAAGGCATGATCCTGATCGGTCTCCGCGGAGTCGGGAAAACCGTACTACTTTCGGAAATCCGCGATGTCGCCGAGGCCGAGGAATACGACGTCGTCTTCATCGAGGCTCATGAAGGCAAGACGCTCGCGGAAATGCTCGTTCCACCGCTCCGTGAGACATTGTTCTCATTGAATCGCGTCGAACACGCAAAGCACCTGGCCGCACGCGGACTTAGAGTACTCCGCAGTTTCCTCGGTGCCATCAACGTCACGATCGAAGGCATATCCTACGGGTTGGGGGTCGAGCCGGAGACCGGCACTGCCGACAGCGGTGATCTCGAAGCTGATCTGCCGCGTCTGCTCGAAGTTATCGCCGAGGCGGCCAAAGCGGCCGGGAAGCCAATCTTGTTACTCGTCGACGAGATCCAGTACCTCGCATCGCATGAATTCAGCGCTCTCATCATGGGCCTGCATCGGGTCAACCAGCGCCAGTTCCCAATGGTGATGATTGCGGCCGGCTTGCCACAGACACTCGCCTTGGCAGGCAACTCGAAGTCCTACGCCGAGAGGCTCTTTCGTTACCCCGAAGTCGGAGCACTCGAGGAGGCCGACGCCAGACTGGCGCTCGAAGCGCCGGCCAAGGCGGAAGGCGCCGCATTCGAGGCGGATGCCATCGAGAAAATTCTTCAAACGACGAAGAGATATCCATACTTCCTGCAACAATGGGGATACGACTCCTGGAATTGCGCCGAAGGCCCATCCATCTCCGGAGCGGATGTGGATTGCGCGACTGAACACGCACTTCGAGAGTTGGATCAGAGTTTCTTCAAGGTTCGTTTCGACCGCTGTACACCAGCGGAGAAGCGATATATGCGTGCACTGGCCGAGCTGGGACCGGGCAAGCAACGATCGGGAGATGTCGCCGACCAGCTCGGCGTGAAGGTCACCTCGTTAGGCCCTGTTCGAAATTCACTGATCAGGAAAGGCATGATCTACTCCCCCGCACATGGCGATACCGCATTCACAGTTCCGTTGTTCGATGAGTTCATGAAGAGAATGATGCCGAATACGGGCGCTAGACTTGGGGAAGACAATGGCCAAGGCTGACTATTACGACCTGCTCGGCGTCTCCAAGTCGGCGGACGAGAAGGAAATCAAGTCGGCCTTCCGCAAGCTCGCCATGCAGTACCACCCGGATCGCAATCCGGGCGACGACGCCGCCGAGCACAAGTTCAAGGAAATCAACGAGGCCTACGAGGTCCTGAAGGACGCCGACAAGCGCGCCGCCTACGACCGCTTCGGCCATGCCGCCTTCGACCAGTCGGGCGGGTTCGGCCCCGGCGGCGGCTTCGGCAACGATTTCTCGTCGTCGATGTCGGACATCTTCGACGACCTCTTCGGCGAGTTCATGGGCGGGCGGCGCGGCGGCGGCCGCGGCGGCCGGCAGCGCGGGGCGGACCTGCGCTACAACATGGAAATCACCCTCGAGGAGGCGTTCCACGGCAAGACCGCGCAGATCCGCGTGCCGACCTCGGTCACCTGCGAGACCTGTTCGGGCTCGGGCGCCAAGGCCGGCACCAAGCCGGTGACCTGCCGGACCTGCGGCGGCGCCGGCAAGATCCGGGCGAGCCAGGGCTTCTTCACCATCGAGCGGACCTGCCCGACCTGCCAGGGGCGCGGCGAGACGATCGAGGATCCTTGCGAGAAGTGCGGCGGCTCGGGCCGCGTCACCCAGGAGCGCACGCTCTCGGTCAACATTCCGGCCGGCGTCGAGGACGGCACCCGCATCCGCCTCTCCGGCGAGGGCGAAGCGGGCGTGCGCGGCGGGCCGGCGGGCGACCTCTACATCTTCCTGTCGCTGAAGCCGCACGAGTTCTTTCAGCGCGACGGCGCCGACATCTTCTGCCGGGTGCCGCTGTCGATGACCCAGGCCGCCCTCGGCGGCCAGTTCGAGGTGCCGACCCTCGACGGCGAGAAGCAGCGCGTGAAGGTGCCCGAGGGCACCCAGACCGGCAAGCAGTTCCGCCTCAAGGGCAAGGGCATGCCGGTGCTGCGCTCGAGCCATTTCGGCGACATGTACATCCAGGTCGTCGTCGAGACGCCGCGCAACCTGTCGCGGCGCCAGCGCGAGCTGCTCGAGGAATTCGACAAGGTGTCGTCCGAGCAGACCAATCCGGAATCGACCGGCTTCTTTTCCCGGGTGAAGGACTTCTTCGACAGTTTCGGCGACTGAGCGCGATTGTCGCACGGAGTGCGCGCGCCACGACATTGCCACGGACACCGGTTAGGCCCTAGGTTCCGTCACGGAAACGTCACACGAGCCGGCAATGCGGAACGAAGCTTCGCGCAAGAACATCTCCGAGCGCTTCGGCAGCGAGATCCGGGCGATCCGTCGCCTGATCGAGCCGCCGCGCGACCGCATGATGGGGCTCCGCATCCCGCGCGCCTTCAGCGAGCATTTCGACGCGCTCTCGGACAAGTTCGACACGCTCACCGGCAAGATCGACACGCTCACCGGCAAGATCGATACGCTCACCGGCAAGATCGACGGCCTGTCGGGCAAGATCGACGAGATTACCGACCGTTTCGACGACGAGTTCCGGCTGCTGCGCCGGCGCATCGCGCGCGTGCCGATGACGCCGCAGGGCCGCGACGGCCGCTTCGCCGACCGTTTCAGCCGCAGCTTCGACGAGATGGCGGCCAAGATCGACGATGTCGCCTTGCGCTTCGAGGCCGAGGTGCGCGAGTTCCAGCGCCATCTCGGCGAGCGCCCGATCGGCGCCAAGGGTGCCGAGAGCCTGCATTTCCTGAAGGTCGCCGAGCGCTTCGACGACGAGCTGCGGTTCCTCAAGACGTGGATCGACAATCCGCTGATCCTCGGCGCGGTCAGTCCGTCGAGCCCGTTCCTTGCCCGCGTCATGGCGAGCTTCGTCGAGGTCGAGCGGCCCGGCGCGGTGGTCGAGCTCGGTCCCGGTACCGGCGCGGTGACCAAGGCGCTGATCGAGCGCGGCATCGATCCGGAGCGCATCGTCGCGGTCGAGTTCGATCCGGAATTCTGCACGCTGCTCGCCCGGCGCTTTCCCGGCATCACGGTCGTCGAGGGCGATGCCTACGCCCTCAGGACGACGCTCGGCCACCAGCCGGCCGGACCGGTCGCCGCGGTCGTCTCGGGCCTGCCGCTGTTCAACAAGCCGATGACCCGGCGCCTGCAACTGCTCGCCCAGGCCTTCTCGCTGCTCCAGCCCGGCGCGCCCTTCGTGCAGTTCTCCTATCACCTGTTGCCGCCGATCCCGCGCGAGGCCGGCCAGTTCTCGCTGTCGGGCACGCGCCGGATCTGGCGCAACATTCCGCCGGCGCGGGTGTGGTGCTATCGAAAGACCGCCGCCTGAGGCGCAATCGGCCGCGCTTTGCGCTAACCTCCATGGATCGACAGGAGGCGCGCCGATGACCCCCCGCATACTCGTCTTTGCCGGCTCGATCCGCTCGGGCTCGCTCAACGCCCGGCTCGCCGCGGTGATGGCCAAGGAACTGGCGCTGCTCGGCGCCGATGTCAGCCTCGTCTCGCTCGCCGACTATCCGATGCCGCTCTACGACGGCGACCTCGAGGAAGAGCGCGGCCTTCCCGAGAACGCCGACAAGCTCGCCCGCCAGATCACCGGCCACGACGCCGTCTTCATCGCCAGCCCGGAGCACAATGCCGGCATTCCGGCGCTGCTCAAGAACGCCCTCGACTGGACCTCGCGCATCGGCCCGCCCTATGCGCCGCGCGGCTCGATCTATGCGCGCCGGGCCTTCGCCATCGGCGCCGCCTCGCCGGGCATGGCGGGCGGCCAGCGCGGCCTCATCGCCCTGCGCCAGGTGCTGGAACTCGGCCTCGGCGCCATCGTCCTGCCCGAGCAGGTGCTGCTGGAGCGCGCCACCAAGGGTTTCGACGAGGCCGGCGAGCTGCGCGATCTGCGCCATCAGGGACTGACGCGGCTGGTGGCGCGCCGCCTCGTCGAATTCATCTCTGGCGAAGGCCTCGCAAAACGGTCATAAGCGGGCCGATCGCCCTCACCCCAGACGCCAAGGAGACCGCCGATGCCTGCCATCATCGATCCGCGCGACCGCATGATCGTCGCCCTCGACCTGCCGAATGTCGGCGCGGCCCTGAAGATGGTCGAGACGCTCGGCGACGCGGCAACGTTCTACAAGATCGGCTACCAGCTCGTGTTCTGCGGCGGCCTCGACCTCGCCCGCGACCTCGCGGCGGCCGGCAAGAAGGTGTTCCTCGACGTCAAGCTGCACGACATCGGCAACACCATCGAGCACGCCGTCGAGAATGTCGCGAAACTCGGCATGACCTTCGTCACCGTGCACGCCTATCCGCAGACGATGCGCGCCGCCGCCAAGGGCCGGGGCGACGCGGCGCTGAAGATCCTCGGCGTCACCGTGCTCACCTCCTACGACGAGGCCGACCTCGCCGAAGCCGGCTACACCGGCACCGTGCCGGCGCTCGTCGAGAGGCGCGCCGCGCAGGCGCGCGAGGCCGGCATCGACGGGCTCGTCTGCTCGCCGCTGGAAGTGACGACGGTACGCCGCGTCGCCGGTCCCGACATGCTGCTCGTCACGCCGGGCGTCCGGCCGGCCGGGGCCGAGGTCGGCGACCAGAAGCGGGTGCTGACCCCGGCCGAGGCGATCCGCTCCGGCGCCGACCATCTCGTCGTCGGTCGGCCCGTCGTCGGCGCCGCCGACCCGAAGGCCGCGGCCGCGGCGATCGTCGCCGAGATCGCCGGCGCCTGAGACCGCGCCGGCGGTGAAGGTCACGCTTTCGCCGCGAGCGGGGCGCTGCTATACCGCAATGCGATCGAGACAACCGACAACGAAGCAGGGAAAGCCATGTCCGACATGCGACTCGTGGTGGTCGGCGCGGCCGGGCGCATGGGCCAGGCGCTGATCCGCGCCGTTGCGGCGATGGAAGGCGTGACCCTCGCCGGCGCGATCGAGCGCGAGGGCGCGCCGGCGCTCGGCCAGGACGCCGGACGGCTCGCCGGTCTCGATGCCCTCGGCGTCGAGATCAGCGACGATCCCCTTCCCGTCTTTGCCAAGGCCGACGGCGTGCTCGACTTCACGACGCCGGCGGCGACCGTCGCCTTTGCCGCGATCGCGGCACAGGCGCGCATCGTCCACGTTATCGGCACCACCGGTCTTTCCGACGACGATGCCGTGAAGATCCGCGCCGCGGCGCGCCATGCCGTCATCGTGCGCTCGGGCAATATGAGCCTCGGGGTCAATCTCCTCGCCGCGCTCGTCGCGCGCGCCGCCAAGGCGCTTTCGGAAGACTTCGACATCGAGATCGTCGAGATGCACCACCGCCACAAGGTGGACGCACCCTCCGGCACCGCCCTCCTCCTCGGCGAGGCGGCCGCGGCGGCGCGCGGCATCCCGCTCGCCGAGCGCTCGGTGCGCTCGCGCGACGGCCATACCGGCCCGCGGCCGACCGGCGACATCGGCTTTGCCACCCTGCGCGGCGGCTCGGTCGTCGGCGACCACACGGTGATCCTTGCCGGCGAGGGCGAGCGCATCGAACTCAGCCACCGGGCGCAGGACCGCTCGATCTTCTCGCGCGGCGCCGTCAAGGCGGCGCTCTGGGGCCGGGGCAAGAAGCCCGGCGTCTATTCGATGGCGGACGTGCTCGGCCTCGGCGAGGCCTGACCGGCCGCCGTTTCACCGCGTTCCGGCCGCCCGGGATCGGCCCCCGCGGCCGGAGCTGAGGTACCGTTCCTTGGCCGAAATGACGATTGTTCGACACCGACTGACGCCTATTTCAGCAGCCGCCCCGGCCGCGGCCGCTGCTATGATTGGCGAGCCTTTCTCCCAATCCCCGTTCCACGATCGCAAGAGATGAACCGCCATGGATGAGCTGAAGAAGAACCCGGCATTCGAGGGCCCGGCGGGTCCCGTGGTCCTCGTCATCATGGACGGCGTCGGCATCGGCAAGCATCCGGAGAGCGATTTCGTCAGGATCGCCGATACGCCCAACCTCGACTGGCTGCGCGGCCATGCCGTCTACACCGAGATCAAGGCGCACGGCAAAGCGGTCGGCCTGCCGGACGATTCCGACATGGGCAATTCCGAGGTCGGCCACAACGCCATCGGTTGCGGGCGCGTCTTCTCGCAGGGCGCGGCGCTGGTCGAGCGGGCCATCGCCTCCGGCTCGATGTTCGAGGGCACCGTCTGGAAGGAGCTGGTGGCGAATGTCGAGGCCAACGGCTCGGCGCTGCATTTCATCGGCCTCTTCTCTGACGGCAACGTCCATTCCAACATCGCCCACCTCGAGGCGATGCTGGCCCGGGCGAAGGCGGAGGGCGTCGCCAGGGTTCGCATTCACCCGCTGATCGACGGCCGCGACGTGCCGCCGACCTCGGCCCTCGACTATGTCGATCGCTTCGACCGGTTCCTTGCCGACATCAATGCCGACGGGTCGGTCGACTACTGCGTCGCTTCCGGCGGCGGGCGCATGTTCATCACCATGGATCGCTACAACGCCGACTGGTCGATGGTCGAGCGCGGCTGGCAGACCCATGTCCGCGGCGAGGGCCGGCGTTTCCCGACGATGCGCGCGGCGATCGAGACCTTCCGCGCCGAGAAGCCGGGCATCCTCGACCAGAACCTGCCGGCCTTCGTCATCGAGCGCGACGGCGCGCCGGTCGGGCCGATCGTCGACGGCGACAGCGTCGTCTTCTTCAATTTCCGCGGCGACCGCGCCCTCGAGATCACCAAGGCCTTCGAGGCCGAGGAGCTCGGCGAATTCGATCGCGGCCCGAAGCCGGACGTCGTCTATGCCGGCATGATGCAGTATGACGGCGACCTCCAGGTGCCGGCGAAGTATCTCGTTTCGCCGCCGGCGATCGACCGCACCATGAGCGAGTATCTCTCGAAGGCCGGCGTGACGCAGTTCGCCATCTCCGAGACGCAGAAATTCGGCCACGTCACCTATTTCTTCAACGGCAACAATTCCGGCAAGTTCGCGACCGAGACCTGGGTCGAGATTCCCTCGGACAACTGCCCGTTCGAGGACGCGCCGCGCATGAAGGCCGACGAGATCACCGAGGCGGTGGTCGAGGCCATCGCCGGCGGCGACTACCGGTTCATCCGGCTCAACTACCCGAACGGCGACATGGTCGGCCACACCGGCGTGACCGACGCGGTCAAGCGCGCCATCGAGGCGGTCGACGAGGGCGTCGGGCGGATCGTCGAAGCCGTGAAGAACGCGAACGGCATCGTCGTCATCTCGGCCGACCACGGCAATTCCGACGACATGTACGAGGTCGACAAGAAGACCGGCAAGCTGAAGGTCGACGCCGCCGGCCACTACCTGCCGAAGACCGCCCATTCGCTGAACCCGGTGCCGGCGATCGTCTACGATCCGGCAGGCACCGCGCACGCCCGCCTCGCCGGGGTCGCGGACCCGGGCATCGCCAACCTGGCGGCGACCTGCCTCACCCTGCTCGGCTTCGTGCCGCCGGCGGAGTACACGCCGAGCCTCGTCGACGTCGGCTGAGGTACCGGGGGCATCCGGCGCCCGGGCGCATTGCAGGCCGCGGGACCGGCCATTGTCACCGAACCTGAAACCGGCTAATCGTCGATCGGCGCGGCTCGCGGTGCGGTACCGCCGGCGCGCCGCCCCCTCGTCCTGCGGAGACCGCCATGCGCCGTATCCTCGGCCTTTCGTTCGCCCTCGTCGTCCTTGCGGCCGGCGCGGCCCTTGCCGCTTCCGACGACCCGGGCGTGCCCTCGAGCGACGACATCCAGGCGATCCACGATTGCCTCGAGGCCTCCGAGGGCAACGCGGAGCGGCAGATCACGATCGACTGCATCGGCATCGTCGCCAATCCCTGCCTCGACACGCCGGACGGCCAGACGACGCCGGGCATGTCGGCCTGCATGCTGCGCGAGGAGACGATCTGGGACGGGCTCCTCAACGACTGGTACGGCATGGCCCGCGAGGGCATGTCGCGGGAGCTGAAGGACCAGCTTCGCGACGTGCAGCGCACATGGATCGACTGGCGCGACGCCAAATGCGGCTTCGAGCATGCCAAATTCGAGGGCGGAACCGCCGGCGGCCCGGCGGCAGCGGCCTGCCTGATGGAGACGACGGCGGCACGGGCGCTCGAGCTGCGCAGCCTCGTTCTGGAATTCGGCGAACAGTGAGGGTGCCGGGCGGGCCATTGAGGCGCCCCCGGAAACGCGTTATGACGCGGGGGTCCGGCGCGCCGCGCGCCGCACCAGCACGGACAGGCCCATGACCGACGACGTCGATACCCGCCGCGAAACCTTCATCCGCGAAGCCCGCGTGCTGTCCGGCGCGCTGCCCTACATGCAGCGCTACGACAGCCAGACCGTCGTCGTGAAGTATGGCGGCCACGCCATGGTCGACGAGGAGACGGCGCACGCCTTCGCCCGCGACATCGCGCTCCTGAAGCAGAGCGGCGTCAACCCGATCGTGGTGCATGGCGGCGGGCCGCAGATCGGCTCGATGCTGAAGCGCCTCGGCATCGAGAGCGAGTTCCGCGGCGGCCTCCGGGTCACCGACAAGCCGACCGTCGAGATCGTCGAGATGGTGCTGGCCGGCCTCATCAACAAGCAGATCGTCGCCTCGATCAACCATGCCGGCGGCCGCGCCATCGGCCTTTGCGGCAAGGACGGCAACATGGTGCGCGCCAAGAAGGCGACGCGGACCATGAAGGACCCCGATTCCAACATCGAGAAGGTGATCGACCTCGGCTTCGTCGGCGAGCCCGACACCGTCAATCGCAAGGTGCTCGACATCCTCGCCCATTCCGACCTCGTGCCGGTGATCGCGCCGGTGGCGTTCGGCGACGACGGCGAGACCTACAACGTCAACGCCGACACCTTCGCCGGCGCCATCGCCGGGGCGCTCGGCGCCCGCCGCCTCCTCTTCCTCACCGACGTCGCCGGCGTGCTCGACCGCGACGGCAAGCTCATCCGCGAGCTCACCGTCTCGGAAGCCAAGGCGCTGATCGCCGACGGAACCATCCATGGCGGCATGATCCCGAAGGTCGAGACCTGCATCCAGTCGCTGCGCCAGGGCGTCGAGGGCGTCGTCATCCTCGACGGCCGCGTGCCGCACGCCGTCCTCCTCGAGCTCTACACGGACCATGGCGTCGGCACCCTCATCAAGCACTAGAGCATCGGACCGAAAAGTGGGAACCGGTTTTCGGACAAATCCGATGCTCGGCGGACAGGGCCGCCTCGCCGAGCGGTCCGCCCTTGCGGAACGGGGCCGGACATGACCGGCATCGTGAGCAGCTCCTGCGGCCTTGGCGCCGGCGAGGCGTTCGCCGGGATCGACGCCTGGGTGTTCGATCTCGACAACACGCTCTATCCGGAACACGTCAACCTCTTTGCCCAGATCGACGTGAAGATCCGCACCTATGTGGAGCGGCTGCTCGACCTTCCCCCCGAGGCGGCGTACCGGGTCCAGAAGGACTATTACCAGCGCTACGGCACCACCATGCGCGGGCTGATGATCGAGCACGGCATCTCGCCCGACGCCTTCCTCGAATTCGTGCACGACATCGACCATTCGCCGGTGCCGCCGGACCCGGCCCTGGGCACGGCGATTTCGAAGCTTCGCGGCAAGAAATACATCTTCACCAACGGCTCGGTCGCCCATGCCGAGAAAGTCGCCGGCCGCCTCGGCATCGCCGAGCATTTCGACGACATCTTCGACATCGTCGCGGCCGCGCACATGCCCAAGCCCTATGCCGAGACCTACGACAAGTTCCTCGGCAAGACCGGCATCGACCCGAAGCGTTCGGCGATGTTCGAGGATCTGCCGCGCAACCTCATCGTGCCGCACGACCTCGGCATGCGCACCGTGCTGATCGTGCCGAAGGGCACGCGCCAGGTGTTCCGCGAGGAATGGGAACTCGAGGGCGATCGCGACCCGCACATCGACTTCGTCACCGACGAACTGGCGACGTTCCTTGATCGGCTCGGACCGGGAGGCCCGGGCGCCGGCTGACCTTCGCCCGCCGCCTCACCTGATCCCGATCTTCACCTCGAGCGGCTCGGTGCCGAGCATGATCCCGGCCTCGGCGAAGGACGGCGCGCGCAGGCGTCCGCGGACATTGTTGGAAAACCCGTAGGGCTCCTTCGGCGCACCGACGAAGTTCGTGTCGAGCACGCCATTGCCGTTTTCGTCGTGAAACACGGCAACGGCGTAGCGGCCGGGAGGCAGGTCGAAGCCCTGACGGATTTCGCCGGGGCGGGCGGGAATGGCGGCCTTGGCGACGGCACCGCGTTCGTCGGGAAATTCGCCAGCCGCGGCGTGGACGGCGATGCGGACGTCGCCGCGCGCCGCCGCGATGCCGGCCACCGAGACGGTGAACTCGGTCGCCGCGCCGGACGGGACGGCGGCGAGCGAGGCGACGATCGCCGCGGCGACGGCGGCCGCCGCGTGACGGGAAGACGCGGATTTCGATCGGTCTTTGAAGACGGCGGACATGGCGGGCCTCGTTGGAGATCGATGGATGTTTACATTGTAAACAAAACACCGCGCGCGCAACCAAAAGCGACCGCCGCCGCGAAAACGTGATCCGGCGGGCGCCCGTTCGCCCGCACCGATACGAAAAAGGGCGGCCCGGGAGCCGCCCTTTCCGTTGCTCGATGGCAGGTCCGTCACCCGGCGGCGGCGACCGCGCGCTTGGCCATCACCGTGACGAGGTTGGCGCGGTATTCGGCCGAGCCATGGATGTCGGCGTTGAGATCGGCAGCCGAGACGGCGATGCCGTCGAGGGCGGCCGGGCTCCAGTTGGCGGCGAGCGCCGCCTCCATCGCCGGCACGCGGAAGACGCAAGGCCCGGCGCCGGTGACGGCGACGCGCACGGCGCCGTCCGTGCCCTTCGACACCATCACGCCGACCATGGCATAGCGCGAGGCCGGGTTCGGGAACTTGGCGTAGCCGGCCTTGGCGGGCACCGGGAACGCCACCTTGGTGACGATCTCGCCCTCGTCGAGCGCGGTCTCGAACATGCCGGTGAAGAAGTCGTCGCCGGCGATAGTGCGCTTGCTGGTGGTGACGGTGGCGCCGAGGCCGACGACGGCGGCCGGATAGTCGGCGGCCGGGTCGTTGTTGGCGATCGAGCCGCCGAGCGTGCCCATCTGGCGCACATGCGGATCGCCGATGCCCTCGGCGAGCGCGCCGAGCGCCGGGATCGCCGCGGCGACGTCGGCGCTGCCGGCGACCTCGCCGTGCTTCGTTCCGGCGCCGATCGTGACGGTGCCGCCGCCGACCGTGATGCCCTGCAACTCGGCGAGGCCGCCGATGTCGACGAGGTCGGAGGGGCTGGCGAGGCGCTGCTTCATGGTCGGGATCAGCGTCTGGCCGCCGGCCAGGAGCTTGCCGTCCGCGGCCTTCGACAGCATGGCGGCCGCCTCGGCGATCGAGCCCGGCCGGTGGTAGGTGGTCTCATACATCTCTCAAATCCTTCTCGATTTCGGTTGCCGACGAGGCCGGTCAGGCGACGGCGCGGATCGCGCGCCAGACCTTTTCCGGGGTCGCGGGCATCGAGAGATCGTTGTTGCCGATGGCGTCGGTGATGGCGTTGATGAGCGCCGGCGGCGAGCCGATGGCGCCGGCCTCGCCGCAGCCCTTCATGCCGAGCGGGTTGCCGGGGCAGACCGTCTCGGTGGTCGTGACGTTGTAGCTCGGCACGTCCGAGGCGCGCGGCATGGCGTAGTCCATCATCGAGCCGGTGATGAGCTGGCCGCTCTCCTCGTCGTAGACGCAGTTCTCCAGCAGCGCCTGGCCGAGACCCTGGGTGACGCCGCCATGGACCTGGCCCTCGACGATCATCGGGTTGATGATCTTGCCGAAGTCGTCGACGGCGACGAAGGAGCAGATCTCGGTCTTGCCGGTGTCCGGATCGATCTCGACCTCGCAGATGTAGGTGCCGGCCGGGAAGGTGAAGTTGGTCGGGTCGTAGAAGGCGCCTTCCTTCAGGCCCGGTTCCATGCCGGCCGGCAGGTTGTGGGCGGTGTAGGCGGCGAGCGCCACCTGGAAGAAGGGCAGCGACTTGTCGGTGCCGGCGACCTTCAGCTCGCCGCCCTCGATGACGATGTCGGCCTCGGAGGCCTCCATCAGATGGGCGGCGATCTTCTTGGCCTTGGCCTCGACCTTCTCGATCGCCTTCAGCACCGCCGACATGCCGACGGCGCCGGAGCGCGAGCCGTAGGTGCCCATGCCGAACTGCACCTTGTCGGTGTCGCCATGGACGATGGAGATCTGGTCGATCGGAATGCCGAGGCGCTCGTTGACGAGCTGGGCATAGGTGGTCTCGTGGCCCTGGCCGTGGCTGTGGCAGCCGGTCAGGACCTCGACGGTGCCGACCGGGTTGACCCGGACTTCGGCCGATTCCCAGAGGCCGACGCCGGCGCCGAGGGAGCCGACCGCCTGGCTCGGGGCGATGCCGCAGGCCTCGATGTAGCAGGAGAAGCCGATGCCGCGCAGCTTGCCGCGGGCCTTGGCCTCGGCCTTGCGGGCGGCGAAGCCGGCATAGTCGGCGATCTTCAGGGCGGCATCGAGATGGGCTTCGTAGTCGCCCGCGTCATAGGCCATGATGACCGGCGTCTGGTGCGGGAAGCTGCGGACGAAATTCCGGCGCCGGAGCTCGGCCGGATCGACGCCGAGTTCGCGGGCCGCCGTCTCCATCAGCCGCTCCACCACATAGGTCGCCTCGGGACGGCCGGCGCCGCGATAGGCATCGACCGGCGCGGTGTGGGTGTAGACCGCGTCGACC
Organism: Pseudomonadota bacterium; assembly: GCA_029572955.1. Taxonomy (GTDB): domain Bacteria; phylum Pseudomonadota; class Alphaproteobacteria; order Rhizobiales; family JAKPQE01; genus JAKPQE01. The sequence goes on from JAKPQE010000152.1 coordinate 54,360, forward strand.
TCGGCGTAGATCGCCGGGATGTCGTACTGGCCCGAGAGCAGCGTCGCGTAGAGATAGGTCGGCACCGACGACGAGAAGGTCGACATGTAGGCGCCGATATTGGCGATGGTGTGCACCTTGAGGCCGAGGATGCGGTTGTCGGCATCGAAGGCCATCTCGGCATGGGTGACGTGGTCGCGGCCGTGGGCGTCGACGAGGAAGCTCTCCGAGCGGTCCGCCGTCCACTTCACCGGCCGGCCGCCGATGCGGCGCGAGGCCCACAGGCACACGGTCTCTTCCGGGTAGATGAAGATCTTCGAACCGAAGCCGCCGCCGACGTCGGGGGCGACGACACGCAGCTTGTGCTCGGGCGCGACGCCGACGAAGGCGGAGAGCACGAGGCGGGCGACGTGCGGGTTCTGGCTGGTGTTGTAGAGGGTGTAGTGCTCCTCGGCCGGATCGTAGGCGCCGATCGCGGCGCGCGGCTCGATGGCGTTCGGCACGAGGCGGTTGTTGCGCATGTCGAGGGTGACGATGCGCGCCGCCCCGGCGAGGGCGGCGTCGGTCGCGGCCTCGTCGCCGAGGCCCCAGTTGTAGATGAGGTTGCCCGGGGCTTCCGGGTGAACCTGCGGCGCGGCGGCGGCGCGGCTCTTGGCCGGGTCGACGATGGCCGGCAGCGGCTCGTAGTCGACGACGACGAGCTCGGCGGCGTCGCGAGCCTGGTTGCGGGTCTCGGCGATGACGACGGCGACCTGGTCGCCGACATGCTTGACCACCTCGGCGGCGATCGCCGGATGGGCGCCGGCCTTCATCGGGCTGCCGTCCTTGGAGTGGATCATCCAGCCGCAGATGAGGCCGCCGATCTTGTCGCCGGCAAGGTCGGCGCCGGTCAGCACGCCGACGACGCCGGGCGCCGCCCTGGCGGCCGAGGTGTCGATCGAGCGGATGCGGGCGTGGGCGTGCGGGCTGCGCACGAACCAGGCGTAGGTCATGTCCTTGAGGGCGATGTCGTCGGTGTAGCGACCGCGACCGGTGATGAAGCGCCGGTCCTCCTTGCGCTTCACCGGGGCGCCGATGCCTTCCATACCCATGGTTTCCTCCTTGAAGGTCGTTCGATCCCGCGTTCTTGGCGACGCGTCGAAATCCTGACGAAAATCCGATCCGCGCGGCCCGCGGCCCGACGATCCGGGCCGGCCGTCACGGTGCGGCGATCACTCGGCGGCGGCTTTGGCGCCGGCCATCTTCTCGGCGGCGGACAGCACGGCCTTGACGATGTTGTGATAGCCGGTGCAGCGGCAGATGTTGCCGTCGAGCTCGTGGCGCACGGTCGCCTCGTCGAGGTCGGTGCCCTTGCGCTTGATGAGGTCGACGGTCGCCATGATCATGCCGGGGGTGCAGAAGCCGCACTGCAGGGCATGATTTTCGCGGAAGGCCTCCTGAACGGGATGGAGCGCTTCCGGGGTGCCGATGCCTTCGATGGTCGTGACGTCGGCGCCGGAGGCCTGCACGGCGAGCATGGTGCAGGACTTCACCGCCCGGCCGTCGACATGGACGACGCAGGCGCCGCACTGCGAGGTATCGCAGCCGACATGGGTGCCGGTCAGGCCGAGATTGGAGCGCAGGAAGTCGACGAGCAACGTGCGGTCTTCGACGTCGCCCGCGACGGACCTGCCGTTCACGGTCATGGTCACTTTCGTCATGGGGTCTCCTCCAGGGTATCTTTTTCGCCGGCGGGCACATTCGAGGCGCCGCACCGCATTTCATCGTGCCACCGCCGGCCTCGGCCGCCGGTGGAGTGAACTCATTGAGTCATCATCAGAAGGCCGAGCGCCATCAGGGCGAGGGCGATCCAGGCCCACATCACCGGGCCGCCGAAGGATCCCTTGCCGGCGGCAGCCTCGAGCTGCTCCTCGGCGGCATGGGCCGTCTCCTCGACGACATGGGCGGCATCCTCGACGATATGCTCGGCGCGTTCGCGCAGGCTTTCGGCCTCCACTTCGGCCTCCTCTCCACGGGTCAGGCGCTCGGAAAACGCGCCGAAGAAATCGTCGGCCATCTTGCGGGCGGCCGAATCGACGAGCCGCGAGCCGACCTGGGCCAGCTTGCCGCCGACCTTGGCGTGCACCTTGTAGGTGAGAACCGTTTCGCCGCCGTCCTCGGCGAGGTGGACATCGGCACCGCCATTGGCAAAGCCGGCGACGCCGCCGGAGCCCTCGCCGGTGATCCTGTAGCTCTCCGGCGGGACGAGATCGGACAGCGTCACCTTGCCGTTGAACTTGGCCTTCACCGGCCCGATCTTGGCGACGACCGCCGCCTTCAGCCCGGTATCGCCTTCCTTTTCGAGCGATTCGCAGCCCGGGATGCAGTCCTTGAGAACTTCCGGATCGTTGAGGGCTTCCCAGACCCGCTCGCGCGGTACCGGAATTCGGTATTCGCCGCTCATGTCCATTGCGGGTCCTCCGTCGGGAAGCTGCCGGCTCTGCGAGGCGGGTGATCGATCCACCGCAAACGTTAGCGAGCGCCGCAGGGCGGGACAAGGGGGGCGATGTACAATATGTCGCAGCCGGACCGGGCAAAACGGGGCGACGAACGACAGAGGTCGACCTGCCGTAACGGAACCGCCGGTGGAGGCTCCGGCAGCGTCCGCAACCGGCGCCCGGCGCACGGAACGGCTTCAATAAGACCGGCGGATGCTCTAAACCTTGCGCCTTGAGCCGGCGCGGCAGGGCAGCGCGCGGGCTTGCCCGAAACGGGTCGTCGCACCGCTGCGAGGGAGATCGAGATGTTCCGCTTTGTGATCCGCGTGCTCGGGCTCTGGCTGCTCGCCCTTTCCTTCGTCTTCCTCGTCGTCGACGGCACCCGCTCGATCGCCGACAGCGCCCTCACCTTCAGCGCCGTCGGCGAGCTCTGGTACGATTTCGATCCGGCCTCGCTGAGCCTTGCCCAGGCGGCGGTCGAGCGCCATGTCAGTCCGGTGCTCTGGGATCCGGTGATCCAGTGGCTGCTGATGGCGCCCGCCTGGATGATCGCCGGCATCGTCGGAGCGACCCTCATGGTCATCGGACGCAAGCGCGACCTGATCGGCGACGATTTCTGATCGGTCAGCGGCGCGGCGGGCCATCGCAACGAGGCGAGGAACGGCGATGTATCTTCTCAACATGCTCGGCAACAAGCTGAAGCTGCCCAATTCCGCCGAGGCGCTGCCCGGCCGCGAGACGGCGATCGCCACGGCCGAGACGCACTTCGTCAACGGCCGGGCGCTGCAGGGCCCCTATCCGGACGGCCTCGAGACGGCGATCTTCGGCCTCGGCTGCTTCTGGGGCGCCGAGAAGCGCTTCTGGGGCATCGACGGCGTCTGGGTGACCGCCGTCGGCTATGCCGCGGGGGTGACGCCCAACCCGACCTATCACGAGGTCTGCACCGGGCTCACCGGCCACAACGAAGTCGTGCTCGTCGTCTACGATCCGGCGGTGATCGGCTACGACGCCCTGGTGGGGGCGTTTTTCGAGAGCCACGACCCGACGCAAGGGATGCGCCAGGGCAACGACATCGGCACGCAGTACCGCTCCGGCATCTATGTCGTCGACGCGGAGCAGCGGCAGGTCGCCGAGACGGTGCGCGACGGCTACCAGAAGGCGCTCGCCGGCGCCGGACGCGGCCAGATCACCACCGAGATCCTCGCCGCCCCGACCTTCTTCTTTGCCGAGGAATACCACCAGCAGTACCTCGCCAAGAACCCGCAGGGCTATTGCGGCCTCGGCGGCACGGGCGTCGCCTGCCCGGTCGGCCTCGGCCTCGACGCCGGCGGCAAGGCCTGAGCGGCGGGCGGCCGGCACCCTCGATCATGACCGAATACGTCCTCGCCTACGCGATCTTCCTCCTTGCCCACGTCATTCCGGCGGTGCCGGCGCTGAAGGGCCGGCTCGTCGGGGCACTCGGCCAGAGCGGCTATGTCGTCGCCTATTCGACGCTCTCGACCGGGCTGCTCGTCTGGCTGATCGTCGCGACGCTCCGGGCGCCTTACGTGGCGCTCTGGGACGCGCCGCTGTGGACGCGCACGCTCGCCCTCGTCGTCGTGCCGGCGAGCCTCGCCCTCCTCGGCGCCGGTGTCGCCTCGGCCAATCCGCTGTCGGTCAGCTTCGTCAAGCCCGCCGCCGAGGACCGGCTGCCGGCGATCGCGGCGATCACCCGGCACCCGATCCTCTGGGGCTTCCTTTTATGGTCGGGCGCCCATGTGCTGCCGAACGGCGACGTCGCGACGGCGGGCCTCTTCTTCGGTTTCGCCCTCTTCTCGCTGGTCGGCATGGTCGCGGTCGACGCCAAGAAGCGCCGCAGTTTCGGCCAAAAGCGGTGGCAGGAACTGACCCGTTCGGCACCGACCCTGCCGTTTGCCGCGATCGTCGCGGGGCGGGCGCGGTTCGGCCTCGACAGGGCGATGGTGATCGGCGGGCTCGTCGGCCTCCTTGCCGCGTTCGCGTTTCTCGCCGGCTGGCACGCGGCGCTGTTCGGGGTCGACCCGCTGGCCTGACCGGTGCTTTCGGGCCATGGTTAATGAACCGGAAACGTTGCCGCCATAGATTTGCGGGTGATGCCCGGCGACACGCCGGACGCGCAAGACCGCCAGGGAGCCGTTCTCCAATGTCCGTTCGCCGCCTCTTGCCCCTTCTTGCCGCCGCGCTCGCCGCCGGCCCGGCCCTCGCCGAGCAGCCGGCGCCGGCCAAGGCGCTGTTCGGCGCCAAGGCGATGCCGGCCGCGATGGCGCCGGTGTCGATCGGCTCCTATGCCAAGGGCTGCCTCGCGGGCGCCGAGGAGCTGCCGATCGACGGGCCGAACTGGCAGGTGATGCGGCTGTCGCGGAACCGCAACTGGGGCCATCCGATGCTGATCGCCTTTGCCGAGAAGCTCGCGGTTCGCGCCTCCAGGGCCGCGGGCTGGCCGGGGCTGCTCATCGGCGATCTCGCCCAGCCGCGCGGCGGGCCGATGGTCTCGGGCCATGCCAGCCACCAGATCGGCCTCGACATGGACATCTGGCTCAACCCGGCGCCGAGCCGCCGGCTGACCGCCAAGGAGCGCGAGGACATCTCGGCGGTGTCGATGCTCGGCGCCGACAAGCGCTCGGTCGATCCGAAGATCTGGACGCGCGGCCACCTTGAGGTGATCAAGGCGGCGGCGAGCGATCCGGCGGTCGCGCGCATCTTCGTCAATCCGGCGATCAAGAAGGCGCTCTGCGAGGGCGCCGGCAACGATCGCGACTGGTTGCGCGTGGTCCGGCCCTGGTACGGCCACCACTACCATTTCCATGTCCGGCTCGACTGTCCGGCGGGCAGCACCGATTGCACGCCGCAGAAGGCGCCGCCGGCCGGCGACGGCTGCGGCGCCGAACTCGACGCCTGGCTGAAGCCGCCGCCGAAAAAGCCGGCAAAGCCGAGCGCGCCGAAGAAGCCGGCAAAGCCGAAGCCGGAAATCACCCTGAACGACCTGCCGGCCGCCTGCCGCCAGGTGCTCGCCGCGCCCGATAGCGGCACGGCCGCGCCGGCTGCCTTCGCGCCGGCGCCGGCGGCGCCCGCCGTGCCCCTGCCGGTGGCGGCGCCGCAGGCCGAGGCGATCCCGGCCGAAGACGTGCCGCTGCCGGTGCCCTCGCCGGCCCGGCGGTCTTGAACGGGGCCGCGCGCCAACCCATATCCATCGCATCCCGGTGCCGGAAGGCGCCGGGATGGCGGATGCCTCGACGAGGGTCCGCTTCAAGGTCGCTTCTTTCGATGAGGGCTTTGAGCGATGTCTCGCATGTCCGGTTTCCAGAACCCCTTCCTGCTCGGTTTCGACGATGTCGAGCGGGTGCTCGAGCGGGTCGCCAAGACGACCAGCGACGGCTATCCGCCCTATAATATCGAGCGGTTGCCGGAGGAGCCGGGACGGGCCGAAACCCTGCGCATCACGCTCGCGGTCGCGGGCTTCACGCGCGACCAGCTCGAAATCCTCGTGGAAGAAAACCAGCTCTTCATTCGCGGCCGTCAGGTCGACGACAAGGAGCGGACCTACCTGCATCGCGGCATCGCCGCGCGGCAGTTCCAGCGTGCCTTCGTGCTCGCGGAAGGGATCGAGGTGCTGCGCGCCGACCTCAAGGACGGCCTGCTCTCCATCGACCTTGCCCGCCCGGAGCCGGAGCGCGTGGTGCGGCGCATCGATATCTCGGTGCAGGAGTGACGGAGTCGCCGGGGGCCAGGATGGCACCGGCAGAATGGAGGGCTGTGAAATGGCCTCGAATTTCCCCGTGAGCAAGCACGAAGTCCCGATCGAGTTTCTCGCCGGTATCGGCGGCGACAGTATCGCCTATGTGCGCGAACTCGACGCCGCGCAGGTTCCCTCGCTGTTTCCCGGCGCCCCGCCGATCGCGGCGGGCCTGAAGCTGTGGGCGCTGCTCGCCGCCGACGGCACGCCGATCCTGCTCGCCGAGACGCGGGCGGCGGCGGAAGCCAACGCCTTCGAGAACGACCTGACGACGGTCAGCGTCCACTGACGAGGAAGCGCATGCGGCGGCCGGGTCACTTGCCGGCCGCCCAGGGCGCGTTGTCGCTGAACTCGAAATCCGCATGGACGGCCGACACGCAGGTGTCGGCATAGCGGGCACCGCGATAGACCTCGGCGATGGTCAGCCTGACCCAGCGCCAGGGCCCCTCGCGCGGCAGCATGATCGGCTGCTCGCCGGCCTGGTCGAGGAGCCGCACCGTCGTCGCGAGCCCGGTATCGGTGGTGATCTTCAGCCGCGCGATGCGGCCGTTGTCGCGGAACGCCTTGTCGCTCTTGCCGTAGCCGTTGGCGATCCACAGCCGCTTGAAGGGCGAGCCGCCGTCGACGCGGAGGGTGATCGACTGGCCGATGCCGTCGCCCTTGGCGCCCTCGCACCAGGCGGCGCCGTCGCGGTTGAGGTTTTCCGGTCCGTAGCGCCGGCCGTCCTTGGCCGCAAGTTCGGAACTCACGCAGAAATGGATGGCGTCGTAGTACTGGCCGGGGCCGAAGGTGTCGCAGGTCTCGGCGCGCGCCGGACCGGCGAGACCGGCCGCCACCATGGCGGCGACGATGGCGAGGCGCATATCCGCTCTCCCTGGTCTCTCATCCCTTCCTTCATGCAAGGGCTGCGAAGCGTTCGGTGGCGGCGACGAGCTCGTGCACGATGCCGGGCTCGGTCATCGCATGGCCGGCGTCCGGCACGACCCGGAGGTCGGCCTCGGGCCAGGCGGCCTTGAGATCGAAGGCGATGAAGACCGGCGTGCACATGTCGTAGCGGCCATGGACGAGGACGGCGGGAATGTCCCGCAGCCGCCCGGCATCGGCGATCAGCTGGTCGTCGCGCTCGAAGAAGCCGCCATTGACGAAATAGTGGGCCTCGATGCGGGCGAAGGCGATCGCATAGCGGTCCTCGCCGAAGGCGGCGATGCGGCCCGGATCGGGCAGCAGCGACAGGGTCGAGCCCTCCCACATGCTCCAGGCGCGCGCCGCGGCGAGCTTCTCGGCCTCGTCGCTGCCGGTCAGGCGCCGGTAATAGGCGGCGATCATGTCGCCGCGCTCGGCCTCGGGGATGGTCGCGAGATAGGGCCGGAAGGCATCGGGGAAGACCCGGCTCGCGCCCTCCTGGTAGAACCATTCGAGCTCCTTGCGACGCAGGGTGAAGATGCCGCGCAGGATCAGTTCGGCGACGCGCCCGGGATGGCTCTCGGCATAGGCGAGCGCCAGGGTCGAGCCCCAGGAGCCGCCGAGCAGCTGCCACTTCTCGATGCCGAGATGGACGCGCAGGCGCTCCATGTCGGCGACGAGATCCCAGGTGGTGTTGCCGTCGAGCTCGGCATGGGGCGTCGAGCGACCGCAGCCGCGCTGGTCGAACAGGATGATGCGGTAGCGCTCGGGATCGTGGAAGCGGCGCATGGTCGGGTTCGAGCCGCCGCCCGGCCCGCCGTGAACGAGGAGCGCCGGCTTGCCGTTCGGGTTGCCGCATTCCTCGAAATAGATCTCGTGCAGGTCGGAGACCTCGAGCCGGCCGGTGCGGTAGGGCTCGATCGCGGGAAAGAAGGTGTGACGGTCGGTCATGGGCGCTCCGGCGACTCGTGCGGGAAGATCGCCGCATGGTGCCGGAATTCGCCGGCCGCGACCAGCGGACCGTTCGCCCGCCGGCCTTGCCGGCACGCCGGGCGGGTGCGGGGCGAGCCTTCGCCGCCCCGCCGCCGGCCTATTCGTCGATGACGCGGCGCAGCAGCGCCACTTCCTCGGCGAGCGTCGCATCGCCGGCGATCAGTTCCTCGATCTTGCGCACCGCGTGCAGCACGGTGGTGTGATCGCGACCGCCGAAATGCCGGCCGATCTCCGGCAGCGAGCGCGGCGTCAGCAGCTTGGCGAGATACATCGCGATCTGGCGCGGCCGCACCACCGAGCGGGTGCGCCGGCCCGACAAGAGGTCGGCCTTGGTCACGTTGTAGTGCTTGGCGACGGCGCGCTGGATGTCCTCGATGCGGACGCGGCGCGGCTCGCGGGCGCGGACGAGATCGCGGATCGTGCGATCGACCATTTCGAGGGTGATCGGCGTGCCCGTCAGCTGGTTGTTGGCGACGAGACGGTTGAACGCCCCTTCGAGATCGCGGCCGTTGCTGGCGACCGAGCGGGCGACATAGTCGAGCACCGGGTCGGGAATGACGATGCCGGGATAGCGGCGGCGCGCGACGTCGGCCCGATTGGCCAGAATCTCGCGGCGCAGGTCACCCTCGAGACCGCCGAGCTCGACGACGAGGCCGCCGGCGAGGCGCGAGCGGACGCGCTCGTCGAGGGTCTCCAGCTCGACCGGCGGGCGGTCGCAGGCGATCATCACCTGGCGGGCGCCGTCGATCAGCGAATTCAGCGTGTGGCAGAACTCCTGCTGGATCGAGCGGCCGGACAGGAACTGCATGTCGTCGATGAGCAGCAGGTCGATGTCGCGCAGCTGGTCCTTGAAGGCCAGCGCCGACTGCGACTTGAGCGCCGCCACGAAGCGATACATGAAGCGCTCGGCGGTCAGATAGACCACCCGGCGACGCGGCTCGCGGGCCCGCGCCTCGGCAGCGACGGCATGCAGGAGATGGGTCTTGCCGAGGCCGACATTGGCGTGGATGAACAGCGGATTGAAGGTTGCCGCCTCGCCCGGGCCGGCGAGCGCCACCTGACGGGCCGCGGCATGGGCGAGCGAATTGGACTGGCCGACGACGAAGGTGTCGAAGGAGAGCCGCATGTCGAGCGGCGAGCCGATGCCGTCCTCGTCCTCGGCCTGCTGGACCGGGCGCAGTTCGGCGACGGTGGCGACCGGCGCCGCCTCGGCTTCCGCCTCGCGGGCCGCCGGCTGGGCCGGACGGGCGACGCGGGCCGGCGAGCGCACCGAGATCTCGATCGAGCGCGTGTCGGCGAATTCCTCGCGCCAGAGCGCCGACAGGCGGTCGCGGTAGTGGCTTTCGATCCACGACTTCAGGAAACGCGTCGGCACCGACAGGCGGATAACCCCGGCGGTGGTCTCGACGAGCTGCAGCCGGGTGAACCAGCTGGCATAGACATCCTCGCCGAGTTCGGCGCGCAAGCGGGCGCGCACCCGCTCCCAGGCCTTGCTCGGATCGCTCATACGGTTCGTTACCGCGTGTGACGTCGCCGTCGTGGCCACCTCGTCACCGGCCGGCCCATCGGCCGTCACCAACACGCCGGCATCGTCCGTCTCGTGCCGCATCATCACAGACAGAGCCCCTTGCTGTTCGTCGCGAAAACGCACGTTCCTCTCCGTCCGAGCACAGAATGTGCTCGACCAGCCATGCCCATCGCTTGTTTCTTTTCCGCCCCACAGGCAGCCGTCCCGACCGCCGTTCAAACTCAATCGACCGTTGCCCGGCCCACCGACAATCAAATGGTCGTCTTGCCCAACAAAATACCAACCTCTTCGTCAGAACAACTACGCAGATACTTCAGACAACAGGAGCCAAACGGATTTTTCCGCTGCTCGACTTCCGACAACCATTCGTGTGCTTGCTGTCGATCAGGTGAACCCGTGATCTGGCAATGACGATACACAGCCGGTTCGAGGCACGCAACCGCGAGAGATGAAGAAAGGGTTAACGGAACGGCCGCTTTGCAGCAGGCTCGCAAGGCCGTTTTCGGCTAAGCCCTGTGGACTCAATACGGTTATCGGTCGGTGGTCGGTGCCGCGACACAGAATGCCGCGTCGATTATTTTTTTTTGCCATTCCCCCTTGACTCGCGAGATTTCATCGGCGGTACCGCGAAGTCCCGGGCACTATCGCTCAACTTCTTGGTTTTAAACGATTTTCCGTGTCACTGCCCGGTTACAAATGGCGTCCGATCGTTTTAAAATCGCGATTCCGCGGCAAGTCATTGAGATTCTGAATCTTAGGCCGGAACGACCGTCCGAGCGTTAGCCAGCAAAGGAATTTCGAGCAACTTCAGCGGGTATACCGCTTGTACTGAAACCGGTGTCCGAACAAGTTATGAACAGCGTTCCGACAACGAAAACGCCCGGTCCAAGGACCGGGCGCCATCAAGTATTCGCAAGTCTTACACGGGTGGGTAGAGCCACCCATTCCCTAAGGTCAACCGAGGGCCTTGACCCGCGACACCAGGCGCGAAACCTTCCGGGAAGCGGTGTTCTTGTGCATGACGCCCTTGCCGGCGGCACGCATCAGCTCCGGCTCGGCGACGCGAAGGGCGGCGACGGCGGCGTCCTTGTCGCCGGCGGCGATCGCTTCCTCGACCTTGCGCACATAGGTGCGCATGCGCGAGCGGCGGTTACGGTTGACGGCGGTGCGCCGGGCGATCTTGCGCACGGCCTTCTTGGCCGAAGGCGTATTGGCCATGGACGAGCCTTTCTCAAGCGACTGCGGACGTGTCGGACTTCCCGCGCGTCCGGCCCGACGGGCCGACTGGCAGCGGGCGAAACCTTAACTGCCCCGGCGGCCGAGCCACCGGGGATATCGGCGTGCTTATAGTCGGCGTTCCGGTCCGCGTCAACGCCCGAGAGGCCGAGAATCGGGCGTTCGGATGCCCGGTCCACACCACCGCCATCCGCCGTCCCGGCCGGCCGCGAACCGGCGGCGGCACGCGGCGATGGGTCCTCGGTGACTCCGGGGAAACATTGCGTTACAAATCGACCCCATAACAAAAAGCGTCGGGGGGACGAGATGGCTGGCCGGTTGCGGCGCGCGGTGACGTGCGCATCGATATTTTTCATTCTGTCGGCAACGCCGGGCCTCGGCGCCGGCTTCGACCTCTACGACCAGAACTTCGACCTCCTCTTCCGTGACGGCAACGTCATCGAGGTCGGTGCCACCTATCACGCGCCGCTGCGCAAGGTTTCGGCGGCCCGGGCCAGCCACCCGATCACCGGCCTCGGCGTCGCCGGCGGCCTCGGCGGCGTCTTCACCAGCGACCTTGCCCGGCCGATCGGACGGGCGAAGTTCGAGGTCGGCTCGTTCGGCGACTGCCAGATCTCCTACCAGTCGCCGTTCGGCGGCGGCGTCTCCTACGATGCCGGCTGGGTCGGGCGCTATCACATCATCTCGGCCGACATCCGCACCGACGACGTCTCGGCCGCCTGCAAGGTCGACGTGACCAGGGGCGCCTACGTCTTCTCGCTGATCGCCGGCGGGCGCGGCGAATGGATGTCGAGCGAGGCAACCCGGGCGGTCGCGGTGGCGCCGGGCTTCGACGGCCTGTCGGTCACCAAGGCCGATTCCTTCGGCCTCGGCTACGATGTCGGCTTTGCCGTCTCGCGCCCCGAATTCGCCTTCCGCTTCTCGGCCATCTACCATTCGCGGATCGATCACGAGCTGAAGGGCACGCAGACCGTCGCGACGCCGTTCGGGCCGCCGGTCGCCTTTCCGGTGACCTGGGACTTCGTCACCCCGGCCACCCTCGACCTCGCGGTCGAGACCGGCCTTGCCCGCACGCTGCTCGGCCATCTGCGCCTGCGCTTCGTCGACTATTCGCCGCTCGGCACCGTCACCGTCTTCAATGCGGCGACCGGCCTGCCGATCGGGCGCGACGTGCTCGGCTTCGCCGACACCTGGTCGATCTCCGTCGGCGTCACCAAGCTCGTCAACGAGAAGCTCGCGCTCGACTTCACCGTCGGCTACGACCCGGACCCGGCCGGACCGGCGACGCGCGGACCGACCAACACGGTCTCGTCCTATGTCTTCGGCGCGCTCTCGGGCTCCTATGCCGTTTCCGAGCGGGTGCGGCTCAACGGCTCGCTGCGGGCGATCCGCTTCCTGCCGACCTCGATGAACATCACCGACCCGACGCTCGGGCCGACGCCGGCGACCTACGTGGCCGAGACCGGCTCCGATTACGGCCTTTCTGGATCGATGTGGGTCAGCGTCTCGTTCTGAGCCCTTCCAGGGCATTTGCCGAAACGCAAAAACATCGGGCGCGCCGTTGCAATTTGCCCGGCCCGCTCTTATAACCCCGCGGTTCCGAGCCGCCCGGCGAAAAGGGCATGCCGTGGCGGCTCACGAATGCTGCGGCGCCGACAGGCGCCACCACACCATCCAAAAAAGGGAAGCAAAATGCCCAAGCTGAAGACCAAGTCGGGCGCCAAGAAGCGCTTCAAGCTCACCGCCACCGGCAAGGTGAAGGTGCAGCAGGCCGGCAAACGCCACGGCATGATCAAGCGGACGACCAAGTTCATCCGCAGTGCCCGCGGCACCACCGTGCTTGCCGACGCCGACGCCAAGATCATCAAGAAGAACTTCCTGCCTTACGGCTGAGCGAACGCTTCGTAACCGACCCGGAGAATCCCCATGTCACGCGTCAAGCGGGGCGTTACCGCACACGCCCGACACAAGAAAGTCCTCAAGGCCGCCAAGGGCTATTACGGCCGGCGCAAGAACACCATCCGCGTTGCCAAGCAGGCGGTGGAGAAGGCTGCGCAGTACGCCTATCGCGACCGCAAGAATCGCAAGCGCAACTTCCGCGCCCTGTGGATCCAGCGCATCAACGCGGCGGTCCGCGCCCACGACCTGACCTATGGTCGATTTATCGACGGCCTCGGGAAGGCCGGTATCGAAGTCGACCGCAAGGTGCTCGCCGATATCGCCGTGCACGAGCCGGACGCGATGGCCGCGCTCGTCGACAAGGCGAAGGCCGCGCTCGCCGAGGCCTATCCGGCGAACGCCTGACGCCTCTCCCGAGGCCGAGACAGAACGACCCCGTCCGGGCCCGCCCCGGGCGGGTGCTTCGTTTCGGTCCGTCGGGATCGTTTCCTCCCGGACCGAAATCGGCTAAAGGCAAGCCGTCCGTCGAGAGGAACCGAGATGACCGAACTTTCCAGTCTCGAAAACGAGATTCTCGCCGCCATCGCCGCCGCCGGCGATGAAGCGGCGCTCGAGGCCGTGCGCGTCGCCGCGCTCGGCAAGAAGGGCTCCGTCAGCGAGCGCATGAAGTCGCTCGGCGCCATGAGCGCGGAGGAACGCAAGGTCTGGGGGCCGGCGCTCAACGGCCTCAAGGACAAGATCGGCACGGCCATCGCCGAGCGCCGCACGGTGCTGAAGGAAGCCTCGCTCGATGCCCGCCTCGCCGAGGAGCGCGTCGACGTCACCCTGCCGGTGCGTCCCGGCCCGGCCGATCGCGGCCGCATCCATCCGATCTCGCAGGTGATGGACGAGATCGCCGAGATCTTCGCCGACATGGGCTTCCGCATCGCCGAGGGCCCGGACGTCGAGACCGACTACTACAATTTCACCGCGCTCAATTTCCCGGTCGGCCACCCCGCCCGCGAGATGCACGACACCTTCTTCTTCCATCCCGACGAGGCCGGCGAGCGCAAGCTCTTGCGCACCCACACCTCGCCGGTGCAGATCCACACGATGGAAGCGGAAAAGCCGCCGATCCGCGTGGTCATTCCGGGCCGCACCTATCGCTGCGACAGCGACCAGACCCACACGCCGATGTTCCACCAGCTCGAGGGCCTGGTCATCGACGAGCAGAGCCACATCGGCCACATGAAGTGGGTGCTGATGGAGTTCTGCCGGGCGTTCTTCGAGGTCGACCATGTCGAGATGCGCTTCCGCCCGTCGTTCTTCCCGTTCACCGAACCCTCGCTCGAGGTCGACATCCGCTGCGACCGGCGCGGCAACGAGATCCGCTTCGGCGAGGGCGACGACTGGCTCGAGATCCTCGGCTGCGGCATGGTCCATCCGAACGTTCTGCGCAACTGCGGCCTCGATCCCGACCGCTATCAGGGCTACGCCTGGGGCATGGGCATCGACCGCATCGCCATGCTGAAATACGGCATGCCGGATCTGCGCGCCTTCTTCGATGCCGACGTCCGCTGGATCAATCACTACGGCTTCCGCCCGCTCGATCTGCCGACGCTGGCCGGAGGGCTGTCAGGCTAAGCGGCTCACCCCTCCAGGACCGCCCCAAGAGGGAAAGGCCGTCGGAGGACGACCGGTCGGGATGTTCGGTTGCAGGGCGCATCTTCGAAGCACAGCGCCAAGCCCTCCCCCATCGGGGGAGGGAGGGGAGGGGGAAGACGAGACGACGAGGAATGCGCAAACGGGGACGGACGCCGCCACATTTGCTGACCAAGGCCCGCAGCCTGCGAACCGGGATGACGGAAGCCGAGCATCTGCTCTGGTCGCGAATCCGGGCCCACCGTCTTGCCGGCCTCGGGTTTCGGCGCCAGGTGCCGGTGCCGCCCCATGTGGTCGATTTCCTCTGTCACGAACACCGACTGGTCGTCGAAGTCGACGGCGGCCAACATGGAGACGAGAGCACGCGAGAAAAGGATCGGGAGAGAGACCGCTTTCTCTCGCAGGCCGGTTATCGGGTGCTGCGATTCTGGAATAACGAGGTGCTGACGAATTGCGAGGGAGTTCTGGCCACGATCCTTGAGGCGGCCGGCGAACCCCCTCCCAACCCTCCCCCGGCGGGGGAGGGCTTAGGCGGAGACATGAGCTCATGAAATTCACCCTTTCCTGGCTGAAGGATCACCTCGACACCGACGCCTCGCTCGACGAGATCGTCGAGGCGCTGACGATGATCGGCCTCGAGGTCGAGGGCGTCGAGGATCCGGGCGCCAAATACGCGCCCTTCGTCATCGGCCATGTGCTCGAGGCCAGGCAGCACCCGAACGCCGACCGGCTGCGCGTCTGCATGGTCGACACCGGCACGGGCGCGCCGATCCAGGTCGTGTGCGGCGCGCCGAACGCGCGCACCGGCCTCAAGGGCGTCTTCGCCCCGGCCGGCACGCACATTCCCGGCACCGGCATCGACCTTGCCGTCGGCACCATCCGCGGCGTCGAATCGCACGGCATGCTGTGCTCGGAGCGCGAGCTGGAACTCTCCAACGACCACACCGGCATCATCGACCTGCCCGAGGACGCGCCGGTCGGCACGCCCTACCCGGCCTATGCCGGCCTCGACGATCCGGTGATCGATATCGCGATCACGCCGAACCGGCCGGACTGCCTCGGCGTCCATGGCGTTGCCCGCGATCTCGCCGCCTACGGCATCGGCAAGATGAAGGACATCCGCCTGCCGGCGATCAAGGGCAGCTTCCAGAGCCCGATCGCGGTCGATTTGCGGTTTTCCGAAGAGACGGCGAATGCCTGCCCGGCCTTTGCCGGCCGCTATGTGCGCGGGCTCGCCAACGGCCAGAGCCCGGGCTACGTGCAGAAACGCCTGCGCGCCATCGGCCTTCGGCCGATCAACGCCCTCGTCGACATCACCAACTACATCTCCTACGACCGCGGCCGGCCGCTCCACGTCTATGACGCGGACAAGGTCGAGGGCGTCATCCACGCCCGCCTCGGCAAGACCGGCGAAAAATACCTCGCCCTCGACGGGCGCACCTACGAGGCCGACGAAGCGATGTGCGTGATCGCCGACGACAGCGGCGTGCTCGGCTTCGGCGGCATCATGGGCGGCGAGGACACCGGCTGCACCGAGGCGACGAAGAACGTCTTCATCGAGTCGGCCCTGTTCGATCCCTTGCGCACCGCCGAGACCGGCCGGCGCACCGGCATCATCTCGGATGCGCGCTACCGCTTCGAACGCGGCGTCGACCCGGCCTTCATGCTGCCGGGCATCGAGCTGGCGACGCAGATGGTGATGGATTTCTGCGGCGGCGAGCCGAGCGACGTCGTCGTTGCCGGCAAGGCGCCGGAGAGCGACCTCATCATCGACTTCCCCTTCGCCGAGGTGAAGCGCCTCTCCGGGCTCGACCTGAAGCCGCTCGAGATCAAGGTGATCCTGCAGAGCCTCGGCTTCTGGGTGTCGGGCGCCGGCGACGTCGTCAAGGTGGCGGTGCCGTCGTGGCGGCCGGACGTCCACGGCAAGGCCGACCTCGTCGAGGAAGTCGCGCGTATCGCCGGCGTCAACAAGATCGTGCCGACCCCGACGCCGGGGCTCGACGGCGTCGCCCGTCCGGTGCTGACCCTCAACCAGACCCGCACGCGCCGCGCCCGCCGGGCGCTCGCCATGCGCGGCATGGTCGAGGCGGTCACCTGGTCGTTCATCGCCAAGTCCGAGGCCGAGGCCTTCGGCGGCGGGGCCCGCGAACTGGAACTCGCCAACCCGATCTCCTCGGAGATGTCGGACATGCGGCCGAGCCTGCTTGCCGGCCTGATGCTCGCCGCGCAGCGCAATGCCGATCGCGGCATCGGCGACGTCGCGCTCTTCGAGGTCGGCCAGATCTATCGCGGCGACAAGCCGAAGGATCAGCTGACGGCGGCGACCGGCATCCGCCGCGGCACGGCGGGCATCATGGGCAGCGGCCGCCACTGGCAGGGGGCGGCGCCCGTGGTCGACGCCTTCGAGGCCAAGGCCGATGCGCTCGCCCTACTCGAAGCGCTCGGCCTCAATGCCGGCAACGTGCAGATCGCGGCGAGCGCGCCGGACTGGTTCCATCCGGGCCGCTCGGGCACGCTGCAGCTCGGCCCGCAGACGATCCTCGGCCATTTCGGCGAGATCCATCCGCGCGTTCTCGACAAGCTCGACGTCGCCGGCCCGATGGTCGGCTTCGAGCTCTTCCTCGAGATGCTGCCGGCGCCGAAGGCGAAGGCCACCCGCGCCAAGCCGCCGTTCCAGGCAACCGCCTTCCAGGCGGTGCGCCGCGACTTCGCCTTCGTCGTCGAGCGCGACGTGACCGCCGCGGCGATCCTTCGGGCGGCGCGCGGCGTCGACAAGAAGCTGATCGTCGATGCCTCGGTCTTCGACCTCTTCGAGGGCGCCTCGATCGGCGAGGGCCGGAAGTCGGTGGCGATCGAGGTCACCCTGCAGCCGACGGACAAGACGATGACCGACGAGGAGATCGAGGCGGTCGCCAAGAAGATCGTCGCGGCGGTCGTCAAGACCACCGGCGGCACGCTGCGGGCCTGACCCGGACCATCGACACCCGCGCGGGACGCAGCCGCATCCCGCGCGGCACTTGCCCTTAGAGCGCCTGACCGCCGGAGACCTCGATCCGCTGGCCGGTGATCCAGCCGGTCTCGCCGGCGAGCAGGCTGGTGATCGCGCCGCCGACATCGTCGGGCAGGCCGACGCGGCCCATCGCCGTCTGCGCCGCGATCATCCGGTTGAGGCCGGTGTCGTCCCGCACCCGCCCGCCGCCGAAATCGGTCTCGATGGCACCGGGGGCGACGACGTTGACGGCGATCCGGCGCGGACCGAGTTCCAGCGCGAGATAGCGGCTCATCACCTCGACGGCGCCCTTCATCGTCGCATAGGCGATGTAGCCGGGCAGGGTCATCCGCGAGAGGCCGGACGACAGGTTGACGATGCGGCCGCCGTCGACAAGCATCGGCACCAGCCGCTGGGTGAGGAAGAACACGCCCTTCAGATGGACGTTCAGCAGGGCGTCGAACTCGGCCTCGGTGACGTCGGCAAAGCGGTTGTAGAGGCCCATGCCGGCGTTGTTGACGAGGAAATCGAAATCCTCGCGATCCCAGGTCTGGCGCAACGCGGCGCGCAGGGCCTCGGCGAAGGCGGCAAAGCCGGCCGGCGCCCCGGTGTCGAGGCGCAGCGCGACGGCCCGCCCGCCGGCGGCCTCGATCTCGGCGACCACGGCGCGCGCCGCGTCCTCGCGCGAATGGTAGGTGATGATGCTGTCGATGCCGCTCCCTGCCAGATGAAGGGCGGTATTGCGGCCGAGGCCGCGGCTGCCGCCGGTGATGACGGCGATCTTCTTTCCGGTAGCCATGTCGGTGTTCCTCGCTGCTGTTGGATGCCTATCCAAATGGCACCGCGAGGCGCGGCCGGCCTGCCACATTCTCCGAAGGACTTGCCCGATCCTCCAGAAAGGCGGCCCGACCTCGTTGCCGGCAGGGCCCGGTGCGATAGACTCTCCGGCAGATTTCGGGAGACACGCGATGCAGGTTGACGAACTGAGGCGCGCGGCGCTCGCCTTCGCCGATGCGAACGGAACGGGCGACCTGCCCGTCCCGACCCGCGTCCACGGCTTCACCGTGCTCTGCCAGCGCCGGCCGAGCGAACTCAGGGCGGTGCTCTACGAGCCGGTGCTCTGCCTCGTGTTGCAAGGCGCCAAGCGGGTGTTCTTCGGCGACCGTCCGGTGACCTTCGACCAGATGCAGTCGGCGATCATCAGCTTCGAGCTGCCGACCATCGCCCAGGTGATACGGGCGAGCCCGGCCGAGCCCTATGTCGCCCTCGCCCTCAGGCTCGACATGACGGTGCTGCGCGAGACGGCGGCACAGATGGCGAGCCTCCCGGGCCCGGGCGGCGCGGCGAGCCCGGTCGCCACGGCCGCCGCCGATGCCGCGCTCGTCGACGCGATGGCGCGCCTCTTCGGCCTTGTCGACAAGCCCGAGGCCGCCGCCGTGCTCGCCCCGCTCGTCATCCGCGAGATCCATTTCTGGCTGCTGTCGGCGCGACACGGGGCGATGCTGCGGGCCCTGACCCGGGCGGACAGCCACGCGGCGCGGATCGCCACGGCGATCGGCCACATCCGGCAGGATTTCAAGGCGCCGCTGCGCATCGCCGACCTCGCCCGGCTCGCCGGGATGAGCAACTCGGCCTTCCACGATCACTTCAAGGCGATGACCGGAACGACGCCGCTGCAATACCAGAAGCAGCTACGCCTGATGGAGGCGCGGCGCCTGATCGTCGACACCGGCAGCCCGGTCTCGAACGCCGCCTTCGCGGTCGGCTACGAAAGTCCGAACCAGTTCAGCCGCGACTATGCCCGCCGGTTCGGCACGGCGCCGCGCGACGACCCGGAGCGTGGCGCGCACCGGTCTGGCGCCGAGACCTCCGGCAGCCGGCGGCTCGGCCGGCAGCGAGCGAACGGGCATCCTGGCGCCGCCGGCGAACGAGACGGGCGCGCGCCAACCTAGTCCTTGCCGGCAAAGGCCGCCTCGATCCGCGCGATGTCGATGCAGCGCATGGTCATCAGGGCGTTCATCGCCCGGGCGGCGGCGGCACGATCGGGATTTGCGAGCAGCTTCGTCGCCGGCTCCGGCATGATCTGCCAGGAAAGGCCCCAGCGATCCTTCAGCCAGCCGCACATGCTCTCGGTGCCGCCATCGGCGATGAGGGCGCCCCAGAGCCGGTCGGTCTCGGCCTGGTCCGCCGTCAGCACCGAGATCGAGGCCGCCTCGGTGAAGGGAAATTGCGGGCCGCCGTCGAAGGCCTGATAGGGCGTGCCGGCAAGCGTGAACTCGACGACGGCGACATTGCCGCCGGCGACGCGATGGACGGCCTCGAGTTCGGACCCGGGCAGCAGCGAGACATAGAAATTCGCCGCCGCCTCGGCGGCGCCGTCGAACCAGAGGCTGGTGCGCACCTTCGCCATCGACGTCATCCTCGCTCCGGTTGCTTGGGTTCGGCTGCGGCGGGCGGGCCGCGAGCGCCCCCGACAAGATGCGACCAAGGCTAGGTTGATCCAAACGTTGATGTCAACGTATTTTGATCGACGACCGGCGACCGCGCGCGAGTCGTTCCGATCGAGACGGGAATGCCGATGGCCGACAGACTGCCCGCCGCGACCACCCTCGAGGTGAAGGACCGCTGCCTCTGCCTGCATCTGCAGCGGGCGGCAAGGCTGGTCGCGCGGCGCTTCGACGAGGCGTTCCGCCCGTTCGGCCTCACCAACGGCCAGTTCTCGCTGATGATGGCGCTCAACCGGCCCGAGCCGCCGCGGATGCGCGACGTGGCGCCGTTTCTCGCGATGGACCGCACCACCCTGACAGCGGCGCTGAAACCGCTCGAACGGCGCGGCCTCGTCAGCGTCTTTGCCGACAACAAGGACAAGCGCGTGAAGCGCCTCGGGCTCACCGCCGCCGGCCGGCACCTCCTTGCCGATGCCGTCCCGGTCTGGCGCCGCACCCACGACGACCTCGACGACCTCTTCGAGGCGGGCGGGCCGGAGCGGCTACGAGGTGACCTGCGGAAGGTCGGGTGAGCGGCACGGCAGATATCGTCCCGGGGACCGGTTCGAACGTTGCGCGGGGCGATCGTTTTCGCGATATCCCTTCTGCCGGACGACGGCCGACTGAAGGGCAGTCGTCAACACGGGGCTTTCCGATGGCCTTTCGCAATCTCGTCTGGCTCTTCGTTGCAGCGATCGCCCTGCACAATATCGAAGAGGCCATCTGGCTTCCGGCCTGGTCGGCCGATGCCGGCCCGTGGCACGCGCCGGTCGCGGCAGTCCCGTTCGGCTTTGCCGTTGCCGTCCTCAGCGTCGCGGCGGCCGCGACGGCTCTCCTTGCCCGCCGCGGCGGCCGGGGCAGCCTCGGTGCCTATCTCGTCACGGGCTATGCGCTCGCGATGCTGCTCAACGTCGCCTTTCCGCACCTCCTCGCCACGATCGCGCTGCAGAGCTACATGCCGGGCACGGCAACCGCCGTTCTCTTCAACCTCCCGGTGACGGCCCTTCTCGTCCGCGCCGCCTTCCGGGAGGGCTATGTGGAACGCGGCAAGTTCCTCTGGGCAGGGCCGCTCGTCGTCGCCAGCCTGATGCTGGCAATTCCCGTGCTCTTCGCGGCGGGAGATCTGCTCGAAGGGCTTTTCTCGACGTGAGGGCCCGATCGTCGGCAAGGAGCGAGCGCGAAGAAGACGGGGCAACCGGCCGCCATGCCGTCCCCCCTCCCAATTCGCCTCTCCCATCCCCATATGCGGCGAAACCTGCGGCTTTGCCGGCGCCGCGCGCTTATCTTATTGTGGCACGGTCTATTTTGTGCCCGATTCGCGTGTTCTGAGCGTCCTGCCGGCCGATTGCGAGCGCCGGGAAAAGAGCGGCACCGGCCGCGACAAGGAGACCGAACGCATGCCGACCATCGCGCTCGTCGACGACGACCGGAATATCCTCGCCTCCGTCTCGATTGCCCTGGAGTCCGAAGGGTACCGGGTACAGACCTATACCGACGGCGTCTCGGCGCTCGACGGGCTGAAGGCCGACCCGCCGGACCTCGCCATCTTCGACATCAAGATGCCGCGCATGGACGGCATGGAACTGTTGCGCCGCCTGCGCCAGAAGTCCGAGCTGCCGGTGATCTTCCTCACCTCCAAGGACGAGGAGATCGACGAGCTGTTCGGCCTCAAAATGGGCGCCGACGATTTCATCAGGAAGCCGTTCTCGCAGCGCCTGCTGGTCGAGCGCGTCCGGGCGATCCTGCGCCGGGCGCAGAACCGGGAAGCGGCGGCGGCCTCGCCGGCGGCGGCGCGCAACGCCGACGCCAAGGTGCTGGAACGCGGCGCCCTTCGGATGGACGACGAGCGCCACACCTGCACCTGGAACAACCAGCCGGTGACGCTCACCGTCACCGAGTTCCTGATCCTGCAGGCGCTCGCCCAGCGCCCGGGCGTCGTGAAGAGCCGCAACGCCCTGATGGACGCGGCCTATGACGACCAGGTCTATGTCGACGACCGCACCATCGACAGCCACATCAAGCGCCTGCGCAAGAAGTTCAAGGCCGTCGACACCTCCTTCGACATGATCGAGACGCTCTACGGCGTCGGCTATCGCTTCAAGGAGGCCTGAGGGCCGGAGCATCGTGGCGACAGAGAAGCGCCAGAACGACACGCAGCGCAGCCGGACCGTCAAGCGCCGGTGGGGTCGGCGCGCCTTCAGGCGGACCGCCCGCGGCTTCTCCCTGTCGATCTTCTCCAGCCTGTCGCGGCGGATCATCGTCCTCAATCTCGCCGGCCTCGTCGTCCTCGTCTCCGGCATCCTCTATCTCAACCAGTTCCGCGCCGGCCTCATCGACGCGCGGGTGCAGAGCCTCCTCACCCAGGGCGAGATCATCGCCGGCGCCATCGCCGCCTCGGCGACGGTGGAGACCGACACGATCACCATCGATCCCGACCGGCTGTTGCAGATGCAGGCGGGCGAGAGCATCGCGCCCTACGAGGAAACGCTGCAGTCGCTCGAATTCCCGATCAATCCGGAGCGCGTCGCGCCGGTTCTGCGCCGGCTCATCTCGCCGACCAAGACGCGCGCCCGGCTCTATGACCGCGACGGCGTGCTGCTGCTCGATTCGCGCCATCTCTATTCGCGCGGGCAGATCCTGCGGTTCGATCTGGCGCCGCCGGACAATCCCGGGCCGACCATCCTCGAGCGCGCCCTCCAGGGCGTGAAGCTGTGGCTGCGCCGCGGCGAGATGCCGATCTACGAGGAACTCGGCGGCGCCAACGGCAAGGGCTATCCGGAGGTCGCGCGGGCGCTCGGCGGCGCGGCAGGCTCGGTCGTGC
>JAKPQE010000156.1 GCA_029572955.1 Pseudomonadota bacterium
CCTGGCTGTTCGCGGCCGGGCGCGAAGGCGACCTCAATGTGCGCGGCGCCTTCATCCATATGGCTGCGGACGCACTCGTGTCGCTCGGCGTCGTCATCGCCGGCCTCGCCATCTGGGCGACGGGCGCGCTGTGGTTCGACCCGCTCGTCAGCCTGATCGTCGCGGCGGTGGTGTTCTGGAGCACATGGGGCCTGCTGCGCGAGTCGACCGCCATGTCGATGGCCGCCGTGCCGACGCATGTCGACATGGGCGCGCTGCGGCGTTTCCTCGAAGACCTGCCGGGCGTCGCCAATGTGCACGACCTGCATGTCTGGCCGATGAGCACGACGGAGACGGCCTTGACCTGCCATCTCGTCACGCCGGGCGGCCACCCCGGCGACGCCTTCCTGCACGAGACGGCGGAAAAGCTGGAGCACGATTTCCGCATTCATCACGTCACGATCCAGGTCGAGACCGAAAACAACGGCGTCTGCGCCCGGTTTCCCGACGACGTGGTCTGAAAAGCCAACGGCCCGGCTTGTCGCCGGGCCGCCGTTGCTCGTCAGGCTTTCAACCGGCCTCAGCCGAGGTTGAGCTCGTGGAAGAAGTCGTTACCCTTGTCGTCGATGACGATGAAGGCGGGGAAATTCTCGACCTCGATCTTCCAGATCGCTTCCATGCCGAGCTCGGGATATTCGAGCACCTCGACCTTCTTGATGCAGTCCTGCGCCAGACGGGCGGCGGGGCCGCCGATCGAGCCGAGATAGAAGCCGTGGTGCTTGCCGCAGGCGTCGCGCACTTCCTTGGCGCGGTTGCCCTTGGCCAGCATGACCATCGAGCCGCCGGCGGCCTGGAACTTGTCGACGTAGCTGTCCATGCGGCCGGCGGTGGTCGGACCGAACGAGCCCGACGCCATACCGCTCGGTGTCTTGGCCGGGCCGGCGTAGTAGACCGCGTGGTCCCGAAGGTACGAGGGCATCTCCTCGCCGGCGTCGAGGCGCTCGGCGATCTTGGCGTGGGCGATATCGCGGGCGACGACGAGCGTGCCGTTGAGCGACAACCGTGTCTTCACGGGGTAG
>JAKPQE010000048.1 GCA_029572955.1 Pseudomonadota bacterium
GATGGCGGTGATGGTCTTCATGGGTCTGGTCTCCGTGGGTCGGTGTGGGGTTCGGGAGCCTTTCTTTCTGGTCCCGGCCGGCGGGTTCGTCCCGTCCGACGCCCTGAAGATGGCGCCTCGACCGATCACTGGCAAAACAAAGGACGGCGAGCGCAGGCGACCGTCCGCTCACGCCGCCGGGAGCGCCTTGTGAATTGAAAAACCTCGAGGTTTTCCGCCGGATTGAGGCGCCTGCCGTCAGACGTTGAACTTGAACAGCATCACGTCGCCGTCGTGGACGACGTACTCCTTGCCCTCGTCGCGCGCCTTGCCGGCGTCCTTTGCTCCCTGCTCGCCGCCAAGGGCGACGTAGTCGTCGAAGGCGATGGTCTGGGCGCGGATGAAGCCCTTCTCGAAATCGGTGTGGATGACGCCGGCGGCCTGCGGGGCCCGCGTGCCGTTGCGGATCGTCCAGGCGCGCGCCTCCTTCGGACCGACGGTGAAGAAGGTGATGAGGCCGAGGAGGTCGTAGCCGGCGCGGATCAGGCGGTCGAGGCCGGGCTCGTGCAGGCCCATCGCTTCGAGGAACTCCATTTCCTCGGCGTCGGAGAGCTGGGCGACCTCGGCCTCGATGGCGGCCGAGATGACGACGCAGCCGGAGCCCTCGGCTCTCGCCTTCTCCTCGACGGCGCGCGAATACCGGTTGCCCTCGACGGCATCGGCCTCGGCGACGTTGCAGACATAGAGGACCGGCTTGGTCGACAGCAGGTTGAGCGCCTTGAAGTCGCGCTGATGTTCGTCGGAGACCTCGAGCAGGCGGGCCGGCTTGCCCTCGCGCAGGAGGGCGAGGGCGCCGTTCATCAGGTCGGCCTGGACCTTGGCTTCCTTGTCGCCCTGCTTGGCGCGCTTCTCGATCTGCACGACGCGACGTTCCAGGCTGTCGAGGTCGGCGAGCATCAGCTCGGTCTCGACGGTGTCGGCGTCGGCGACCGGGTCGATGCGACCCTCGACATGGGTGATGTCGTCGTCCTCGAAGCAGCGCAGCACATGGGCGATGGCGTCGACCTCGCGGATGTTGGCGAGAAACTGGTTGCCGAGGCCTTCGCCCTTGGAGGCGCCGCGCACGAGGCCGGCGATGTCGACGAAGCCGAGGCGGGTCGGGATGATCTGGCCCGACCTGGCGATCGCGGCGAGCTTGTCGAGGCGCGGATCGGGCACCGGCACCTCGCCGGTGTTCGGCTCGATGGTGCAGAACGGGTAGTTGGCGGCCTGGGCCGCGGCGGTGCGGGTGAGGGCGTTGAAGAGCGTGGACTTGCCGACGTTCGGCAGGCCGACGATGCCGCATTTGAAACCCATGTCGTGTTCCTTCGAGCTGTGCGGGCGCTTCGCGCCGGTGCGGCGCGCGCTGCCCGCGCTGTCATTTGTCGATGAGCCGCTTCAGGGCGGCGAAGGGACCGGTCGCTTTCGGCTCGGGCTCAGGCTCGGGCACGGGTCCTGGCTCGACGGCGGGCGCCGCGTCGGGTCCGGCCGCCGGGTCGGTCCCTTCCTTCTTTTTCGGTTTCTTCGCCGGCCGCTTCTCGGCCTCCGGGTTGAGGAAGAGATGGACCTTGTTGGCGAAGGTCTGGTCCTTACCCTCGGCGATGAGGGGGCTTTCGGCCGCGATGGCGTCGAGCAACGGCACCAGCCAGTCGTCGTCGGCTCTGGCGAAATCGTGGAGCACGTAATTGTGGACGAGCTCCTTGCGGCCGGGATGGCCGATGCCGAGGCGCACCCGGCGATAGGCATCGCCGATATGGGCGCTGATCGAGCGCAGGCCGTTGTGGCCGCCATGGCCGCCGCCGACCTTGAGGCGCAGCTTGCCGGGCGGCAGGTCGAGTTCGTCGTGGAAGACGACGATATCGGCCGGCGTGAGCTTGAAGAAGCGCATCACCTCGCCGACCGACTGGCCGCTTTCGTTCATGTAGGTGGAGGGTTTCAGGAGCAGGACCTTCTCGCCGGCAAGCGTGCCGTCGGCGGTCTCGCCGAGAAAACGCGACCGCCACGGCTGGAAGCCGTGGCGGCGATGAATGGCATCGACGGCCATGAAGCCGATATTGTGCCGGTTGGCCGCATAGCGGCCGCCCGGATTGCCGAGACCGACGAGAACAAGCATCGCTTCTTCCCTTCGAGACCGGCCGGCCGAGGATCAGTCCTCGGCGCCGCCGACCAGCGGCACGGAGCCGGCTTCGATCTCTTCCTCCTCACCACGGGCTTCCTCGCGCGCACCGGCCGAGGAGGCGATGGTGGCGACGGTGAAGTCACGGTCGGTGATGGTCAGCTTGGTGCCTTCCGGCAGCGTGATCGCCGAGATGTGGATCGAGTCGCCGATATTGGTGCCGGCCAGATCGCAGGTGATGAATTCCGGAATGGCATCGACCGGGCATTCGAGCTCGATTTCGTGGCGCACGATGTTGAGCACGCCGCCGCGCTTCATGCCGGGCGAGGCCGCCTCGTTGATGAAGTGCACCGGAACGCCGACGTCGAGGGTGGCACCGGCGCTGACGCGCAGGAAGTCGACATGGATGAGGAAGTCGCGGACCGGATCGAGCTGGTAGTCGCGCGGAATGACGCGATGCTTTTCGCCGTCGACGTCGATGGTGCAGACCGTCGTCAGGAAGCCTCCCGCATGGAGTCGCATGAAGGACTCCTTGTAGGAGATGTTGATCGGCAGGGGGGCTTTCTTGTCGCCGTAGATGACGGCCGGTACAAGGCCTTCACGACGCGCAGTACGGGCGGCCCCCTTGCCCACCCGCGTACGCGCGGTAGCCTTCAGCTCATAGGTCGCGCTCATATGACTTCTCCTTCAGAAACGCGAAAAAGGGCCGCGAAGGGCCCGGTGCATCCCCTCCAGGGGTGTGGATGCGGTGCCGGGCTTATAGAGGATGGCCGCGAGGTTGGCAATCGCCCCGTGACCTGACCAGAGTCAAGGCGCGGGCGACCCGCGACCGCCATCCTCGATCATGTCCATGTGACGACCCGGTGGCTCGGGAGGGGCGAGGAAAAAAGGGGGAACGAGCATGTCGAAGAGAGCAAGGCTTGGACGGATCGCGGCGGCGGGTCTGGCGGCGATCCTCACGGCGACGACCGCGCCGCTCGCGGTTCTCGCGGCCGAGGACAAGGCGCCGGAAGCGGCGGCCCCGGCAGAGGCGGCACCCGCCGCGCCGGCTCCGGCAGCGGCGGTGCCGGCCGAAGAGGAAAAGGTGCCGGCGAGCGTCACTCATCAGATGTATCTCGACATGAAGCTCGGCAAGCTCGACATCCACGGCGACAACGCCGTCGTCAACGCGCTGGTGCTGCAGCGGGACATCCCGATCAGCTACGAATACATCGCCACGCTGATGCGCACGCCGAACGCCTTCGGCGAGGGCCCGGCCTGCATCGTCTGTCACGGCTCGAACGAGGCCGACAAGAGCTATCGCGGCCTCGATCTGTCGAGCTGCGAGGGCATCCTGCGCGGCGCCACCGAGGAGCCGCAGCGGCCGGTGATCGTCTCGGGCCAGCCGGAGAAGAGCCTGATCGTCAAGATGCTCAGGAACAACCGCATGCCGCTCGGCGTCTCGTTCTTCGAGCCGGTGCAGTCCGACAGCATCGACAAGGTCAGGGCGTGGATCGAGGCGGGCGCCAAGAACGACGAGGATTTCGAGGCGAACGTCCTGCCGCTGTTCAACGATCCGCAGGCCTTCAGCGGCGGCATCCAGTGCACCGAATGCCACAAGTCGTTCCGCGATCCGCCGAGCTTCAACGAGGTCAACCTGACGAGCTACGACGCGATCATGACCGGCGCCTTCTCCAAGACGCGCAAGAAGCAGGGCCTGCCGGGCATTCCGATCGTCGTGCCGTTCGATGCCGCGAGCAGCCCGCTGTTCCAGCGGCTGACCATGAACCGGATGCCGCCGGGCGTCGATCCGGGCGTGCCGGTGCATGCCAATACGCTGCTGCTCGCCCGCTGGATCGAGCAGGGCGCCTGGTGCAAATAGGCGTCGTCGGGCAGGTCCCGACCTCCGTCCGGCCCGCGTTCACGAAGTCGTGAGCGTCGGGGC
The DNA here is from genome assembly GCA_029572955.1 of Pseudomonadota bacterium. GTDB lineage: Bacteria > Pseudomonadota > Alphaproteobacteria > Rhizobiales > JAKPQE01 > JAKPQE01. The sequence goes on from JAKPQE010000048.1 coordinate 4,059, forward strand.
GGGCGGGGGCGCAATCGTGCCACCGGACGCCTATGTTGGGATGAACGCGATTCGTCCGAACAGGATCCGGCGAGGGCCTTCATGATCTCACTCACCATCAACGGCACGCGGCACGAACTCGATGTCGAGGGCGAGATGCCGCTCCTCTGGGTGCTGCGCGACGAGCTCGGGCTCACCGGCACGAAATACAGCTGCGGCATCGGCCGCTGCGGCGCCTGCACCGTCCTCGTCGACGGCGAGGCCAAGCGCGCCTGCACGATCGTTCTCGAGGATGTCGCCGACAGCGAGGTGACGACCATCGAGGGCCTTGCCCCGGCCGGCACCTGGACGGCCGTGCAGGAGGCCTGGATCGCCGAGCAGGTGCCGCAATGCGGCTATTGCCAGCCCGGCCTGATCGTCGCCGCGACGCGGCTGCTCGCCGCCAATCCGCGCCCGAGCGACGCCGAGATCGACGCGGCGATCGACAATATCTGCCGCTGTGGCACCTATGACCGGGTGCGCCGGGCGATCCACCGGGCCGCCGAGATGCAGGCGGCGTCGGCGCCGCCCGCCGTGCCGGCGCCCGCGGCCCCGGCGAGCGAAGGAGCCCCGCAATGACCAAGCGCTCCCTTACCCGCCGCGTCTTCCTGATCGGTTCGGCGGCGATCGGCGGTACCGCGGTCGCCGGCCTCGGCATCGGCGTCGGCTATCTCGCGATGGTCGATGTCGACGGCCACGGCGCGCGCGTCCTCGGCGACGGCTCGGTCGACCTCACCGCCTGGATCAACATTTCGCCCGACAACACGATCACCATCTACGTGCCGTTCCTCGAAATGGGGCAGGGCACCCATACCGGCCTTGCCCAGCTCGTCGGCGAGGAACTCGGGCTCGACATCAATGCCGACAACATCCGCGTCGTGCATCCGAGCGAGGACCTTGCCGCCTTCGCCAACTGGACGATGATCCTCGACGAGCGGCCGGAACGGCTGAGCGGGCCCTTGCAGTGGCTCGGCAAGCGCGTCGTCGGCGCGCTCGGCGTCGTTGCCACCGGCGGTTCGACGGCGATGGTCGCGAGCTTCACGGCGATGCGCGAGGCCGGCGCGATCGCCCGCGAGATGCTGACCGAGGCGGCGGCTGCCGAACTCGGCGTCCATCGCGACCGTCTGATGCTCGGCTATGCCGGCTTCGGCACGGCCGACGGCAAGGAGGTCAAGTTCGGCGAGATCGCCGCCAGGGCGGCGAAGCTGGCGCCGCCGGCGACGGTGACACTCAAGGACCCGGCAAAGTGGGAGCTGATCGGCAAGCCGGTGCCACGCGTCGACGTGCCGGCCAAGGTCGCGGGCACGGCGGTCTTCGGCACCGACGTGCGCCCCGAGGGGCTGCTCTTTGCCGCGCTCCGGCGCGCGCCGCAATTCGGGGCGAAGGTCGCCAGCCTTTCGGAAGGCGATGTGCGCAAGCGGCGCGGCATCGTCGAGATCGTGCGCATGGACGACGCGGTCGCGGTCGTTGCCGACAATTCCTGGCGGGCGCGCGAGGCGGTCGATGCGCTCGAGATCACCTGGGGCGCGCCGGCGGTCCTCTCGGACAGCGCGGCCCTCGTCGCCGACCTCAAAGCGCGGCTGAAAGCCAAGGCCTTCACCCGCGAGGAAAAGGAAGGCGATTTCGACCGGGCGCTCGGCGGCTCGATGCAGATGATCAACGAGGTCTACGAGACGCCGTTCCTTGCTCATGCGGCGATGGAGCCGATGAACGCGACGGTGCTCTGGCGCGCCGACGATACCGTCGAGGTCCGGGTGCCGACCCAGTCGTCGATGCTGACCCGCTCGGCGGTCGAGGGCGTCGGCCCGGCAAAGCGCGTCGACGTCCATGTGACGCTCGCCGGCGGCGGTTTCGGCCGGCGGGCCGAGACGGATTTCGTGAGTTATGCGGCGCGGGTGGCGCTGGCGGTCAAGGGCCGGCCGGTGCAGACGCTGTGGTCGCGTGAGGAGGACACGCGCGGCGGCGCCTATCGGCCGGCGAGCGTTGCGATGATGACGGCGGCGCTCGACGGGCGCGGCCAGCTCGAGGGCCTTTCGGCGATCATCGCCGCGCCGTCGCTGTCCAGCTCGTTCATGGCGCGCAATGTCGGCCTGTCGTCCGACCCGGCCTCCGACCGGGTGACCCTCGAGGGCATCGTCGGCTTTCCCTATCTCGCCAAGGCGCGGCGCATCGCGGCGGTCGATACCGAAAGCCCGGCGCCGATCGGCTACTGGCGCTCGGTCGGCCATTCGCACAACGGCTTCTACATGGAGGCCTTCATCGACGAATGCGCGGCGGCGGCCGGCATCGACCCGGCCGAGTTCCGGCGCATGCACCTTGCCGAGGGCTCGCGCCATGCCCGGGTGCTGGAAAAGCTCGTCGCCGCCTCGGGCTGGTCGGGGCGTGGCGGCAATGGTCGCGGGCGCGGCCTCGCCCTCCACGAGTCGTTCCGCTCGGTCGTCGGCGCGGTCGTCGACGTGTCGGTCTCGGGCACGACGGTGAAGCTGGAAAAGGTAACGATCGCCGCCGATTGCGGGCGGATCATCAACCCACAGCTGGTCGAGGCGCAGATGCAGGGCGGCTTCGTCTTCGGGCTGACCGCGGCCATCTACGGCAAGATCGACATCGTCGCGGGGGCGGCCCAGCAGGGCAATTTCGACAGCTACCGCATGCTGCGGCTCGCCGAGGCGCCGCCGATCGAGGTGCATCTTCTCGACAGCGAGGACCTGCCGGGCGGCGTCGGCGAACCGGGCACGCCGGTCGCGGCGCCGGCGCTCGTTGCCGCGATCTTCTCGGCGACCGGGGAGCGGCTGCGCAAGCTGCCGATCGCGGAGGCGGGCTACACGATCGGCTGACGACAGAGACCGGGGCCTGCGATCAGGCCTCGCTCGGCATCAGGCAGGAGTGGGACGCGGCCTTGGCGGCATTCGCCTTTCCTTCCCACAGCATCTCGTGCAGGGCGAAGATGCCGGTCTGGATCGCCGGCTCGATCAGGCCGATGCCCAGCGCCGCCGTGAAGTTGCCGGTCAGCGCGTAGGCGACCGTGGTGGCGACGGCAACGTGGACGGTGCCGTAGGAGATCGTCTTCAACGTCAGGCGCAGCTTCCTCGACATGTCGATTTCCTTTCCGGTGACGGCGGTGGCGGATCTTTCGGGAGCTTTGGTTCCTCCCGACCGGGACGCGCCGGGAGGAACCTTGGCAAGGGGACGCCCTCTGACCTTGCCCGGAGCGCGGTGGGCGCGGTAGCTGGCGACGTCCCTGCCGGAAGCCGGCTTCGTCGTCGGTCTTGCCGTCCGCGCTTGGTTCGCGCTCCGCGGGCGGCTCGGCTCTTTCGTCAGGCGATCATCGAGCGCAGCATCCAGGCGGTCTTTTCGTGGATCTGCATGCGCTGGGTGAGGAGGTCGGCGGTCGGCTCGTCGGCGGCCGCCTCGGCGAGGCGGAACACGTCGCGGGCCGTGCGCACGACCGTCTCCTGATCGGCGACGAGGGCGCGGATCATCTCCTCGGCGCTCGGCACCCCGGTTTCCTCGCGGATCGCGGTGAGCGCCGCGAACTGGGCGTAGGAGCCCGGGGCGACATGGCCGAGGGCGCGGATGCGCTCGGCGATCTCGTCCACCGCGGTCGCCAGCTCGGTGTACTGCTGCTCGAACATGAGGTGCAGCGTGTTGAACATCGGGCCGGTGACGTTCCAGTGGAAATTGTGGGTCTTGAGGTAGAGCGTGTAGGTGTCGGCGAGCAGGCGGGCGAGGCCCCCGGCGATCGCCGCGCGGTCCTCGTTCGAGATGCCGATGTTGATGGCGGTGTTCATGTGGCGCTCCTTTCGTCTCGTCGTTTCGACTTGAAGCGAAGGTAGCGAGCGCCGATAAATTAGTGAAACGAGTTATTTTTTATGATTTGATCGAGAAAATCGATTAATATGCGAGCCTGTCGAACTCGGAGGTGGAGCGACGGGGTCGGGCCGGGGTCGGGCCGGGGGCGATGCCGAACGGGAGGAGGGGGACATGGTCAATCTGCCGAGCCTGCGCCAGCTCAGCTATCTCGTGGCGCTTGCCGACGAGCGGCATTTCGGGCGGGCGGCCGAGGCCTGCCACGTCACCCAGTCGACGCTCAGCGCCGGCATCAAGGAGCTGGAAAACACCCTGCAGGCGAGCCTTGCCGAGCGGACCAAGCGCTCGGTGATGCTGACGCCGCTCGGCCAGGAGGTGGCGGCGGCGGCGCGGCGCCTTCTTGCCGATGCCGAGGCGCTGGTCGAGCGCGTCGCCGCGTCCGGCGAGCCGCTGGCCGGCGACCTCAATCTCGGCCTCATCCCGACGATCGGGCCGTTCCTGCTGCCGCGGGTGCTGCCGGCGCTGCGCCAGCGCTATCCGAAGCTGCGGCTCTATCTGCGCGAGGAGCAGACCGCCTCGCTGCTCGACGGTCTTGCCGAGGGCCGGCTCGACGCCGTGGTCATGGCCTTTCCCTACCCGACGGAGGGGGTGACGGTCCGGCCGCTTTTCGACGATCCGTTCTACCTCGCCTGCCCGGCGGGGCACTCGCTCGCGGCGCGCGAGACGGTCTCGGACGTCGATCTCCTCGGCGAGCCGCTGATGCTGCTCGAAGAGGGCCACTGCATGCGCGGCCATGCGCTTGCCGCCTGCAAGATGACCGAGCGTGGCCATGGCCGCGAATTCGAGGCGACGAGCCTGCAGACCCTGGTGCCGATGGTGGCGGCCGGGCTCGGCCTGACGCTCCTGCCGAAGCTCGCCGTCGATGCCGGGATCGCCGAGGTGGAGGGCCTGACGCTGGTGCCGTTCGTGCCGGGATCGGCGGAGCGCGAAGTGGCGCTCGTCTGGCGGCGTACCTCGGCGCGGGGTGCCGAATTCGAACTGCTCGCCGAGGCGCTCGCACCGGGTGATGGGTGAGGCGAGGTGCAGTCGCCCCAGCTCAGTAGAACAGGCTCGAGACGCTTTCCTCGGAGGCGGTGCGCTGGATCGCTTCGCCGAGCAAATTGGCGATCGGCAGGACGCGGATGTTGCGGGCCGCCTCGACGGCGCGGGTCGGCTGGATCGAGTCGGTGATGACCAGCTCGTTCAGCTTCGACGACGTGATGCGCGAAATGGCGCCGCCCGAGAGCACGCCGTGGGTGATGTAGGCGGTCACCGACTTGGCGCCCTTTTCGAGCAGGGCCTCGGCGGCGTTGCACAGCGTGCCGCCGGAATCGACGATATCGTCGATGAGGATGCAGTCGCGGCCGGTGACCTCGCCGATGATGTTCATGACTTCCGACTCGCCGGGCCGCTCGCGGCGCTTGTCGACGATGGCGAGCGGCGCATCGACCCGCTTGGCGAGGCCGCGGGCGCGCACCACGCCGCCGACGTCGGGCGAGACGACGCAAAGGTTTTCGCTGACGTAGCGTTCCTTGACGTCGCGCACCATCACCGGGGCGGCGTAGAGGTTGTCAGTCGGGATGTCGAAGAAGCCCTGGATCTGGCCGGCATGCAGATCGAGCGTCAGGACGCGGTCGGCGCCGGCGCGGGTGATCATGTTGCACACGAGCTTGGCCGAGATCGGCGTGCGCGGGCCGGGTTTGCGGTCCTGGCGGGCATAGCCGAAATAGGGGATGACGGCGGTGACGCGGCGGGCCGAGGCGCGGCGCAGGGCGTCGATGATGATCAGCAGTTCCATCAGGTGGTCGTTGGTCGGAAACGACGTCGACTGGACGACGAAGACGTCGGCGCCGCGCACGTTCTCCAGGATCTCGACGAATATCTCCATGTCGGCGAAGCGGCGTACCGAGCAGTTGGTCAGCGGCACCTCGAGATATTTCGAAATGGACTCGGCGAGGGCGCGGTTCGAATTTCCGGCTACGAGCTTCATGGTTCCGTCATCCGTGCCGCGCGGGAGCAGGCCGCTCGCGGCTTCATCTGCAAGGGTGGGGCGGCCTTCGGCCGGCAGTCGAGCCTCTGTTAACCCGCTGAGCGCGGTCTGTAAACGCCGGTAACGCCAGCGATGCTGCAGCGCGTCGATTCGGGTCAGCTATCGGCCTGACCGAGGGTGGCGAGCCCTTCGATGGCGCTGCCGGCGATGTGGTCGGCGGCGGTGGCGTCGAGCAGCGTCCAGGGATCGGCCGCGGCGGCGCCGGACGCCGGTACGGTCTCGGTGCCCTCGATGCGGCTGATGCGCCGCTCGGCGGCGTCGAACACGTCCCAGACGTAGAGGATCTGAACCTCGGAGCCCGCCGGGGCGGCGGTGAGGTAGCCCTTGACCCGATAGGTGGCGCCGGCGGTGCCGGCCGGCACGATGGCGATCTTGCGGGTGGTGGCGTGATTGGCAAGGCTCGTGGCGAGCACCGTGACGGCTTCGCTCGTCGGGCCGACGATCGGCTCGAAGCTGATCGCCGCCGGCGCGGCGGCCGTCTTGCCCGGGCCGAAGAGGCTCGGCCGGGCCTGGCCGACAGAGCCGGTGGTGGTCTGGTCGCTGACGCAGCCGGCGAGCATCGTCGCGGCGGCGAGGGCCACCGATCCGACGAAGGATCGCCTCGAGATGCGGACAGCGGTCATTCCATGTCGCCCCGGTCGCCGGTCCGTTCGGCCGCGCAATCGCCAGCCGGTCCTGATCCGTACCCTTTTGGCGGCGGGACGTCCAGCGTCGCGGCCGCCCGGAGCAGCGACGATCCCCAGATAGCGGCGGTGCTAGGTCGTGGACTCATAATGCCGGGTCCACAATCGGATTGACGCGAGGGCGACTGCGGCGAGGAAGTTTCTGGCGAGTTTGTCGAAGCGTGTTGCGATGCGACGGAAGTGCTTGAGCTTGCAGAAGAAGCGTTCGACGA
>JAKPQE010000167.1 GCA_029572955.1 Pseudomonadota bacterium
CCCCGGCCTCGTCCGGCCGTCATGCGCGGCGGCCCCGGCGCAGCGATCCCACGGATTTTACTGGAACATTCATGCCAACACCGGCCGAACCGCCGGGCCTTTCCGCCGTGGAGCGGGGCCCGCCGCGTGCCGCGCGCAACAAGGACCAAACTCATGAACATGACGCATTACATGGAGCTTCTGGCGGTCAACCAGCCCTGGAACCTCCTCGCCTTCATGGCGATACCGGTCATCCTCGCCGAGACGGTGGCGATCACCGAACTCTGGCTGCTCTACTATCGCAACTACGAGGGACCGGTTCGCACCGTCAATCGCGCCGCCAGCATCCTCGGCGGCATCTACTTCACCGGCGTCTTCGTCTATCTGCTGTTCAACGCGGTCATGCCGCTGACCATGGGCGGCGAATGGCGCGGCCCGGCCGACGTCATCGCGGTCCTGTCCTACCTTGCCGGCGTCGTTCCGCTCGCCGGCATCGCCCTCATCGATCTCGGCGTCATCGCCCGCGATCGCGATGCCCATGGCAAGATGGGCCTCCATGCGGCCTTCGTCGCGCTGTTTCTGGTCGTCGCCCATGTCGCGATGATCTTCGGCATGATGGACCCGACCATCCTCGGCGCCGCCCCGGCCGGTCACATGACCCACTGACGGACCGCAGCCGAAACGAACGACCCCGGCGCTTAGAGCAAAATCCGAAAAAGTTGATCGACTTTTCGACCAGATTTTGCTCCAGCTATTTGAATCTGGAGCGATTTCTCGTCAACCGAACGATTCAGTTCGGTCGGAAATCGCTCTAGGCGCCGGGGTCGCATCGAAATCCGGAAACCGGCGCACCGAAGCGCCGGAATGTCTCCGGGAACGAACGTCGCCGTTACTTGCCCGGCTTGGCGTCGAAGCCGACGAACACCCGGTAGCTCTCGCCCGGCGCCGGTGCCGGCACATTGACGTTGTCGTCGACCTCGCTGAAATCGACGCCGGGATTGCCGGCGGCGAAGCTCGCCGAGACGTTGCGGACCTGCGAATAGAGCACCTCGTCGGGCTCCCCCGACTTGACGACGGCGATGCGGATCGGCGCGCTGCCGGACCCGCCGATGCCCTTCGGCCCGGCGAGGATGCGCCCGGCGACGCCGACCTTCATCGTCAGGAGACCGCCCGAGAAGAAGCACTCGCGCGCCGTGCGCTGGATGCTGGCCTGATAGCGCAGGCCCTCGGCGACGCCGTCCATGCCGCGCTCATAGACCGCCAGCGTCTCGGTGCCGTTGCGGATCTCGACCTGCGGGCATTCGCTGCGCGCCCTCAGACTTTCGAGGTCGATCGCCTTGGCCGGCTCCGAGGTGCCGCGCAGGATCTTGCCGCCGACGCTGTCGGCTTCCGGAGTGGTATTGCAGGCGGCGAGCGTCGCCACCACGGCGAGGCCCGCCAGAGCACGCGCCAAGCGCGCGCGGCGAGGATACGCAAAACGATACAGCCGCATCTCGAACCCGTCCCTGTTGTCCGATCGAACCTCTATACCAGTCCTCGCGCGGTTTGGCGACATTGTGACCGGCCGGCAGCCTTGACACCGCCCTGCCGCGACCCTCTATTTCCCCCGGCGCGCCCCGCGCCTCCCGACATCGACCGGAAACGCCGAACAAAGAGCGATGACCGCGACCGCCAGCCGGCCTCCCCTGAAGATTCTGCTGTGCGCGCCGCGCGGCTTCTGCGCCGGCGTCGACCGCGCCATCCAGATCGTCGAGCTGGCGCTCGCCCGCTATGGCGCCCCGGTCTATGTCCGCCACGAGATCGTCCACAACAAATACGTGGTCGAGAACCTGAAGGCCAAGGGCGCGATCTTCGTCGAGGAGCTCGACGAGATCCCGGCGACCGAGGCGCCGGTGATCTTCTCGGCCCATGGCGTCGCCAAGTCCGTGCCGGCCGACGCCGAGCAGCGCCGGCTCTTCTATATCGACGCGACCTGCCCGCTCGTCTCCAAGGTCCATCGCGAGGCCGAGCAGCTCTTCGAGCGCGGCCACGACGTGCTGCTGATCGGCCATGCCGGCCACCCCGAGGTCATCGGCACCATGGGCCAGCTGCCCGACGGCGCCGTCCGTCTCGTCGAGACGCCCGGCGACGTGCGCGCCCTTTCCGCCGAGGAATTCGGCAATCCCGCCTTCATCACCCAGACGACGCTCTCGGTCGACGACACCGCCGAAATCGTCTCGGTGCTCGCCGAGCGCTTTCCGGACATCCGCGCGCCGCACAAGGAAGACATCTGCTACGCGACGACCAACCGCCAGCAGGCGGTGAAAGAGGTGGCCCCACGGGTCGACGCCGTGCTCGTCGTCGGCGCGCCGAACTCGTCGAACTCGCAGCGCCTGCGCGAAGTCGCCGAGCGCGCCGGCTGCCCGCGCGCCGTGCTCGTCCAGCGCGCCGCCGACATCGACTGGGATGCCCTTTCCGGCATCGGCTCGCTCGCCATCACCGCCGGCGCCTCGGCCCCGGAAATCCTCGTCGAGGAGATCATCGACGCCTTCGCCGAGCGCTACGACGTCGCGGTCGAGACGGTGACCACCGCCGAGGAGACCGTCTCCTTCAACCTGCCGCGACCCTTGCGCGCCGAAGCGACGAGTTGAGCCGATGGCCGTCTACACCGAGGTCGGCGAGGACGAACTCGACGCCTTCGTCGCCGGCTACGACATCGGCGCCGTGCGCGCCTGCAAGGGCATCGCCGAGGGGGTCGAGAACTCCAACTTCCTGCTCCACACGGACGCCGGCTATTTCATTCTGACGCTCTATGAGAAGCGCGTCGATCCGGCCGACCTGCCGTTCTTCATCGGCCTCATGGAGCATCTGTCGGCGCGCGGCATTTCCTGCCCGACGCCGGTCAAGACCCGCGCCGGCACCGCCCTTGGCACCCTTGCCGGCCGCCCGGCGGCGATCGTCACCTTTCTCGACGGCATGTCGGTGCGCCGGCCCTCGCCGCGCCATCTTTCCGAACTCGGCCGCGGCCTTGCCGAGATGCATGTCGCCGGCGACGGCTTTGCGCCGACCCGCCGCAACGCCCTTTCCGTCGCCGGCTGGCGCCCGCTCTTTGCCCAGTCCGCCGCCCGCGCCGACGAGGTCGCTCCCGGCCTTGGCCCCGAGATCGCCGCCGAGCTCGATTTCCTCGAGGCGAACTGGCCGGCGAACCTGCCGCAGGGCGTCATCCACGCCGACCTCTTCCCGGACAACGTCTTCTTCCTCAGGGACGACCTCTCCGGCATCATCGACTTCTATTTCGCCTGCAACGACGCCCTCGCCTACGACGTCGCCGTCTGCCTCAACGCCTGGTGCTTCGAGCCGGACCTTTCCTTCAACATCACCAAGGCGCGGGCGATGCTCGCCGCCTACGAGCGCGTTCGCCCGTTCACCGATGCCGAGTTCGCCGCCCTGCCGCTGCTCGCCCGTGGCGCCGCCATGCGCTTCCTGCTGACCCGCCTGCACGACTGGCTGCGCGTGCCGGAAGGCGCGCTCGTGCGCCCCAAGGACCCGAACGAATATCTGCGCAAGCTGCGCTTCCACCGCACCGTGGAGACGAGCGGCGCCTACGGGCTCGACCGATGACCGACAAGGCGCCGCGCCGCGTCGAGGCCTTCACCGACGGCGCCTGCTCGGGCAATCCCGGCCCCGGCGGCTGGGGCGCCGTGTTGCGCTGGGGCTCCTACGAGAAGGATCTCTGCGGCGGCGAGGCCGAGACCACCAACAACCGCATGGAACTGCTCGCCGCGATCTCGGCGCTCGAAGCCCTCACCCGCCCCTGCCATGTCGACCTCACCACCGACAGCCAGTACGTCAAGCACGGCATCACCGAGTGGATCCACGGCTGGAAGCGCAACGGCTGGAAGACCTCGGCCAAGAAGCCGGTGAAGAACGTCGACCTCTGGCAGCGCCTCGATCAGGCGATCGCCCGCCACGAGGTCGCCTGGCACTGGGTCAAGGGCCATGCCGGCCATGAGGAGAACGAGCGCGCCGACGCCCTCGCGCGGGAAGGCATGAAGCCGTTCCTGCCGAAAAACGGCGGCGCGGCGACCGCCTGAGCCTCAGCGCACCGACGCATGCCGCTCCCAGAAATCGACGGCGCGGGCATACGCCGCCCGGTCGATCAGAACGCCCGAGCCGCCCTCGGCCCGGCCGAGCGCATTGCGCATCTGGGTGATCGGCGGCATCGGCGGCTCGAAGGGTTCGAGCGTGCCGATGATCGAGACGACGCCCCAATCGCAAGCGGGAACGATCTCGTCCTCCGGCCCCTCGGCCGCCTCCGCCAGAAGCTGGGCATGTGAATAGAGGATGACGTCGAAATAGTTGGCGCGCGGCGCTTCGAGCCCCTCGAACCAGCGCTCGAGCACCGCGAGCTCGCCCTCTCGCCGGGCCTTGTAGCCGGACTTGAGGAGATGCCGGTTGTCGTCGGTGACGGGCGCGAACGCCGCCCGCGTCCCGGTCGGATTGGCAAGGAAGAGATGCTTGCAGAACGGCGCATAGCCATCGGCGAGCGGCGCCCCGGCGGCGAGGGCATCATTGCACGCCGCGACGAGCTCGCCCGGCGTCATCCCGACGATCTTCGTCCCCGCCCGCTCGGGGTCCCACTGGCGCAGCGCGAAAGAGGTCATGGCGATGGTCATGGGTGGCAATGTCTCACTCGTCTATGGGTCTCTCAGCCGGACGTCTCCGGTCGCCCGCGTTCGACGCGCAGTGCTCGATCGATGGCCTCGCGGATGAACCGCTGATACGGAATGCCCCTCTTGGCGGCCTGCCGCTTGATCTCGTCCACCATGCTTTCCGGCATCCGCAGATTGATCTGCTTCGTCTTCTTTTCGAATTCGAAATGCATCGGCCGGAAACCGGAGAGATCGTACTCCGACAGATCGGCTTCCGTGACGAAACGCTCGGCATCCTCGTCGCTGAGAAGCGGCGGCATCTTCTTGAGGGTCTTATCGGCGCTCATATCTATCCACCTCTCTCCGGTGCATGTAGCGGGCACTGATGGGACGAATGACGAAGCCATCGTCATGACGGCGAATGGTGAAGGCAACGAAGATGAAGCGCCCCTCACCGCTTCTGCCGATCGCTCTCAGCCGCTGCTCTTCGAACGAATGATCCGGGTCCGCATATACCCCGGGGTCACTGTGAAAGACGGCCTCGATTTCGACTTTCGAAACGCCGTGCTTGCCGCATTTCGGCCAGTTGCCGCTATTCCAGTCGAAACCGACGAGCTTCATCGTCACCGATCACCAAAATGTATAGCATAATGTATATACAAAGCCGCCAATTTCCAACTCGACCCATCAATCCTTTGCCACAATGCCGAGGTCTCTGCGAAGGTCGGCTTTCAACGCCTCATGGGCCTTTGCTCGTTCGGCCGGATTCTCGTTTGTTTCGACGATTCGAGCTACGCATTCCCTTACGAACCGAGGAGCGACAAGCTCGCACCGAAGCTGCCAATAGGCAAAATTCTTGGCAGCATCATCCGTGCCTTCAACAGCTGCCCGATGATAGGCTTCTAGCAATCCAATATAGGCCATCTTCCGTTCTTCGAAGCTTCTGTCTTCCAGTTTGTTGCGTCGCGCAAACCACGCCTGCACAAGAATTGTCAGAATTGATCCCAACCCAAAAGCTGTCACCAAAGAAATCAAATCCATCGATTCTACTCCCCAACCGGAGATTGCGGCACGTCTTCCTCATCTCCCTTCGCACAGCAAAAAGGCCCTATCAATCAAGGGTATGCGCAGCGGTCCAATACGCTTCTCTATCGGGCGTCCCGTCTCTTCCCCACCACACCATCCTCCCCGGCCAGCTCTGACAGGACGACCGGCGCGCGGTCAGGGAACTGCACGACGAGTTCGAGCCGGCCGGCCATCGCCTCGACGTAACGGCGCAGGGTGAAAAGCAGAAGGTCGGCGCGCTGCTCCAGCTTGGTGGGCGAAGACCGTTCCGGCGACCCCCTCTCATCCCTCGCCCTTCAGGGAGAGGGATGCTGAAGCTTCATTTTGGCGTGAAACGGCAAAATGCTAGCGAAAGCTGGGTGAGGGGGTGAGCAGCGGTCGGGCAAAGCCCGACGCGACGGTCCTGTGAACCGTCGCGAGTTGTGAACGCCCACGAGGGTCCCGAGTGGGCCGGACAACCAGCGACATCGGCTCACACTCCCCTCACCCGGCCGCTCCGCGGCCGCCCTCTCCCCCAAGGTGGCGAGGGCTGTCCTGTGCCGCGAACGCGCTCTGCCTTCCCACCCTTGCCCGCCAGATCCGGCAGTGGGAACGATACCCCGCGACCCTCGGCGACCACCGCGCCAGGCCCGCTGCTCTCAATACCGGCTGCCGACCACGCCCTGCGCGATCAGCGCCGAGAGGCGAGCCATTTCGGCCTCCGTGAGGGTGAGTTCGGCCGCCGCCACGTTCTCTTCGAGGCGTTCGATATGCCGCGTCCCGGGGATCGCGGCGATGTCGTCGCCCTGCGCGAGGAGCCAGGCGAGCGCCATCTGCGCCGGCGTCACCTTCCGTTCGGCGGCGAGCCTGCCGATCTCGTCCGCCAGCGCCGCGTTCGCCGCCAGCGCCTCGTCGCTGAAGCGGGGATTTTCGAGCCGCCAGTCGTCCGGCCTGAGATCGGACCGCTTGCGGATCTGCCCGGTGAGGAAGCCGCGCCCGAGCGGGCTATAGGCGACGAAGCCGATGCCGAGCCGCCTGAGCGTCGGCAGAACCCCCTCTTCGACGTCGCGCGACCAGAGCGAGTATTCGGTCTGCACGGCCGTGACCGGATGGACGCGGTGCGCCCGCTCGATGGTCTCGGGGTCGGCCTCGGAAAGCCCGATGTAGCGGACCTTGCCGGCCGTCACCAGCTCGGCGAGCGCCCCGACCGTTTCCTCGATCGGCGTCTCCGGGTCGAGGCGGTGCTGATAGTAGAGGTCGATGTGGTCGGTCCCGAGGCGCTTCAGCGAGGCATCGCAAGCCTGGCGCACATAGTCGGCGCCGCCCTTGATGCCGAACCATTCGCCGTTTGCGCCGCGCGAAACGCCGAATTTCGTGGCGAGCGTCACCCGATCGCGGCGCCCGGCGAGCGCTTGCCCGACCAGCTCCTCGTTGGTGAAGGGGCCATACATGTCGGCCGTGTCCCAGAAGGTGCAGCCGATCTCGAACGCCCGATCGAGGACGGCGAGGTTCGCCGCCCGGTCCGAGGCCCCGTAGAAATCCGACATTCCCATGCAGCCGAGGCCGACGGCCGGAACCGCGAGCCCCTGACGACCGAGTTTCACGATCCTCGCCATTTTCGCTCCCTTTCGACAGAGCGACGAACCGGACGGCGACCTGCGCTGCGGCGGGCCGGGCCCGTCGCACGCGACAGAAACTCAGATCCCCGTGCTCTCGTCGCCGCTGTCCGGCACGTCGGGAATGACCTGCGCCTCGGGCCCTTCCGTCGCCATGTGGCCGCGCCAGGCGCGCCAGCCGAGCGGCAGGCAGAGGAGGTAGACGAGCGTCGTGAAGGTGAGGACATGCCAGGGGAAGGAGACGAGGAGAGCAACGAAGAGCACGACCAGCACGAACAGCGGCAGCACCATCTCGCGCGGGATGCGCTGGCCCATCTTCTTGCCCGACCAGGTCGGCAGCTGGCTGACCATCAGGAGGGCGATGACCAGCACGTAGACGAGGACGATCTGCGCCTCGCCGGCAAAGCGCGGCATGCCGAGCAGTTCGAGATAGATCGGCAGGAGCACGGTCAGCGCGCCGGCCGGCGCCGGCACGCCCTTGAAGAAGTTGCGCTGCCAGTCGGGCGTCGCCGGATTGTCGAGGGCGACGTTGAAGCGGGCGAGCCGCAGCGCCGTGCAGATCGCAAAGACGAGGGCGGCGATCCAGCCGAGCGAGCGCGCCTCGAACAAGAGCCAGGTGTAGAGCACCATCGCCGGGGCAACGCCGAAATTGACGAAATCGGCGAGCGAGTCGAGTTCGGCGCCGAAGCGCGAGGTCGATTTGAGGTAGCGCGCGACGCGGCCGTCGACGGCATCGAGCATCGCCGCGAGCACGATCGCGGCGAGCGCCAGCTCCAGCCGGTCCTCGATCGCCATGCGGATGCCGGTGAGGCCGGCGCAGAGCGCCAGAAGGGTGACGAGATTGGGCAGGATCATGCGGAACGGCACCGGCCGGAACCGCGCCTTGCGCGGCTGTTCCGGCCCGTCCGGATCGAACGGCGGAAAGATCGTGCTCATGGACGCCCCCCGTTTCTGTCCCGCGCCCCCGCGCTCAGCTCACCCGCACCGCCTCGAACAGCTTCACCCCGCCGATCGTCGCAAGGATCGTCTCGCCGGCGATCGCCTGCTGGCCGACCGCCACCTTGGCGACCGAGCCGGCCGGCAGGTAGACGTCGAGCCGGCTGCCGAAGCGGATGAGGCCGAACCGCTCGCCGACCTCGATCGTCTCGCCTTCCTTGGCAAAGCAGACGATGCGGCGGGCGACGAGACCGGCGATCTGCACCACGCCGATGCGGGCGTTTTCGCTGGCGATGACGAGGCCGTTGCGCTCGTTGTCCTCGCTCGCCTTGTCGAGCTCGGCATTGAGGAACTTGCCGGGCTTGTAGGCGATGGTCTCGATCTTGCCGGCGATCGGCGCGCGATTCACGTGGCAATTGAAGACGTTCATGAAGACGCAGACGCGCAGCATCGGCTCGCTGCCGAGTTCGAGTTCGCGCGGCGGCACGGCATGGTCGATCAGCGACACCTTGCCGTCGGCCGGCGAGATCACGAGGCTGCGCCCGACCGGCGTCACGCGCTGCGGATCGCGGAAGAAATACGCGCACCAGCCGGTCAGGAACAGGCCGACCCAGAACAGCGGCCCCCAGAACCAGCCGAGCAGGACGGCGATGACGAAGAAGATGGTGATGAAGCGGTAGCCCTCGGGATGAATCGGCGCGAGGCTGCCGCGGATGGTATCGAGGAGATTTGACATCGAATGACCCGTTGGGGCCGCACCGCTTCTCGTCGGCGGCACTGGCCGGATTGTGCCCTTGGTTGTTTTTACCGCGTGGTGGCGCCGCGCGCTACGCCGACGTCGCTTCCGCGACGGGAAGGAAGCCGAGCGCATCCTCCTCCTCGGCCGCCTTCAGCTTCTCGAAGGCCTCGGCCGCCTCGCGCTGGCGGTTCCACATCGAGGCGTAGAGGCCGCCCTTGTCGAGCAGCGCGTCGTGCGTGCCGCGTTCGACGATCCGCCCCTTTTCCAGAACGATGATCTCGTCGGCGCCGATCACCGTCGAAAGCCGGTGGGCGATGACCAGCGTCGTGCGGTTCTTCGAAACCTGGTCGAGTGCCGTCTGGATCTCGCGTTCGGTGTGGGTGTCGAGCGCCGAGGTCGCCTCGTCGAGAATGAGGATCGGCGGCGCCTTGAGTATCGTGCGGGCGATCGCGACACGCTGCTTCTCGCCGCCGGAAAGCTTGAGGCCGCGCTCGCCGACCTGGGTGGCGTAGCCCTCCGGCAGCGTCTCGATGAAGTCGGAGATCTGGGCGAGCCTTGCCGCCTGCTGCACCTCCTCGGCGCTGGCGTCCGGCCGGCCGTAGCGGATGTTGTAGGCGATGGTGTCGTTGAAGAGCACGGTGTCCTGCGGAACCATGCCGATGGCGTGGCGCAGCGAGACCTGCGTCACGTCGCGCACGTCGCGCCCGTCGACGAGGATGCGCCCGCCGGTCACGTCGTAGAAGCGGAACAGCAGCCGCGAGATCGTCGACTTGCCGGCCCCCGACGGGCCGACGAGGGCGACCATGTGGCCGGCCGGCACGTCGAACGAGATGTCGTCGAGGATCGCCCGCTCCGGATCGTAGTGGAACGAGACGTTCTCGAAGCGGATGGTGCCGGTCTCGACGGCGATATCCTCGGCGCCCGGCCGGTCGACGATCTCGGCCGGCACGTCCAAGAGGTCGAACATCGTCTCGAGGTCGACGAGGCCCTGCTTGATCTCGCGATAGACCGTGCCGACGAAATTGAGCGGCTGGTAGAGCTGGATGAGCAGCGCGTTGATCAGCACGAAGTCGCCGACCGTCTGCTCGCCGGCCATCACCGAGCGCGCCGACAGCACCATGCAGATCGTCATGCCGGCGGTGAAGATCACCGTCTGGCCGAGATTGAGCCAGGCGAGCGAGGTCCAGGTCTTGGTCGCGGCGGCCTCGTAGCGCTCCATCGACTTGTCGTAGCGCCCGGCCTCCATCTTCTCGTTGCCGAAATACTTGACGGTCTCGAAGTTGAGCAGCGAGTCGATCGCCTTGGTATTGGCGTCGGTGTCGCTCTCGTTCATCGCCCGGCGGATGGCGATGCGCCAGTCGCTGGCCTTCATCGTGAACCAGACATAGAGCCAGATCATCACGACGAGGACGACGAAGTAGCGCCAGTCGAACTGGTAGAAGACGATCGCCGCCATCAGCGCGAATTCGAGGATCGTCGGGATCGTCATCAGGATGGTGAAACGGACGATCGACTCGATACCCTTGGTGCCGCGCTCGATGATCCGCGAGAGGCCGCCGGTGCGCCGCTGCAGATGGAAGCGCAGCGACAGATCGTGCATGTGCACGAAGGTCTTGTAGGCGAGCTGGCGCACCGCGTGCTGGCCGACCTTGGCAAAGAGCGCGTCGCGCAGCTGGTTGAAGCCGATCATCAGGACGCGGCCGAGGCCGTAGGCGACGACGAGGAGGATCGGCACGGCGAGGAAGGCGGTGACCGGCGGCAGGCCGCCTGCCGTGCCCGGCACCAGCGCGTCCGTCGCCCACTTGAAGGAATAGGGCACGAGCACGGTGACGATCTTGGCGAGCACCAGCACGCCGAGCGCCATGGCGACCCGCAACTTCAGGTCCGGCCGGTCGGTCGGCCAGATATAGGGCCAGAGCGAGCGGATCACCGAATAGGTGCTGCCCTCGTCCGCGCGCACGCGCTGTCCTCGTCCCGGATCTGGCGCCGTTCCCTGCCGCAAATCCTCGTCCTCGCTCCTCACCTGCGGGCGAAGAGGCGGACGCCCGCGCGAAACCGCGAAGGTCCGGCAAAAGCCCGCACACTGCCGTGATGTCGCCGAAGGGCCGAGACCGGCCCTTCGCCCCCTGGGTGGTAGATATGGTGCCGCGCCCGGCGAAGTCCAAACCCGCCGGAACGCGAGGCGCTTATTTCGGACCCGCGTCCTCGCCCGGGATGACGAAGACCTGCCCCGGGAAGATCAGGTCGGGATCGCGGATCTGGCCGCGATTGGCCTCGTAGATCGTCGAGTAGCGCGCGCCGGCGCCCCAGAGCTTGCGGGCGATCCGCCAGAGATTGTCGCCGCGCACGATCTCGATCTTGGTGACGCCGCTCGTCGCCGCGCCGCCCGCCGGGGCCGCCGCGCCGGCTTCCGTGCCGGCAGAAAGGGTCGCGCCACCCGCCGGGCCCGCCTCGAACGGCGCCTCGGCCCGCGCCACGACCTTGCCGTCGGCGGGCGAGATCTCGTCGACCCGCACCACATGCTCGCCGGCACCGACGAGGGCCCGGAGATCGAGCTTCCAGGTGCCGTCGGCACGCGCGGTGACATCGCCGACATGGCCGTTGTCGACATAGACCCGGAGCTTGGTGCCCGGCGTCGCCTGGCCGGCCATCATCAGCTTGCCGCCCTCGACCTCGACCGCACCGACACCGACCGGGACCGGGTTCGCCGCCATGCCCTGCATGCCGCCCATGCCCTCGGCACCGGCCATGCCCTGCATGCCCGCCATACCCTCGGCACCCGCCATGCCCTGCATGCCCGCCATACCATCTCCGCCCGCCATGCCCTGCATGCCG
>JAKPQE010000171.1 GCA_029572955.1 Pseudomonadota bacterium
CTTCTTGACGTAGCGGCCCTTGGCGGCCGACGGCTTGAGACGCAGGATCTCGTCGAGCGCGGCCGCGTAGTTCTCGATGAGGAACTCGTCGGAGAACGACGCCTTGCCGATGATCAGGTGCAGGTTCGAGTGCTTGTCGACGCGGAACTCGATCTTGCCGCCCTTGATGTCGTTGACGGCCTTGGCGACGTCCATCGTGACGGTGCCGGTCTTGGGGTTCGGCATGAGGCCACGGGGGCCCAGCACCTTGCCGAGGCGACCGACCTGGCCCATAAGCTCGGGCGTCGAGACGGCCGCGTCGAACGCGGTCCAGCCGCCGGCGACCTTCTCGATGAGCTCGGCGCCGCCGACCTCGTCGGCGCCAGCGGCGATCGCGGCCTCGGCCGCGGGGCCGGTGGCGAACACGATGACGCGGGCGGTCTTGCCGGTGCCGTGCGGCAGGATGACCGTGCCGCGGACCATCTGGTCGGCCTTGCGCGGGTCGACCGCGAGCTTGAGGGCGACCTCGACGGTGGAGTCGACGTTCTTCGAGCCGGTCTCCTTCGCGAGGTTCACCGCCTCGGTGGACGTGTAGAACTTGTCGCGGTCGATCTTCGCCGCGGCTGCTTCGTAAACCTTGGACTTAGCCATGTCTGTGTTCCCCTCAGCCCTCGACCGTGATGCCCATGGAACGGGCGGTGCCGGCGATGATCAGCGAGGCGGCCTCGATGTCGTTCGCGTTCAGGTCGGGCATCTTCGTCTCGGCGATCTGACGAACCTGGTCCTTGGTGAGCTTCGCGACCTTGGTCGTGTGGGGCGTGGGCGAACCCTTGGCCACACCGGCCGCCTTCTTGATGAGCTCCGCCGCGGGCGGGGTCTTCAGGATGAACGTGAAGCTGCGGTCCTCGTAGACGGTGATCTCCACGGGGATGACGTTGCCGCGCTGCGACTCCGTCGCGGCGTTGTACGCCTTGCAGAACTCCATGATGTTGACGCCATGCTGACCGAGCGCGGGGCCGATCGGCGGGGCCGGGTTGGCGGCGCCGGCGTTGATCTGGAGCTTGATCAGGCC
>JAKPQE010000178.1 GCA_029572955.1 Pseudomonadota bacterium
CCCTCACCAAAGCCCCAAAACCGGCAACCGCATGAGCCGCCACGCCTCTCAGGCCGCCCAAAACCTCTCCCGACAAACCAAACCCGCCGAACCAAAAACAAAACCCGCCGAAAATATCGACGGGTTTGTCAGTGATCTGACCCCGCCGAAACGGCGGGGTTTTCGTTTCCGGTTGGGGTCCGAGCCGCCCGGGATCAGTCCTCGTCGCCCTCGCTCGCGGCCGTCTCGGTTTTCTCGGCCGTGCCGCGCGAGCGCCGCACCTTCTGGACCAGCGCCCAGACCACCCGGTTCTGCTTGATCGAGCGCTTGACCCGCTGGCGCAGGCCCTTGATCTCGGTATAGAGCCGCCCGGCCGAGGTGATCGGCACGAAGCAGTCGAACAGCGCTTCCTCGGTATCGCACCAGATCGCCTTGTATCCGGCCTCGCCGATGCCGAGGTCGAACCACTGGTAGCCGCGCGCGCAGCAGTCCTCGACCGCCTTCAGCATGGCGACCTCGCCGAGGCTCATCTTGACGTACTCGTCCTCGGAGAACGAGATGATGTCGCCCGACAGCCGCCCGGGGCCGACGACACCGCCGAGCATGCCCCGCACGATGCCGCCGATCTCGGTGTAGCCGATGCGGAAGATCGGATTCTCCGCGCCGGCCGAGCGGGCGCCGAGTTCGTGCAAGAAGTCCATGACGCCGGGTTCGGCGAACGGGTTCTTGATGCCGAGCGCGGCGAAGCGCTTGGCCTTCTGGTCGGAGAAAGCATCGAGAACGCGGGCCATTTCCGCGCCGGTCGCGGCGATGGCATTGCGATATCCGGGCTCTTCGGCGAGCTTGCGGTCGCGGCGGCGCAGCTTGCCGCGCGCCCGCTTGGAGCGCTGTTCCTGGAGCACGGTGTCGTAGTCGCGGCCGGCGAGGCCGAGCGCGAACGCCGAACTCGGCGAAGGCTGGTGCGGCAGGCCGGCGAGCGGATGGGCCGCGCCTTCCCAGTCCTGCGGCTGATTGAGGAGCTCGAACGCGTCGATCCGGCCGGCGAGGCCCGCGACCCGCTGCAGCAGCGCCGCGACCGTCTCGGCGCCAAGGCCGGCCATCACCCCGTCGGCATAGAGGCCGACATTGTAATTGACGTGCTTGCCGCCGAGCCAGCGGGCGATCCGCCACGGCCCCTCCTGCGAGATGCCGAACGGCCACAGGAAGGCCGGCCGGCCGCCGATTTCGCCGATGACGACGAGCGGCTCGACGCCCTCGCGCAGGCCCACATGCCGATGCCAGGGCTCGAGGAAGTCGTAGCGCTGATAGCCCGACATGGTCGCCGTCTTCTCCAGCGCCCGCCACACCTGCTCGGCACGGCCGATGTCCGTGATGCAGCGCAGGCCGATCGATTCGGCCGAGATGCCGGTTTCGCAGGAAGCCGAAGCGCTGCCTTCCGCGCGGGCTGTCATCATGGCGTATCCCTCATCCTTGCCGGCAGCGCCGGACGTCCCAGATTCCGGTTACCAGACGAGCGTCAAGAATCCGTTTACCGCGTGCCGCGCTTGCCGCGATTTGCCGAACGCGGTATTGTGCAGCGCACAATAAGAACAGGGGAAACGGAGCCCGACGGCGAGGGAGGAGGAAAAGAAATGTCAACGTTCCCGGGGCATCATGCCGCCAAGGGGACTGCGACAGGATCGTAAGAGGGAGCGCGACCGCGCCGGGACGATGAGCAACTGGAAGACCACCGCCTACAAGGCCGGGCTCAATGCACTCTATTTCTCCGGCGCCCACTGGATGCTCGCCCCCTTCGCGCGCGGCCAGGGCCTGATTTTCACCCTGCACCACGTCCGCGAGATCCTCGACCGGCCGTTCTGGCCGAACCGCATTCTCGAGATCACCCCGGATTACCTCGACGCCGTGATCGAGCGCGTGCGCGCCCACGGCATCGACATCGTCTCCCTCGACGAGGCCCATCGCCGGCTGACCGAGCCCGGCGAGCACGGCCGCTTCGTCGCCTTCACCCTCGACGACGGCTATCGCGACAACAAGGAAGTCGCCTATCCGGTGTTCAAGCGCCACGACGTGCCGTTCACGATCTATGTGAGCAGCGGCTATGTCGACGGCCTCGGCGAGCTGTGGTGGCAGGCGCTCGAGGACGTGATCGCCAAGCAGGAGCATTTCGGCGCCGTCATGGACGGCCGCACCCGCTATTTCGACTCGCGCACCACCGCCGAGAAGACCGAGGCCTTCGACGAGATCTACTGGTGGCTGCGTGCCCTCGACGAGGACCAGCAGCGCGCCTTCGTGCGCGATCTCGCCCGGCGCTACAATGTCGACATGGCGGCGACCGCCAGAGCCGAGATGATGACCTGGGACGAGGTGCGCGACCTCGCCGCCGATCCGCTCTGCACCATCGGCGCCCACACCATCAACCACTACGCCGTCGCCAAGCTCGACCGCGAGCGCGCCCTCACCGAAATGCGCGAGGGCGCTCGCATCATCGAGGCCGAACTCGGCGCCGCGCCACGCCACTTCGCCTATCCCTACGGAGATGTCACCTCGGCCGGGGCACGGGATTTCGAGATCGCCGCCGAACTCGGCTTCAAGACCGCGGTGACCACCCGCAAGGGCGTGATCTTCCCCGAGCATCGCACGCATCTGACGGCGTTGCCGCGCGTCTCGCTGAACGGCGACTACCAGTCGATGCGCTATCTCGACCTGTTCCTGTCGGGCGCGCCCTTCGCGCTCTTCAACAAGTTCCGCCGCCTCAACGTCGCCTGATCCCCCTGGCGGCGGAATGACGGACGGCCGCCCGGCTCAGGCCGGCGGCTGCGGCTGGTCCTTGGCCATCCACTTGATGATGAAGCCGGCCGGGACCGCCCACAGGAGACCGGTGACCGCCCAGTAGCCGAGCTCGAAGGCGGTGCTGCGGCCGGGCAGGACCATTGCCGCGATCGTCAGGATGACGAGGAAGTATCCGCCGAGCAGGGCGAGCAGTGCCACCGTCCCGATGAACGAACGCAAACGCGGATTCATGGCGGCCGTCTCCCTCCGATGCCTCGCCGATCCTTGCCGACGTCCACGCAGTGCTTTACCTCAGCTTTCGTGTCAAGTTGCGTTCGGCGTGCCGGGGCAGGGCGGGGCAGTCATGAGTATGTCGATCTCGGGAAGCGATGCGAGGTTTTCGGGCGGTCCGGACCGCACCGCGGCGATCCGCGTCTGGCTCTATCTCGTCGCCTTGCTCGTCTTCCTGATGGTGCTCGTCGGCGGTGCGACGCGGCTCACCGATTCCGGCCTCTCGATCACCGAATGGAAGCCGGTGACCGGGGCCATTCCGCCGCTTTCCGAGAGCGACTGGGCGGCCGAGTTCGAGAAATACCGGCAGATCCCGGAATACGACCTCGTCAACAAGGGCATGACCCTCGAGGAATTCAAGTGGATCTACGGCTGGGAGTGGGGCCACCGCTTCCTCGGCCGGCTGATCGGTGTCGTTTTCGCCGTGCCGTTCCTGTGGTTCCTTCTGGCGCGCCGCATCCCGAAGGGCGTGACGCCGAGCCTTGTCGGGCTTTTCGTGCTCGGCGGCCTGCAGGGCGCGATCGGCTGGTGGATGGTCAAGAGCGGCCTCGTCGACCGCGTCGACGTCAGCCAGTACCGTCTCGCCGTTCACCTGACGACGGCGAGCATCATCTTCGCGGCGATCC
Organism: Pseudomonadota bacterium; assembly: GCA_029572955.1. Taxonomy (GTDB): domain Bacteria; phylum Pseudomonadota; class Alphaproteobacteria; order Rhizobiales; family JAKPQE01; genus JAKPQE01. The sequence goes on from JAKPQE010000178.1 coordinate 3,666, forward strand.
TCTGGGTCGCGCGGCGCCTCGCGCCCGACGCGACGACACCGGCCGCGACGTCGGCGCGGCTCTTTTCGAGCCTGCTCGTCGTGCTCGTCCTCGTCCAGATCTTCCTCGGCGGCCTCGTCGCCGGCCTCGATGCCGGGCTCACCTACACCACCTGGCCGCTGATGGACGGCCACTGGATCCCGCCGCGCGAAAACCTGCTCGTCGTCGACCCGGCCTGGCGCAATTTTTTCGAGAACGTGCTGACCGTGCAGTTCGACCACCGCATGTCGGCCTATCTGATCGTCGCCCTGACGGCGCTGCACGCCTTCGCCGAGCGGGCGCGGTCGCCGGGCTCGACCGTGGCGCTGCGCGCGCAGCTCCTGTTCTTCCTCGCCTTCGCCCAGACCGTGCTCGGCATCACGACGCTCGTCACCGCCGTGCCGCTCGGCCTCGGCCTTGCCCATCAGGCGACGGCGATGCTGGTGCTCGGCGTCGCCGTCCTGCATCGCGCCGGCATGGGCGCGCGGCGCTGAGTCTCGGGGGTGGCATCCACCCCCTCCCGGTCTTCGCTAACGATTGCCGTTGCACGGCAAATCGAAGCTGCGCCAGCCCTCCCCCGCCGGGGGAGGGTTGGGAGGGGGAGGCTGCAGGAAAAAAACGGCCGGGGAGGGAGCGCCCCGGCCGTCTCTCCCCTGATCGTCGTTGCGATCACAGGGCGTTCAGTGCCGCGTCGAGGTCGGCGATGATGTCGTCCTTGTCCTCGATGCCGATCGAGATGCGCACGACGTCCGGACCGGCGCCGGCCGCGGCCTTGTGCTCCTCGGCGACCTGCCGGTGCGTGGTCGAGGCCGGGTGGATGATGAGGCTGCGCGTGTCGCCGATATTGGCGAGATGCGAGAACAGCTTCACCGTCGAGACCAGCTTGACGCCGGCGTCGTAGCCGCCCTTGACGCCGAAGGTGAAGACCGCGCCCGAACCCTTCGGGCAGTACTTCTGGTGCAGGCCGTAGAAGCGATCGCCCTCGAGGCCGGAATAGCTGACCCAACTGACCTTCGGATGCGTCTTCAGGAACCTGGCGACGGCGAGGGCGTTCTCCGAATGCTGCTTCATGCGCAGCGGCAGCGTCTCGATGCCGGTAATGATCATGAAGGCGTTGAACGGCGAGATCGCCGGGCCGAGATCGCGCAGGCCGAGCACCCGGCAGGCGATGGCGAAGGCGAAGTTGCCGAAGGTCTCGTGGATGACGAGGCCGTGATACTCCGGCCGCGGCTTGGAGAGCAGCGGATAGCGGTCGTTGGCCGACCAGTTGAAGCTGCCGCCGTCGACGATCACGCCGCCCATCGAATTGCCGTGGCCGCCGAGGAACTTGGTGGCCGAGTGGACGACGATGTCGGCGCCGTGCTCGAACGGCCGGCAGAGATAGGGCGTGGCGAGCGTGTTGTCGACGATCAGCGGAATGCCGGCCTTCCTGGCGATCGCCGCGATCGCCGCGATGTCGGTGACGACGCCGCCGGGATTGGCGATCGACTCGATGAAGATCGCCTTGGTCTTCGGCCCGATCGCCGCCTCGAAGGTCGAAAGGTCGGTGACGTCGGCCCACTTCACGTTCCAGCCGAAGCTCTTGAACGACTGGCCGAACTGGTTGATCGAGCCGCCATAGAGCTGCTTGGCCGCGATGAACTCGTCGCCCGGCTCGAGCATGGTGTGGAAGACGAGGAGCTGCGCGGCATGGCCGGACGCGACCGCCAGCGCCGCGGTGCCGCCCTCGAGCGCGGCGACGCGCTCCTCGAGCACCGCCGTCGTCGGATTGGTGATGCGGGTGTAGATGTTGCCGAAGGCCTGCAGGCCGAACAGCGAGGCGGCGTGGTCGACATCGTCGAAGACGAACGAGGTCGTCTGGTAGATCGGGGTCGCGCGGGCGCCGGTCGCCGGGTCCGGCTTGGCGCCGGCATGGATGGCCAGCGTGGAGAAGGCGGGGATACGGTCTTCGCTCATCGTTTCGGTTCCTTGGGCCGGGCTTCGCCAAGCGGTCGACGCGCGGAACGGCTTGTCGGCCGGCGTTCGCTTCGGCGAACAAAATTCGTTTCAAAGTTCGCGATGTTCTTTTTACCGAACGATTGCGAAAAATCAAGCCCCCCTTTGCGCCACGGCGGCGAGATCGCCGTCGGCTGCCCTCGTTGCTCCACAATCCGGCGCGATGCTGTCGTTCAGCCAGCGTTCATGTGCGGCGCGCTAACCCGATCTTGGGGCAAGAGGTTCGACGCCGCGGGGGCAAACGGGTGGCGTCGACGTTGAGGGCTAGGAGGCCCGTCATGTCCATCAACGCACTGCGCACATTGGTGCTTTCCGCCGCTGCGGCGGCCATGGTCGTGGTCGCGGCCGCGCCGGCCGAAGCCGGCGGTCGCCATCACCGGGGAAATGCCGGTCCGGCCATCGTCGCCGGCATCATGGGTCTTGCCGCCGGGGCGATGATCGCCGGCGCCGCGCGGCCCCATTCCTATCGCTACTACAGCTACGAACCGGCGCCGCGCGCCTATTACGCGCCGCGCACGCGGGTCTATGTCTCGGATCCGGACGTCGTCTACTACCGCGAGCGCCCGCGCGCCCGCACCTATTACTACGACGACCGGCCGGAACCCTGGACCCGTGAATGGTTCCGCTCTTGCCGGGCTCGCTATCGCAGCTTCGATCCCGATAGCGGCACCTACAAGGGCTACGACGGCCGGCGTCATTTCTGCAATTGAGGCCGTCGGGCGTCCGGATGACCGGACGCCCGGTCGCCCCGATCGGCGCCTGTGCGGGGCCGGCATCCTTCCGGCCCCGGAAACCGACGGATCCCGAAGGGAAACGACGATGAAGACGTGGTTTGCCAGCCTTGGCGCCTTTGCCGGCGTCCTCGCGCTCGGCCTGACGGCAGCGCTTGCCCAGCAGGGGCCGGTCGCCACCGCATGCGGTGACGACATCGCCAAGCTGTGCGCCGACAAGGAGCACGGGCAGGGCGCCTTGCGCATGTGCCTCGAGGAGAACCGCGACAAGCTCTCCGAGGCCTGCCGCGCGGCGCTCGATTCGACCGGCCCCGGCAAGGGCATGGGTCAGAACCGGCCGAACAACTGACGCCTCGTCCGGCGCGGCGAGCGCCCCTCAGCCGTCCTGCAGGAACGGGTTGGTACGCCGCTCGTTGCCGAAGGTCGACAGCGGCCCGTGCCCCGGCAGGAAGGTCACGTCGTCGCCGAGCGGCAACAGCTTTTCCTTGATCGAGCGGATCAGCGTGTCGTGATCGCCGCGCGGGAAATCCGTGCGCCCGATCGACCCCTTGAAGAGCACGTCGCCGACGATGGCGAAGCGCGACGGCGCATGGAAGAACACCACGTGGCCGGGCGTGTGGCCCGGGGTGTGGATGACGTCGAGGGTGAGTTCGCCGACCGTCACCGTGTCGCCGTCGGTGAGCCAGCGGTCCGGCTCGACATTGCGGCCGCCCGCCACGCCCCACTTGAAGCCCTGCATCTCGACCACGTCGAGCAGGAACTTCTCCTCCTCCTGCGGCCCCTCGACCGGCACGCCGAACATCTCGGCAAGCTCGGCCGCGCCGCCGGCATGATCGAAATGGCCGTGGGTGAGCAGCACCTTCTCGAGCGTCAGGCCCTGCTTGCCGAGCGCCGCGACGATCTCGTCGACATCGCCGCCCGGATCGATGACGGCGGCCTTCTTCGTGGCTGCGCACCAGATCAGCGAACAGTTCTGCTGCAGCGGCGTGACCGGCAACACGGCGGCCTGCATTTCCGACATGGCGGTTTTCCTTGCTCTGCGTCCCGTCTGCGCCGTGCCGCCCGGTCGGACGGCGCGCCCGGTGAGAGATAGAGCATGCCGGCGGCCGCGGCGAAACCGAAAAATCACCGGGGGAGTGGTGTCGTCTCCAAAAGTAAATTTGGATTAGTTTCTCGTTAATCTTGGTTAAGAAGTATTGTTTAAAAGTAAATAACGAAAGTTCATTCCAGAAACGTCTCATTAACCTTAACGGCCTATCGTCGGGAGCAGTGAGTTAGTGCCCGAACGAAAGGTTCCGAACATGCGTACCCTGACACAGTCCCATGCCGTGCTTGCCGCGGCGGCGATGGGCATCGCCGGTCCGGCGCTTGCTGCCGACATGCCCGAGGAACAGCCTTACGAGCCGCCGATCATCGAAAGGGCGGTGCCGGAAGATCTGGGCTTCATCGCGCTGCGCGGCTCCCTGAATTTCCTCAACGGCCACGACTGGGCGTTCTACGACGCCGTCGGCGGTGGCCCGACCGATCCGCCGGTCCACACCGACTACCGCATGGGCTGGTACGCCGGCATCGCGGGTGGCTACTACCTGCCGATCGCGGCCGATCCCGTCCGCCTCTATGGCGAACTCGAGCTCGGCTACATGGACAACGAGATCGACAAGCACGCGATCTTCGACCGCGACTACGAGCGGCCGTGGTCGAGCGGCTCGTTCAAGGGCTATATCGGCATGGCCTCGCTCGGCGCCGAGATCGAGACCGGCACGATCGTGCGGCCTTACGTCTCCGCCGGTATCGGCCTCGCGCATGTCAAGTTCGACCGCTTCTCGGTCTATGACATCAACGCGGCCGGCACCAATGTCGACGGCTGGAACGTGCGCACGACCCAGTGGTCCAACGCTCTTGCCTATCAGGTCTCGGGCGGCGCCCTCGTCGCTCTGAAGCCGGGCATGGATCTCGAGCTCGGATACCGCTTCCTCGGCATCCAGAACGTCAAGATGCACACCCGCAACCCGACGCCGGGTGGCGAGATCAAGTACGACAACACGATCGACCTGCAGAACCATCAGGTCATGGTCGGTTTGCGCCAGGCCTTCTAGGCGCGACCGTCGAAACAACGAATGTTCGGGCTGTCCGGGGTCGGCTTCGTGCCGGCCCCGGCGCATTTCGGGGCAGCCGTTTCGCCCAAATGATCGGCAAAGGCCGTTTGTCATCAAACTTTCGTTTGCCTTTGAGGGGGCTTTGATCCACTATCTCCGCGTTCGGCGGTCAATCGGACCGGAAGGGAAATCGGAATAGAAGGCGTGAGGAGCGGCGTCGATGCATCGCTCTGCAGCGGGTGTGATCCCCGCGACAAGTTTCGGAAGTTCCGTGAACGATAGACGGCGCGACTAATCCTTTCCCCGAAATCTGAAATGCCTGCCTAGACTGCTGCCGCGTGTTTGCGGTGGCGAACAAACTTGATGATGGGAAAGGACCTCATCTATGCGCCAGACCGGCACCGTGAAATTCTTCAACGCGTCCAAGGGCTTCGGCTTCATCACTCCGGATGACGGCTCGAAGGACGTGTTCGTGCACATCTCCGCCGTCGAGCAGTCGGGCATCCCGCCGCTCGATCAGGGTGTGCGCATCTCCTTCGAGACCGAGCCGGACAAGCGCGGCAAGGGTCCGAAGGCCGTGCGGCTGCAGATGGCCTGATCTCGCGACGCTTTCGCCGGACCGGCGCCCTTCGTCGGGCTGCCGGTGACGGCACCGGAAACCGGCTCCACTTCACTGTGGGGCCGGTTTTTTGTTGCAGGCCGGCGGGCGATGGTGCCGGCCGATCGCGTTTGCCGAAACGAAAAGGGCGCCCCTTGCGGAGCGCCCTCAGACTGCTGACAAACCCCTGGTGTTGGCCGGGGGTTTTTGATTCAGTGGGTCATGCTGAAGGAACCTGGACCTGAACAACTGGCGATCGAGATGGTGACGCTCGATCAGCTTGTTCCGCGCGATCACCTGTTGCG
>JAKPQE010000049.1 GCA_029572955.1 Pseudomonadota bacterium
TCGTCGAACGCTTCTTCTGCAAACTCAAGCACTTCCGTCGCATCGCAACACGCTTCGACAAACTCGCCAGAAACTTCCTCGCCGCAGTCGCCCTCGCGTCAATCCGATTGTGGACCCGGCATTATGAGTCCACGACCTAGCTCTGAAGGAAACCTTCGGCAAGGACCACAGCCGGCTCAACGCCACCGTTCGCCACCTCGCTGCAGACCTATGCCAGAGCGGCCATTCGATCGCGCACAATAGGGGCAACAGTTCAAGAAGCTGTCCACGGGCTCCCGCTACCAACCCAATCTGTCTGACTGGTGACTTTTGACCTAAGCCTCATCCACGCCAGCAAATGCCAAAGTTCGAAAAACGTTGGCACAATAGTGCACTGAGATCACATATCTTCCGCCATTCCGACCGGTCGCGCTGTGAAGGCGTGATAGTGATTTCGCACAATTGACTCGACATTGCGACGGGCATTGAGCTGGAGCACTGAATAGAGACGCTCCACCGTCAATGCCACTCCACCAACCAGCAGCGAAGTGAGCAGAGTAGTGCCGGTCAAAACACTACCGGAAACCCCTGCCATGAAGCCCACTGCATTGGTTGAATTGAACTGAAAGGCTCCTTCCAACGCCCCCCTGCCGAATTCTGCGGTGACGCGTAATTCGAATTCCTTGCCACGCCGAAGAAGTGACCGACGCAGCGCTTGATCGAAGGCCTTGCCCTGCTGGTTATAGATGCGTGTCTCTTCGAGTGATTCCGTCAAGAATCCCTGCCAAGTTTCAAACGCGGCGGAATCGAAGCGAAGATCGGCCAACGCCTTGGGCGGGAGCTGCGAGAGATCGACGGTCGAGAAGGAATAGAGGTTGGTCGCATCGCGAATGGTAGGCAACTCTCGCGCCAATGCGGGAGTGACCGCCCGCACCAGAGATTCATAGGACGACAGGGCGACCGGACCACTGAGAACCGGTGCGCTATTGCGCCCCAGCATGGAGCAAAAGACCAGACTTTCGCTCATTTCGCTCATGGCCATTGCCGCGTAGGTGTCGGCATGGGCGAGTAGGTCCGGATCGGTGACAAGCTCTTGCATCATCCATTCGCGAAATGTCTCCATCGGGCCAAGGCCGGTACCAAGTATTAGTTCATCTTGGAGTTGCTCATAGAGCTGCCGCCACACTCCGGAGGGATAGTAGAGCGTAATAACATCTGCACGGATTAAATCCCGCAGATAACATAGGGACTTGAGGCAATCATTGACCTCGGCGACGATTTCAGCGTCGGACATACGACCGGGCGTATCGGTGCCAATCTGATCAATCAGCATGGCGAGGTCATCGCTCATGACGGTCGAGCGAGCATAAAGAAACAAATTTGCCAGACGGCCTGCACCGGTTGACGTTTCACCCCCAAAGCGCGCACCAATACCTGACAGGGCGCTGCGCATGTGCTGCAGATGAGTAACGTCGGATGTGTAAATAGGAGAGATGCCGATGTCGTCTAGCAAGGAGGCGGATGATAGAGGAAAGATATCATAGAAAGATTGCAGGCGCTCGCCGAGCCTAACGCAATCATCCAGCCGCATATCGATATGCGCCGCTTCTGTAGACCTCAAGGGCAGGCCGATGACCGATTCAATCGTATCGAGGTAGGTGTCGCCACGCCCGTGCTCGGCAAATTCAGCACGCTGGGTTTCAATATCGATCACAGGTCGTTCCTTAACTGATACAAGCACCCGTAGGGTGCGTTAGCCCATCGGGCGTAACGCACCGCAAGGAGCCGGCGGCGGTCTGGTTGGGCGATCTTTCAATCGTTTTCAATCGGTGCGTTACGCTTCGCTAACGCACCCTACGAATTCGATCAGGCTCGGCCGCTCATGGCCCGCCAGTGCCGCCAATATGATGTGAAGTGCCCCCTTGCGGCTACCCCACACGTCCTCGAAGGACCGAGAGCCCCGCACCGCGCCTCACCCCCCGACCATCTCCCTCAGCGGTGAGAACGTCCGCCGGTGGTGCGGGCAGGGGCCGAGGCGGGCAAGCGCCTCGATGTGGGCCGCCGTGCCATAGCCCATGTGGCGCTCGAAGCCGTAGCCGGGAAACGCGCTGCCGAGGCGAACCATCAGCCGGTCGCGGACGACCTTGGCGACGATCGAGGCGGCGGCGATCGAGGCCGAGCGGCGGTCGCCCTTGACGAGCGCCTCGCCGGGACAGCAAAGGCCGGGCGGCACATCGCGGCCGTCGACGAGGGCATGGTCCGGCCGGGCGCCGAGGTGAGCTGCGGCGCGGGCCATCGCCTCGAGCGAGGCGGCGCGGATATCGGTCGCCTCGATGCGGCGCGGGCTCGCGCTCGCCACCGCGACATGGGCGCTGGCGAGGATTTCGGCGAAAAGGCGCTCGCGGATCGCGGGTTTCAGCTTCTTGGAATCGTCGAGCCCGTCGGGGATGCGGTCGGGATCGAGGATGACGGCGGCGGCGACGACCGGGCCGGCGAGCGGGCCCCTCCCCGCCTCGTCGAGGCCGGCAATGAGGTCCTTGCCGGCCGCGATCAGCCGCGCCTCGATCGAGAAGTCGGGCTTGTCGGGAAGCAGCAGCGGCGGCGCCTTGGCGCGCGGCTTCCTCGGGGTCGCCGAGCGCGTCATTGTCGGTTCACCAGAGCAGGTCGCGTTGATTCTGAAACGCTCGACACGCTCTATCCTTCTATTTTATCGCGTGTTCTTGTCCGAAAACCGGTGCCCACTTTTCGGGAACACGCTATTTGCGACCGAACAGGCGCTCGATGTCGGCGAGCTTCAGCTCGACATATGTCGGCCGGCCATGGTTGCACTGGCCGGAATTCGGCGTCGCCTCCATTTCGCGCAGAAGCGCGTTCATCTCCTCGACGCGCAGGCGCCGGCCGGAGCGCACCGAGCCGTGGCAGGCCATGGTCGCGGCGACATGGTCGAGGCGTTCGCCGAGGGCGAGCGCCGCGTCCCATTCGGCGAGTTCGTCGGCAAGGTCGCGCACGAGCCCGGCGATGTCGGTCTCGCCGAGGGCGGCCGGGGTCTCGCGCACCATCACCGCGCCGGGGCCGAAGCGTTCGAGCGAGAGGCCGAAGCCTGAAAGCTCGTCGGCGCGGGCCTCGAGGCGGGCAGCGTCCTCTTCCGGCAACTCGACGACCTCGGGGATCAGCAGCATCTGCGCGGCCGGGCTGCCGCCGGCGGCGGCGCGGCGCAGCTTTTCCAGCACCAGCCGTTCGTGCGCGGCGTGCTGGTCGACGATGACGATGCCGTCCTCGGTCTGTGCGACGATGTAGGTCTCGTGCACTTGCGCTCGGGCCGCACCGAGCGGCCGGGCAATCGCGTCGGGCGCCGGTTCGGCTTCGCCGGGGCGGGCGTCGGCGCTCGGCATGTCGACCGCCTCGAAGCGGGCCTGGTCCTCGGCAAAGCCGCCGGCGAGCGGCGTCACCGGCCGGGCCGGCGAGGCGCGCCAGTCCCAGCCGCCACGCGGCGGGTTCGCGGTGCCGCGCGGATAGGCGACGGCGCCGGGCCTGAGGGCGGCGAGGGTCGCGCCGCCGCCGGTGGTCGTTGCCCGATGGCCGGCGGAGGCCAGCGCTTCCTTCAGCGCGCCGACGACGAGGCCGCGCACGAGGCCGGGATCGCGGAAGCGGACCTCGGCCTTGGCCGGATGGACGTTGACGTCGACCTCGCCCGGATCGATGTCGAGGAACAGCGCCACCATCGGATGGCGATCGCGGGCAAGGACGTCGGCATAGGCGCCGCGCACCGCGCCGACGAGCAGCTTGTCGCGCACCGGACGACCGTTGACGAAGAGATACTGAGCAAGGGCGTTGGCCCGGTTGAGGGTCGGCAGGCCGGCAAAGCCGGCGAGCCCGACGCCCTCGCGCTCGGCGAGAACGGCCAGGGCGTTGTCGCGGAACTCGGGCCCCATCACCTGGGCAAGGCGCGTGAGGCGGGCGCCCTCGCCTTCGGCCGCCGGGAAATCGAGCGGCGAGCGGTCGCTGCCCGAGAGCGAGAAGCGGACGCCGGCATGGGCCATGGCGAGGCGTTTGACGACTTCGGTCACCGCCGCCGTCTCGGCGCGGTCGGATTTCAGGAATTTGAGGCGGGCCGGCGTCGAGAAGAAGAGGTCGCGCACCTCGATGCGGGTGCCGACATTGAGCGCGGCGGGGCGCAGATCGTTCCGTTTTCCGCCGTCGACGAAAAGCTCCCAGCCATGCGGCTCGGAGGCGTGGCGCGTGGCGATGGCAAGGCGGGCGACCGAGCCGATCGAGGGCAGCGCCTCGCCGCGGAAGCCGAGGAAGCGGATGTCGACGAGGTCGTCGTCGGGGAGCTTCGAGGTGGCGTGGCGCTCGACGGCGAGTTCGAGGTCGCCGGCGGTCATGCCGACGCCGTCGTCGACGATGCGGATGAGGTTCTTGCCGCCGCCGGCGGTGACGATTTCGATGCGCCGGGCGCCGGCGTCGAGGGCATTCTCGACGAGTTCCTTGACGACGCTCGCCGGCCGCTCGACGACTTCGCCGGCGGCGATGCGATTGACGAGGGACTCGGGCAGCTGGCGGATCGCCATCTCGTGTTTCCGGTCGATTGCGGGACCGGCGGATGGTGCCGGATTCGCCGCTCCGCCGCCAGCCGAACCGCGTCAGGCGAATCGTATCAGGCGGGCGCGTAGGTGAGGAAAAGAAGCTTCGAATCGCCGGCACGTCGCTCCTCCTCGAGGCGGAAGCCCGCGGGAAGCGCGATCTCGGCCTCGGCCGCCTCCTCGAGGACGACGAGGGCGCCGGCAACGAGCCAGCCGCCGGACGCGGCAGCGGCGAGCGCCCTTTCGCCGAGGCCCTTGCCATAGGGCGGATCGGCGAAGCAGAGCGTGAACGGCGCCATGGTGCCGACGGCGCCGAGCTTTGTCGCGTCGCGGCGGAAGAGGCGCGTCGTGCCGGTCAGCCCCAGCGTCTCGACGTTCTGGCGGATGAGGCCGCGCGCCTCGGCAGCTTCCTCGACGAAGAGGCAGAAGGCGGCGCCACGCGACATCGCCTCAAGGCCGAGGGCGCCGGTGCCGGAGAAAAGATCGAGCACGCGGGCGCCGTCGACCGGATCGCCATAGGAATGGGCGAGCACGTTGAAAAGGCTCTCGCGCAGCCGGTCGGAGGTCGGCCGGATGGCGTTGCTCTTCGGGCCGGCAAGGCCGGCGCCGCGATGCCTACCGCCGACGATCCGCATTGCCGCCACCCTGCCGCGGCCGCTTCGGGCGGCCTCTTTCCAGAATATCGCCGGCGCTTTGCGGCTTCGGCTTTCGCGCCGGGCGCGCCGACGTCTTCTTGTCCGCCGCCCCGTCCTTGCCGGCCGCGCCCTTCGCAGGCCCGGGTTTTGCCGGACCGGGGCGGCGCGGCTTTCCTGCCGGTGCCTCCTCGGCCTCGCGCATCTCGGCGCGCAGCGGCGCCTCGAAATTGGCGCCGGCCTCGGCGATGAGGCGGGGGCCGAGCTGGTCGCGCAGCACCCGGCCGCGCACCTCGACGACGGCGCCGGGCTCCAGCTCGCCGACCTGGAACGGGCCGTAGGAGACGCGGATGAGGCGGGTGACGGCGAGGCCGAGATGGCGAAGGATGTTCTTCACCTCGCGGTTCTTGCCCTCGCGCAGGGCCAGCGTCAGCCAGATATTGGCGCCCTGGCTGCGGTCGATCGAGGCCTCGAGCGGGCCGTAATGGACGCCGTCGACGGTGACGCCGCCGCGCACCGAGGCCAGTTGCTCCTCGGAAAGCGTGCCATGGGCGCGGACGCGGTAGCGGCGCAGCCAGCCGGTCGCCGGCAGTTCGAGGACACGGGCGAGGCCGCCGTCGTTGGTCAGCAGCAGCAGGCCCTCGGTGTTGATGTCGAGGCGGCCGATGGTGACGACGCGCGGCAGGTCCGGCGGCAGGCGATCGAAGACGGTCGGTCGGCCCTCCGGGTCGCGGGTGGTGGTGACGAGGCCCCGTGGCTTGTGATAGAGCCACAGCCGCGTGCGCTCGCTCGCCGGCAACGGCCTGCCGTCGACGGTGATCGCGTCGTCCGGGCCGACGGTGACGGCGGGCGTCGTGAGCAGCTTGCCGTTGAGCACCACACGGCCGGCGGCAATCCAGCCTTCCGCCTCGCGCCGCGAGCAAAGGCCGGCGCGGGCGATGACCTTGGCGATGCGCTCGCCGCCGCTTTTTGCGTTTTCGATCTTGTCGCTCATGGGCAGCGTCAATAGAGCATTTTTCGAGCAGAGGCATCCACCGAATAGAGCGCGGGGCACCCGGCAATGCAGAGCTTCATGGACGCCGCCCTCGAGGAGGCGAAAAAGGCCGAGGCGCGCGGCGAAGTGCCGATCGGGGCGGTCGTCGTGCGCGACGGCGAAATCCTGGCGCGGGCCGGCAACCGGACGCTGGAGCTGCGGGATCCGACGGCCCATGCCGAGATGCTGGCGATCCGGGCGGCGGCGACGGCCGTTTCGAGCGAGCGGCTCGTCGACTGCGATCTCTACGTGACGCTCGAGCCTTGCCCGATGTGCGCGGCGGCGGCCTCGTTCGCCCGCATCCGCCGGCTCTATTACGGTGCGGCCGATCCGAAGGGCGGCGCGGTCGAGAGCGGCGTGCGCTATTTCGCCGATGCGAGCTGCCACCATGTGCCGGAAATCTATGGCGGCATCGGCGAAACCGAGTCGGCGGCGATGCTGCGGGATTTTTTCCGGGCGAAGCGCTGAAGCAAAATCGAGCCCGAGGTGGCGCGACCGGGCCGTCCGACTTATGTTCGGCAACAACAGGAATGCAGTGGGCGAACGAGCATGAACCGACTTGGCGGAAACTTCTCGGGTGGCGAAGCGGAACTTCGCTATCTCGATTCGGACTACAAGGTGATCAAGCCGGGCGCGTTCGTGCGATGCGCGGTGACCGGGGCGCCGATCCCGCTCGAGGAATTGAAATACTGGAGCGTCGCGCTGCAGGAACCCTATATCGACGCGGCGACCTCGCTCGCCCGTCATCAGGACATCGCCAAGACCAGATAACCGGACCGGCGGCTCCCGCCCTCGGGTCCCGCCGACAGTGCCCGCCATGGAAGAGCTGCTGCGCACCAACGACGTCGTCGCGATCTCGTTCATCGAGGCGCTGCTGTCCGACGCCGACATCCCCTATCTCGTCGTCGACGCCAATATGAGCGTGCTCGACGGCTCGATCGGGGTGCTGCCGCGCCGCATCCTGGTGCATGCGGATTTCGTCGACGTCGCGCGCCGGCTCGTCGCCGACGCCGGTATCCCGCTGTGAGCGCGCCGGCGGCAACGAGCCTCGACGCCTTTCTCGGCGGCCGCCTCCTCATCGAACAGCCGACCGGGGGCGGCCATCGCGCCGGCCTCGACGCCATCATGCTCGCCGCCGCCGTCACGGCGGCGCCGGGTGAGACGATCCTCGACCTCGGCGCCGGCGTCGGCACCGCCGGTCTTGCCGCCCTTGCCCGGATCGCGGGCCTGCGGGCGATCCTCGTCGAGATCGAGCCGACGCTCTGCGCCCTTGCCGTCGAAAACGCCGCGCGCAACGGCCTTGGCGGGCGGGTCGAGGTGATCCGCGCCGACATCGGCGCGCGCGCGACAGAGCGCCAAGCGGCGGGCCTCGTCGCCGAGATCGCCGACCACGTCCTCGTCAATCCGCCGTTCCATGCGCCGGGAACGGTGCGCCGGCCGCCCGATGCCAGCAAGGAGCGGGCCTATGTGGAAGACGCCGGGCTCGATGCCTGGCTGCGGGTCGCCGCCTCGCTGCTGCGCCCCGGCGGCACGCTGACGCTGATCCATCGCGCCGAGGCTCTCGGCGAGGTGATCGCGGCGTGCGGCAACCGCTTCGGCGCGCTCCGGGTCGTGCCGCTCTTTCCGCGCGCCGGCGCGGCGGCGAGCCGCATCGTCGTCTCAGCCAGGAAAGGCAGCCGGGCGCCGCTCGCGCTCGTTCCCGGCCTCGTGCTGCACGAGGACGATTCGAGCCGCTACACAGCGGCGGCGGAAGCCGTGTTGCGCGGGGCGGCCCTCACGCCCGATCGGGCCTGAGCGGGATTGCCGGCGGCGCCGTCGGGTGTAAGGTCGTTGCCGAGAGGAAGGCGCCACGCGCCTTCGAGAAGACGAGGAGGCGGCAGATGTTCCGCAAGATGCGCAAGATGTTGCCGGGCCGGCTCGGCCGACGGGCGCCGTTCGTGCCCGTGGTGCGCCTCTCCGGCACGATCGGCCTCAGCACGCCGCTGAAGCCCGGCCTCACCCTTGCCAATGTCGCGCAGGCGCTCGAGAAGGCCTATTCGGACCCCGAGGCCTCGGCCGTCGCGATCATCGTCAATTCGCCCGGCGGCTCGCCGGTGCAGTCGCACCTCATCTTCAAGCGCATCCGGGCGCATGCCGAGGAAACCGGCCTCAAGACCATCGCCTTCGTCGAGGACGTCGCGGCTTCGGGCGGTTACATGCTGGCGGCGGCGGGCGACGAGATCGTCGTCGACGAAAGCTCGATCGTCGGCTCGATCGGCGTCATTTCGGCAAGCTTCGGCTTCGACCGGCTGATCGAGAAGATCGGCATCGACCGGCGCGTCTATACCTCGGGCGAGCGCAAGATGGCGCTCGATCCGTTCCAGCCCGAGCAGACCGGCGACGTGCGGCGCCTCAAGGCGCTGCAGCGCGACGTGCACGACGCGTTCATCGATCTCGTCAGGGCGCGGCGCGGCGATCTTCTGCGCGGCGAGGAGAAGTCGCTCTTTTCCGGCGAGTTCTGGTCCGGCCGCAAGGCGATCGAACTCGGCCTCGCCGACCGGGTCGGCGATCTGCGCTCGGTGCTGCGCGAGCGCTATGGCGACAAGGTGCGGCCGCGGCTCGTCTCGATCGAGCGCAGCCCGTGGCGCTGGCGCGGCGGCGGGGTCGCCATCTCCGGCCCGATCGGCGCCGGCCTCGCCGAGGAAGCGATCGCCGCGCTCGAGGAGCGGGCGATGCGGGCGCGTTACGGGCTTTGAACGCGGCGCGCCAATCACTATCTTCGTTGCATTGCCGGGCCGGCACAGCGCCGGCGACATCCTGCGACTTCCCGATCCGGAGACCCCTCCAGCCATGCCGCAAATCGTCCTTCTCCTCCTCGTCGGCGCCGGCCTGTGGCTCGGCTGGAAAGCGCTGAAGAAGGAAATGACCCGGGTCGACCGCGAGCTCAACGACCGCGAGCCGGGCCCGACGCAGACGGTCGAGCTCGAAAAGGACCCGAAGACCGGCGTCTACCGGCCGAAGGACTGAGCGGGCCGGCGGCCCGCCGGCGCGACGTCCCGGGCGCGGCAAGACTTTGTTCACGAGCGCCATGCCAGGCTTCTCCGTCACACGGAGACCCATGGCCCATGCTCAGCTTCGCCGCCTCGCTGTTCCTCGCCGGCTCCCTCGTCGGCTATTACGGCCGCGTGCCGGCGCTCGCCGTCGTCTCGACCCTCGTTCTCGCCTTCTCGCTCGCCGTGCCGCTCCTCAACGGCGCCGGGCTCCTTGGCGCGATCGGCACCGCCTTTCTCGGCCTCTTCATGCTGCAGGGCGGCTTCGTCGCCGCGCTCGTCCACCAGACCGCCGGTCGCAAGATCGAAGCGGCGCGCGTTCCGGCGTCGCGCCGCGGCCGCGGTGACCGGCGCCGGGGCTGACCCTCGCGCGACAAGACCGCATGCCACATGAAAAGGCCCGGCAGGATCCCCGCCGGGCCGATTTCTTTTTGCCGATCGCTTCTGGCGATCAGAAGCTGCGCTGGATGCGGAACTCGCCGGAGAAGTAGTCGACGTCGCTGGCGACGACACCCGGGAAGGTCGTGCCGATGCCGTGGACGTCTTCGTTCTGGTAGGCCGCTTCGAGAGAGATCTCGAGACCGCGGACCGGCGTGTAGGTGTTGGTCAGGATGACGTTGTAGGCATCCCAGTCACGCTCGACCGACGCGATCGGATTGTCGACGTCGATGTAGGACGCCGTGATCGCCGTCGAGAACTGCGGGGTCCAGTTGTGGAGGAAACCGGCAGCGACGGACCAGGCCTTGGTGGCGGTGAAGTTGGTCGCGGTGATGGTGCCGTCGATCAGGTTCACGCCCGAGATGAAGGTCGACTCGTTGATGCCGACATAGTCCGGAGCACCCTCGGTGTAGGCCGCCTGGACCGAGAACTCGTCGCCGTCGGCGATCATCGGCAGGTTGACGGTGAGACCGCCCTGGACCGCCCAGCCGAACTCGGCGTCGGCCGTGGTCGCAGTGGTGAAGCGGAGCTGGTGGAGGGCGCCGGAGATCTGGGCCGAACCCCAGCCCTGGTCGACGCGCAGGGCGGCGACGAGGTCGGGCGTGGTGTGACCGCCATAGTAGTTCACGCCGGCGACCGGACCGTCGATGGTGGTCGCGGTGTGACGGAAGGTGCCGTCTTCGGCCGCCAGCGTCGCCGAGAAACCGTTGCCGAAGGCGAAGGTGTAGGCGAGGACATTGGTCGGCAGGTAGGAGTAGAAGGTGTCGGTGATCGGGCCGTTGGCATAGCCCGGGAAGAAGTCGAAGAACGACTCGGCGCGGCCGGCGGTGAGGCCGCCGAACTGGATGAAGGCGCGCTCGAAGCGGGCCGCCTGGGCGACGGTGAAGCCGGTGCCCGAAGTGGCGCGGAAGCGCACGTCGATGAACGAACGCAAGAGGCCGTATTCGGTCATGGTGCGGGCGTCGAACTGCAGACGGGCCTCGGCGCGGGTGAAGGTGTGGTTCTCGGTGCGGGCGGCCTTGAGGACCGGCTCGGCATAGCGCAGGTGATAGCGGACATTGCCGCCGATCCTGAGGCAGGTCTCGGTGCCCGGGATATAGAAGTAGCCGGTGCCGAAGGTGTCGCACACCTTGACGTACTCGACCGGCTCGGCGGCCGGCAGGTCGGCGGCCATGGCAGCGCCGCCGGTGACCAGCACCGCAGCGGAGCCGAGGATCAGGGTCTTGATCTTCATCTCATTTCTCCAAAACACAATCTTGATCGGAGAAGGCGCCGGCGGTCGCGATTTGCCGGTCGTCCTCACCCGTCGGATCGCCACCCCCCGCGGTGCGCGGCCGGGCAACAAGAGCGCTCGACTTGCCGTCTCGCGCCTGTCGTTCGGATAGGAGCCGTCCATGACACTGGGACTACGGTTGCGTGACACCTCGCCCGCCGGGGCGGACATGACAGGGCCCTGTTGCATTGCCGCAACAGTCGGGAAAGACGGGAATTCCCGGGATCAGTCGGCCGACCAGAGGCCGAGGCGGGCGGCAACCGCGGCGGCGTGGATGTCGCGCAGCTCCGGCGCGGCGTCGGCGTCGGGGGCGCCCCAGCCGGCGGCGAGGATGCGTCCGGCGATCGTCGTCGTCGCCGTCACCTGACAGTCGAGCGGGCGCTCGCCATCGGATCCGGCCGGATAGAAGCGGCAGCGGAAGGTGTCGCCGGCGAGCACCTTGCGCAGGAACACGCGGCCGCGGATGCCACAGGCCCAGCGCCGGCCGCTCGGCGCCTCGCAGATCTCGTTGCCGTCGATCGGCGTGATGCCGGCGATCCGGTAGGTCGTGCCGGCGAAGGCGAAGCGCACATTGTCGAGGATGTCGACGCTGCGCGGGATGGCGAGGATATCGGGGAACGGCGGCTCGCTCGGCGCCGGCTCGCGGCGCGGGTAGTCCTGCCCGGCCGGGTCGACGCGGACCGGCGCCTCGGTCCAGAGCGCCGGCGGGGCGGCGGCCGGCGCCGGGTCCGGCACGGCGGGAGCAGTCCCCTGCCCGTCCGGCGCGGCCTGCCGTTCGACCGGCGGCGGCGCCTCGCGAAGGCCGAGAATGTCGAGCAGGCGGGCCGCCATCAGCAGTGAAATGGTGATGCCGGCGGCGACCACGACGAGGTAGACGCCGGCGAGCAGGGGGCTGGTGGTCGGTCGGGATCTGCCGCTCGCGCGCATCTGGCGCCCTTCCCGGATTGGCCGGAACTCCTGCCGGCGCGCGGAGGGCTGGCTGGGGCGCCAGGATTCGAACCTGGGATCACGGGACCAAAACCCGATGCCTTACCGCTTGGCCACGCCCCAATCCGCCGCTCCCTGCCGATGGCGGTAAGGCCACGGCAAAGGCCCCGCGATCGACGCGAGCACGGAGCCGGCTGGTAATAGCCGCTTCCGTCGATGCCCGCAACGGGCGCGCGGCGAACGCGGCTTGCACGGCGGCGGCGGGACGGCCATATTCGCGGCGCGGCAAAGAGCGCCGCCAAAGGAATGCGGCACGGTCCATGACGAGCATCGGAAAACCTCGCCCGAAGCGGCAGATCGGCGCCGCATTGGCACTGCTGCTCGCCGCCACGGCGCTGCCCGCCGCCGCGCCCGCCCAGGACCTGCCGGGCGGCGGCCTGCCGGCGGCGCCCGCCGGCCAGCCACCCTACGAGATCCAGATCCTCAGGCTTTCCGAAATCCTCGGCGCCATCCAGGCGATCGACAGCCTGTGCGGCAGCGAGGAGACGCCACCCTGGCGCGGCGAGATGATGGCGCTGATCCAGGCCGAGACCAAGACGTCCGACCGCCGGGCCCGCTTCGTCGATCATTTCAACCGCGGCTTCAAGAGCTTCAGCGAGGTCCACCGGACCTGCTCCGATTCGGCCCGCACCATCCGCGGCCGCTATCTGCGCGAGGGCGCCGAGCTCGCCCGCGAGCTCGTCTCGCGATACGGCAACCGCTGACCGGCAATCGCAGTCCGGCAATCGCAGTCCGGCAATCGCCGCGTTAACCCTTTCTTTCGAATTCGCAGGACCGCACCGGACGACGTGGTAACGTCTTCCTGAACGGGCGACAGCAAAGTCGAAGCGTCCGGGAACGTGCGCCCTTGCCGCCACAGGCCGCGGGCGCGACTGCGAAATGGCCGGCGAGCCGGCCGTATCGAAGGATAGCACCATGCTGAGCGCGGAAGCGGCCAAGGACGACGGCGGGATCGAGGAGCAGAAGCGCGTCGCGCTCGAATACATCCGCGATGCCTGGCAGGACGCGCTGGCCCATGGCGTCGATCCCGACATTCTCGTCAATGCGGCGCTCTTCCAGGCGTTCACCGATCTCGTGGAATGCTATGGCGAGACGCCGGTCGCCGATTTCGCCGCCAAGCTGCCGACCAAGATCCAGCGCGGCGATTTCACCATCCGCCGCAAGGTGCAGTAAGCGCGCCGACGTGCCGTGAGCGCGGCGCCGGGCGACACCCCCCTCAACACGCCCTGCCATTTGCCTTTATTATGCCGGTCGGTGGTGGCAGCCTTGCCCCCGTGCCGGGTCGATCCGGCGCGCGGTCGCGGCTTCGGCGAACTCGAGGGATCTGACCCATGTTCCGCATGATTCTGGCGGCGGCATCGGCCGCTGCGCTTCTCGTCATCGGCCTCGGCGTCGCCGCGGCGGCGGACAACAAGGTCAAGACCGAAACGATCGTCGTGCCGCCCGCCGACGGCGCGCCGGACGGAAAGGCACCGGCGAATGACGGCGCGCCCGGCGCGAAAGACGGCGAGGAGACGGCGCCGAAGGCGGACGAGGCGCCGGCCAAGCCCGCCGGCAGCGCGGCCGACGACACCGACCGGCCGAAGCCCGGCCTCCACCGCATCCCGCTCGACGCGTTCGGCGCAGGCGCGGATCCCGGCGCCCCCGATGCGGCCGCGGCGCCCGCAGACGAGCCGGCCGACAGCCGGACCCTTCCCGACATCTCCTACGATTTCGACGCGCTGCCGGACCGGGTTCGGCGGACGCGCGAGCAGATTCTCGAGGCGGCCAAAACCGGCGACGTCGAAGCGCTGCGCCCCGTTCTCGAGGCCAACGAGGTGCCGCCGACGCTCAGCCTCGGCGAGATCGACGATCCGATCGCCTTCCTCAAGGCTTCCTCCGGCGACGAGAACGGCCGCGAAGTCCTCGCCCTGCTGATCGAGGTGCTCGAGGCCGGATACGTCCATGTCGACAAGGGCACGGCGCAGGAAATGTACATCTGGCCGTATTTCGCCCGCCTGCCGCTCGACAAGCTGACGCCGCCACAGCAGGTCGAGCTCTTCAAGCTGCTGACCGCGCAGGACGTCCGCGACATGGAGGATTTCGGCGCCTACATCTTCTATCGCGTCGGCATCGGACCCGACGGAACCTGGCACTATTTCGTAGCCGGCGAATAGCAGACGGACAGCATCTCACTCAGCCGAAAGTCTATATATATTAGCTACGCGTCGGTAAAAAACTGACGGGCAGAAGATCATTTCCGTCCGTTGCAAGCGGTTCTGAATTTGTTAACGCGCAATACCTAAAACCATACAGAGTATGGAGGGCGGCGCATGAGTCTCGTCAACACCAATATCGACCGGCTGGCCGGCGAGGTCGCGGCGACTGCCGCCCGCCTCGGCGAGGGCCTTGCCGACGTCGCCGGGCATATCGACGGAACCAACACCCAGTTCCGCCGGCAGGCCGAGCGTTTCGACGAGATCACGCAGGCGACCGAGGTTCTCAATGCCTCCAACAGCCACATCGTCCAGCTCACGGAGGTGGCGCGCGACGTCGCCGCCAGAGCCAATTCCGACATGAACGCCTCGCAGTCGCGCATCGAGATGTCGATCGAGGAGATCCGTGCCCTCGTCGGCGCCGTCGGGGCGATCCAGACGACGGTCGACGAACTCACCCAGTCGCTGACCCAGGTCGGCAAGGTCGCCCAGGGCATCGCCGCCATCGCGCGCCAGACCAATCTGCTCGCCCTCAACGCGACCATCGAGG
>JAKPQE010000024.1 GCA_029572955.1 Pseudomonadota bacterium
CGCCAGCGAGGAGATGCGGCCCTCGAAGTCGCGGCCGGGGTAGTTGAGCGAGCGCACGAAGGCCTTCTGGCCGACGCGGATCTTGGCCACGTCGCCGTCGTCGATCTCGGCCTTGACGCGCACCACGGACATGTCGCCGAGAACGAGCAGCGGCAGCTCGCCTCCCGGCGCCACCATCTCGCCGACCTTGGCGTTGATCGCCAGGACGGTGCCCGAGATCGGCGCGCGGATGCGGCTCTTGTCGAGCACGGCGTCGGCCATGGTGACGTTGGCGCGCGCCGCCGTGAGCCCGCTCTCGGCGCGGTTGGGTGCCGGCAGGTTGGATTTGGCCTGCGCATTGGCATAGGAGAGGCGATCGCGCTGCAGGCGGTCGCGAGCGTCGGCGAGGCGCTTCCTGGCGTCGGCCAGCATCTGCTCGACGCCGCTTCCTCCAGCGCGACGCGCGGCAAGGGCATAGTCGAGCTCGTAGCGCGCGCCGGTGACGGCGCGCTCGGCGGCGAACACGTTGTCCTCGGCCTTGGAGACGTCCTCGCGGCCGGACGTGACCTTGAGATCGTCGCGCTCGCGCTTGCGGAGCCCCGCCTCGGCCTCGGCGGCAGCGAGACGGGCGCGCGCCTCCTCGTCATCGAGACGGAACAGCAGCTCGCCCTCCTCGACGCGGTCGTTGACCCTGACCAGCACCTCGGTGACACGCCCGAGCACGCCGGCTCCGATGCGGATCTCGCCAGAGCGCGGCTCGACGCGGCCCGGCGCCGCGGCGATCCAGGCGAGGCCGCCCTTTGCGGCCGTGGCTGCGGGGGCCGCGTTGGCCGTCGTCGCGGTAGCGGCTGCGGGGGCCGTGGTGGCGGCCGGCGCGGGATCGCCGTAGCTGATCTTGACCTTGCCCGCGAGCTGGGTGGAGGCGAGATAGCCGCCGGCTGCGGCGACCACCAGCGCTCCGATCATGGTGAGAGGCTTCATGAGGCCTTGCATGGGTAGCGTCCTTTTCCCGGATGTCAGTGATGTGCCTCGGCCGCGGCGGCAAGGGCGGCCTCCTTGGTCGGCCGCTCGTCGCTCCTGATGCGGCCGTCCTCGATGCGGATGATGCGGTCAGCGTAGGCGAGCGTGCGGTGGTCGTGAGTCACCACCAGAACAGCCCGCGAGGAATCTTTCGCCACGTCGGACAGAAGCTGCATGACGGCCTTGCCGTTCTCGCCGTCGAGGGCGGCGGTCGGCTCGTCGGCGAGCATGACGGTCGGCGAGCCGACCAGCGTGCGGGCGATGGCGACGCGCTGCTTCTCGCCGCCCGACATCTTCGAGGGATAGGCGTGCAGGCGGTGGCCGAGGCCGACGGCCTTGAGCGACTGGGTGGCGAGGTCGACGGGATCGGCGGCGAGCGTGTTGCGGACATCGAGCGTCAGCAGCAGGTTCTCGAGCGCGGTCAGCGTCGGGAAGAGATTGTAGGACTGGAACACGAAGCCGACGTGGCGGCGGCGCAGGTCGGCGAGGCCTTCAGGGCCGAGGCCGCTTGCCCGCTCGCCGCCGACGACCAGCTCGCCCGTGGTCGGCGTCAGCAGGCAGCCGAGCATCGAGATCAGCGTCGTCTTGCCGG
>JAKPQE010000035.1 GCA_029572955.1 Pseudomonadota bacterium
CCATGCCCCACCCGACGATTAGCTTGTCGTAGCCGCAGCTTGCCCCTATCTTCCGCCGCTTCGCAGCGGCACCGGGGGGATAGACCTGACGGCCGCCTTCCCCGTCCGATCGAACGAAAAAAGAGCCGACCATGGCCACCAAATTCGCCGAGGCCCGATTCACAGCCCAGGAGGCCCTGCAGTTCCACTCCCAGGGCAAGCCCGGCAAGCTCGAGATCGCGCCAACCAAGCCGCTCGCCACCCAGCGCGATCTGTCGCTCGCCTATTCGCCGGGCGTCGCGGAGCCGGTCAAGGCCATCGCCGAGAGCCCGAATGCGGCCTACGACTACACCAACAAGGGCAACCTCGTCGCCGTCGTCTCCAACGGCACCGCCATCCTCGGCCTCGGCAATCTCGGCGCGCTCGCCGCCAAGCCGGTCATGGAAGGCAAGGGTGCGCTGTTCAAGCGCTTCGCCGACATCGACGCGCTCGACCTCCTCGTCGACACCTCCGACATCGACGCCTTCGTCAACTCGGTCCGCTATCTGGGCCCCTCCTTCGGCGGCATCAACCTCGAGGACATCAAGAGCCCCGACTGCTTCGTCATCGAGGAGCGCCTGAAGGAGCTGCTCGACATCCCGGTGTTCCACGACGACCAGCACGGCACCGCCATCGTCGTCGCCGCCGGCATCCTCAACGCACTGCGCGTCGTCGACAAGGACATCCGCGAGGTCAAGCTGGTCTGCTCCGGCGCCGGCGCAGCCGCGCTCGCCTGCCTCAATCTCCTGGTCGAGATCGGCATGAAGCGCGACAACATCTGGGTCGCCGACATCGAGGGCGTCGTCTACCAGGGCCGCAAGGCGCTGATGGACAAGTACAAGGAGCCCTATGCCAAGAAGACCAAGGCCCGCACCCTGGCCGACATCATGGCGGGCGCGGACATCTTCCTCGGGCTATCCGCCGGCGGCATCGTCAGCCGCGCCATGATCGAGAGCATGAACCGCTCGCCGATCGTGTTCGCCATGGCCAACCCGGACCCTGAGATCACGCCGGAGGAGGTGCTCGCCGCCCGCGACGACGCCATCATCGCCACCGGCCGCTCCGACTACCCGAACCAGATCAACAAC
>JAKPQE010000039.1 GCA_029572955.1 Pseudomonadota bacterium
AGCCAGACGCCGGCCTTCGCCCACCTGTTGTAACGGTTGTAGACGGTTGTATAGGGGCCGTAGCGTTCGGGCAGGTCGCGCCAGGGCGAACTGGTCCTCAGAATGTAGAAGATGCCGTTCAGAACCCGACGATCATCCGTACGAGGAACCCCGCGCGGCTTGTTTGGCAATAGCGGCGCGATGAGCTCCCATTCCCTTTCCGAGAGGTCGAAGCGAGCCATGATCTCCTCCTGTCAGGAGGTTGAATCACACTTCGCCACCGCCGTGAATCCCTTTTATGAGTACAGAACCTAGCGCTTTAGCCGCCCGAGCAGGTCGTCGATCGCCGCCTCGTCGAGTTCGCCGATCCGTTCCGCGAGGCGATTGGCAAGCTCGGTCGCCTTCGGCGAGAGCCCGGCCGTATCGACGACGACGCGCGGCGCCGACAGCTCGGCGAGGCGCTGCAGCTCCTCGGCCTCGTCCCAGATGACGTTGAAATACTGGATGATCCGCTGCACCAGCTGGAACGTCGGCGTGCCCCGCCGGCCGTGTTCCAGTGCCGAGAGATAGGCGCTCGAAACGCCGATTCCGGCCGCCATCTGCTTGAGGCTCAGCCGCCGTTCGGCGCGCATGCGCCGTAGTCGATCACCAAATGGGGTCATGTATGCTCAGTGCCCTTGCGCCTTCTGAGCCGCACATATAGGGCACCTTCGCCGCCATGGGACACATGAGCGTCGTCAACTGACAAAACGATCGGGCGCAGGTCTGGCAACCGCAGCCATTTCGGCACGACCCGGCGCAGGACGCCGCGCTCGTGGTGCAGGTCGAGGTGGTGGTGGACGTCGAGCGGCCGCCCCTTGCCGGTGATGACCAGCACGGTTCGGGCGCCGCGTGCCTGCGCCCCGAACAGGAAGCCGCGCAGCGCCGCATGCGCCTCGTTCTGGGTCATGCCGTGCAGGTCGATGCGTTCGTCGATGGCGACCGTGCCGCGCACCAGCTTCTGCCGCGTGCGCCGGTCGATCGGCGCGAGCGGCGTGAGTTTCGGGGCCGGCGTCTTCGGTGCCTGCACGGCAGTGCTCGGCCGCGCCGGTGCGGCCGGCGCCTCGGTTGCAAGGACGCTCGGCGGTGGCGCCGGATCGGGTTCCGGCTCGGCCGGTGGCAATGTCCGGCCGGGCAGGGGCGTCAGTTGCTCGGTGACCCGGCGCCAGAGCTTCAGGTCCTCTTCGGTCAGCCGGCCGCGCCGGCGCCGCTTCGAGCCGCCGCCGGTCATCGGCTTTCCCCCGCAAGGAGATGCGCCGCCACAGCGTTCGGCACGAGGGCGGTGAAGCGCACCGGGTGACGGACGAGACCGGCGGTCGCTCCCGCTTCGGCGCCGCTGCCGAGGAAGACGTCGCCGCGCGCCGGCCCGACGATCGCCGAGCCGGTGTCCTGCGCGATCATCAGCCGGTCGAAGGGCTCGAGCGCGCCGCCCGGCCCGGTCGGCAGGGCGCCTTCGAGAAACACCGGCGTGCCGAAGGTGTGCAGCGTCCGGTCGACCGCGAGGCTGCGCCCGGCGGTGATCTGCACGCCGGCGGCGGCCACCGGCCCGAGGTCGGGATCGAGGCCGGTCATCTCGCGAAAGAAGATGTAGGAGCGGTTCTCCCGCATCAGCGCGCGGCCCTCGGCCGGGTTCGCCCTCAGCCAGGCGGCGAGCTTGTCGGCGGTCATCTCGGCCGGCGTGATGCCGAGCCGCTGAACGAGGATGCGCGCGATCGAGGTGTAGGGATGGCCGGTCTTGGCGGCATAGGTCAGCCGCATCGTCTCGCCGTCGTCGAGGCGGATCCGCGTCGAGCCCTGGACGTGGACGAAGAAGGCGTCGACCGGATCGGCGACATGGGCGAGCTCGAGGCCGCGCCCCGAAAGCGCCCCGTCCTCGATCGCCGGGCGGTCGAAATATTCGACGAGGCCGGCATCGCTGCGCCGCGCGAAGGCGAAGGTCGGATCGAAGCCTGCGGGCCGGTTGGCGTCGCGGATGTCGACGAGGTCGTCGGGCCGGGCAAGGAGCGGCACCGGATAGCGCGGATCGGGAAGGCGGGAGCCGGCGAGTTCCGGCTCGAAATAGCCGGTGACGAAACCGGGGCCGCCGTCGGGCGTGATTTCGAGCGGCGTGAAATGGGCCGCAAAGAAGTTGCGGGCAGCGTCGTCGCCGGGCATTGCCGGCAGCGCCTCGGCGCTCCGGCAGATCTCGGCGAGGGCCGCGCCGTCGATGCCGAGACCGCGCGTCTTCGGCGGTCCGACCTCGGCGATGCGCCGGCAGCTGCGGGCAAAGGCGGCGAAGGCCTCGCCGAGCGCATCGGTTCGCCAGCCTTGCAGCGTCTCGAAGGGCCGGGGCGTGAGGCGGAGGCCGGACGGCGCCATAGGTCGGACGATCTCTTGCCCGTCGCGGCGGGCGGCAAGGACGACGATGACGAGTGCCAGGGCGATGGCCAGGGCGGCGAGCGCCAGCCCGGATCGCGCGCCGGCGGTCATTCAGCCGATTCGGTCGCGATCAGCTTCCAGTTCGGATTGCGCGAGGCGAGCTCGCGGGCGAATGTCCAGATATCGGTGACTTCGGTGATCTTGTTCGGATCGCCGTCGACGACCTCGCCGGCCTTGTCGCGGGTCGCGGTGATGAGCTGGCTGACGAAGCGCACGGTGATCTGGGCGACGCCGTCCTTCACCTCGGCCTCGACGATGTCGGCCTTGTCGATGCCGATGAAGGTCGATTCGATGCGCTCGCCGCGGCTCTCGCGGTCGGTGATCGCCGCCACGAAGCCGTCGAAGACGTCGCGCGCGAGGAGGTTCTTCAGCGCCTTGCGGTCGCCGTCGGCAAAGGCCGTGACGATCATCTCGTAGGCCATGCGGGCGCCGTCGAGGAACGGCTTGACCTCGAAGCTGCGGTCGGCGGCGAGCACCGTCTTCAGCGCGGCTTCGGCCGCCGAGCCCTTCTCCACCGCGCCGGCGAGACGGACCTCGGCCGCTTCCTCGCTCTCCGGCTCGTCGGCCTTGCGGGCGCGCTCGCCATTGGCGCGCGGCAGGGTGATGACGTTGTCACCCGGCTTCTGGCGCGGCTCTTCGGGCTGGTTGGCGAACGGATCGTAGGGCCGCTTCTCGTTGCCGGTGCGCTTGCCGAGCACGCTCCGCAGCTTCAGGAAAATGACCACCGCCAGGACGAGGAAGATGATCGAGTAGATGTCGAGAAAGTTGTTCATCGAGCCTTACCGCACGTCCCGCTGACCTGCGCCGCCCGGCGCACGGAACCGCATTTCGTCAAAAAACCACGCTTTTGCCGATGGTATCCCCGGCAGCCATGCTTATGTAAGCGCTGTTGAAGCAACATCCACCCTGCGATGCAAGCTCCAACCGCCGCCTCGGACGAGAATACGGCGCCCGCAGCCAGTTCCGGGCGGTCATGCCGGCGGCGATGTTAGCACCAAACGGGCGCCTCGTCCGCCGCGCCCGTCGAAATCGTGGATACCATGCTGAGGCTTCTGCCCTTCCTGTTTCTCGCCGTGCCGATGGCCGAAATCGCCGTCTTCGTGCTCGTCGGCCAGCAGATCGGCGTCGCGGCGACCCTCGCCCTCGTCGTCGTGACCGCGATCCTCGGCTCGATCCTGTTGCGTCTCCAGGGCTTCGCGCTCCTCGCGAAGATCCGCGACGAGATCGCCGCCGACCGCATCCCCGGCGCCGAGCTCGGCCATGGCGTGATGCTGATCGTCGCCGGCCTGCTGCTGCTCACCCCCGGCTTCGTCACCGACACCATCGGCTTCCTGCTCTTCGTGCCGGCGGTGCGCGACGGCATCTGGCGCTGGTTCCGCGATCGCCTCGACGTCGAGGTGATTCGTCCCCATCGGGCCGAACATGCCGGTTTCGCCGGCCGCCGCGGGCCCCATGGCGCCGGTGCGCCCTTCGGCGGCGGCCGCGTCGTCGATCTCGACGAGGAGGAGTTCCATCGCGAGCCGCCGGCCGACGACGGCGCGCCGAAAGGCGGCGCCGGTCGCTCGCCCTGGGGCGGCGGATCCGGCCGGCTGCAGTGAGCCGCCCGGCTTGCCACTCCCGCATCGACGTGCTAGCCAACCGCGCAACCGACACCGGCGGCCGGGGGCTGCCATCTCCGGCGCCGCAGCGGCGCCGCCAACAGGGATCAGGATAACATGGCCGACAACAACGAGACCGCCGGGTTCGATCCGAACAACCCGCCGCAGTTCCACATTCTCGCCCAGTATCTGAAGGACTTCTCCTTCGAGAACCCGAACGCGCCCGCCTCGCTGCAGCCCAAGCAGCAGCAGCCGCAGATCCAGATCGGCGTCAACGTCAACGGCCAGCCGCGCTCCGAGACCGACTACGAGGTTTCGCTGAAGATCGAGGCCCGCGCCGGCGAGGGCAACGACATGCTGTTCAACATCGAGGTCGACTATGGCGGGCTCGTTCGCGTCCAGAACATCCCGGCCGAGCATGTCCACGCGACCGTCCTCATCGAAGGCCCGCGCCTGCTCTTCCCGTTCGTCCGCCAGATCGTCGCCGACGTGACCCGCAACGGCGGCTTCCCGCCGCTGATGATCGATCCGATCGACTTCTCCATGCTCTATCGCCAGCGCATGATGCAGGCCGAGCAGGAGAACGGCGCGCAGGGTCCGGCCAACTGATCCGACCCGGCAGCGCCGGCACAGGACGAGACCAAACGATCCCCGGTCCCGCAAGGGACCGGGGATTTTCGTTGGCCGGTCGCGGCCTCAAAGGCCGATCAGGCGGAAGAGGCCGATGTCGATGAGAATGCCGAGCTGCAGGTCGAGCACCGTGACGGCGATGGCCAGCGACATGCTGGCGCCGAGCGCGAGGCGGGCGACGCGGTAGCGCAGATAGGCCTCGAAGGCGAGGACGACGAGCGCGACGAACGAGAAGCCCGAGACCGACAGGAGCCCGACGAGGTAGAGCACCGCGGCGCCGGCGAACGGGATCGCCGGCAAGAGCGCCGTCCAGTTGTGCACGACGATGAACGGGATGTAGCGATTGCCGAGGCCGAGCCATTTGGCGACCGGCACCATGATCGCCGGGAAGGCGATCCAGCCGAAAAGCAACGACGCCGCCTCGACCGCGTAGAACGCGCTCGCCGTCGTCTGCGGCACGTCGTCGAGGCCGGCGACATAGAGCCGGTCGGCGACGACGATCGGCACGAGAAGCGGCACGAGCAGGAAGATCACGGCGAAGGAACGCCAGAAGCCGGCGAGCGAGACGTCGAAGAGGCGCAGGCCCTCCGGCCGGTTCTGCAGCACGAGGAGGCTGCCGGCGACCGATCGGCGGATCTCGTCGAGAGGCGAGGCCATGGCGCCGCTCACGCCCGGCGCGCGAAGAAGCGCTTCAGGAAATCGAGATAGATGGCGCCGAGCGCGTCGAGGTCGCTGACCGCCACGCGCTCGTCGACCTTGTGCATGGTGGCGCCGACGAGGCCGAACTCGACGACCGGGCAATAATCCTTGATGAAGCGCGCGTCCGAGGTGCCGCCCGAGGTCGAGAGCTCCGGCTCGCGCCCGGTGACCGCCGCGATGGCGGCGACGAGGTCGCCGACGAAGGCGCCGGGCTCGGTGTGGAAGGCTTCGCCGACCGGCTGCTCGACGATCAGCGTGTAGCGCACCGCATCGCCCGCCGCCGCATCGAGCCGGCGCCGCAGCTCGGCCTCGAGGCTCGCCGGCGTCCAGGTGTCGTTGAAGCGCACGTTGAAACGGGCGCCGATCGCCGCCGGAATGACGTTGGTCGCCGGATTGCCGACGTCGATCGTGGTGATCTCGAGGTTCGAGGGCTGGAAGTGGTCCGTGCCGGCGTCGAGCGGTTCGGCGGCAAGGCCGCCGAGCAGCTTCAGCATGCCGGGGATCGGGTTCTCGGCCCGGTGCGGATAGGCGACATGGCCCTGCACGCCTTCGACCTCGAGGACGCCGTTGAGGCTGCCGCGCCGGCCGATCTTGATCATTTCGCCGAGCTCGCCCGGATTGGTCGGCTCGCCGACGATGCAGGCGTCGAACCTCTCGCCGCGCGCCGCGCACCAGTCGAGCAGCTTGATCGTGCCGTTGATCGCCGGGCCTTCCTCGTCGCCGGTGATCAGCAGCGAGATCGAGCCGGAAAAGGCCTCACCCGCCTCGGCGAGGAAATCGCGCGCCGCGACGGCGAAGGCGGCGATGCCACCCTTCATGTCGGCGGTGCCGCGGCCGTGCACGTAGCCGTCCTCGATCTCGGCCGAGAACGGCGGATGGCGCCAGCGCGCCGCATCGCCCGGCGGCACCACGTCGGTGTGGCCGGCAAAGCAGAAATGCGGCTCGCCGGTGCCGATCCTGGCAAAGAGGTTCGGGATGTCCGGCGTGCCCGGCGCCGCGAAGGTGACGGTCTCGACGGCAAAGCCGATGCGCTCGAGGAAGGCGCCGAGCGTCGCGAGCGCGCCGGCATCGGCCGGCGTGACGCTCTCGCAGCGGATGAGGTCGCGGAGCAGGCCGACGATGTCGTTCTTGGCGGGATCGCTCATCGCATGTCCTCGGATTGCGCGGGGCTCGACCGGGGCGGCGGCAACCGCCGTGCTCCCGCCTGCCCGAAGATGGGCCGCGCCCGGCCGTCCGGCAAGCGCGGCCGCGTCATGTCGCCCGCCTCAGTCGCGCAGCAGCTCGTTGATCGAGGTCTTGGCGCGGGTCTTCTCGTCGACACGCTTGACGATCACGGCGCAGTAGAGGTTCGGACCCGGCTGGCCGTTCGGCAGCGGCTTGCCCGGCATCGAGCCGGACACCACCACCGAATAGGGCGGCACCTTGCCCATGAACACTTCGCCGGTCTCGCGGTCGATGACCTTCGTCGACTTGCCGATGAAGACGCCCATCGAGATGACCGAGCCCTCGCCGACGACGACGCCCTCGACGACCTCGGAGCGGGCGCCGATGAAGCAGTTGTCCTCGATGATCGTCGGCCCGGCCTGCATCGGCTCGAGCACGCCGCCGATGCCGACGCCGCCCGACAGATGCACGTTCTTGCCGATCTGTGCGCACGAGCCGACCGTCACCCAGGTGTCGACCATCGTGCCCTCGTCGACATAGGCGCCGAGATTGACGAAGGACGGCATCAGGACGGCGTTCGGCGCGATATAGGCCGAGCGCCGGACAATGCAGTTCGGCACGGCGCGGAAGCCCGCCTTCTCGAACTCCATCGTGCCCCAGCCGTCGAACTTGGAGGGCACCTTGTCCCACCAGGTCGCCTCGCCCGGGCCGCCCTTGATGACCGCCATCGGGTTGAGCCGGAAGGACAGCAGCACCGCCTTCTTCAGCCACTGGTTCACCTTCCACTCGCCGTCGACCTTCTCGGCGACGCGGGCGCGGCCGCGATCCAGGAGATCGAGCGCGGTCTCGACGGCCTCGCGGATCTCGCCCTTCGTCGAGGTGCTCAGCTCGCCCGGGTTCTCGAAGGCCGTCTCGATGATTTGCTGCAGGCGCGGCAGGTCGTGGTTGAGGTGCATTTTCGTTTCCGTCCGTGTGTTGCCTTGTCGCTCGGGCCGGACAATACGCGGTGCGTTTTCGCGGCGCAAACGAATGATGGCCGCACGGGGGCGGCCCCGGAACCCCGTCTTTAGGTTTTCGACAGGTTGCCGGGCTAGGCTCGGTGCGACGAGGGACCCGGCGGACGAGGGAGCAGCATCAGATGAATCCCGGCGAAGACCCGTTTGAAAGCGTGCTGTCCTCGGCCGAGGACGATCTGGAAGCCTGGGCCCGGATACCGCATACCGCCCAGACCCTCTCCCCGGCCTATCGGCTGGCCTATGCCGATCGCGAATTCCTGCTGCGCGACGAGATGCGCGGCGTGCGCCTGCAGCTCGAACTGATGAAGCCGGCCCTCGAACTCGACGAGCGCGGCATCCGCTCCACCGTCGTCATTTTCGGCGGCGCGCGCATCCCCGAGCCCGGCGCCGCGCCGGAACGCGCCGCGACCGACGAGATCGCCTACCGCCTGCGCCAGAACGCGCGCTATTACGATGCCGCCCGCGCCTTCGCGCGGCTGTCGTCCGAGGCCTCGCTCGCCGCCGGCGGCTGCGAGTTCGTCGTCGTCTCCGGTGGCGGCCCCGGCATCATGGAAGCGGCCAATCGCGGCGCTGCCGACGTCGGCGCCCATTCGGTCGGCCTGTCGATCGTGCTGCCGCACGAGCAGCTGCCGAACCGCTTCGTGACGCCGGAGCTGTGCTTCCAGTTCCACTACTTCGCCATCCGCAAGATGCACTTCCTGATGCGCGCCAAGGCGCTCGCCTATTTCGCCGGCGGCTTCGGCACGCTCGACGAGCTGTTCGAGGCGCTCTGCCTGATCCAGACCGGCAAGATCGATCGTGTGCCGATTCTGCTCTTCGGCCGCGAATTCTGGCGCCGCGTGCTCAATCTCGATGCGCTCGTCGACGAGGGCACCATCTCGCCGGAAGATCTCGAGCTCTTCACCTATGTCGAATCGGCCGAGGAAGGCTGGCGCGAGATCGCCGAATTCTACGGGCTTTGAGGTTTGAAGCGGCGCCTGCCGGTCGATTTGCGGTGCCGAACGTGACCGGCTTTTGAAATTTCAGAACCGAAGACACTACAACTGCTTAAGCACTATTGCGCAGCACCGAGTGCGACGCCTATTATGTTGCACCGCGAAAAAAAGCGGGCAGACGACCGCGCAAACTCCGAGTGAAGGAGCGCCTGGCTTTGCCGATCTATCACTTCTACGAGTTGAACCACGCCCTGCTGTCGCCGTTCCGCGCCATGGCGGACCTGACCAAGCTGGCGTTCTCCAATCCGCTCAATCCGTTGACGCACACCGCGCTCGGCCGTGGCCTGGCTGCAACCGCGGAAGTTTTCGAACGCACGACGCGGCGTTACGGCAAGCCGGAATGGGAAATCGATTCGGTCGAGATCGACGGCCACACCGAGGAAGTGCGGGTGCAGACCGTCTGGTCGCGGCCGTTCTGCAACCTGTTGCATTTCGAGAAGGCCTCGCTCGACCATACCCGCCGCGACCCGAAGATCCTGATGGTCGCGCCGATGTCCGGCCACTACGCGACGCTGCTGCGCGGCACGGTCGAGGGCATGCTGCCGACCCACGACGTCTACATCACCGACTGGGTCGATGCGCGCATCGTGCCGGCCGCCGAAGGCCGCTTCGATCTCGACGACTACATCGACTACATCATCGCCATGCTGCACGCCCTCGGCGGCGACACCCACATCATGGCCGTCTGCCAGCCCTCGGTGCCGGTGCTCGCGGCGGTCGCGGTCATGGAAGGCATGGGTGACCGCTATGCGCCGCTGTCGATGACGCTGATGGGCGGACCGATCGACACCCGCGCCAATCCGACCGCGGTCAACGATCTGGCCAGCAAACGCGACATGTCCTGGTTCAAGGGCAACGTCATCATGAAGGTGCCGCTGCCCCATGCCGGCTTCATGCGCGAGGTCTATCCGGGCTTCCTGCAGCTCTCCGGCTTCATGGGCATGAACCTCGACCGTCATATCTCGGCTCACCACGAGTTCTTCAATCATCTCATCGAGGGCGACGGCGACTCGGCCGAAAAGCACCGCGATTTCTACGACGAATACCTCGCGGTCATGGACCTGACCGCCGAGTTCTACCTGCAGACTGTGGAGACCGTGTTCAAGACCCACGCCCTGCCGAAGGGCGAGATGATGCATCGCGGCGCCCTCGTCGACACCACGGCGGTCCGCAACGTGGCGCTGATGACCGTCGAGGGCGAGAAGGACGACATCACCGGCATCGGCCAGACCGAGGCGGCGCACCACATCTGCTCGAACATTCCCGACGACATGCGCGTCCACTACGTCCAGGAAGGCGTCGGTCACTACGGCGTCTTCAACGGCAGCCGGTTCCGCAAGGAAATCGTGCCGCGCGTCGCCGCCTTCATCGAGGCCGCCGAGATCCGCTCGGGGCTCGGCAGCCCTGCCGCCGGCAGCAACGGCAAGACGCGGGCCAAGCGTGCCGTCGCGGCCGTGACCAAGGCCGCCGCCGCGGTCAAGGGGCGCAAGACGTCCAAGGCCTGAACGGCCGCGGGCGGGCGACATCGCCGGATTTCGAGGATCGGACGGGGCCGCGGGCTCCGTCCGATTTTTTCTTGAAATGCCCCGCGACGGCCCCCACGTGCTTATCCGTCACGAAAATGGGGAACCGCACTCGATGACCTATTGCAACGTTGAAGCTCGCAGAAGGGGACGACACATGTCGCATCAAGCCCTCTTTCGCCCGGCCTGGACGCCGCTGACGATCGCCCTGATGGTGATCGGCTTCGTCGTCTTCTGGCCTCTCGGCCTGGGTATGCTCGCCTACATCCTGTGGGGCGACCGCTTCGAGGACATGCTCGCCGATGTGCGTGGCAGCGTCCGTCGCGCCGGTGCCGGCAATACCGGCAATCACGCCTTCGACGACTATCGTCAGCGCGAGATCGCCCGTCTGGAAGAAGAGCGCCGTCGGCTCGACGCCGAGCGCGAGGAATTCGCCGAGTTCGTTCGTCAGCTGCGGCGCGCCAAGGACCAGGAAGAGTTCGACCGCTACATGGCCGAGCGTCGTACCCAGTCCCGCAACGCCCCGAGCGAGGCGGACAAGTCCGGCCCGGTGGCCGGCGAGCCGGGGACGGCCGGAGCCTGACCCGACCATCCTTCGGCGAAGAGTTGAAGGCGAGAGCGGCGCGCTTGAAAGGCGCGCCGTTCGCCTTTTTGGGGGAGGGCCGGGCCAGTCGGAGCGACAATTTCGGCCTTCGATCGCCCGCCGATCTGCGCTAGAACGATTCCCCGAAACGTTGAGAGAATCTGCAACCTCTACCTGATGTTCCTGCCGCTTCGCCTCAAACCCGCGCCCGAGCCCGATCGCATCGCCCTCCTCGTCGCCGGAGCCGAGGTCGACGTGGTGATCCGGCGTCATGCCGGCGCGCGCCGCCTGAAGCTGGCGGTCGATGCCGCCCGCGGCCGCTTCGTGCTGACCATCCCGCCGCGCATGGCGCTGAAGACGGCGCTCGCCTTTCTCGAGACGCATCGCGACTGGATCGCGGCGCGGCGCGGCCATCTCGTCGAGGCCCGGCCTTTCGTCGACGGCGCCGAGGTGCCGCTGCGCGGCATCGCCCATCGCGTCGCGCACCGGCCGGAGCGCCGCGGCACGGTCTGGCTGGAAGCGGATGCCGGACAGCCCGTTCTCGGCGTCGCCGGCGAGGCGCCCCACCTCAATCGCCGTCTCACCGATTTCCTGAAGCGCGAGGCGCGCCGCGACCTGAAGGTGGCGGTGGCGGTCCATGCCGCCGCGCTCGCGGTCGAGCCGCGCCAGATCCGCCTCAAGGACACCCGCAGCCGCTGGGGCTCGTGTTCGGCCGAGGGCGTGCTCAATTTCTCCTGGCGGCTGATCCTCGCCCCGCCGCAGGTGCTCGACTATGTCGCCGCCCACGAGGTCGCCCATCTCGTCGAGATGAACCATTCGCGCCGCTTCTGGCGGCTGGTCGACGGGCTCGTGCCGCAATGGGAGAATTCGCGCGCCTGGCTGCGCCATCACGGCGAGGGCCTGCACGGCTACGGCGCCGACCGTGACTGATACCAAGGGCCTTGGATTGTGACCCGTCCGATGGAGCCGGATCGGCCCCTCGGCTGCGTTGCGTCGCTCGCCCGATATCAGCCGCCGAACAGCTTCTTGAAGAAGCCGCCGTCGGTGTTCTTGGCCGGCGGGATCCAGTCGTCGTTGCGGCGCGGCTTGGCCGGCGGCGCGGCATGGCCGTCGCCGGATGCGCCGAAGCCGAAGCCGGAGAGCCAGCCGCCGCTGTCCGAGGCGGTCGCCACCGTGTCGTGGTAGTCGCCGCCCGGCAGCGCCGCGACCGGCACGCCCTCGTGTGCCGCCGTCATGAAGCGGCTCCACACGATCGCCGGCAGGCTGCCGCCGGTCGCCCGCTTGGTGGCGCTCGAATCGTCGTTGCCGAGCCAGACGGCGGTCGTCAGGTTGGCGGTGTAGCCGACGAACCAGGCGTCGCGGAAATCCTGGCTGGTGCCGGTCTTGCCAGCGGCCTGCCAGCCGGCGATCTCGGCCTTGCGGCCGGTGCCCGCCACCAGCGTCTCGGCCATCATGTCGTTCATCATGGCGACGTAGCGCTGCTCGATCACCCGGCCGAGGCCGGAGCCCGTGCCGTCGTAGAGGATCTTGCCCTTGGCGGTGCGTACCCGCTGGATGACGTGCGGGACGATGCCCCAGCCGCCATTGGCGAACGGCACGTAGGCGGCGGTCAGCTCGAGCGGCGAGACTTCGGAGGTGCCGAGGGCGATCGACGGTGTTGCCTGCAGCGGCGACTCGATGCCGAGCCGGTGGGCCGTCGCCACCACGGTCTTCGGGCCGACCTCGTCGGCGAGCCGCGCCGCGACCGTGTTGAGCGAGCGGGAAAGCGCCCGCTTCAGCGTCACCGGCCCCTCGTATTTCTTCGAGTAGTTCTTCGGCTTCCAGCCGCGGATCGAGATCGGCTCGTCGACGCGGACGGTGTCGGGCGTCAGCCCGGCCTCGAGCGCCGAGAGATAGACGAACGGCTTGAACGCCGAGCCCGGCTGGCGCCTGGCGGTCACCGCCCGGTTGAACTGGCTCGCCGAATAGGACCGGCCGCCGACGAGCGCGCGCACCGCGCCGGTGCCGTCGATGGCGACGAGCGCGCCCTGGCCGACGCCCTGCTTCTCGCCTTCCTCGGCGAGCGCCTTGGAAAGAATGTCGCCGGCCGTCTGTTCCAGCGTCATGTCGATGGTCGTCTCGACGACGATGTCGCCCTCGAGCGAGCCGACATAGTTCGGCAGCTGTTCCATCACCCAGTCGGCGACGTAGTTCTCCGCGCCCGAGGCGCTGCGCACCGCGGTCTCGGCCGGATGGTCGAGCGCCGCTCGCGAATCCTCGGGCGTGATGAAGCCCTCCTCGGCCATCGCGGCGAGCACGAGCTTGGCCCGGTCGCGGGCGAGGTCCGGATTGGCGAGCGGCGAATAGCGCGACGGCGCCTTGAGCAGCCCGGCGAGAACGGTCGCTTCCGAAAGCGTGACGGCCCGCGCCGACTTGCCGAAATAGCGCCGCGCCGCCGCGTCGACGCCATAGGCGCCGGCGCCGAGATAGACGCGGTTGAGATACATCTCGAGGATCGCGTCCTTGGAATATTTGGTCTCCAGCCAGAGCGCCAGGATCACCTCCTGGATCTTGCGCTTCATCGTGCGGTCCGGCTCGAGGAAGAGGTTCTTGGCGAGCTGCTGGGTCAGCGTCGAGCCGCCCTGCACGAGGCGCCCGGCAACGAGATTGGTGACCGTGGCGCGGGCGAGACCGATGACGTCGACGCCGAAATGCGAGCGGAAGCGCCGGTCCTCGATGGCGATCACCGCCTCCGGCAGATAGTAGGGCAGGTGCTCGATGCGCACCGCCTCGCCGCCGGTATCGCCGCGATTGGCGAGCAGCTCGCCGTTGTTGGCGAGGATCTTCACGTTCGGCGGCCGGTCCGGCACTTTCCATTCCGAGGTCGGCGGCAGATGCGCGGCGTAATAGGCAACGACGCCGGTGATCGCGATCATCGCCCAGACGGCGGCAACCGAGCCCCAGTAGACGAGCCGGCGAAGCCAGCGGGAGAAGCCGCCGCCCCCGCCATTGCCGCTACCGCCGTCGCCATTCGCGGTTTTGCCGTTGCCGCGCCGGCCGGCCTTTGTCCCGCGGGTCTTGCCGGATTTGGCTGGTTTGGCGGCCCTGGTCCCGGGCGCGTCCTTGCCGGCCTGCCGGGTCCGTCCGCGCTTGGCCCTGCCGGCGCCGGGCAGCGGGCCCGCCGCGCGGTCCGCGGGGTCGAGTCTGAGATCCATCTCGCCCATGTCGCTGTCGCGGGCCCCGTCCGTTCGCCGGCCCGCATCGCCCAAAAGGCGGGCGCGGCCCGACATGCGTCCATCGTCGGCGGCTCGCGCCGCCACACTCTCGGTGGACGCTAAATGCGGCGATTTAAGGGGTGGTTAAGGATGCGTCGTCCGGCGGCGCGCCGCCGCCGGACGAGCGAATGACCGGAGCGTCCCGGGCCTCAGTGGCTGGCCCGGCGCACGCGGACGATGACGTCGACCCGCGTCACTTCCATCCCTTCCGGGGCGATCGGCAGAACATCGAGCGCCGGCACCGTGCCGGGCACGTCGATGATGTCGCCGGTGTCCTCGACGAAGAAGTGATGGTGGTTCGAGGTGTTGGTGTCGAAATAGGTCTTCGAGCCGTCGACGATCACTTCCCTGAGGAAGCCCGCCGCCGTGAACTGATGCAGCGTGTTGTAGATGGTCGCGAGCGACACCGCGACCGGCTCACGCATCGCTTCCTCGTGCAGCTCCTCGGCCGTCAGATGTCGATCCCCGGAACCGAACAGCAATTCGGCGAGGGCGATCCGCTGCCGAGTCGGACGAAGGCCGGCCTTGCGCAACATCGTGGAGACGGATGCCGTCTCCTCGAACGCTTCGGTGGCTTCCATCCCGCTCATAACCTTCTGATCCATGACCTCTTCCGTGCGGCGATTGATTGGATTGCGACCAACTTGAGGGACAGGTCCGGCAAAGGCAATGTCCGAGGGTCGGCATGCGACAATCGGCATCGGTCGCGATTTCGCGCAATGCCGCCGCGGCGGGGCCGTTTGCGGGCGCCGATCCGGCCGTTCGCCCTTCGCCAAAGGATTGCTCCGGCGGGCTTTCGGGGCGTCGGTTCGTGTGTTAGGAAAGCTCGCATGTCCAGCTAACGGGGCGTCATGTGCGGCAGCGAGCCGCAACGGGTGCGCCCGCAGACGTGAAGGTTCGACGAGACTGATGGAAGAGCGCAAGTCGAGTTACGAGTACGAGGACTTGTTGGCCTGCGGCCGGGGCGAACTGTTCGGCCCGGGCAATGCGCAGCTGCCGCTGCCGCCGATGCTGATGTTCGACCGGATCACCGCCATTTCCGAGGATGGCGGCGAGTTCGGCAAGGGCTTCGTGCGCGC
This sequence comes from Pseudomonadota bacterium, assembly GCA_029572955.1. Classification (GTDB taxonomy): domain Bacteria; phylum Pseudomonadota; class Alphaproteobacteria; order Rhizobiales; family JAKPQE01; genus JAKPQE01. Next base: position 14,978 of record JAKPQE010000039.1, read on the forward strand.
CGAGTTCGACATCAAGCCCGACCTCTGGTTCTTCCCCTGTCACTTCAAGGGCAATCCGGTGATGCCGGGCTGCCTCGGCCTCGACGCTCTCTGGCAGCTCACCGGCTTCTTCCTCGGCTGGCTCGGCCTGCAGGGGCGCGGCATGGCGCTGTCGACCGGCGAGGTGAAGTTCCGTGGCATGGTGACGCCGTCGGTCCAGCTCGTCGAATACGGTGTCGACTTCAAGCGCGTCATGAAGGGCAAGCTCGTTCTCGGCATCGCCGACGGCTGGCTGAAAGCCGACGGCGAGACCATCTATTGGGCGACCGACCTGCGCGTCGGCCTCGCCCAGCAGGGCGCCGCCTGAGCCGGACGGCAACAGCCGCCGGCCCAATCTGCCAACAACATCGCCGGGAACGGGTCCGGCGACTTCAGTCTAGCGGAGCGCAAGAGATGAGACGGGTGGTCGTCACCGGGATGGGCATCGTTTCCTCGATCGGAAACAACACCCAGGAAGTGCTGGCGAGCCTGCGCGAGGCCAGGTCCGGCATCGTGCGCGCCGACCGCTATGCCGAGCTCGGCTTCCGCTGCCAGGTGCACGGCGCCCCGACCGTCGATCCGGACGAGGCCCTCGACCGGCGCACGACCCGTTTCATGGGTGCCGGCGCGGCCTGGAACTACATCGCCATGGAACAGGCGATCCGCGACGCCGGCCTCGAGGAGAACGAGGTCTCCAACGAGCGCACCGGCATCATCATGGGCTCGGGCGGCCCCTCGACGAAGGCGATCGTCGAGGCCGCCGACATCACCCGCGAGAAGGGGCCGAAGCGCGTCGGCCCGTTCGCGGTGCCGAAGGCCATGAGCTCGACCAATTCGGCGACGCTCGCCACGCCGTTCAAGATCCACGGCGTCAACTATTCGATCTCGGCCGCCTGCGCGACCACCAACATCTGCATCGGCAACGCCGCCGAGCTGATCCAGTGGGGCAAGCAGGACATCGTCTTCGCCGGCGGCGGCGAGGAACTCGACTGGACCCTCTCGGTCCTGTTCGACGCGATGGGCGCCATGTCGTCGAAGTACAATGCGACGCCGGCGACCGCCTCGCGCGCCTACGACAAGAACCGCGACGGCTTCGTCATCGCCGGCGGTGCCGGCGTCCTCGTCCTCGAGGAACTCGAGCACGCCAGGGCGCGTGGCGCCAAGATCTATGCCGAGGTCGCCGGCTACGGCGCCACCTCGGACGGCTACGACATGGTCCAGCCCTCGGGCGAGGGCGCGGCGCGCTGCATGAAGCTGGCGCTGTCGACCGTCGGCTGCCCGGTGGACTACATCAATCCGCACGCCACCTCGACGCCGATCGGCGACATCCGCGAGATCGAGGCGATCCGGGCCGTGTTCGGCGACAAGTGCCCGCCGATCTCGGCGACCAAGTCGCTCACCGGCCACTCGCTCGGCGCCGCCGGCGTGCAGGAGGCGATCTACTCGCTGTTGATGATGAACAACGGCTTCATCTGCGAGTCGGCTCATATCGAGGAGCTCGATCCGGATTTTGCCGACATGCCGATCGTCCGCAAGCGCATCGACAATGCCGAGATCGGCTGCGCGCTTTCCAACGGCTTCGGCTTCGGCGGTACCAACGCGACGGTCGTCTTCAAGCATCTCGACGCCTGACCTTGAAGAACGCCTCGATAGTCATCGGAGAAGAATGAGATGACCGGTCTCATGAGCGGCAAGCGCGGCCTCGTGATGGGTGTCGCCAACGATCATTCCATCGCCTGGGGCATCGCCAAGCGCCTCGCCGACGAGGGCGCCGAGCTCGCCTTCACCTATCAGGGCGACGCCTTCGGCCGCCGCGTCCGACCGCTCGCCGAGTCGGTCGGCTCGTCGCTGCTGATGCCCTGCGACGTCGAGGACATCGCGACGGTCGATGCGGTCTTTGCCGAGCTGAAGGAGAAGTGGGGCAGGCTCGACTTCCTCGTCCACGCCATCGCCTTTTCCGACAAGAACGAGCTGAAGGGCCGCTACGCCGATACCAGCCGCGACAACTTCGTGCGCACCATGGTGATCTCGTGCTTCTCCTTCACCGAGGTCGCCCGCCGCGCCGCCGATCTGATGACCGACGGCGGCTCGATGATCACGCTGACCTATGCCGGCTCGACCCGCGTCATGCCGAACTACAACGTGATGGGCGTCGCCAAGGCGGCGCTCGAATCCTCGGTGCGCTATCTCGCCATGGACTTCGGCGACAAGAACATCCGCGTCAACTCGCTGTCGGCGGGCCCGGTGCGCACCCTCGCCGGCGCCGGCGTCGCCGATGCCCGCTACATGTACAATTTCCAGGCCCGCAATGCGCCGCTGATGCGCACCGTGACCCTCGACGAGATCGGCGGCACGGCGCTCTACCTGCTCAGCGACCTGTCGACCGGCGTCACCGGCGACGTCCACTTCGTCGATTCCGGCTACAACATCTTCGCCATGCCGCGCATCGAGGACCTGAAGCGCCAGGACAAGGGCAACGGCAACGGCGGCGACTGACCGGACCGATCCGGGTCGGGCGCAAGGTCCCGCAAACGACGAAGGGCCCGGCATTGCCGGGCCCTTCGCATGTCCGGGGCGGTGCTTTCGCTCAGGCGCCCTTGGCGACGAGCACCGGGCACTTCGAGCCGTTGATCACCCGCTCGGCCTTGCTGCCGAACAGCACCCGGCCGATGCCGGTGCGGCCATGGCTGCCGAGGATGATGAGGTTGTCGCCGCGCGCTTCCGACACCGCCAGGATGACGTCGTCGGCGACGCCGCCCTCGACGATCGCGGTGGCCTCGACGCCCTCGCTCCTGAGATAGGCGACGGCACGCTCGACGATCGAGTCGGTTTCAGCCTGGCGCCGCTCGCTGTGGCTCGGCACCTTGACCGAGAGGACGTCGACCGCCACGTCGCAGCACTTGGCGATGCGCGACGCCATCACCACGGCGGCGTCCGAGGAGCGCGAACCGTCGGTCGAGACGAGCACCCGCCCCCACATCTCCGAGGCTTCCGGCACCACCATCACCGCGCAGGGCGCATAGCCCATCACCTTGGCGGTGGCGTCGCCGAGCATCAGCCGGGCAAGGCCGCGCCGGCCGCGCCGGCCCATCACGATCATGTCGGTCTGGGTGTCGCGCGAGGCATCGACGATCACCGTGTAGGGGTCGTTGCCCGTGCGTACCGAAAGCGTGCAGTCGACGCCGGCCGCAACGGCGCGCTCCTTGACGCTTTCGAGCTGGGCGAGCGCTTCCTCGGCCAGCTTCTTGTCGGCTTCCGGCGCCAGATGGCCGAGGTCGGTACCCTGCAGGACGATCCGCAGCGCCTCCAGCTTGCTGCCCGCCTTGGCCGCCATGGCGATGGCGACCCGCTCGGCACCGGCGCTGAATTCGGAACCATCGGTCGGCAGCAGGATGTGTTTCATCCGCCCGATCGGTGACATCTCGAGATCGTTCATCTGGCGTAGCCTCCCTTATTGCCCCTTGGGTCAAACAGTGACCACCTGTCAGCCTAGCATGTAATCTTCCGGGGCGAGCCGCGTCCGAGCGGCGCAATCCGGATCCGCACCGATGATGCTGGCTTTACGGGGTCCCTGCCAATGCTGAAATTTCCTGTTGGTGGGCGATCATGCCTTTGACGAGCGCCCCGAGAATGAACACCGCGCCGGAGACGAGCGCGACGACCATCAGCCAGAAGCTGATCTGGCGCAGCGAATGCATCACCACCTCGCCGATCGGCTCGATGAGATCGAGCATCGAGAGATAGACCGGGATGACGAACAGCCGGCTGACCAGCACCTGGATCATGATCATGCCCATCACGACCTTGATGATGTAGGGCTTCACATAGGTGGTGCCGATCGCGCCGATCTGGATGCCGAACAGCGAGCCGGCGAGGATGATCATCGCCAGGCGGATGTCGACATAGTTGCTCATGGCGAATTTGATGGTGCCGCCGAGCCCCATCACGAACGCGATGACGAGTTCGGTGGCCGAGGCCATCAGGCTCGGCACGCCGAGGATGTAGATCATCGAGGGCACACCGACGAAGCCGCCGACGGCGATGGTCGCGGCCAGCATGCCGGTGGCAAAGCCGAGCGGCAGCGTCACGAGGAACGACACCTTGGCGTCGATGCTCTTGAAATAGACCATGGTGTAGGGGATGTGGATCCGCCGGATCGCGAGGGCGAGACTGGACGGTTTCTCCTCGGCGTCGGCCGCCCCGGCCTTGTAGATCTTCCAGGAATCGAACAGCACGTAGCTGCCGACGATACCGAGCACCACGACGAAGGCGACGCTCACATAAAGGTTCGAGCCGGCATCGCCGAAGGCCTCCTTGATGCCCTCCTGAAGGTGGGCGCCGTAGAGCACCCCGGCTTCGGCCGAGGCGCCCATGACCAGGCCGAGCTTGAGGTCCACCTGGCCGTAGCGCGCCCGCTTGATCGAGCCGACGAGGGCCTTGGGGAACTTGTGGCACATGTTGCTGGCCACGGCGACGATGCCCGAGGCGCCCATGGTCATCATCGCCGGCGTCAGCACGAAGGCGCCGCCCGAGCCGATGAACCCGCTGACCATGCCGCCGACCATGCCGACGAGGAAAAGGCCGATCACGCCGAGCGGCGTGAGGGTGATGAAATGGGAGAGATCTTCCATGGCGGGTTCCGATCCGGTCCGGTTTTCGCGGCCGATCCGCCGCGTCGCTCTTCTTTTCGGCGCGCTACTTCTTGATCACCACCGACTTCGGCTTGATGCCGACCGCGTCCCAGAAGGCCGAGGTGAAATTGCCGTGGATGATGGAGAAGGCGAAGGCGATCGTGATCGGCACGACCGGCGACCACCACGCGCTGACGCTGAGCTCGAGGATCTGTCGCGAATAAAGGTAGAGCAGCCAGTAGAGCAGGCCGGAAAAGGCGCCCCAGCCGGCGGCTTTCCAGAACCGCGGCCAGCGCAGGATGATGCTTCTGATCGACATGACCCGTACCCCCGACCTTTCGGCGGCGTCGAGCTGTCGTGAGCGACGCCGTCCAGCCTCGCATCCGGCCGAACGGCCGCATGAAAATCAGCCGCGTCCGGTGCTGAAGCCGAACGGGACCTTGCGAAAGCCGGTCGTGGAAAGGTCGGGCGCGAACGGCCCGGCGTTGGCGTAGCCTGTCACGCTGACGGTGATGCCGCGCACGGCTTCCCTCGGGAAGCGAACGGATGCGTCGTGCACACCGCAACAACACATTGCCGGCCGATGATCGAGGCCGGCATTTCCCCACCTGGTCGACGGCTGGCGATGTTTCGCTTTGCCGTCGGTTCCCTCCGCTTTCGCGTGCCGCTGGGATTCTGTCCGGCTGCCCGGTCCCCCGACCGGTGCTTGCCGCCGACCCCATTCGGCCTTTCCTGCCGCCCGGTGCCGCCGGGTGGCGATCCTGCCCGGAACGCCGCCCCGCAGGCGGCGTTCCGGACCGGGAAGTCGCAATCAGGCGACGTGCTTGATGAGGAAGCGATAGACGCCGCCGTCGTTGCCCGACTCCAGAAGCTCGTTGCCGGTGGTGCGGCAGAACGCTTCGAAGTCCGCGGCCGAACCCGGATCGGTGGCCAGAACTTCGAGGGTACCGCCGGCCGGAACCGCCTTCAGGGCCTTCTTCGCCTTCAGAATCGGCAGCGGGCAGTTGAGCCCCTTCGCGTCGAGAACCTGATCAGCCATTGCTGTTTCCCTACCTTTCTCGTTTCACTTCTTTTGTTTTCTTGCCCCGTCTTGCGCCGGGTCAGATGTACAGATTGATGTCGCTCTTCAGCGCGTTTTCCATGTAGGTGGCCGCGCCGCCGAGGGTCACGCCGTCGATGAGGTCTTCCTTCTTGTACTCGAAGAGGTCGAGCGTCATCTGGCAGGCGATGATCTTGACGTCGCTGAGGATGGCCGCTTCGCGCAGCTCCTCGATCGAGGCGACGCCCTTCTTCTTGATGAGGTTCTTCATCATCGTCGTGCAGGCCGCGTCGACGCCCGGGATCATGTTGACGATGTTCGGCATCTTGAAGTGCATGCCCATCATCGGCATTTCCATGGCGGCGTTGCCGAACGGCGTGATCTGCAGGTCGAGATCCTTCTTCAGCAGCGTGAGGCCGTAGAAGGTGAAAAACAGGGTGACGTCAACATCCATCGCAGCGGCCGTCGTGGCCAGGATGAACGGGGGGTATGCCCAGTCGAGGGTCCCCTTGGTGACGATGATCGACATGCTTTTCGCATTGTCGGTCGTGGCTTCGGCCATCTCGTGATCCTCCCTTTGCCCGAATATTGGCGGCGCAATATATCAGAAAATTCTCATAGATCGAGCGGATATTGCATCGTCCCGGCCGCCCTGGAACGATGTCCTCAGCTTTCGCCGCCCGCGTTTTTGGCCAGATACTTGAACGCCGGAACCCGCCGAGCGGCGACCTTTCGCCCTCGTTGCGAGCCTCAGCATACACCCGAATCGGGGCCGGTGAAACGCGCCGCGCCGCTACGGTTGACGCGGTCATGCACGAACGCGAAAAGCCCCGCCGGAGGGCGGGGCTCGCCAGGCGCGACGGCCGCCTCAGTAGGCGTTGCGGTAGCCCTGCGACGACAGGACCGTCGCCGCGATGATGTAGAGGTCGAGCCAGACCGACCAGTTGTCGATGTAGTAGAGGTCGTGCAGGACGCGGCCGCGGATCTTCTCGTCCGTATCGGTTTCGCCGCGCCAGCCGTTGATCTGGGCCCAGCCGGTGATGCCCGGCTTGACGTTGGAGCGGCGGGCGTAGCGGGCGATGCGCTCCTCGAAGTCGCGGTCGTGGGCGAGGGCGTGCGGCCGCGGGCCGACCAGCGACATGTCGCCGGCGAGCACGTTGAGCAGTTGCGGCACCTCGTCGATGTTCCAGCGGCGCAGCAGCCGGCCGACGCGGGTGATGCGGGCGTCGCCCTGGGTCGCCTGGGCGACGTGGTCGCCGTCCTCGAGCACGCTCATCGTTCGGAACTTGTAGATCCGGAACGGCTTCTGGTTGAAGCCGAGGCGGCGCTGGAAGAAGAACACCGGGCCGGGGCCTTCGAGGCGGATGATGATCGCCACGATCACGAAGAGCGGGCTGAGCGCGACGAGGCCGACCGCCGACAGCACGATGTCGAGGGTCCGCTTGGCGGCGCGCTCGACCAGCGTCAGCGGCGGGCGCATCACTTCCAGGCTGGCCAGCGGGCCGACGCGGGCGATGCGCACGTCCTCGAAGCGCTCGAGGATCCGTTCCGGGCCGAGGTGGATGGTCACCGGCAGGGCGGTGAAGGCTTCGATGCAGCGGTCGATGACCTCCTTCTCGGACCACGGCACGAGGATGAACACCTCGTCGAGGTCGAGCTGGCGGACCCGGGCGATCACCCGCTTCAGGCCGGCATCGAAGCGCTGGAAGCGTTCGCCGCCCGGCCGCTCGGTGAAGATCACCGCGTCGACCACCTCGAAACCGAGGCGGGACGGCTGGAACCGGCGCTCGAAGGCGTGCACGTCGGCATCGGTGCCGATCAGCAGGATGCGTCGCGCTGCCACGCGGCCGACCGCCGTCGCGGTCTGGATCACCCGGACATAGACGACCCGGAGCGCCAGCACGCCGAGCAGGCCGACGACGTAGAACACGCCGACGCCGCCGCGCGAGAAGATGTCGCTCGTCTTGGTCAGGAAGCCGATGGCGAAAAGCCCGAGGAACGCCGCGTTCCACATGGTGAAGGCGATCCGCATGTGGCCCTTGCGCGACAGATAGGAAAAGACGTCGTAGCGCTTGGCGCCGACATTGCCGGCGACGAAGAGGAGCGCCACCACGGCGCCGATCCAGATGGTCCTGAGGGCCGGCCAGGGGTCGCCGTAGACGGCGAGATGGTAGGCGAGGCTCGACAGGGCCGCCAAGGCCAGGATCGAGAGGATGTCGGTGGCGACGGCGGCGAAGGCGAAGCCGGACGCCGTGATGCGGAATTCACCCGGCTGGACCGCCAGGTCGTTCATTGTTCGATGCGACACGTCGATCATTGGTCGCTCCATTCTGCAGGTCCACTGCAGAGTCATAGGATTTGCCGATATATTTCGGTAAACTTGCCTCAAATTCAAACAACTTCCGGGAAAGTAGTTAATTGTTAATCATTAATTTCGATAGCGCATAATAAACAAAATCAAATGTATTTTATCGATACACACGGTTTCATTTGAATACACATATCAATGCTTGATGTATCGAAACGGAACGGCGGATCGATAGCGGTCGGGCGGGCGTTCGGCACGGCCTTTGCTAATACGCGTTAGGCGTCGCAGTGCCGGCAGTGCGATGTCCCGGAATGACCTGCCGGCACCGGAGGATCGAAGATGTTGCACACCCGCGAAACGCTCGACTGGTATCGGGACGGCGAGCCCATGACCGGGCGCGGCGCTCCGGCGGCCGAGACCGGTCCGGTCGGCCGCACCGATCTGCGCGGCCTGTTCCGCATCCTCCGCTCGCGCATCCTGTTCATCGCGGTGACGACGGCGCTGCTCGTGGCCATCGCCGTCGCCTACGTTATGCTCGCCATCCCGAAATACGCCTCCTCGGCCAGCATCCTCATCGACCCGCGCCGCCGCCAAGTGGTCAATTCCGAGGTCGTGCCGTCCGGTCTCGGCACCGACATGGCCGTCGTCCAGAATCTCGTGCAGAGCCAGCTCGAGGTGATCCGCTCCGAGGCGGTGCTGCGCCGCGTCGTCGAAAGCGAGGGGCTGGCGAGCGATCCCGATTTCGTCGGCGACGGCCGCGTCGATCCGCTGACGGCGGTTCGCGCCGCGATCGGCCGGCTCTTGTCCTTCGGTGCCGCGCCGGCCGCCGCGCCGGCCGCCGGGGACCCGGCCGCCGCCGCGTTGCGCACCCTCGGCGAGAGCCTGAAGGTGAAGCGCGCCCAGCAGACCTATGTCATCGAGGTCTCGGTCGAGGCCCGCAGCCCGGAAAAGGCGGCGCGCCTGACCCAGGCGATCGCCGAGGCCTATCTCGCCGATCTCCTGCAGGTGAAGGCCGACGCCAACCGCCAGGCCAACAGCTGGCTCACCGCCCGCCTCGACGAGCTGCGCGATCGCATGCTCGCCGCCGAGAGGGCCGTCGTCGACTACAAGGCGGCCAACGACATCGTTTCGATCGAAGGCGGGCTCGTCAGCGAAAAGCAGCTGGCCCGCATCAACGAGCAGCTCATCTCGGCCCGCACCAACCGCGCCGAGGCGGAAGCGCGCTTCGACCAGGCCCGCCGCCTCAGCGCCGCCGGCGCCGGCCTCGACACGATCGCCAGCGCGATCGGCTCGGAAAGCATCCTGAAGCTGCGCCAGCAATATGCCGATATCGCGCGCGAGGAGTCCGAGCAGGCCCTGCTGCTCGGCCCGCGCCATCCGCGCCTGCAGGCGATCCGCGCCCAGCTCGCCAACACCCGCGTCCTCATCGACGCCGAGCTCGAGCGCGTCGCCGCCGCCGCCAAGGCCGATTTCGAGGTCGCCAGGAGCCGCGAGATCGCGCTCGAGAAGGACCTCGAGGCGGCCCAGCGCCAGGCCAAGACCAGCACCAGGGCGGAAGTCCGCCTGCGCGAACTGGTCAGCGAGGCCGACACCAGCCGCGCCGTCTATACCGAGTTCCTGTCGCGCGCCAAGGAAACCAGCGAGCAGGACGGTCTCGACACCGTCGAGGCGCGGATCATCTCGCCGGCCGCCGTGCCGCTGCGCCCGGTCTCGCCGCGCAAGCTGATCGCCCTCACCCTGGCGCTGACCGCCGGCCTCGGCCTCGGCATCGGCGGTGCCCTGATGCGCGAGCACTTCTCCGAGGAAGCGGCCCGCATGCGCCGCCGCCCGGCGCGGCCGCAGCCGGTGCGCCGCACCGCCGTCGGCTGGTCGTCGCTCGCCGCCGCCGACCGCACATCGGGCAATCCGGGCCTGCCCGATCGCCTCGCCACCCTGCCGCGGCTCGCCGCCGGCGGCCACTCGCCGCTCGCTGCCTTCACCGAGATCGTCAATCACCCGGTCGGCGCCTTCGCCGCCGCCTGCCGTGATCTTTCCGACCGCCTCGCCGCGCCGTTCGGCACCGGCGGGCCGCGCATCGTCCTCGTCGCCTCGGCCCGGCCGGGCGAGGGGCGCTCGACGGTCGCCGCCGGCCTTGCCATGACCGCCGCCCTTGCCGGCGAGCGCGTGCTGCTCGTCGACGGCGATACCCGCCGGGCGAGCCTTGCCGCGGCGATCAACCCCGCCGCCGCCGCCGGCATCGCCGATCTCGCCGACGGCCGCGCCGACTTCGAGGAAGTCGCCGTCCACGATCCCGAGAGCGGTCTCGTCTTCGCCCCGCTCGCCGCGAGCGACGCCGGCCCGCTCGACTGGTCGCGCGGTCTTGCCGCCGTGCGCGTGCTGGCCCGCGAGGCGCGCGGCTACGGTCTCGTCGTCGTCGACAGCGCGCCGGTGCTGACCGACGCCTCGGCGCGCCTCCTGGCCGACGCCGCCGACCAGGTGGTCCTCGTCTCCGCCGAGCCGGCCGTGCCCGGCCGCGACACCGCCGATGCCATCGCCGCGCTGCATCTGCCGGCCGGCCGGCTCAGCGGCGTCGTCACCATCGAGGCCGGCAAATGAGAGGGTCCGCCATGACCATCGGCCAGCTCGCCCGCACCGCCACCGCCACGGCGCCCGCCCGCACCGCCGCCGAGACCGCCGGCGCCGCGCCCGCCGCCGCCGCGCATCTGCCCAGGCTCGTCGTCGATCACAGCCATGTCGGGCGCCACGTCACCGGCATCGAGCGCATCGCCCTCGAACTCTTCTCGGCCGAGGCGCTGGCGCCGTTCCCGGTCGAGATCGTCGGCGCCGCCAGCCGCCGCGACATGATCGTCGCCCAGAACATCGGCCTGCCGGCGCGCGCCATCGCCGACCGCGAGGCGATCGTCCTTTGCCCCGGCTTTCCGCCCTCGCTCGCCCTGTCCGCCTTCGGCGGCCGGGTGCTGCCCTACATTCACGACCTCTTCCTCCTGACCCGGCCGCAGGACCTCAACATCCGCGCCAGGCTCTACATGGTCGCGCCGTTCCGCGCGGCGGTGCGCCGCCTGCCGCGCTTCCTCGTCAATTCCCATGCGACCGAGACCGAGCTGCGCGCCTTCTGCCGGCCGGACGCCGAGATCGTTCTCTACCGGCCGAAGGTCCGCAACGTGTTCGGCCTCGACGCGGCGGTGCGCGAGTGGCACCCCGAGCCGACCACCGGCCTGCGCCTCGTCGCGCTCGGCACCGTCGAGCCGCGTAAGAACCTGATGGCCGCCGCCGACATCGTCGATGCGCTGCGTGAGGGCGGCTTCCCGACGAGCCGCCTCGACATCGTCGGTCGCGTCGGCTGGGGCGAGGACGCCGAGCGCCTCGCCACCCGGCCCGGCGTGACGCTGCACGGCTATCGCTCGGCCGAAGAGATCCGCGCCATCGTCGATGCCGCCGACATCTTCATCAACACCTCGCACGACGAAGGCCTCGGCCTGCCGCTGCTCGAGGCGCAATATGCCGGCCTGCCGGTGGTCGCGCCGCAAAAGCCGGTCTTTGCCGAAGTGCTGGCCGAGAGCGGCCTGCTCGTCGATCCCGCCGACCCGCGCGCCGCCGCCGGGCGGATCGCGGCGATGGTCGCCGAACCGGGCTGGCGCAAGGCCGCCGCCGCCGGCGCCGCCGCCAACCTCACCCGCTGGAACGCCGCCGCCGAAGGCGACCATGCCGGCGTCATCGATCTGCTGATGCGGCTCGCCGCAGGGCGCATCCGCGCCTGACCGGCTCACGAGGACCCGCGATGCTCTTCCGTCAAACGCTCCTGTACCTGCCGGCCCAGCTTCTGGGCCCGCTGGCGCAGTTCGTGGCGGTGATCGCCTGGACCCATTTCCTGTCGCCGACCGGCTACGGCAATTTCACGCTGATCACGGCGAGCCAGGACTTCGCCTATCTCGTCGGCATGGGCTGGTTCACCTTCTATGCCCTGCGCTACTACGGCGACATCACCGACCCGGAGGAGCAGACCCGCTTCCGCAACACCGAGGTGGTGGCGCTCGCCGCCGGTTCCGTCGTTCAGGCGGTGGTCGGCATCGGCCTGCTCGTCTTCATCGTCGACATCCCGCTGACGCCCTTCGTGATCGCCGCGACGGTCGTCTACATGATCAGCCGGATGGCCAACACGCATTTCGCCGAGCGTGCCCGCTCGGCCCAGGCGATCCGCGCCTATTCGATCCTGCAGACCGTCGGCCCGGTGGTCGGCCTGATGCTCGGCCTTGCCGCGACGTCGATGATCCACGCCTCGGCCGCGACCGCGCTCGCCGGCTATGCCGTCGCCCAGATCGCCGCGATCGGCCTCGTCGCGCCGCTGCTCGGCATCGGCCGTCATCCGCGCCGCCTCGAGCACGGCCTCGTGCGGCGCGCCATGACCTACGGCCTGCCGCTGCTCGTCTCCGGCCTCTTCGACTGGATCGGCCTCAACGGCATCCGCTTCATCGTCGAGTGGGAAATGGGCGCCAAGGGCGTCGGCCTGCTCGGCGTCGGCTGGGGTCTCGGTCAGCGCGGCGCCGCCGTCGCGGCCATGCTGGTCACCGCGGCCGCCTTCCCGCTGGCCCTTGCCCAGGCCCGCCGTGGCGGCCACAAGGACGGTTTCGCCCAGCTCTCGCGCAACGGCGCGCTGCTCGTCGCCGCCCTCGCGCCGGCCGTCGCCGGCCTCCACGCCATCAGCCAGCCGCTGGTCGAGCTGCTCGTCGCCGAGCCGTTCCACGACGCGACGATGGCGATCCTGCCGCTCGCCGTCCTCGCCGGCGCCCTGCGCAATCTGCGCCTGCATTTCGCCGACCAGACCTTCCTCATCGCCGAACGGCCGGGCCTCGTTGCCGTCGTCGATGGCGCCGAGGCCGTCGTCGCCGTCGTCTCGGCCTGGATCGGCCTTCGCTACGGCGGGCTCGTCGGCGCCGCCATGGGGGCCGCGATCGGTACCGCGATCAGCGCCATCGTCAGCTTCCTCATCGCGACGCTGAAATTCGGCCTCGTCATCCCGATCGGCGCCATTGCCCGCATCGTCGCCGCGAGCGGCGTGATGTGGCTGGCGCTGCATCTCGTGCCGCAGCCGGGCTCGGTCGTCGGCCTCGTCGCCGAGATCGTGCTCGGCGCCCTGATCTACGGCGTCCTGCTCGCCGCGCTGCATCCGCGCATCGTCGCCGAGACGGCGCGCACCCTGATGGCACGCGGTGCCATGCCGGGCGAGTGAGGCCGCGTCCGTCAACGAAACAGAGAGACTGTGCCGAAACGGGACGAAGTGACGGCAAGTCCCCGGCAGCCTTCGATCGAACGGAGCAACAAATTGAAACATTTGGGGTTTTCAGACCGTTGGCGGGATTGGGCGCCGGTACGCGCGACTGGCATGGCCCTCGCACCGTTCGGCCGAAGGCCCGTCCCGCATCGGGGCAGTGCCAGAACCGAAGGGATTGGAACCGTGGCCAGGAACCCGAAACTCGCCACCCTTGCCGTCGTCGACGGTTGCCCGATCAACGTGGCGACCCTTGGCGAGGCCTGCGACCGCCTCGCCGACACCGCCGAGGCCGGCGAGGGCTTCACCTTCTTCACCCTCAACCTCGACCATCTCGTCAAGCTGCGCCGCGACCCCGCCTTCCACGGGGCCTACGGCCGGGCGACCTTCGTGTCGGCCGACGGTGCGCCGGTGGTCCATCTCGCCCGCCGCCAGGGCGCGCGCCTCGAGCGCACAACGGGCGCCGACATCGTGCTGCCGCTCGCGGCCGAAGCGGCCCGCCGTCGCCTGCCGGTCTATCTCTTCGGCTCGACCCGGGAATCGCTTGCCGGCGCGGCGCGCGAACTCGTCGCCCGCTATCCCGGCCTCGAGATCGCCGGCCTCGAATCGCCGCCCCAGGGCTTCGATCCGGCCTCGCCCGAGGCCGACGCGGTGATCGAGCGCATCGCCGCCTCGGGTGCGAAGTTCTGCTTCATCGCCCTCGGCGCTCCGAAGCAGGAGATCTTCGCCGACCGTGCCCTGCAGCGCTCCGCCGGCGTCGGCTATCTGTGCATCGGCGCCGCCCTCGATTTCATCTCCGGCCACCAGACGCGGGCGCCGCGCTTCTTCCAGACCGCCGGCATCGAATGGCTGTGGCGCCTCATGACCAATCCGCGCCGCATGGCGTCGCGCTATGCCAGCTGCGCCGTCGTCTATGCCGAGATGCTGGCATCGCCGCCGCGCCGTGCGGCGGACGGCTGATCGCTGCCGACCGCCGACAAGGACCCCGAACCGGGAACACCGAAATGACCGATATTGCCACCACCACCGACACCCGCTGGATCGACCCGCACGCCACCGGCGCCGCCGTGCTTGCCCGCCGCGCCGAGACCGAGCGCCGGACACCGGGCCTTGTCGAGGCCGGCACCGGCACCGCGGCTCGCGCCGGGCACCGGCTGGTGCTCATCCATCCGATCGATCCGCGCGGCAACAAGGTCGGCGGCATCGAGACCCATGTCCGCGTCATGCTGCAGCGCCATCCCGAGGACTTCTCGGTCCTCCTCGTCGGCGTCGACGGCCGCGGCGACCTCGCGATCGGCGAGCCGGTGAAGATCGACGTCGGCGGCCGCGTCATCGACTTCCTTCCCGTCGTTCACGTTCCCGACGACGAGATCCACCAGGCCGCGACCAGCATCGGCCGGTCGATCACCTTTCGCGTCGCGACCGCCCTGCTGCGCCACTACCGGACGATCCGCCGGCTGATCGGCAAGGGACCGGCGACCGTCGAGCTGCAGCGCTTCGAGTTCGCTCCCTTCGCCCGCGCGCTCGGGCTGCCGGTCGTGCAGATCGTTCATGGCGAGGGCTCGAAGGACCAGAAGATGGATTCGCTCATCAAGCGGTTCTGGTTCGTCCATGCCGCCGCCGAGCGCATCGCCCTCGCGCTCGCCGACCGCATCGTCGGCGTCAATCCGAACATCGTGAAGCGCATCGAGGCGCAGTTCCCGGCCCATGCGAAGAAGGCCTCGTTCATGACCGTCTCGGTCGACACCGGGATCTTCCCGCCGGTGCCGTTCGACGTCTCCGACGACGTGCTGCGCATCGTCTTCACCGGCCGGCTCGACGCGTTCAAGGATCCGCCGCTGATGTTCCGCGTCATCGAGCGCCTCGGCCGCGCCCTCGATGGCCGCGTCGAATTCCACTATGTCGGCACCAGCGATCCGCATCGCTATGGCGAGTTCGCGGCGATCGAGCACCTGACCGTGCGCCACGGCTTCAAGGACGCCCGCGGCGTCCACGAGGTGCTGACCCGCTGCCATGCCGGCATCCTCACCTCCTATTTCGAGGGCATGCCCTGCTTCCTCCTCGAGACGATGTCGACCGGCCGGCCGATGGGCGCGATCCGCCTGCCGCAATACGATCCGCTGGTCGAGACCGGCAGCACCGGCTTCCTCGTCGAGCGTCTCGACGACACCGAGGCGACCGTCGAGGCGATGGCCGCGGCCTGGCTCGATCTCTGGGCCGGCATCAAGTCCGGGACGATCCGCACCGAGGCCGTGCACGAGCGCGTCGTTCCCTATTCGGTGAATACGCAGCTGCCGCGCCTGTTCGATATCCATCGCGCCCTCGCGGCGCCCAGGCACGGGTGACGGCGGGATGCTGGATCGTCAGACAGCACAGCGAAGCGGGGAGACGTCGGGAACGACGGCCCTCCGTCGCGTGCTGTTCGTCGTCGATCCGGCGCGCCTGTGGCGCTGGCAGGTCGAACTCGTTTCCGAATTCGCCGGCGACAACGGCTATCGCGTCGCCGTCGCCAAGGCGCCCGAGAGCCGCTCCCTGCCGCGCGGCCTGACGACGCTCTTCGCCTTCGAGCGCCTCGTCTACGGCCAGCGGTCGAGCTCGGCCGACATCACCGATCTTGCCGCGCTCGCCGCGCCGATCGTCACCATGCGTCCCGGCGAGCACGACGTCGTCGTCGATTTCGCCGGCATCGATCTGGCGAGCGCGCTCGGCGACATGCCCGCGCTCATTCTTCTCTACGACGGCGTTGCCGACGACACCGCCGCCATTGCCGCGATCGTCGACGGTCGCCGCCCGCGCCTCACCCTTGCCGGCTGCGACGACAGCGGCCTCGGCGATGCCCTGCCGGCGGTCGAGGAGCCGCGCATCCTCTCCCAGGCGCTCGAGCCGGTGTTCGCGACCGGCGCCGAGCTGGTGCGCCGGGCGCTCCGCGAAGGCACCATCTGCGCCGGCACCGACTGGCAGGTGACGCCGCAGCAGGTGACGCTCGCCCGCCGCCCGCTCACCTTCGGTCTGCAGGCACTCGTCGCCAAGATCGGCGCCCGCCTCGACCGTCACGTCCGCACCGCGCCGCGCTGGGCGATCGGCTGGCGCCCGGTCGTCGCCGGCGACACCATCGCCGACCGGCTGGCGATGCCCGATGCGCGCTATTTCCGCCTCCCCGACGACGGCCGGCGCTATTTCGCCGATCCCTTCGTGATCGTCCGCGACGGCCGGCGCTACGTCTTCTGCGAGGAATACCCCTACGCGACGGGCAAGGGCGTCATCTCGGTCTTCACCATCGAGGCCGACGGCCGCGTGACGAGCCCGCGTGTCGTGCTCGAGCGCCCCTATCACTTGTCCTACCCGTTCGTCTTCGAGCGCGGCGGCGAGGTCTTCATGATCCCCGAGACGCTCGGCAACCGCGCCATCGAACTCTACCGCGCCGTCACCTTCCCGGACCGCTGGGAGAAGGTCGCGACCCTCGTCGACGGCGTCGAGGCGTCCGACGCGACGCTGCTCGAACGCGACGGCCGGCTCTGGCTCTTTGCCGCCATTTCCGACGGCGGCCGCTCGACCTGGGACGGCCTCGGCCTCTTCCATGCCGACGATCTGTTCGGCGAGTGGCGCGCGTTGCCGGCCAATCCGGTGCTCGCCGATGCCGGCGCCGCCCGGCCCGGCGGCGAGATGTTCGTCCGCGACGGCGCGCTCTATCGTCCGGCCCAGGACTGCCGCGAATTCTACGGCGGCGGCCTTGCCATCGCCCGCGTCGACCGTCTCGATCTCGACGGCTACGCCCAGACCGTCGTTGCCCGGATCAAGCCCGACCCGCGGCGCGCCGATGTCGGCATGCACACCGTCAACACCGGCGGTGGCATCGAGGTGATCGACATTTTCGGCGATTTCGCCTGGCGGCAAGACTGAACGACAGGTCGTCCTCGCAACCGATCGCTTTCGGGGGTTGCCGGACCGCGGGACGCCGACTACGTTCGCCGTGCTGCATCCGCCGAAGGACCGCGCCCGCGTGCCCCCCAATCGCGTCTACAAGATCGTGCCCGAACAGCTCTGGCGCGCCGCCGAAGCGGCGGGCGCCTTCGCCGGTGCGCCGGTCGATCTCGCCGACGGCTTCATCCATTTCTCGGCCGCCGACCAGGTCCGCGAGACGGCGGCGAAGCACTTTGCCGGCCTCCGCGACCTGCTCCTCGTCGCCATCGACGGCGACCGGCTCGCTCCGGCGCTGAAGTGGGAGCCCTCGCGCGGTGGCGCGCTGTTCCCGCATCTCTACGGCCCGCTCGGCCTCGATGCGGTCGTCTCGGTGCGGCCGCTGCCGCTCGGAGCCGACGGCCGCCACCTCTTTCCGGAGGATCTTTAGATGCTCGCCGGCCTTTTCGATCTTGCCCGGCCGCTCGTGCTGTCGCTCGATGCCGAGCGCGCCCACAACCTCACCGTCAAGGCGCTGGCCAGCGGCCTTCATCCGCGCTGCGCCGCGCCCGACGACCCGCTGCTCGCCCGTCGCCTCTTCGATCTCGATTTTCCGAATCCGCTCGGCATGGCCGCCGGCTTCGACAAGAACGGCGAAGTGCCGGACGCGCTCCTTGCCCTCGGCTTCGGCTTTGCCGAAATCGGCACGGTGACGCCGCGCCCGCAGCCGGGCAATCCGCGCCCGCGCCTGTTCCGGCTGCCGGCCGACAACGCCGTCATCAATCGCTTCGGCTTCAACAATGACGGCCATGCCCGGGTGCTGTCGCGGCTGGAGCGCCGGCGCGGCCGGCCCGGCGTCGTCGGCGTCAATGTCGGCGCCAACAAGGATTCGGCCGACCGGGTCTTCGACTATGTCACCGGCATCGCCGTCTTCGCCCATGTGGCGAGCTATTTCACGATCAACGTCTCCTCGCCGAACACGCCCGGCCTCAGGGACCTGCAGGCGCGCGATGCTCTGGCCGAACTGCTGACCGCGGCGCTCGTTGCCCGCGACGAGGCCGCCGCGCGGATCGGCCGGCGCGTGCCGGTGTTCCTGAAGATCGCGCCCGATCTCGACGACGGCCACCTCGAGGAAATCGTCGACGAGGCGACGGCGCGCGGCATCGACGGCATGGTCGTCTCCAACACGACGATTGCCCGCGACGGCCTCACCGACGGGACAACCGCCCGCGAGGCCGGCGGCCTCTCCGGCCGGCCGCTGTTCCGCCGCTCGACGCGGATGCTGGCGCGGGTCCGCCGCCAGGTCGGTCAGGACATGCCGCTGATCGGTGTCGGCGGTGTCGATTCGCCCGAATCCGCCTTCGCCAAGATCGCCGCCGGCGCCGACCTCGTGCAGATCTATACCGGGCTCGTCTTCGGCGGTCTCGGCCTCGTCGATGCCATCAAGCGGCATCTGGCGCGCCGCGCGCGCGCCGAGGGCATGGCCACTATCGCCGAGGCGGTCGGCACCAATGTCGCCGCCTGGGCCGACAGCAATCCGTGAGGAAGGAAGCGATGACCGTCACCATCTGGCACAATCCGCGCTGTTCGAAGTCGCGCCAGGCGCTCGGGCTCCTGGAGGAGAAGGGCGAGACGCCGGCGGTCGTCGAATATCTGAAGACCCCGCCGAGCGCCGACGAGCTGCGTGCCGTGCTGAAGCAGCTTGGCCTCAAGCCGCGCGAGCTGATGCGCACCAAGGAAGCGGTCTACAAGGAGCTGGGGCTCGCCGCCGTCACCGACGACGAGGCGCTGATCGCGGCGATGGCCGCCAATCCGGTGCTGATCGAGCGCCCGGTGGTCATCTCCGGCGGCAAGGCCGCGCTCGGACGTCCGCCCGAGCGCGTTCTCGACGTTCTCTGAGATCGGCCGGTCAGGATTCCGGCGGCGGCAGCTGCTTGGCCGTCGCCTTGCCGACCTTCATCACCCGGACGATGAACCAGACCGGGAAGACGACCATGGCGCCGATCACGAAATAGCGGATCGCCCAGTCGATCGCCTCGAAGCCCATGTCGTAGATGCGCACGATCAGGCGACGGAAGCTGTCGAGGATTTCGTGCGGGCTGATCCCGAGCGCCGACAGGATCACGCCGACGACGAAGGACAGGAACACGAGCCGGACCAGCACCCAGCCGGGAGGCCCACCGAAGAAACGGGTGATGAGGTTCGAGTCCATCGTTTGCCGGCACCCTCCGTTGCAGCGTCGCTCGCCGTGAGCCGTCCTTAGATAGGAACGATGTTCGGCGATTGCAGGGCAAAATCGCAAGTCGCCGGGGACCGCGGCCGGCTCAGCCGCGGTCGCGGAACCGGTTGGTGATCGGATAGCGCCGGTCGCGGCCGAAATTGCGCCGGGTCAGCTTCACGCCCGGCGCCGCCTGCCGCCGCTTGTATTCGGCGATGTAGAGCAGATGCTCGATGCGCCGCACCGTCGCTTCCTCGAAGCCCTCGGCGATGATCTCGGCAACCCCCTTCTCGTCCTCGACGAGGCGTTCGAGGATCCCGTCGAGAATGTCGTAGGGCGGCAGCGAATCCTGGTCGGTCTGGTTCTCGCGCAGTTCCGCCGAGGGCGGCTTGTCGATGATCCGCTCCGGAATGACGACCCCGGTCGGGCCGAGCACGTCCGCCGGCCGGTTGGCGTTGCGCCAGCGCGCGAGGCGGAACACCTCGGTCTTGTAGAGATCCTTGATCGGATTGAAGCCGCCGTTCATGTCGCCGTAGAGCGTCGCGTAGCCGACCGACATCTCCGACTTGTTGCCGGTCGTCACCACCATCGGCCCGAACTTGTTGGAGACCGCCATCAGCACCGTGCCGCGCACCCGCGACTGCAGGTTCTCCTCGGTGATGTCCGGCGCGTGCTGCTCGAAGAGCGGCCCCAGCATGTGCTCGAGCGCGTCGACCGCCGGGCCGATCGGCACCGTGTCGTAACGGATGCCGAGCGCGTCGGCGCAGGCCGCCGCGTCCTCGAGCGAGGTCTGCGAGGTGTAGCGGTAGGGCAGCATGATCGCGTGCACCCGCGACGGGCCGAGGGCGTCGACGGCGATCGCCGCGCAGACGGCCGAGTCGATGCCGCCCGAAAGGCCGAGCACGATGCCGGGAAAGCGGTTCTTGTCGACATAGTCGCGCAGCCCGACGACGCAGGCCATCCAGTCGGCGGCATCATGGTCGGGCAGCGTCGCGGCCGGGCCCTCGCCGGGCCGCCAGACCTCGTCCGCGCCCTTTTCCCAGACGCTGAGCTCGACCGTCTCCTCGTAGGCCGGCATCTGGAAGGCGAGCCGCCGGTCGGCGGCGAGGCCGAACGAGCCGCCGTCGAAGACGAGTTCGTCCTGGCCGCCGACCTGGTTGAGGTAGACGAGCGGCAGGCCGCTCTCGACCACCCGCTCGACCGCGACGTTGAGCCGGAGCGCGGCCTTGTCGTGCCAGTACGGCGAGCCGTTCGGCACGACGAGGATCTCCGCCCCGGTCTCGACGAGGCATTCGACGACGTCGGGCACCCAGATGTCCTCGCAGATCGGCACGCCGAGGCGGATGCCGCGAAAGCCGATCGGGCCGGGGAAGGGGCCGGCATCGAACACCCGCTTCTCGTCGAAGACGCCGTAGTTCGGCAGCTCGACCTTGTGCCGCACCGCCTCGATCCGGCCGCCGTCGAGCAGCGCCATCGAATTGTAGAGCTTGCCGTCCTCGGCGAAGGGCGCGCCGATCAGCAGCGCCGGCCCGCCGTCGCCGGTCTCGGCGGCGAGGCTTTCGAGCGCCCGCCGGCACGCCTCGATGAAGGCCGGCTTCTTGACGAGGTCCTCGGGCGGATAGCCGGCGAGGAAGAGTTCGGGAAAAACGACGAGGTCGGCGCCGAGGCGGGCGCCCTCGGCGCGCATGGCCCGCGCCTTCTCGGTATTGCCGGCGATGTCGCCGACGACCGGATTGGCCTGGGCGAGGGCGAGGCGAAGGGTCTCTGGCCGGTCGGTCATGGCGGGTCGGCGCCTCATCTTGGCTTGTCGGTCGATCCGACAAGGGGTCTAGCGTGCGCGATGCGGTCCGGCAATCGCAATATGACGAACGTGCCTGTTGACCGCCGACCCGGCATTTTCTATCTCACCGGCCATGGCCAAGCTCGAAATCCTCACCGTTCCCGATCCGCGTCTCCGCCAGCAGTGCCAGCGCGTCGAGGTCGTCGACGACGGCATCCGCCAGCTCATGGACGACATGCTGGAGACCATGTACGCGGCGCCGGGCATCGGGCTGGCCGCGATCCAGGTCGGTGTCGCCAAGCAGATCGTCGTCATCGACCTCTCCAAGGACGACGAGGCGCGCAAGCCGCTGTTCCTCGTCAACCCGGAAGTCGTGTGGACGTCCGAGGAGGCGCGCGTCTACGAGGAAGGCTGCCTGTCGGTGCCGGAATACTACGACGAGGTCGAGCGGCCCGAGCGTTGCCGGGTGCGTCATCTCGATCGCGACGGCAAGGTGCAGGAACTCGAGGCCGACGGCCTGCTCTCTGTCTGTGTGCAGCACGAGATCGATCATCTCAACGGCCGCCTGTTCATCGACCATCTGTCGAAGCTGAAGCGCGATCGTGTCGTGAAAAAATTCAGCAAACAGGCGAAATTCTCCGGCAAGGCACCGGCCGCGCTCTAGCGCAATTCCGGAAGTATCTTTCCCGAACCGCATCGAATTGGCACCGGCAACGCTCCGGTGCGTCCGCTCGTCTCCTCGGTAATTGTCGCAAGGGGGCGCCGGACGGCGGGCCGTTGTTGCGAGAGTTGTTTTTCTATCCGGAAACATGACTGCGAAACGACTCTCGTCACTCAATAAAGACTGTCATAAATCGGCGTGTGTTTTGAGTCGATCCACGGGAAAACTCAAGAGATATAGAAGAAAATGAATTTATCGACAATTTGCGCAAATATTTATTTGAGATATCCGGTCAAAAACACTCGATATTAACGGCAATTTTACCTGGACCAATGCAGCGTTGCTCAGGACGCAAAAGCGGAGAACAACAAGAATGCGTTGGACCATTGGAGCACGTCTTGGTGCTTTGGTGGGCCTGATCCTCGTCGGGCTCACCGTATTGACCGCAGCGCAGGTCAGCATCAGCCGCAACCGGCTTTTCGAACAGCGCCAGCACGAATTGCAGCAGATGGTCGACGCGGTCGTCGACGTCTTCGCCTTCCAGCAGGCCGAAGTCGATGCCGGCCGCAAGACGCTGGCGGCCGCCCAGGCCGAGGCCAAGTCGATCGTGCGCACGCTCCGCTACAGCGGCTCGGAGTATTTCTGGATCAACGACATGCAGCCCCGCATGGTCATGCATCCGATCAAGCCCGAGCTCGACGGCAAGGATCTCGCCGATCTCGCCGATCCCACCGGCAAGAAACTGTTCCTGGCCATGGTCGCGAAGGTGAAGGCGGAAAAGGGCGGCATCGTCGACTATCACTGGCCGAAGCCCGGCTCGCCCGATCCGGTACTCAAATACTCCTACGTCGAGGGCTTCGCCCCCTGGGGCTGGATCGTCGGCACCGGCGTCTATGTCGACGATGTCGATGCCCTGGTGATGAGGCAGACCCTGCGTGCCGCGCTTCTGGCGCTCGCCGTTCTGGCCGTCTGCGGCGTCGCGGCGCTGTTCATCATGCGCTCGATCACCCGGCCGGTGGCGAACCTCGTTGCCCGCATGTCGGCGCTGCGCGAGGGCGACACCGCGACGGCGGTGCCCGGCCTCGGCCGTGGCGACGAACTCGGCCAGATGGCCGCCGCGGTCGAGAGCTTCCGCGAGGGTGCGATCGAGCGGGCCCATCTCGAGGTGCGGCAGGTCGAGCAGAGCCGGGCGCTCGAGACACGCCAGCGGGCCGTCGAGCAACTGATCGATCGCTTCCGCGACGTGACCGGGAGCCTCATCCATCAGGTCGAGGAGACCAATGCCGACCTGAACCGGACGGCAGATCGCCTGTCGAGCGTTGCCGCCGAGAGCACGAAGCGCGCCGGCAGCGCCGCCGGCGCCTCGCGCGATGCCTCGAGCAACGTGCAGTCGGTCGCCGGCGCGGCCGAGGAGCTTTCCGCCTCGATCGGCGAAATCTCCCGCCAGGTCGCGAGCACCACCGAGATCGTCACCGGCGCCACCAGCGGCGCCCATCGCTCCAACGAGAAGGTCGCCGGTCTCGCCGCCGCCGCCAACAAGATCGGCGAGGTCGTCTCGCTGATCCAGGCGATCGCCGAGCAGACCAACCTTCTCGCCCTCAACGCCACCATCGAGGCGGCGCGGGCGGGCGAGGCGGGCCGCGGCTTCGCCGTGGTCGCCGCCGAA
The DNA here is from genome assembly GCA_029572955.1 of Pseudomonadota bacterium. Taxonomy (GTDB): domain Bacteria; phylum Pseudomonadota; class Alphaproteobacteria; order Rhizobiales; family JAKPQE01; genus JAKPQE01. The sequence continues at coordinate 38,462 of JAKPQE010000039.1, forward strand.
GTCAAGGAACTCGCCAACCAGACCTCGAAGGCGACCGAGGAGATCGGCGCCCAGGTGACCGCGATCCAGGCCTCGACCGCCGAGGCCGTCGAGGCCATCGCCGCGATCGCCGAGACGATGAACGACGTCAACGGCTACACCGCCGCCATCGCCACGGCGGTCGAGCAGCAGGGCGCCGCCACCGGCGAGATCTCGCAGAACATCCAGCAGGCGGCGGGGCGCACCCGCGTTGTCGTCGGCGACATGGAAACGCTCAACGGCTCGATCGAGGAGACCGGCCGTTCGGCGGAGACCGTGCTGGCCGCCGCCGGGCGGGTCGGCGAGACCTCGGCCCGCCTCAAGGAGGAAGTCGACCGCTTCCTGACCGACGTCGCCGCGGCGTGACGTCTTCGGCAGGGACTTCGGGACGCCGGCCTCGTTAGCCGGCGTCCTGCTTTCGTCGCACACCGTCCGGCAGACTTGACCTTCGCCTCGCCATCCCGCAAAGCAGGGCCGTTGCCGAACGGTCGGGGGAAGGATCGATGGCGCTTCGCGTCGCTTTCATGGGCACGCCGGACTTCGCCGTCGCGACACTCGTCGCCGTCTGCGAAGCCGGACACGACGTCGTCGCCGTCTATACCCGGGCGCCGCGCCCGGCCGGACGCGGCATGGCCGAGCGCCGTTCGCCGGTCCATGTCGAGGCCGAGCGCCGCGGCATTCCCGTGCTCACCCCGAAGACCTTGCGCACCGCCGAGGCCGAAGCCGGGCTCGCGGCCTTTGCGCCCGACGTCGTCGTCGTCGTCGCCTACGGCCTCATCCTGCCGCCCGCGATCCTCGCCGTGCCGCGCCATTGCTGCCTCAACCTGCACGGCTCGCTGTTGCCGCGCTGGCGCGGCGCCGCGCCGATCCAGCGCGCGGTGATGGCCGGCGACCCGGAGACCGGCGTCATGGTGATGAAGATGGAGGAAGGGCTCGATACCGGCCCGGTCGCAATGACCGCGGCAACGCCGATCGGCCCCGACGAGACCGCCGGCGAGCTGCACGATCGCCTCGCCGCCCTCGGCGCCGGCCTGGTGGCGAGCGCGCTCGATCGCCTCGAGGCCGGCGGGCTCGCCTTCGTCGCCCAGGGCGCGGCGGGCGTCACCTACGCCGCCAAGATCGACAAGGGCGAGACCCGGATCGATTGGTCGCAGCCGGCCCGCGCCGTGCACGATCACATTCGCGGCCTGTCGCCGTTTCCCGGTGCCTGGTGCGAGATGGAGCTTGCCGGCAAGGCCGAGCGCGTCAAGGTGCTCGCATCGCGCCTCGCCGATGGCGCCGGCCGGCCGGGCGAGGTGCTCGACGACGCCCTGACGATCGCCTGCAGCGAGGGCGCGGTACGCCTCGTCGTGTTGCAGCGGGCCGGCAAACAGGCGATGGATGCCGCCGTGTTCCTCCGCGGTGCCTCTGTTGCTGGAGGCGCCGTCCTGGCGTAACCATAGCGCGATGACCAACCCTCCCGCTATCACCATCCGGCCGGAACAGCCGGGCGACGCGCCGGCGATCGCCGCCGTGCTGCGCGCCGCGTTCGGCCACGACGCCGAGGCGCGGCTCGTCGAGACGCTGCGCCGCGACGGCGATCTGTCGCTCTCGCTCGTCGCGCTCGGCGGCGACCGCATCGTCGGTCATATCGCCTTCAGCCGGATCTCGATCCTCGACAAGGGGCGGGAGACGACGGCCGTCTCGCTCGCCCCGCTCGCCGTTTTGCCGGGCGCCCAGCACGGCGGCATCGGCTCGGCGCTGGTCGAGGAGGGCCTGCGCCGCATCGCCGAGAGCGGTGTCCGTCTCGCCTTCGTGATCGGCGATCCGGCCTTCTATCGCGGCTTCGGTTTCGCCGTCGAACCGGCGCAGCCGTTCCGCTCGCTCTGGACCAAGGCACCGGGCGCGACCCACATGGTCCGTGCCCTGCGGCCCGGCGGGCTCGAGGGCCTTGCCGGTACGGTTCGCTATCCGGCGGCCTTCGCCGATCTGCCGCGAACCGCGTAGGTGGCGGCGCCCGGGCCATGCCACGCTATCGTCTGACCATCGAATATGACGGCACACCCTTCGTCGGCTGGCAGCGCCAGGCCGTCGGCGACAGCGTGCAGGGCGCGATCGAGGCGGCGATCCGCGGCTTCTGCGGCGAGGACGTCGCGGTGCGCGGCGCCGGCCGGACCGATGCCGGCGTCCACGCCACCGGGCAGGTCGCCCATATCGACCTGTCGCGGCACTGGAAGACGGATACGATCCGCGACGCCGTCAACGCCCATCTGCGCCCGGCACCGGTCGCCATCCTTGCCGCCGAGCGGGTCGGCGACGACTTCGACGCCCGTTTTTCCGCGAAGCGCCGCCACTACCTCTACCGGATCCTCGATCGCCGCGCCCCGCCGGTGCTCGAGCGCGATCGCGTCTGGTCGGTGCCGCGCCGGCTCGACGCCGCGGCGATGGCCGAGGCCGCGCGGGTGCTGCTCGGCCGCCACGACTTCACCACCTTCCGCGCCGCCCAGTGCCAGGCCGACAGCCCGATCCGCACCCTCGACCGCCTCGACGTTGCCCGCAACGGCGACATCGTCGAGCTCTCCGTCTCGGCCCGCTCCTTCCTGCACAATCAGGTGCGCTCGATGGCCGGAACGCTGAAGCTGGTCGGCGCCGGCCAGTGGACGGCGGCCGACGTGCGCGCCGCCCTCGAGGCACGCGACCGCGCCGCCTGCGGCCCGGTGGCGCCGGCCTGCGGCCTCTATCTCGTCGCCGTCGACTACGAATGAAAAAGGGGGGCCGCGGTGCGGCCCCCCGAACTCCCGTCCCTGCGGCCTGCCGTCAGACGGCGACCGAGTGACGCGCCGCCTCGGCATTGAGATAGGCGTCGAATGCCGCCGCGGCGATCCGCACGAACGGCCGGCCCGCCGGCTTCATCGTCACCGTCCAGCCCTCGACCGTCGCAAGTCCGTCGCGCACCAGCTCGACGAGCGCATCGAACGAGGCATCGAGCGCCTTCGGGTCGACGCCGTAGCGGCCGCAGACCTCTTCGACGTCGACCGTGAAGCCGGTCATCAGCGCCTCGATGATGTCGGCCCGCAGGCGGTCGTCGTCGCTGAGCGTCTTGAAGCGCGCGATCGGCAGCCCGCCTTCCAGCACCGCCCGCTTGTAGCCGCCGACATCCGGCGCATTCTGCACGTAGCCTTGCGGCAGCTTGCCGATCGCCGAGGCGCCGAAGCCGATGAGGGCCGGTGCCGTGTCGGTGGTGTAGCCCTGGAAATTGCGCTTCAGCGTGCCCTCGCGGACGGCCTTAGCCATGCTGTCGTCGGGATGGGCGAAATGGTCGAAACCGACCGTGACGTAGCCGAGTTCCTCGAGCGCCATGCGCGCCCGTTCCGCCTGCTCCATGCGCTCGACGGCGCCGGGCAGGGCGCTGACGTCGATCAGCCGCTGATGCACCTTGAACCAGGGCACGTGGGCATAGCCGAAGATGGCGATGCGCGACGGCTTCAGCTCGGCCGACTTGCGCGTCGTGCGCTCGACGTCGTCGCCGGTCTGGAACGGCAGGCCGTACATCAGGTCGAAATTGATCGCCTCGATGCCGACGGCCCTGAGGCGGGCGACCGCATCGGCGACCACCTCGTAGGGCTGGATGCGGCCGATCGCCTCCATCACCTTCGGCGTGAAGTCCTGAACGCCGAGGCTGGCGCGGTTGATGCCGGCCTCGACGAGGCGTGCCGCGAGATCCTCGGTGACCGTGCGCGGATCGAGCTCCATCGCGTGCTCGGCGTCCGGACCGATGTCGAAGGCCGCGTTGAGGTGCTGCACCACGAGGCGCAGTGATTCGGCCGGCAACAGGCTCGGCGTGCCGCCGCCCCAGTGAATATGCGTGGCGCGGCGCCGGCCCTTCAGGTGGCGGGCGAGAAGATCGATCTCGGCGGCCAGCACCTCGGCGTAGTCGACAACCGGGTCGTCGCGCACCGCCGCCTTGGTGTGGCAGCCGCAATAGCGGCAGATCGAGCGGCAGTAGGGGACGTGGAGATAGAGCGAAACCGGAGTTGTTTCAGGCAGTTGCCCGAGCCACTCGGCATAAGTCGCGCCATCCGTGGCGGCCTCGAAATGCGGCGCCGTCGGATAGGACGTGTAGCGCGGAACGGTTCGCGTCGCGTAGGTCGTCAGCTTCTGATCCATGGCCGGGACATTCGCTTTTTCGTCAATCGGGTGTCCTTGATGTTGGTCAATGTCGAAGTTGCCCGAGGATGGGATTTTTGCCACATCGGCGGCAAATCGCGGCCGGGTTGCTTGGGTTTTCGTCCCTCGCCCGTGCCGGGAGATCGTCCGCCGATCCGGCTTCCACAGCCTCGTCTCGTCCCCGAGGGAAGCCGAAAGCGCAGGGATTCCAAGTCGTTGTCGGCAGAAGCATTTCGCCGGCAAGACTGATCGTCGCATGCGCCCAATGGGGACATGATTTTCCGCGCGTGATCTTTAGACTGCGCATCCTCAGCCGTGCCCCTACTTGTGCCGTTGACATATGTCATTGCGCCCAAACGGGACCCGGTCTGATGGTGCACTGTGATCCCGTGTGGGGGATATCGTTCAAATAGACGGGGCGGAACCAATGGCAGTCCAAACCAAATCTCTGACGCTCGAGGAAGGCGGCTTTGCGGCGTTTCTCGTGCTGTTGGCCCTGGTCTGCATTCTGATTGCAGCCAAGGCCGTTGATGGCGTCATGCAGTTTCATGCCGCTATCGGCGCCGTTTTCTCGGTGCTCGGCATCTATCTGATCTTCCGCGGATACTCGAACCGGCCCGCCGGTCCGATCCCGCAGGAGATCGACGGTCGACCGAACTATCAGTACGGTCCGATCAAATTCGGCATTCTGGCGGCGGTGTTCTGGGGCGTCGCCGGCTTCCTCATCGGCGATTATGTCGCGTTTGAGCTCGCCTTCCCGGCACTCAACCTCGACCTGCCGTGGACCAACTTCGGCCGCCTGCGGCCGCTGCACACCTCCGCGGTGATTTTCGCCTTCGGCGGCAACGTGCTTCTGGCGACGTCTCTTTACGTCGTGCAGCGCACCAACCGCACCCGCGTCTTCGGCACCGTGGCGCCGTGGTTCGTGATCCTGGGCTACAATGCCTTCATCGTGATCGCGGGCACGGGCTATCTGCTCGGCGCGACCCATGGCAAGGAATATGCCGAGCCGGAGTGGTACTCCGACCTCTGGCTGACCGTCGTCTGGGTGATGTACCTGCTGGTTTACCTGGGCACGCTGATCAAGCGTAAGGAATCGCACATCTACGTGGCGAACTGGTTCTACCTGTCGTTCATCGTCACGATCGCGATGCTTCACCTTGGCAACAACGTGTCGCTGCCGGTGTCGGTCTTCGGTTCGAAGTCCTACATCGCCTGGTCCGGCGTCCAGGACGCCATGACCCAGTGGTGGTATGGCCACAACGCGGTGGGCTTCTTCCTGACCGCCGGCTTCCTCGGCCTGATGTACTACTTCATCCCGAAGCGCGCTGGTCGCCCGGTGTACTCCTACCGGCTGTCCATCGTTCACTTCTGAGCTCTGATCTTCCTGTACATCTGGGCGGGCCCGCATCATCTGCACTACACCGCTCTCCCGGATTGGGCACAGACCCTCGGCATGACCTTCTCGATCATCCTCTGGATGCCTTCGTGGGGTGGCATGATCAACGGCCTGATGACCCTGTCGGGTGCTTGGGACAAGCTCCGTACCGACCCCGTGCTGCGCATGCTGGTCGTGTCGGTCGCTTTCTACGGCATGTCGACCTTCGAAGGTCCGATGATGTCGATCAAGGCCGTGAACTCGCTGTCGCACTACACCGACTGGACCGTCGGCCACGTGCACTCGGGCGCTCTCGGCTGGGTCGGCGACATTTCCTTCGGCGCGATCTACTGCCTCGTCCCGTGGCTGTGGGGTCGCAAGGAGATGTACTCCCTCAAGCTCGTCAACTGGCACTTCTGGCTCTCGACCATCGGCATCGTGCTGTACATCACCGCGATGTGGGTGTCGGGCATCATGCAGGGCCTGATGTGGCGTGCTTACACCAAGCTCGGTTTCCTCGAGTACTCGTTCATCGAGACCGTCGAGGCGATGCATCCGTTCTACCTGATCCGTGCGATCGGCGGCGCTCTGTTCGTCCTCGGTGGCGTGATCATGGCCTACAACGTCTGGATGACGATCGCCCGCGGCGAACCGGCCGAAGCCCGCGAAGCGGCGCTGCAGCCCGCCGAGTGAGGGAGGACAGATCATGTCGAACAAGCATGAAATCTTCGAAAAGAACTCGATCCTCCTTCTCGTGGCCATCCTCGTGGTGGTTGCGATCGGCGGTCTCGTCGAGATCGTGCCCCTCTACTACCTGAAGGGCACGATCGAGAAGGTCGACGGTGTGCGTCCGTACTCTCCGCTCGAGCTGATGGGCCGGAACATCTACGTTCGTGAAGGTTGCTACACCTGTCACAGCCAGATGGTCCGTCCGTTCCGCGACGAGCTGGAGCGCTACGGTCATTACAGCCTCGCGGCTGAGAGCATGTACGACCATCCCTTCCAGTGGGGTTCGAAGCGCACTGGTCCGGACCTTGCCCGCCTCGGCGGCAAGTACTCGGACGAGTGGCATCGCGCCCACCTGAAGGACCCCCGGGCGGTGGTGCCCGAGTCGGTCATGCCGGGCTATCCTTTCCTGGCGACGACCGAACTGAGCACCAAGATGATCGCCGATCATCTCAAGACCAACCGGATGGTAGGCGTTCCCTATACGGATGAGCAGATCGCGGCGGCCGCTGAGGACGTCATGGTTCAGGCGAATCCGGACAAGGGCGACGTCGACGCGCTGCTGGCGCGTTATCCGAAGGCGGTCGCCCGTGACTTCGACGGCAATCCGGAGAAGGTCACGGAAATGGATGCGCTCATCGCATATCTCCAGATGCTCGGCACGCTCGTGGATTTCACGATCTACGACAACAAGGCCGACTTCCGGTGATGTCATGACGTACGAGACCGTATCGGAATTCGCTCAGCAATACGGCCTGGTCTACTTCGTGATCTTGTTCGCGGGCGCAGTGGTGTACGCCCTGTGGCCCAAGAACAAGGAGAAGTTCGATCGGGCCAGCCGGGTCCCCTTGAGGGAGGATTGACACATGGCTGAAAGGCACATCGACGAGCTGTCCGGGACCGAAACCACCGGTCACGAATGGGACGGCCTTAGGGAACTGAATACGCCGCTTCCGCGGTGGTGGCTGTGGATCTTCTATGTCACCATCGTCTGGAGCATCCTGTACTGGATCGCCTATCCGGCGTGGCCGATGGTGTCGAGCTACACCAAGGGCATGTTCGCCTACTCGGCGCGCGAAGAGGGCCTCAAGGCCTTCGAGGCCGGCAAGGCCGCTCGTGCCGAGGTCGGTGGCGCGTTGCAGAACGCGTCGCTCGACCAGATCCAGTCGACTCCTGCCCTCCTCGAGTTCGCTCAGGGTCAGGGCAAGGCGTCGTTCGGCGACAACTGCGCCCCGTGCCACGGCCTCGGCGCAACCGGTGGTCCGGGCTACCCGAACCTGAACGATGACGACTGGATGTGGGGTGGTACGCTCGACGACATCTACACCACGCTCCAGTACGGCATTCGCTCCGGTCACGACGACGCCCGTGACTCCGGCATCACCGGCATGACCGCGTTCGGCGCGGACGGCATTCTGGAAACCGACCAGATCGCCTCCGTCGTCAACTACGTGCGGTCGCTGTCGGGCCTCGAGACCGACTCCGGCCTCGACCTGGCTGCCGGTCAGACCCTGTTCATCGACAATTGCTCCGCCTGCCACGGTGAGGACGGCAAGGGCATGCTCGAGCTCGGGGCACCCAACCTGACGGACGGCATCTGGCTGTACGGCTCCTCGCCGGCGGCCATGATCGAGACGGTCACCAACGGCCGCAAGGGCGTCATGCCCGCGTGGTCCGGCCGCCTCGACGACGTGACTGTGAAGTCGCTTGCCGTCTACGTGCACAACCTCGGAGGTGGCAAGTAATATGCGTGTAGATACCGGTGATAGCGGCAGCGGTGGCGGTTCCAGCCAAGAAAAGTCGCTGTGGGCCAAAGCCAACAACATCTACCCTCAGTCGATATCCGGCACTTTCCGGAACATCAAATGGGCGTTGATGGTCGTTACTCTCGGTGTCTACTACTTCTTGCCATTCGTACGCTGGGATCGGGGGCCTAACGCCCCCGATCAAGCGGTGCTCATCGACTTCCCGAGCCGCCGCTTCTACTTCTTCTTCATCGAAATCTGGCCGCAGGAAGTCTACTACCTGACCGGCCTGCTGATCATCGCGGCCATGACGCTGTTCCTGATGAACGCCGTCGCCGGCCGTATCTGGTGCGGCTATCTGTGCTGGCAGACCGTCTGGACCGACCTCTTCTACGCGGTCGAGAACTGGGTCGAAGGCTCCCGCCGCGATCGCCTGATGAAGGAAAAGCAGGGCTGGACCTTCCGCCGTGTGCGCGAGAAGGCGGTCAAGCACTTCATCTGGCTGCTGATCGCCTGGTGGACCGGCGGTGCCTGGGTCCTCTACTTCTCCGACGCGCCGACCCTGGTGAAGGATCTCGCCACGTTCCAGGCGCCGTTCGTCGCCTATCTGTGGATCGGCATCCTCACCTTCACGACCTATATCTTCGCCGGTTTCGGCCGCGAGCAGGTGTGCATCTACATGTGCCCCTGGCCGCGCATCCAGGCCTCGCTGACCGACGAATGGGCCCTCAACATCGAGTATCGGACCGACCGCGGCGAACCGCGCGGCTCTCTGAAAAAGATGAAGGAGCTGGCCGCCAAGGGCGAGCCGAGCGGTGACTGTATCGATTGCGGCCAGTGCATCGCGGTCTGCCCGACCGGCACCGACATCCGCAACGGCGTCCAGCTGAGCTGCATCCAGTGCGGCCTGTGCATCGACGCCTGCGACGCGGTGATGAAGAAGATCGGCAAGCCGACCGGCCTCATCGCCTACGACACCGACATCAACATCAACCGCCGCCGGCAGGGCCTGCACGACATCTACAAGTTGGTGCGGCCGCGCACGTTGATCTACGTGGCGATCATCCTCGCGGTGTCGGGCTTCATGGTGTTCACCTTCTCGACCCGCTCCATGTCGGGCATGAACGTGTTGCACGACCGCAATCCGCTCTACGTCCAGCTTTCGGAAGGCGGTGTCCGCAACGGCTTCACGGTGCGCATGCTCAACAAGCACACCGAGCCGGGCGAGTTCGTCCTCTCCGTCGAGGGTATCGACGGCCTCAAGATCGAGGCCATCGGCGTCGAGGGGACCGAGAACGGCAACCCGGTCGTTTCGGTCGACCGCGACACCACCCGCGAAGTCCGCGTGCTGGTGTTCTCGCCGAAGGGCCTTCAGCTCGGCCAGTCGACGCCGATCACCTTCCGCCTCGTCTCGAAGGCGGACGGTGAGACGACGACGGTGAACGACTACTTCAAGGCGCCGTGACCATGTCGGATATGTCGGGCCGGGCGGGGCCGGGTTTTCGGCTGACCGGCCCGAAGGTACTCCTGATCCTCGTCGCCTTCTTCGTGACGATCTTCGCGGCCAATGCGGCGCTCATCTATCTGGCGCTCGACAGCTGGCCGGGGCTCGACACCAAGAGCGCCTACAAGGAAGGTCTCGTCTACGATCAGGAGATCGAGGCCGCCCACGCCCAGGACGCGCGCGCCTGGCAGGTTGAGGCGACCGTGGGACGCGAGGGCGAGGATCTGGTGATCATGCGCCTCGATATCCACGACAAGGATGGCCATCCTGTCAGCGGCCTCGAGGTGACGGCGGCCTTCAAGCGGCCGACCGACACCGCCGAAGACATGACGATGACGTTCAAGGACGCCGGCTTCGGCGGCTATGTCGGCCAGCTGGCCGGCGTTCCGGCCGGCGCCTGGACCGTGGTCATCGACATGCTGGACCAGGCGGGCCAGCGGGTGTATCGCTCGCGGAACCGCGTCTCGCTGCATTAACCGATGGAGGACGGCGCCATGAACGCGCATGCGCGTGATTGGTCCGCTTTCGTGACCCCGTCCGAGGAGGACGGCGTCTGCCGGCTCGACCTTGCAGTCGAGGGCATCACCTGTGCCGCCTGCATGGTGCAGATCGAAAAGGGGCTCGGCGCCCAGCCCGGCGTCAAGCGCGCCCGGCTGAACCTGACGAGCCACCGCCTCGCCCTCGAATGGCGCGACACCGAGACCGACGCCGGCACCGTCATCGACGTCCTCGAGAGCCTCGGCTATCGCGCCCACCCGTTCGATCCCGGCCGCGTCGACGAGGTCGAGAAGGCGGAATCGCAGAAGCTCCTGCGGGCGCTCGCCGTCGCCGCCTTCTCCTCGATGAACATCATGCTCCTGTCGGTCTCGGTCTGGGCTGGCAATGCCTCGGACATCACGCCGGAAACGCGCGACCTCTTTCACTGGATTTCGGCGCTGCTCGCCCTGCCGGCGGCAGCCTATTCCGGCCAGACCTTCTATCGCAGCGCCTATCACGCCGTGCGCACCGGCCGCCTCAACATGGACGTGCCGATCACCATCGGCGTGACGCTCGCCCTGGCGCTGTCGATCGTCGAGACCATCAACCACGCCGACCATGCCTATTACGAGTCGGCGATGATGCTGCTGTTCTTCCTGCTGATCGGGCGCTGGCTCGATCACAACATGCGCCGCCGCACCCGGTCTTTCGCCGAGAACCTCGCCGCCCTCCGGGCCGAGGCGGCGACCCAGATCCTCGCCGACGGCAGCCTGCGCGAAGTACCGGTGTCGGCCGTTGCCGCCGGCGACCGTGTCCTCGTGCGCCCCGGCGAGCGCGTGTCGGTCGACGGCCGCGTCGAGGAAGGCACCTCGGAGATCGACCAGAGCCTCGTCACCGGCGAGACGGCAATGGCCGCGATCACAGCCGGCGACGAGGTCTTCGCCGGAACGCTCAACGGCCCGGGCCAGCTCGTCGTCCGGGTCGTTGCCGCCGGCAGCGGCACGCTTCTCGACGACGTCAACCGGCTGCTCGACAACGCGCTCGAGGCGAAGTCGCGCTACATGCATCTCGCCGACCGCGCCGCCAGCCTCTATGCCCCGCTCGTCCATGGCGCGGCGGCGGCGGCCTTCCTCGGCTGGTGGCTCGCCGGCATCGGCTGGCAGCCGGCGCTGGTCATCGCCATCTCGGTGCTGATCATCACCTGCCCCTGCGCCCTCGGCCTCGCCATTCCCGCCGTGCAGGTGGTGGCGAGCGGCACGCTCTTCCGCCACGGCCTGCTCCTCAACAATGGCGACGGCATCGAACGGCTGGCCGGGGCCGATACCGTCGTCTTCGACAAGACCGGCACGCTGACGAGCCCCGATCAGGCGCTCACCAACGCCGCCGAATGTGCGCCCGGCACGCTCGCCTCGGCGGCGCGCCTCGCCCTCTCCAGCCGCCATCCGATCGCCGCCGTCATCGCCGCCCATGCCGGCAAGGTCGAGCCCTTCGCCGGCGCCGAGGAGGTTCCCGGCCAGGGCGTGCGGGTGCTGATCGACGGCACCGAGCTGCGCCTCGGCTCGCCGGCCTTCTGCGGCGCCGAGACGGAAGCTGCGGCGCTCGCCGCCCGTCATCCGCTCGCCTCGCTCGTTGCCTGGCGCGCCGGCGACCGGCCGCCGACGGTCTTTGCCGTCGAACAGACGGTGCGCCCGGACGCCGCCGCCGTCGTCGAGGCGTTGAAGGCGCGCGGATTTGCCATCGAGATCCTCTCCGGCGATCGGCCGTCGGCCGTCGGCGAGGTCGCCGGCCGGCTCGGCATCGAGACCTGGAAGGCCGGTCAGCGCCCGGCCGACAAGATCGCCCATATCGACGGCCTGAGGCGCGCCGGCCGCCGCGTCCTGATGATCGGCGACGGTCTCAACGACGCCCCCTCGCTCGCCGCCGCGGACGTCTCGATCTCGCCGGTGACGGCGGTCCACGTCAGTCAGGCCGCGGCCGACTTCGTCTTCCTCGGCGAGCGTCTCGCGCCGGTCGTCGCGGCCATCGACCTCTCGCGCCGGGCCCATCGCGTCATGCGCGAGAACCTCTGGATCGCCGCCGGCTACAACGCCGTCGCCGTGCCGCTGGCGATCGCCGGCTACGTGACGCCGCTGATCGCCGCCGGGGCGATGTCCGGATCCTCGATCATCGTGACGCTCAACGCCTGGCGCACGCGCCTCGGCAGGGTGGGTCTGCCGGGCCGCATTGACGAAGCCGATTGACGGAACGATATCTGAGGCGACACGACGACGGGACCCGCCACAGCGTTTCCATGCGAAACGGACGCCGGTTCGCCGTCGCAACCGCGAAAAGACCAAGGCCCGGCCCCGCGCATCGCATCGATCCCGTGCGTCGACGACCGGTCTCAGGAAGAAAGCCGCACGATGAACATCCTGCTTCTGACCATTCCGGTCGCCCTCGCCCTCGGCCTCATCTTCCTCGTTCTCTTCATGTGGGCGCTGAAGACCGGCCAGTTCGAGGATCTCGACGGCGCCGCCCACCGGGTGCTCCTCAACGACGACGTCGAGGACGAAGACAACGAGACCAAGCCGGACTTCCTGAAGGAGTGACGGTCGCCGCGGCTATGGCGCCTTGCCGCCACGTTGCGCGACAAGCAGCCAGGGCACCGCGACGAGGCCGCTCGCAAGCAGCATCCAGTCCTGCGGCACGGCCAGCAGGAACGCGGCCGAGCCGCCGATCGCCGCCCACACGGCCGGTATGATCAGCAGGCGGCGCGGCACGCCCGGCCCGGCCATGAGCAGAAGCCCGAACGTGAAGATCGTCACGGGACAGGGGGCGGTGCCGAACATCGGTGCCGCCGGCCAGGTGAGGCCGAACATTCGACCGATCAGCGGATAAAGGACGATCGCGTAGAGGGCGAACCCGAGGCCGGCGAGGCCCGCCGCGCGCGCCTTCGGTCGAAACGACAGTCGCCCCGCATGGCTCGCCTCGGCCAGGAGCAGCCCCTCGATGACGAACAGGCCGGCAAAGAGCCAGGCCGCCTTGTTGATCCCGGTGAAGAACAGGCCGTGATAGACGACGCCGTTCCAGAGCCACATCAGCGCGAGGATCGCCGCCACGATGCGGCCCGCCGCCGCGCCCCGCACGAAAGGCAGCGCCAGGGCCGCGAGCCCGAGCACCAGCGCGACGACCTGCACCGGCCAGATGGCGAGATTGTAGTCCCGGAAGACGTCGAGGAACTGCGCGTGGGTGAAGGGCAGCATGGCCGGCCTCGCGGCTCCGAAGCGATCGCCGAACGAGCCTGCGACAGGTCTCGGACGCCGTCAATCCCGCCTATGCCGGCCAATCGCCGGAAAACCGAACGGCCGTCGCCCGAAGACGACGGCCGCCAGGAATTTCAGGCGATGGCGCCGTCAGATCAGCCGCCGGCCGCCGGGAACACCTCGACACCCGCGGGGGCCTTCGGCTCGGCCGGCGCGTGGGTCTTCGGACCCTCGAGCGGCAGATCGAGGACTTCCCAGATCTTCAGCAGGGAGTCGCGCAGCTTCTCGATCATCGCGTCGTCGTGATAGGGCGACGGCGTGATGCGCAGCCGCTCCGTGCCGCGCGGCACGGTCGGGTAGTTGATCGGCTGGATGTAGATGTCGTGGTACTCGAGCAGGAGGTCGCTGGCCTTCTTGCAGCGATCCGGATCGCCGACGAGCACCGGCACGATGTGGGTCTCGGACGGCATCACCGGCAGGCCGGCGGCCGACAGGATCTCCTTGGTGCGGGCCGCCTGACGCTGATGCATCTCGCGCTCGACCTGGCTCTCCTTGAGATGGCGGATCGAGGCGGTCGCCGCAGCGCAGAGCCCCGGCGGCAGGGCGGTCGTGAAGATGAAGCCCGGCGCATAGGAACGCACCGCGTCCACCACGGCCGAGGTCGAAGTGATGTAGCCGCCGAGCGTGCCGAACGCCTTGGCGAGCGTGCCCTCGATCACGTCGATGCGCTCCATCAGGCCTTCGCGGTCGCAGATGCCGCCGCCACGCGGGCCGTACATGCCGACCGCATGGACCTCGTCGATATAGGTCATGGCGTTGTATTCGTCGGCGAGATCGGCGATCCGCTCGATCGGGCCGACGTCGCCGTCCATCGAATAGACGGACTCGAAGACGATCAGCTTGGCCCGCTCCTTGCCGGCCTTCTTCAGGAGTTCTTCGAGGTGCTCGGTGTCGTTGTGACGGAACACCTGCTTGTGGACGCCCGAATGGCGCACGCCCTCGATCATCGAGGCGTGGTTGAGGGCGTCGGAAAGGATGAGGCAGTCGGGCAGCAGCTTGGCGATGGTCGAGATCGCCGCCTCGTTGGACACGAAGCCCGAGGTGAAGACGAGGCCGGATTCCTTGTTGTGCAGGTCGGCGAGCTCACGCTCCAGCATGACCAGCGGATGGTTGGTGCCCGAGATGTTGCGCGTGCCGCCGGCGCCGGCGCCCATGCGCTCCACCGTCTCCATCATCGCCGCAACGACCTTGGGGTGCTGGCCCATGCCGAGGTAGTCGTTGGAACACCAGATGGTGATCTCGCGCTCGACGCCGTCCTTGCGAAAGATCGCGCGCGGAAAACGCCCGGTCATCCGCTCGAGATCGGCGAATACCCGATAGCGCTTTTCCTGCCTCAGCGCAGAAATGGCGTCCTCGAAGATCGACTGATACTTCATCCCGCGATCACCTCCGGTGCTATTCTTGTCGCAAGAGCCGAGCACACTACCGACCCATCGGGTCTGTGTCCAACGTCACATTGCCGCGTATTCCCCTTTCCGGCCTTGAGCTTGGTCAAGGTCGGCAGAGTGGAGACTGACGAGCCGGCGGCCCTCAGTCAAGTTGCCATGATGGCAGTTCGCAGCGTCATCCCGCCCCAGACCGGGGCGTCGCCGGGGGCTCAGACGACGCCGGAAAGGACCGCCTCGAGCCGGCCGAGGTCGACGAGCGAGGATGCGAAGGCGGGCTTGCCGATCGGCTCGAGGTTCATCAGGCAGCGGTAGCCGTGCCCGAGATAGCGCGCATACATGAAGTAGTGCGGCGAGCCGAGGGTCGGGTTGAAGAGCTCGACGAGGGTCAGCGGCGCCCGCCGCCGCCAGATGATGTTGGTGAGGCCCGCGCCATGCGCGCCGATCACCAGCCGCGAGGCACCGAAAAGGGCGATCTGGTCGGCGAGCTTCAGGCCCTGCGGATCGACCGTGTCGACGCCGAAGCGGGCAAGCAGGGCGTCGACCTCGTCCTGATTGCGGAAGGCGCGAAGGTTCGGGGCATTGGCGCCGCGCCGGATGAAGATCATCCGCCCGCCCTCGGGCCTTTCGGGAATGGCGAAACGGTCGAGCACGTCCTCGAGGGCGGCCGGATCGGGGTCGTGCGCCTTGAGCGTGAAGACCGTGCCGGCGGAGATGACCTCGCGCGGACCCTGAACGACGACCTCGCGCCGGCCGAAGACGCCGAGCGCCACCGCGTCGCGGAAATAGGGCTGGGCACCGAGCCGCGCCGAGACGACGACCGGCAGGTCGCGGTCGAGGCCGAGCCGGTCGGCCAGCCAGAGCTTGGCGAGCACGTTGTTGTAGAAGTGGAAGTAGTTGGTGTCGAACTTGTGGTGCAGGCTGAGCACCGCGTCGAAGCGCCGCCCGCCGGGGAGCCGGTGGTAGAGGAACTTCGGCGAGCGCTCGCGGCCGCGGTCGGTCAGATAGTCGGTCGAGCCCCAGACGACGCGCCCGCGGCTGAAGATGTGGCCGGACCACGGATCGATGCCGATATCGCCGTCGAAGCGCCGGGCAAAGGCGACGTCGACGCCGTCGAGCCAGCGCTCGTACTCGCGGGCGAGACAGTCCGGCACCTCGCCGGCAAAGCGCGGATCGGCCCAGGGCTGGCGGCTCTCGTGCAGGAGCCGCGAAGCCTCCTCGAGCGGGACGGACGGGTAGAGGCCCTCCATCGACCGCACCAGCGACTGGCGGGCATGCACGATGCGGCGGCGAAAGCTCTTTTCCATCTGGTCCGACGTCCCGGGATCAGGCTTTCGTTGAGTAGCGAAATCGCGACCGGGCGACAAGCCGAAACGCAGTCGGTTTCCCCGCCGATCGGCGCCGGGGCCGCGCGGCCGCGGCCGCCGGAACGCGGCATCGCCCGCCTCGGCGCGGCCGAACCGCAAAAGCCGTTCCCACTTTTCGGCAAAACGCATTATGTTGCGGCGCGCTTTTCCGGTTGGCAGGGATCCGCCCGCCGGACGCCGTCGCGGTCCGCCGCGCCAACACCAGTCGAGACCGAGCCGCGTGACGACCGAGACACTGCCAAAGACCGAACCGGCGCCGACGGCGCCCGACGATCCCTATCTGCTGAGCTATCTGTCGACCAAGGGCGCGGCCGCCGGCTCCCGGCTGCGCTGGGGGCTGATGCGCCGCTTCGTCGGCGATTTCATCGTCAAGTACTGGCGGCGCTATGCGCTCGCCGCGGTGATGATGGCGCTCTATTCGGCGAGCGTCGTCGCGCTGCCCTGGCTGTTCGAGAACCTCGTCAACAAGGTCTTCGTCGACCGCGACGCCGCGGCGCTGCCGATGCTGATCGGGGCGATCGTGCTGATCTTCTCGGTGCGCGCGGTCTCCAGCTTCGGCCAGCGCTACCTGCTCGCCATGGCCAGCCTCGACCTCACCGTCGACCTGCAGCGCCGCACCGGGCGCCACATCCTGACCCTCGACCTCGCCTTCTTCCAGAAGAACCCGGTCGGCCAGATCATCGCCCGCATCGCCGACGACGTCGCGGTGCTCGACCGCGTCGCCTCCAACATGGTGGTGACGCTGGTGCGCGACATCGCCACCATGATCGGCCTCGTCATCTATGTCGCCTGGACCAACCCGGTCTGGTTCGGCCTCGCGCTGACCGCCGGCCCGGCGATCGCGGTGCCCGCCATCGTCGCCAATCGCAAGCTGCGCCGCCTCGCCCACCGCATGCGCGAGAACTGGGGCGAGACGCTGACCTCCTACGAGGAGTGCTTCCACGGCATCCGCGGCATCAAGGCCGAGCACAACGAGCCGCTCGAGGAAAAGCGCCTCGACCGCGTCATCGACCAGCGCTGGCGCGTCGGCATGAAGGCGGCACGCACCGGCGCGCTGATGACGCCGGTCGTCGACGTCGTCACCTGCATCGCCCTCGTCGGCGTCATCCTCGTCGGCGGCCGCGAGGTCATCGACGGCGAGGTGCAGGCCGGCACGCTGATGGCCTTCGTCGCCGCGCTGATGCTGCTCTACGAGCCGCTGAAGCGCATCGTCCAGCTCAACGCCCTCATCCAGATGTGCGTCGCCTCGATCCAACGCATCTACGAGGTGCTGGAAATGCGCCCGCGCATCCTCGACCGGCCCGACGCCCGCCCGCTCGCCGATCCCGGCGGCGAGATCCTTTTCGAGAACGTCTCGTTCTCCTACGACGACGGCCACAAGGTGCTCGACGGCTTCTCGGCCGTCGTGCCGAAGGGCTCGACCGTCGCCTTCGTCGGCTCGTCGGGCTCGGGCAAGACGACCCTCTTCAACCTCATCGCCCGGCTCTACGAGGTCGGCGACGGCGCCATCCGCATCGCCGGCGAGGACATCCGCGACATCACCATCTCGAGTCTGAGGTCGTCGATCGCCCTCGTCACCCAGGACGTGCTGCTGTTCGACGCCTCGATCCGCGACAACATCGCCTATGGCACGCCGGATGCGAGCCCGGCGGCGATCGCCGAGGCGGCGCGCCTCGCCGCCGTCGACGATTTCGTCGGCCGCCTGCCGGAAGGCTACGACTTCCGCGTCGGCCCGCGCGGCACGCGCCTTTCCGGCGGCCAGCGCCAGCGCGTCGCGATCGCCCGCGCCATCCTGCGCGATGCCCCGCTGCTGCTCCTCGACGAGGCGACCTCGAGCCTCGACGTCGCCACCGAGGCCCGCGTCCACCAGAACGTCATGACACTGCGGCGCGGCCGCACGACCGCGATCATCGCCCACCGCCTGTCGACGGTCATGGGTGCCGACCGCATCTACTTCCTCGACCAGGGCCGCATCGTCGAGAGCGGCACCCACGAGGAACTGATGTCCCGCGCCGGGCGCTATCGCTCCTACGTGATGGAGCAGGTGGAATAGACGAAAAGGGCAGGGAGGACTTACGGTAGCCGGGATCAGAGGCCGCGCACGCGGATCGCCCGGGCGAGGTCCTCGAAGGCCTCGGCGACGCCCGCGCCGGTGAGGGCGCTGGTGCGCACGAAGAAATCCGGCGCGGCCGCGAACTCGGGATCCCGCTGTGCCGCCGGATCGACGAGGTCCATCTTGTTGAGCAGTGCGACGACCGGCCGGCCGGGCTTCGATTCGGCGAACTGCGCGACGAGTTCGACCATCTTGGCGACCGAGTTCGGCCGCTGCACGTCGGCGACGATGAGGGCGCCCGCCGCCCCGCGCAGATAGACGGTCGAGAAGATCGACAGGCCGAAATCGCCGTCCGTGTCCCAGAGCACGAAGCGGATCGTCTCCTTGTGGCCTTCCCAGTCGTAGACGCAATCGTGCGTGTAGATGTCGACGCCGATCGTCGCCTTGTAGTCGGCATCGAAGGTGTCGAAGACGAAGCGGTTGGCGATCGAGGTTTTGCCGACGCCGATGTCGCCGAGGATCATGATCTTGCGGGCAATCGTCATTCGGCGTCATTCCCCCTCGAAGGCGAGCTCGAAATCGACCCGCCGGTTGGCGCTCGTCGGCCCGGTCAGAGCCGATATCTCGGGCGAGTCGGGACGCCCGATCGCGATCAGCTGCCCGGCCGGCACGCCGAGCGCGACGAGATCCTCGACGACCTGGGCGGCTCGATTGTCGGAGGCCGCGATGCTGGCCTCCCGGCTTCCCGTGCCGTCGGCGTGACCGACGACCCGAAGGCGCACGCCGGGCGCCGCCTTCAGGGCCTTGGCGATCGCGGCAAGATCGGTCGCAGCGATCGCTTTGTCCCGATAGACGATTCCGTCCGCGAAGAATATGGCTTTCGTCAAGATTTCGGCGTGCAGCCGGCCAACCGGCGTGGCGAGCCGCCCCTCGACTTCGGCGAGCGCGCGCGCGAGCCGCGCTTCGAGAGCGGCGATTCGGGCCAGCGCCTCGGCCTGTCCTTTCGCGGTCTCGCTCGCTCCCTGCTGCACCTCGTCGAAACGCAGAGCGATGTCGTCGGGGTCGACGACGGGGGCGGCGGCGACGCGCTCCTGCAGCGCCGACAGCCGGGCGTCGACGCCGGCGGCCCGGCGCGCCGTCTCCGAGGCGCCCTGCCGCAATTCCTCGAGCCGCACGGCGATGTCCTTCGGATCGACGACCGGCGCGGCGGCGACCCGTTCCTGCAGCACCGACAGTCGGGCATCGACGCCGGCGACCTGCCGCGCCGTGTCGCTGATCCGCGCCGTATCCACCACGACGAGTTCGGCCTCGACCTTGGCGTCGCCGGAAATGGCCCTGGTCCGCTCGATGATCACGTCGCGGGCCGGGCCGTTCGGCACGAGGCCGCGCAGATGGACGACATTGGCGTCCCAGTCGCGATTGGCGATCAGCGGGTAGCCTGCGAGTTCGGGGCTCGCCTCGATGACGGCGAGCTTGGCGTCGAAGGCCGCCTCGATGCGCGACTGCCAGACCTGGTAGCCGACGACGCCGGCAAAGGCGAGGGCGAGGGCGCCGAGGACGAAATAGGCGATCTTGGGCTGGCGCGAGGTCTCGATCTGCGACAGCTCGTCGAGGATCGCGTCGTGCAGCTCCTCGAGGGAGCGGTCGGCATCGTTCCGCTCGAGCGGGCCGGCGTCGCCGCCGCCGAGATCCTCGAGAAACGGCAGGAAGGCTTGATCGATCGCGTCCTCGATCTGCGGTGCGGTCGAGCCCTGGCCGATGGTCGCCAGCACGAAGCGCGGCGAGGCGCTGATCAGCGCCTTGGCGCCGCCGAGATCGAGCGACCGGAGGCCGCCGCTCTTGGCGTGCAGCGCCTCCTCGGCAAATCCGAGGATCGCCGAGAGCATGCCGCCGACGAGATCGAGGTTCTCGCCGCCCTCGGCGCCCTCCGCGACGCTCGGCCAGGCGCCGATCAGCGTGCCGCTCTGGTGGTCGAGAAGCAACATCTGCTGCGGCCGGAAGGCCGTCGCCTCGGCCAGCACCAGCTCGCCATAGGAGCGGCCGGTGAGGAGCGCCTTCAGCCGCAGCCGCCAGCGACCGAGCGACATGGCGGATTCGAGCCGGGCGTTGATGTCGGCGACGAGGCGCTGGAACGCCTTGGCGACCGCCGTCGTCACCAGCCGGCCGGTGATCGGATAGAGCGCCTCGACCATCAGGTCGCGCGACTGGGCGATCTCGTTGCGAATGCCGGCGACGACGAGCGGCGCGATCGCCCCGGCGAGGCGACGATGATCCTCGACGTCCGCCTGCTTGAGGGCGGTCGCCAGCGACTTCGCCATGGCGTGCTCGAACTTGTCGGGCGTGCCGTAGCGGTCCGATAGTGTGTTGACGTCCCGGTCCAGCCTTTCGAGGGTCTTCTGCTCGTCCGCGAACAGCAGACGCTTCAGTTCGTCGAAATGGCCGTCCTTCGGGTCAGTCTCGTGCAGCATCGTCGGACGCCTGGCCGGCGCCGAGCGCCGTGATCTGCCGGCCGACCTCCTCGATGGCGGCGCCGACCGACCTGAGGGCGCTGGCCTGGTCGGCCTTCGTGCTCTGGCTGAGCTCGTCGATGCGCCGGTCGATGCCGTCGAGCCGCTCGATCAGGCGCAGTTCCATCGCGCGCATCGCGCCGTCGAGGGTGGCGATGCGGTTGTCGTTGGTCCGCTGCGCGTCGCCGAACAGGAGTTCGCGCACCTGGTCGATGGGATTGCCGCGAAGGGCTGCCTGCGACACGGCCTTGAGGGTGTCGTCGGCCGCCTCCGGTCGGTCCTGGTGTTTCGGTTCGGCGGGGTTCGGCTGTCCGCCTCCGTTCATCGAACGGACATTGTCGTCGGCCATGGTGATACGCTCCCGGCTACTCTGGCATTAATGATTGAGTAAGGTTCTACCAAATTTGCCGGGACGGCGGAACAGGCCGGAAACATTGCGTTTTGTTAACGTTGACGGCGCTGCCGGAAAGCCGGCCGCCGCCGTGGCGCGCGACGGCCGGGCAATGCCCCGGCGATGCCGGCCCGCCTCCGGAAAGGGGCTCAGACGAAGCAGACCGCTTCGTCGCCGTCCGTCTTTCCCTCGCCGGCCGCGATCGCGTCGCGCATCCCGATGTCGTCTTTGAGGATATGGTCGACGAGCCAGGTCCGCAGCACGTTGGTCGTTGCCTGGACGAGGCCGGGCAACTCGGCGATCGGCGCGTATTCGAGCTTGTCGACGATCTGGTCGAGGCGCTGGTTGAGCCGCCGGTGCTCGTCGGCATGCTCGGCGCGCGGCTCGAAGCCGATCGACTTCTGGAAATGCTCCTCGCGCTGGCAGTGGCGGCGCATGTGCAGGCGCAGCGCATCGATCACCTCGATCGCCCGCTCCCGCGTCATCTCGTGCCTCTTCATGCGGATGAAATCGTTGGCGATGAAGATCGCGAGGCGGTGGTCGTCGTCGATGACGCCGTTGTCGATCGCCAGCTTGTCGTTCCAGTGGATCTCCATGACGCCGCCCTTCCTGTCCGCCTCTCTTTCTCGGAGACATGGAAAAAGGTGTCAGTCGAATCTGAACCTGGCGTTAAGAAATCAAAGCATTACGCCTCCGATCAAACAGTATTTGATCGGTTAATTGTATTGCCGGCGAAACAGATTGTCTCAGTCGAGCGGTTTTTGCTGCGAGCTGGCACAAAACACCCGCTCTTTTTCCGTCTCGGACGGGGTGCAACCATCGGTCCCGACCGGCGCGGCGGCAAATCCGTCCGGCGTGACCACGACGCGATAGTCGTAGCGCGGCGCGTCCTTCGGGGCGTTGCGATCGTATTTCTCGACCTTGATGTCGCTCGGCGCGCAGCGGCTGTCGACGATCGTGTAGCCGGCCTTCACGAGGATCGGACTGATCTGGGCAACGCGCGCCGTGCAGGCCTCGACGCTGTCGGATTCGCCGAAGCTGACATGGGTCGCGCCATCGGCGGCAAGGGTCAGCAGCAGCATCACGATCGTGGCGGACATGGGTGGGCCTCTCGAGCTGTTTCGGGACGGCGCGACCATCACGCCGCCGGATGCATTCCCACCCTGTACGAAAATCCGGCTCCCGGCTCAACCGGCGAGGTCGCGGCCGGCCGCCGCGCCGCGCCGGGACGCCGATTTCATGGCGCAATCGTCCTGGTCGCAGCCGTCGTGGCAGAACATGCCGTGGACGAGGTCGAGCACGGCGCGGACCCGCGGGTTGGTGAGCGAGTAGATGACGTTCTTGCCGTCCCGGCGCGGCGTCACGATGCGCTCGGCCCGCAGCCGCGCGAGGTGCTGCGAGAGGGCCGACTGACGGATGCCGAGCAGGCGCTCCATCTCGCCGACGGTCCGTTCGCCCTCGGCCAGCACGGAGAGCACCTGCAGCCGGCCCTCGTTGCCGAAGACCTTGAGGAAGTCGCAGGCCTGCTGCGGGTCGGCGACGAGCCCGCCGAGGCTGCGCCTGGCGCCGCGTGCCGTCGCCGGCGCGATGGTGCCGCGCCGCTCGGCCGCGACATCGAGGGCAATGTCGCCGCGCGAACGGGCGGTATCGGCGGTGGCGGTCGCGGTGGTCATCGGGGCTGCTCCTCTTCGTCGTCCGGCGGCGGCGATGCCGTGCCGCGCGGGCGAAAATCATCCTCGCCGCTGGCGGGGTGCGAGATTCGCCGTCCCGGCCACCGCGGCGCTGTTGCAGTGCAAGATGCAACAAATGAGAATGACTAGCAATAGCGAAGTTCTTGCATCACGGCAGGCGCCGGCCGAGCCAGTCGCGGGCAAAGAGGCCGCGCCGCACCACCTTCTCGATCTCCAGCAGCACCATCATGGCGACCCCGACCGCGACGATGACCAGCCCGTCGACGAGGCCGACATTGCGGGTGTCGAACAGGAACTGCATGACCGGCAGATAGGTGAAGGCGAACTGCAGCGCGACGATGCTGCCGACGCCGATCAGCACCGACGGCGTTCCGAGCATCCCGCGCCAGGTGATCGAGCCGCCGTGCAGGTAGCGCACCGAGAACAGGTAGAAGATCTCCATCACGACGACCGTGTTGACGACCAGCGTGCGGCCGACCTCGATCGGCAGGCCCCGCGTCTCGGCCCAGAAGAACATGCCGAAGGCGCCGATCGCGACGAGCAGCGAGACGAGGCCGACGCGCCAGACGAGGAAGCCGGAGAGCAGCGCTTCGTTGGCCTGCCGCGGCGGCCGCGTCATGATGTTCGGCTCCGCCGGCTCGAAGGCGAGCACGAGGCCGAGCCCGACGGCCGTGAGCATGTTGACCCACAGCACCTGCGCCGGCGTGATCGGCATCGTGATACCGGACAGGAGCGCAATGAAGATGATGAATGTCTCGCCGAAGCTCGTCGGCAGGGTCCAGGCGATCACCTTCGTGAGGTTGTCGTAGACGATCCGGCCCTCGCGCACGGCTGCGACGATCGATGCGAAATTGTCGTCGGCGAGCACAATGGGGGCAGCGCCTTTCGCGGCCTCCGTGCCCTTGCCTCCCATGGCCACGCCGACGTCGGCACGCTTCAGGGCCGGCGCATCGTTGACACCGTCGCCGGTCATGGCGACGACGCCGCCGCCGGCCTGGATCGCCTCGATCAGACGCAGCTTGTGCTCGGGTGTCGTGCGGGCGAAGACGTTGGTCTCGGCGGCGAGGCG
>JAKPQE010000058.1 GCA_029572955.1 Pseudomonadota bacterium
GAAGATCACCGAGAGGAAATGGCGGTGCGAGGCATCGCCGCCCGGCTCCTTTTCGGCGCGGGCGGCCGAGACGCGCGAGGCGGCGGCCGAGCGGTGGTGGCCATCGGCGATGTAGAGCGCCGGCAGGGCATCGAACGCCTCGGTCAGCGCGGCGACCATCGCGGCGTCGCAGATCGGCCAGAGGCTGTGGCGGATGCCGTCGTCGGCGGTGGCGTCGAGCGCCGGCTCGATCGTGGTCGCCGCGGCGATGATGGTGTCGATCGCCGGGGCCTGCGGATAGGCGAGCAGCACCGGGCCGGTCTCGGCATTGATCGCCTCGATCTGGTGGACGCGGTCGTCCTCCTTCACCGGCTGGGTGAATTCGTGCTTGCGCACGCGGTTGACGTCGTAGTCGGCGACCGAGGCCGCGGCGACGAGGCCGGTCTGGCTGTGATCGCCCCAGACGATGCGGTAGGCGTAGTAGCAGGGCTCGGCGTCGCGGACGAGAACGCCGGCCTCGACCATGCGCTGAAGGTTCTCGGCGGCCTTGGCGTAGACGGCCTCGGAATAGGGATCGGTGCCCTCGGGCAGATCGATCTCGGGCTTGGAGATATGCAGGAAGCTCCACGGCTTGCCGGCGGCGCGGGCCCTGGCCTCGGCGCTGTTCAGCACGTCGTAGGGCGGCGCGAGAACCTCGGCGGCGCGACCGGCAGCCGGGCGGAGACCACGAAACGGCTTGATCAGAGTCACGGGGCGAGCTCCTTGAGAGGCCGACCGGTCGGGCGTTTTTCGGCGATTGTCGCCGATCGGCGTGGTAGTTTTCGGGCGCGACGACGGTTCCACCGCGGTGGAACCTGATATCCTCCGGGCACCGGGCGGCCGGTCAGTCTCTTTTCGGACTGGCGGACCGGCGCGGGCAAGCGAAAACAGGTGCGCGGTGCAGCATTCGGTGGTCCTTATTGCAGGTGCGACGGCCAGCGGCAAGTCCGCGCTTGCCGTCGAACTCGCCGTGCGGCTCGGCGGCGTCGTCATCAATGCCGACGCGATGCAGGTCTATCGCGAACTCGACGTGCTGACGGCGCGTCCCGGACCGGACGATCTCGCCCGCGTCCACCACCTGCTTTACGGCCATGTCCCTGCGCATCGGCGCTATTCGGTCGGCGCCTGGCTCGCCGATCTCGGCGTCGCGCTCGAAGAGGCGCGGGCGGCCGGCGAGGTGCCGGTGATCGTCGGCGGCACCGGGCTCTACTTCAAGGCCGCGACGGAAGGTCTCGTTCCGCTGCCGCCGATTCCGGCCGCCATTCGCGCCGGGATCGCCGGGCGGCTCGCCGGCGAGGGCCTCGAAGCGCTCTTTTTGGAGCTTTCCCGTCTCGATCCGGTCGGGGCCGGACGGCTGCAGCGCAGCGACCGCACCCGCATCGTGCGGGCGCTCGAGGTGCTGACGGCGACCGGCCGACCGCTGCACGTCTGGCAGGCCGAGGCCAGGGCGCAGCCGCTCGTCGATCCGGCGCGCGCGCTGAAGCTCGTCGTCGCCGTGCCGCCGGCCGAGCTCGCGGCGCGAATCGCCCGGCGCTGCCGGCAGATGGTCGAGGCCGGGGCGCTCGCCGAGGCGGCGGCGCTCGCCGGGCTCGGGCTCGACGGGAATTTGCCGGCGATGAAGGCGATCGGCGTCGGACATCTGGCCGCCGTATCGCGCGGCGAACTCGATCTCGAAGCGGCGCTCGAGCGCATGGCGGCCGAGACGCGGCGCTACGCCAAGCGTCAGCGCACCTGGTTCCGCCACCAGATCTCCGGCTGGCGCGAACTGGCGAGCCCGGAACCGGCTGTGGCGGGGCGGGAACTCGCCGGCCTCTTCGCCGCGCTCGTTGGCTGAACGGAGCCTGGCACGGGGCACGACTTTGTCCCCCTAAGATATGGAAACTTGCGTATATTCGCATTCCAATCATAATCGAGGCCTGCCACGCTTCTTCGAGGGGTGGCTGGTGCCCTTTGGGGGAAGGGCGCCTACGGGCCGACCGGCCGAGGCCGGGCGAGGGAAATAGGTCGAATCGACGACGTGGCCGTCCTTTGGCGGAGCCAGGGCCTGTGCTCCCGGGCGGCAGCGTGCGGGGGAGGAATGTCGTGGCCGATCTTGCGGACCTGCAGGACAATGCGACGCATGCCAGCGCCCTCCTGAAGACGCTGGCCAACGAATGGCGCCTGATGATCCTGTGTCATCTGAGCGAGGGAGAGCTGTCGGTCGGGGAGCTGGAGCGCATGCTCGGCCTCAACCAGTCGGCGCTTTCGCAGCATCTGGCGGTGCTGCGCCGCCAGAACATCGTCAAGACACGGCGCCAGGCGCAGCAGATCTACTATTCGATCGCCAACGACAAGGCGACGTCGATCATCTCCAAGCTCTACGATCTCTATTGCGCGACCGACGTCGGCGCCAAGCCGAAGACCTGAGCGCGGGCGCGGTCCGACCGGCGGGCGCGGCCCGACCGGCAAACGAAAAGCCCGCCGCGACGATCGCGGCGGGCTCTGTCTTTTCGGCCGAAGGCCGGGCGCGTCAGTCGCGCTTGTCGTAGGGCAGGTAGTCGCGCGGCGCGGCGCCGGTATAGAGCTGGCGCGGTCGGCCGATCTTCTGGTGCGGATCCTCGATCATTTCCTTCCACTGGGCGATCCAGCCGACGGTACGCGCGACGGCGAACAGCACGGTGAACATGGCGGTCGGGAAGCCGAGCGCCTTCAGCGTGATGCCCGAATAGAAGTCGATGTTCGGGTAGAGCTTCTTCTCGATGAAATAGTCGTCGGTGAGCGCGATGCGCTCCAGCTCCATGGCGACCTGCAGCAGCGGATCGTCGGCATGACCGACCTCGGCCAGGACCTCGTGGCAGGTCTTCTGCATGATCTTGGCGCGCGGGTCGTAGTTCTTGTAGACCCGGTGGCCGAAGCCCATCAGACGGAACGGATCGTTCTTGTCCTTGGCGCGGGCGACGAATTCCGGGATGCGGTCCGGGGTGCCGATCTCCTGCAGCATGAGGAGGGCGGCCTCGTTGGCGCCGCCGTGGGCCGGGCCCCAGAGGCAGGCGATGCCGGCCGCGATGCAGGCGAACGGATTGGCGCCCGACGAGCCGGCGAGACGGACCGTCGAGGTCGAAGCGTTCTGCTCGTGATCGGCGTGGAGGATGAAGATCCGGTCCATCGCGCGGGCGAGGATCGGGTCGATCGGATAATCCTCGCACGGCGTCGAGAAGCACATGTGCAGGAAGTTCGCCGAATAATCGAGCGAGTTCTTCGGGTAAACGAACGGCTGGCCGATGTAATACTTGTAGGCCATCGCGGCGATCGTCGGCATCTTGGCGATCATCCGCAGACTGGCGATCATGCGCTGGTGCGGATCGGAGATGTCGAGCGAGTCGTGATAGAAGGACGAGAGCGCACCGACCACGCCGACCATGACCGCCATCGGATGGGCGTCACGACGGAAGCCCGAGAAGAAGCGGGTCATCTGCTCGTGGATCATGGTGTGGCGCGTCACGCGCCGGTCGAAGTCTTCCTTCTGGGCATGGTTCGGCAGCTCGCCGTAGAGCAGCAGGTAGCAGGTCTCGAGGAAATCGCCGTTCTCGGCGAGCTCGTCGATGGCATAACCGCGATAGAGCAGAACGCCCTCGTCGCCGTCGATATAGGTGATCTCGGACGAGCACGAGGCCGTCGAAGTGAAACCGGGGTCGTAGGTGAAGGCTTTGGTCTGACCATAAAGCTTTGTGATATCAATGACATCTGGGCCGATAGAGCCCGAATGGATGGGCATCGACCAGCTCTGGTCGCCAATTGTCAGGGTAGCCGTCTTTTCGGACATCAGGGGAGCCTCCTCGTTGGAAGACGTGTCTCGGGCCGTGGGCACAATCCTCCACCGAGGGCCGTTACGGCCGCGATAAGATGGATTATTGCCACGGAGGAAAGGGCGGTCCTCGTCGTGGGTAGCCCATTTGCAAAGGGGTCGCAAGCACTCCTCTAGGCCAATACGCCCGCCGGGGCGGGCGGATGCCGCACTGCGTCAGGCGGCCGCCGAATCGCGGATTCGCCCCAGACTCTCGTCTTTTCCGAGCACCGCCAGTACCTCGAAGATGCCGGGCGAGGTCGAGCGCCCGGTGAGCGCGGCGCGCAGCGGCTGAGCCACCTTGCCGAGCTTCAGGCCTTCGGCCTCGGCGAAGGTCCGCACCGCCTCGTCGGTGGCCTCGACGGTCCATTCGGCGACCTTTTCGAGGTGCGGCAGCAGCGCTTTCAGCACCTCGGCACCGCCGTCGGCAAGGATCTTCGCGGCCTTTTCGTCGAAGGCGAGCGGGCGGCTGGCAACGAGGAACTGGACGCCGTCGAGGAGATCGAGAAGCGTCTTGGCGCGTTCCTTGAGGCCCGGCAGCAGCGCCTCGATGCGGCCGCGGCCGGCATCATCGAGACGCTCGGCGAGGGCCGGGCCGCCTTCGAGATGGGGCAGCGTGGCGAGAAACGCCGCCATCAGCGTCGCGTCGTCGGTCGCGCGCATGTAGTGGCCGTTGAGGTTTTCCAGCTTGGCGAAGTCGAAGCGGGCGGCGGACTTGCCGATGCCCTCGAGGGTGAACCACTCGATCATTTCGTCGGTCGAGAAGATCTCGTCGTCGCCGTGGCTCCAGCCGAGGCGGGCGAGATAGTTGCGCATCGCGGCCGGCAGGTAGCCCATCGCCCGGTAGGCCTCGACGCCGAGGGTGCCGTGGCGCTTGGAGAGCTTGGCGCCGTCCGGCCCGTGGATCAGCGGGATGTGGGCCATCACCGGCACGTCCCAGCCGAGCGCGTCGTAGAGATTGGTCTGGCGGGCGGCGTTGGTCAGGTGATCGACGCCGCGCACGATGTGGGTGACGCCCATGTCGTGATCGTCGACGACGACCGAGAGATTGTAGGTCGGGGTGCCGTCGGACCTCAGGATGATGAGGTCGTCGAGGTCCTTGTTGGGGATGACGACGCGGCCCTGGACGGCATCGTCGACGACGGTCTCGCCCTCGGCCGGGGTGCGGAAGCGGATCGCCGGGGCAATGCCTGCGGGCGCCTCGGCGGCGTCGCGGTCGCGCCAGCGGCCGTCGTAGCGCGGCGGGCGGCCCTCGGCCATGGCGGTCGCGCGCATTTCCTCGAGCTCGGCGGGCGTCGCATAGCAGCGATAGGCCTTGCCCTCGGCGAGCAGGCGCTCGGCGATCTCGCGATGGCGGTCGGCGCGGGCGAACTGCGAGATCGCGTCGCCTTCCCAGTCGAGGCCGAGCCAGGTCAGTCCGTCGAGGATCGCCGTGACGGCGGCATCCGTCGAGCGTTCGCGGTCGGTGTCCTCGATGCGCAGCAGCATCTTGCCGCCGGTCGACCTGGCATAGAGCCAGTTGAACAGCGCCGTGCGGGCGCCGCCGATGTGGAGAAAGCCGGTCGGCGAGGGCGCGAAGCGGGTGACGACGGGTTTGGCCATGCTGTTTTCGGTTCCCGGTTGCGAGGCGCTCGTTCAATATACCTTGGCGCGCCGTTCCGGCGCGTTCGGCCCCTCGTCTAGCACGCGCGGGGGACGGTGACAAAAGGGTGGCCGGCAGACGATGGTCGGGGAGGCGAAAGAGCGGACGCGGGATGCCGGCGCCCTCGGGGCAGGGGTGCGCACGGGGTACGCCCGGCCGGTGCCGGCCGGTGCCAACTGGCCCGTCGTTTCCGACGCCGGGGCCGGCGCCCGGCTGGTCGCCCGGCTCGGCCGCGCCCGCGACGATGTCGTTCTTTCCGTGCGGCACGAGGCCGAGGCCGGGCGCGGCTTCCTCTGGCTGCCGGTGGTGTTCGGGCTCGGCATCCTCGGCTATTTCGCCCTGCCGCGCGAGCCGGCCTTCGCCGCGGTCGCCGGGCTCTTCCTGGCGCTGCTTGCCGCGACGGTGGCGACGCGCGGGGCGGGGCGCGGCTTCCACATCCTCCTTGCCGCCACGGTCTTTGCCGGCGGGCTCGCCGACGCCAAATGGCGCACCGACCGGGTGGCCGCGCCGATGCTGACGGCGCGGATGGACGCGCGCCTCACCGGCCTCGTCGTCGACATCGAGCCGGGCCGGCGCGGCGGGCGGCGGCTGACCATCGCGCCGCGCGAGATCGAGGGCCTTGCCGCCGAGCGCACGCCACGGCTCGTCACCGTCGTTGCGCGCACCAAGGCGGCGATCGCGCCGGGCGACACGGTGTCGATGCGGGCGGTGCTGATGCCGCCGCCGGGGCCGGTGCAGCCGGGCGGGGCGGATTTCCGGCGGATGGCGTTCTACGAGGGGCGGGGGGCGACAGGCTTCTCGCTCGGCCAGCCGGAGATCGTCGCCGCGACCGGGCCGGTGTCGCTGCCCATGCGATTCGAGGCCGCGCTCGCCGGCGCGCGCCAGTTCGTCGGCGGGCGCATCCGCGACGTGCTCGACGGTGCCGCGGCGGGCATCGCCGTCGCCCTCATCACCGGCGAGCGCGGCGGCATTCCACAGAAGGCCGAGGAGGCGCTGCGGGTCGCCGGGCTCGCCCACGTGCTGGCGATCTCCGGGCTGCACATGGCGCTCGTCGCAGGCACGGTGTTCTTCGTCGTCCGGGCGCTGCTGGCGCTCGTGCCGCGCCTGGCGCTCACCCGGCCGATCCGCAAATGGGCGGCGGTTGCCGCACTCCTCACCGCGGCCGGCTATACGGCGCTCTCGGGGGCGAGCGTCTCGACCCAGCGCGCCTTCGTCATGCTGGCGGTGATGCTGATCGCGGTGATCGCCGACCGGCGGGCGCTTTCAATGCGCAATGTCGCGCTCGCCGCGCTCTTCGTTCTCGTCGTCGCGCCCGACAGCCTGCTCGGGCCGAGCTTCCAGATGTCGTTCGCCGCGGCGATGGCGCTGATCGCCGCCTACGAAACGGGCTCGCGGCGCCGGCAGCGGCGCGCCGGCGAGCCGCCGGCCGGTCCGGTCGGGCGCGCCGGGCGGCGGGCGCTGCGCTATGGCGGCGGGCTGTTCTGGACGTCGCTGATCGCCGGGTCGGCGACCGGGCCGATCGCCGCCTTCCATTTCCACCGGATCGCCGTCTGGGGCCTCCTCGGCAATCTCCTCGCCATGCCGGTCGTCGGCACGATGGTGATGCCGGGCGCGCTCATAGCGATGATCCTGATGCCGTTCGGCCTCGAGATCGTCGGGCTGAAGCTGATGGAGGCCGGCATCGGCATCGTGCTCGCGGCGGCCGACTGGGTCGCCGCGCTGCCGGCCGCGGCGCTCGTCACGCCGGCGATGCCGCCGCTCGCCGCCGGCCTCATCGGCCTCGGGCTCCTCGTCCTCTCGCTGCTGGTGACCCGCCTGCGGCTCCTCGGCATTGCGCTTTTCGCGCTCGCTCTCGCCGTGCCGCGCGAGGAGCCGGCCGACCTCATCGTCGCCGACAGCGGCCGCACGGCGGCGCTGCGCCTCGAAGACGGGCGGCTCGCCATTCTCGGCGGCAAGTCGGACCGCTTCGCCGCCGAGGAATGGCTGCGCGCCGACGGCGACGGGCGGCCTTACGCGAAGGCGCGGCTCGCCGCCAAGGACCATTGCGCCGACGGCGTCTGCCGGGCCGTCGGCCAAGGCGGCGTCCGCGTCGCGATCGTCACCGAACTCGACGCGCTGCGGGCGGCCTGCGCCGAAGCGGACGTGGTGGTGACGCGGTTCTGGGGGCGGCGCAGATGCCCGGATCACCCGATGCTGATCGACCGCGATGCGCTCGAGCGCCACGGTGCCCACGAGCTGGTGTTCCGGCGGGCGGTGGCGGAAGGGCATGGCGTCGATGCCGCGGCCGATACGGCTGCCGAGGCCGATACGGCAGCCGGAGCCGGAGCACCGGCCGGACCGGGGGGCGGCGGGGGTGCCGCGACGATCACCTCGGGAGCCGGCGGAGGTGCGACGACCATCTCCTCCGGGCCCGGCGGAGCGACCGGTCAAAAACCCCTCGGTGGTCTTGCCGGCCACGGGACCGATACGGCCCACGGGACCGATACGGCCGCGGCGCCGGCGCACAGGGCAGCGGGCGAACGGGATCGAATCACCGGCCGCCGGCTGCCGGCTTTCGTTGCCGAACTCAGGGTCGCCGAGCCGCGCCTGCGCCGGCCCTGGCACGGCCCGCCGCGCGGCGAGGACCCGGATGACAAGCGGCAGGGCGCCGGCGCGCGCAGCGGCGCTCCTGCCAAGGCCGCGCCTGCCGATGAGCCTGCGTCGGGGCCGTCAGCGGTGCCGGACGCCCGGCAACGTCGGCCAGCAGCGGCGCCGGGCGGTCGGTAGGGGCGGGCATTCAGTCGCGACGGGGGCTCAGTAGCGGCGGATGAGGCCGATCAGCTTGCCCTGGATGCGCACCCGGTCGGGGCCGAAAATGCGCGTCTCGTAGGCCGGATTGGCGGCTTCGAGGGCGATCGAGGCGCCACGCCGGCGCAGGCGCTTCAGCGTCGCCTCCTCGTCGTCGACGAGGGCGACGACGATGTCGCCGGTGTCGGCGGTCTGGGTCTTCTTGATGAGCACGGTGTCGCCGTCGAGGATGCCGGCCTCGATCATCGAATCACCGCGCACCTCGAGGGCGAAGTGCTCGCCGGTGGCGAGGAACTCCGGCGGCACCGCGATGGTGTGGCTGTGGGTCTGGATCGCCGAAATCGGCGTGCCGGCGGCGATGCGGCCCATCACGGGAATCGCCACGGTCTGCGGCCGTTCCTCGTCCTCGACCATCGGGCGCACCTTGCCGAGATTGCCCTCGATGACGTTCGGCGAGAAGCCGCGGCCGCGATTGGCCGCCGGGCTCGGCGCGACCGATTCGGGCAGCTTGATCACCTCAAGGGCGCGGGCGCGATTGGGCAGGCGGCGGATGAAGCCGCGCTCCTCGAGCGCCGTGATCAGCCGGTGAATGCCGGACTTGGAGCGAAGGTCGAGCGCGTCCTTCATTTCGTCGAAGGAAGGCGGCACACCGGTCTCCTTCAGCCGCTCATGGATGAACATGAGAAGCTCGAGCTGCTTGCGGGTCAGCATTCGGGTCCGTCTCCTGTGTATTCGGGCGTGCCTCGACGAAGCAAGGTACAAATCAAGAACGAAGATACGTGTTCCAGTTGTGTTCCGCAAGCTTTTTTTGCCGGCGATCCGGTCAGGACGATGAAATGGTTTCGGTTTTGCGAAGAACCCGGGCGGCGGGCAGGCGCGGCGGTCGGCCGTTACCGGAAACGGCCGGCCGGACGGGTGCTCGGCTCAGCGATCGAGCGGGATGATCCGGCAGGGGTCGCCGGCCGCGGCGGCGGGCGCGAGGGCGGGGCGCACGACCAGGCAGCCGGCCTTCGACATCAAGGAGAGGATCGAGGAATCCTGCGCGACGAAGGGGGTGGCGACGAGGCGGCCGTCGGGGGTGCGCTCGAGGGTCGCGCGCAGATGATCCTGGCGCTGGTCGTTGGCCTTGAGGTCCTTGCCGAGCACCGCCTCGATGGTCGGGTCGCCGGCGTCGGGACGGCCGAGCAGGGCGCCGATCAGCGGCTTCAGGTAGATCAGCGAGCAGACCAGCGAGGAGACCGGATTGCCGGGCAGGCCGAGGACGCGCATCGGGCCGCGGCTGCCGAACATCATCGGCTTGCCGGGGCGCATGGCGATCTTCCAGAAGTCGAGGGTGACACCGGATTTCTCGAGCGTCGGCTTGACGAGATCGTGGTCGCCGACCGAGGCGCCGCCGAGGGTGACGAGGACGTCGGCGCCGGCGGCGATGGCGCGCGCGATCGCCGCCTCGATGGCCTCGGGGCGGTCGGGCGCGATGCCGAGGTCGAGGATGTCGGCGCCGGCGGCGCGCGAGATGGCGGCAACGCCGACGGTGTTGGAGGCGATGATCTGGTCGGGGCCGGGCTCGGTGCCCGGCGGCACCAGCTCGTCGCCATTGGCAAGGAGCGCGACGAGCGGGCGGCGGCGCACCGAGACGGTGGCGTGGTTCATGGCGGCGGCGAGCGCGGCGTCGGCGGCCGAGAGGGTGCGACCGGTCGCGAGCAGCACCTCGCCCCTGGCGAAGTCGAGACCTTGCTTGCGCACATAGGTGCCGGCCGGCGCGCCTTCGCGCACGGTGATCACGTCGCCGTCGCGGTCGACGTCTTCCTGGATGACGATGGTGTCGGAGCCGTCGGGCATCGGCGCGCCGGTGAAGATGCGCACGGCGGTGCCGGGAGCGACGGCGCCGTCGAAGCGCCGGCCGGCCGCCGATT
Organism: Pseudomonadota bacterium; assembly: GCA_029572955.1. Lineage (GTDB taxonomy): Bacteria > Pseudomonadota > Alphaproteobacteria > Rhizobiales > JAKPQE01 > JAKPQE01. Next base: position 10,184 of record JAKPQE010000058.1, read on the forward strand.
CGCCGACGACCGTCAGCCGCGCCGGCACGCCAGCGACGTCGGCGGCGCGCACCGCATAGCCGTCCATCGCCGAATTGGCGAAAGGCGGCTGGGTCCGGGTCGCGGCGAGGTCGGCGGCGAGAACCCGGCCAAAGGCCGCGTCGACGGCGACCGTCTCGGCCGGGGTCGGCGCGACGTCGGCGAGAACGCGGGCAATGGCTTCGGAGACCGGGAGCAGCGCCATGTCGTTTCCTCTTGTGCTTCGGGCGGGTCGTCAGGCGTCGGGGGCGCGATAGCTGCCCGAGGCGCCGCCGGTCTTCTCGACAAGGCGGATGCCGGTCAGCGTCATGCCGCGATCGACGGCCTTGGCCATGTCGTAGATGGTGAGGCAGGCGAGAGAGGCGGCGGTCAGCGCCTCCATCTCGACGCCGGTCTGGCCGGTAACCTTGGCCAGCGCGGTGACGCGCAGGCCCGGCAGGTCCGGATCGGGCACGATGTCGACGGCGACCTTGGAAAGCTGCAGCGGGTGGCAGAGCGGGATCAGCTCGTGGGTCCGCTTGGCCGCCATGATGCCGGCGATGCGGGCGGTGGCGATGACGTCGCCCTTCCTGGCGTTGCCCGAGAGGATGAGGTCGAGGGTTTCCGGCTTCATGATCACCGCGCCCTCGGCGATCGCCGTGCGGGTCGTCTCGGGCTTTGCCGAAACGTCGACCATGTTGGCCGCGCCGGTCGCGTCGATATGGGTGAGGGTGGTGCCGTCCTTGGTCATGCGCCGGCTCCTTCGCGGGCGAGGAGTTCGCGGGTCGCGGCGGCGACGTCGTCCTTGCGCACCAGGCTTTCGCCGACGAGGAAGGTCGAGATGCCGACCTTCTCGAGGCGGGCAAGGTCGGCCGGGGTGAAGATGCCGCTCTCGCCGACGACGATGCGGCTCTCGGGGATCATCGGGGCAAGGCGCTCGGCGGTCGCGAGCGTCACCTCGAAGGTCTTGAGGTTGCGGTTGTTGATGCCGACGAGCGGCGATTTCAGCTTCAGCGCCCGCTCCAGTTCTTCCTCGTCGTGCACCTCGATCAGCACGTCCATGCCGAGCGAGAAGGCGAGGCTTTCCAGCTCGGCGGCGGTCGCATCGTCGAGCGAGGCCATGATGAGGAGGATGCAGTCGGCGCCCCAGGCGCGCGCCTCGAACACCTGATAGGGCTCGAACATGAAATCCTTGCGCAGCGCCGGCAGGGAGACGGCGGCGCGGGCGGCGACGAGATAGTCGGGACTGCCCTGGAAGGAGGGCGTGTCGGTCAGCACCGAGAGGCAGGCGGCGCCGCCGGCCTCGTAGGCGCGGGCGAGCGCCGGCGGATCGAAATCGGCGCGGATGAGGCCCTTCGACGGGCTCGCCTTCTTGATCTCGGCGATGAGGGCGAAATCGCCGGCGGCGATCCTGGTGCGGATCGCCGCGGCAAAGCCGCGGGTCGGGGCGGCGGCGCGGGCGCGGGCCTCGATCTCGGCCGGCGCCACGGCGGCCTTGGCCTCCTCGATCTCGACGCGCTTGTAGGCCTCGATCTTCTTCAGAATGTCGGTCATGTCGCGTCTTCGGCCTTGCGGGTTATCGGTTCGAGACCTCGACGAGCTTGTCGAGGGCGGCGTGGGCGGCGCCCGTGTCGATCGACTTTTTGGCCGCGGCGATGCCCTCGGCAAGGCCCGAGACGCGGCCGGCGGCGGCCAGCGTCGCGCCGGCGTTCATCAGCACGATGTCGCGATAGGGGCCGTGCTCGCCGCCGAGAACGGCGCGCAGGGCGGCCGCGTTGGTGACGGCGTCGCCGCCCTTCAGGTCCCCGGGTGTCGCGACCGGAATGCCGAACTGCGCCGGCTCGACGGTGAAGGTCGAGACCTTGCCGTCCTTCAGCTCGGCGACCCTCGTCGGGCCGGTGGTCGTCACCTCGTCGAGGCCGTCCGAACCGTGCACGACCCAGGCGCTGGTGGTGCCGAGATTGTGGAGGGCGTGGGCGAGCGGCTCGACCCACTCGTCGGAAAAGACGCCGAGGAGCTGGGACTTGACGCCGGCCGGATTGGAGAGCGGGCCGAGGAGGTTGAAGATGGTGCGGGTGCCGAGCTCGACGCGGGCCGGGCCGACATGCTTCATCGCCGAATGGTGGGCCGGGGCGAACATGAAGCCGACGCCGGCCTCGACGATGCAGGCCGAGATCGCCTCCGGGCCGACCTCGAGGTTGACGCCGAGGGCGGCGAGAACGTCGGCGGCGCCGGATTTCGAGGAGAGCGCGCGGTTGCCGTGCTTGGCGACAGGGACGCCGGCGCCGGCAACGACGAAGGCCGAGCAGGTCGAGACGTTGTAGGAGCCGGAACCGTCGCCGCCGGTGCCGACGACATCGACGGCGTCGGCGGGGGCCGCGACCTTCAGCATGCGGTCGCGCATCACGGTGACGGCGCCGGTGATCTCCTCGATGGTCTCGCCGCGCACGCGCAGGGCCATCAGGAAACCGCCGATCTGGGCCGGCGTCGCGGCGCCCGACATCATCACCTCGAAGGCGGCGCGGGCCTCTTCGCGCGACAGGGTCGCGCCGGTCGCGACCTTGGCAATGAAGGGCTTCATGTCGTTCATCGGAAAGGCTCCCCTCCCGTCATCGGCCGGCGTTCGTTTCGCCGGTCATTTCTGCCGCCCGGATTTCTGCGTCCGGGCAATGTCGAGGAAGTTCCGCAGCATCGCGTGGCCGTATTCGGAGGCGATGCTCTCGGGGTGGAACTGCACGCCGTAGACCGGGTGCGTCTTGTGGCGCAGGCCCATGATCAGGCCGTCCTCGGTCCAGGCGGTGATGGCAAGGTCGGCCGGCAGCGTCTCGCGCTCGACGATCAGCGAGTGATAGCGGGTGGCGCGGAACGGCCCTTCGATGCCCTTGAAGAGGCCGGAACTGCCGTGGTGGATGGTGCTGATCTTGCCGTGCATCAGCGTCGGGGCGCGCATGACGACGCCGCCATAGGCCTGACCGATCGACTGGTGGCCGAGGCAGACGCCGAGGATCGGCGTCGTCGCGCCGGCGGCCTTGATGAGATCGAGGCAGATGCCGGCCTCGTTCGGCGTGCAGGGGCCGGGCGACAGCACGATCGCTTCCGGGCCCATCGCCATCGCCTCGTCAACGGAGATCTTGTCGTTGCGGTGGATCTCCATCTCGGCGCCGATCTCGCCGAGATAGTGCACGAGGTTGTAGGTGAAGCTGTCGTAGTTATCGATGACGAGAAGCATCTCCCGCCCTCCTACTGGCCGCGGCCGGTCTGGGCCGCGAAGCGCACCGCTTCCTCGGCGGCGCGGAACAGCGCCTTGGCCTTGTTGACGCATTCCTGCTGCTCGGCCTCGGGCACCGAGTCGGCGACGATGCCGGCGCCGGCCTGGACGTACATGCGGCCGTCCTTGATCACCGAGGTCCTGAGCACGATGCAGGTATCCATGGCACCGTCGGCGGAGAAATAGCCGACGCAGCCGGCATAGATGCCGCGCTTCTCGCGCTCCAGCTCGTCGATGATCTGCATGGCGCGGACCTTCGGGGCGCCCGACACGGTGCCGGCCGGGAAGCCGGCGGCGAGGGCGTCGAGCGCGTCGTGCTTCGTCTCGTCGAGCCGGCCGGTGACGTTCGACACGATGTGCATCACCTGGCTGTAGTATTCGAGGAAGAACCTGTCGGTGACCTTGACGGTGCCGATCTCGGCGACGCGGCCGACGTCGTTGCGGCCGAGATCGAGCAGCATCAGGTGCTCGGCGCGCTCCTTGGGATCGGCGAGCAATTCCTCGGCGAGCGCCTTGTCCTCGGCGGGCGTCGCACCGCGCGGCCGGGTGCCGGCGATCGGGCGGATGGTGACCTCGCCGTCGCGCACGCGCACGAGGATTTCCGGGCTGGAACCGGCGACGGAGAACGTGCCGAAGTCGAGATAGTAGAGGAACGGCGCGGGATTGACCCGGCGCAGCGCCCGGTAGAGCGAGAACGGCGGCAGCGTGAACGGCGCCTCGAAGCGCTGCGACAGCACCACCTGGAAGATGTCGCCGGCGGCGATGTAGTCCTTGGCGCGGGCGACCATCGCCTTGTAGTCGGCGGCCGGGGTGTTGGAGACGGGTGCCTCGAAGCGGATGCTCTCGTCGGCCTCGGCCTTGATCAGCGGCCGGTCGAGGGCGAAGACCGCGTCGGTCAGCCGGTCGATGGCGCGGGTGTGGGCGGCCTCGGCGGAGAGCCGCGGCTCGGGCCGCACCGGGGTGACGACGGTCAGCTCGTCCTTCACCGCGTCGAAGACGAGGATGACGGTCGGGCGGATGAGGATGGTGTCGGGCAGGCCGAGCGGGTCCGGGTTCGGCGGCGCCAGCTCCTCCATCTCGCGCACCATGTCGTAGCCGAGATAGCCGAAGATGCCGGCGGCCATCGGCGGCAGGCCCTCCGGCATGTCGATGCGACTCTCCTCGATGAGGGCGCGCAGGGCGACGAGCGGCGGCGCGTCGACCGGCTCGAAGCGATTCGGGTCCTGGCCGGCGGTGCGGTTGATCTCGGCCTTGCCGGCCCTGGAGCGGAAGATCAGGTCGGGCTCGATGCCGATCATCGAATAGCGGCCGCGCACGGCGCCGCCCTCGACCGATTCGAGCAGGAAGCAATTGGCGCGGCCCTCGCCGATCTTCAGCATCGCCGAGACCGGGGTCTCGAGGTCGGAGACGAGCCGCGTCCAGACGACCTGCGGCTTGCCGGCCTCGTAGGCGGTGGCGAACTCGGCGAGATCAGGTTCGATCTTCATTTTCGGGCCGGGGCTCCGTGGGCGGGACAGGAACGGCAGTCTGGGAATTGGCCGGCGCCGCGTGTCCTCGTGGTCGCTTCATGTCACTTCGTGGTCGCGGCGTCCGGCCGCGCGGGTCAGCGTCCGGTGCCGACGATCTGGGTCAGCAGGCGCTCGTTGAGGTGGACGCCGTAGCGGGTCTGGAGGCCGCCGACATACTGCTCGAGCAGGCCGTCGGCAAACAGCCGGTCGAGCTGCTCGCCGACCCGCTTGTTGACCGCCGATTCCTTGAAGAAGGCCTGCAGGCCGGCGCTGGCGACGACCATCACGATCTCGTCGACGCCGTTCTCGCCGGTGGTCGTGGCAGCCAGGCCCTTCGGTCCGCCGAAGGCCGCGTCGGCGGCGTTGGCGGTCAGCGGCGCCTTGGTCTCGAGCCGGGTGAACGGCTCGGAGACGGCGACCGTGAGGCCCGCCTCGGCGGCGAGATCGGCAAGGGTCGTGCCGGCCTCGATCTTCTTGACCCAGTCGGTGCCCTTCTCGCGCAGGCGCCGGCGCACCTCGTCGTCGCGCCAGGCCGCGGCGATCTTGTCGCGCACCTCGGCGAGTTCGCGGTCGCGGGCCGGCGTCACGTCGACGACGTCATACCAGAGGAAGCCGGTGGCACCGACCTGGATCGGGTCGTTCTCGACGCCCTTGTCGCTCTCGAAGACGTTGTTGACGAGGGCATCCTTCTCGGGAAGGTCGTCGATCGCGGTGCCGTCCGGGCGGTCGCCGTTGCGCGACACCGCCTCGACGGTGACGAGCGGCAGGGAGAACTTCTCGGCGATCTCGGCGAAGGTGCTGCCGGAGGCGCGGGCGTCCTCGATGGCGTCGTGCAGATCGAGCACCTCGGCTTCGGCGCGCGACAGGGCGATGTCGGCCTTGATGCCGGCGGCGACCTCTTCGAACGCCTGCACCGATGCCGGTTCGATCTTGCGCACCAGGACGACGACCGGGCCGAAGCGTCCCTCGACGACACCGCTCGGGGTGTTCTCGGCAAGGCCGAAGGCGGCTTCGGCAACGGCCGGATCGATCAGCTTCTCGCGAACGACGAGGCCGAGATCGACGTCGGCGTCCTTGAGGTTGCGGGCGGCGAGCAGGTCGTCGAAGGTCTTGCCGGCGGCGATCTCGGCGACGGCGGCCTCGGCCTCGGCCTTGTCCTTGAAGAGCAGCTGCAGCACCTGGCGGCGCTCCGGCGTCGAGAACTTGCCCTGCTGGCTGTCGTAGCGCTGGCGCGCCTCGGCGTCGGTGACCTCGCCGGGCTTGGCGATGTTCTGCGGCTCGAGCGTCATATAGGAGAACTTGCGGTATTCCGGCGCCCGGAAGGCGGCCTTGCGGCTCTCGTAATAGGTGCCGAGGACAGTATCGTCCGGCTCGGCGATGTCGCCGGCATTGGCCGCGGTCAGAATCACGTAGTCGACGGTGCGGGTCTCGTTCTCGTAGCGATAGTAGAGTTCCAGCATCGCCTCGGGGGCGCGGAAGCCGCCGGCGAGGCCACTGGCGATCTGGCGGCGCAGGGCGGTGGCGCGCTGCTCCTCGATATAGACGTCTTCCGAATAGCCGTTCTGGCGCAGCAGCTGGCGGAAGAAATTGCGGTCGAAGCCGCCGGTCGGGCCCTTGAAGTTCGGGTCCTCGGCGATCTGGCGGGCGACTTCCTTGTCGGTGACGCCGAGCGACATGCGCCGCGCCGCCTCGTCGAGGGTAGCCTCGGTGATGACGCGGCCGACGACGCGACCGGGAATGCCGAGCTGGCGGGCTTCCTCCATGCCGATCTGGTGGCCGGCATCGCGCCCGGCGAAGGTCATTTCGAGATTGAGGATGCGCTGAAACGCCTCGGCGCTGATCGTGGTGTCGCCGACGGTCACGACGTCGTTGCTGCCATAGCCGCGAAAGATGTCGTTGATGCCCCAGATCGCGAAGCTCGCCACCAGCATGGCGATGAACACCTTGGCGACCCAGCCGGCCGCGGCCTTGCGCATGAATTCCATCATGGCTCTACGGAAACCCCGTTCTCGATTGGCTTTTCCGCATGCGGGCGCTCGCGGAAGCGCGGCATCATAGTGAGGCGTTCCGACGCTCGCAAGGATCAGGGCCTTTTCACTTGCGGCCGGCTCTGCTACGCGGACGGAGAGAAAACTCGAGCATCGACTTTTGGAGAGGGGGACATGATGGGCGCGACGGTCAAGCCGCTGGTAGCCGGCAATTGGAAGATGAACGGCCTCAAGGCGTCGATGAAGGAAATCGCGGCGCTTGCCGAGGGTTACGACGAGCGCCTGCGGTCGCGGGTCGACGTGATGATCTGCCCGCCGGCGACGATGGTCTTCACCGCGGCGACCTCGGCGATCGGCACCCGCGTCAAGATCGGCGCGCAGGACTGCCATGCCAAGGTCTCGGGCGCCCATACGGGCGACGTCTCGGCGGAAATGCTGGCCGATGCCGGCGCCGTGGCGATCATCGTCGGTCATTCCGAGCGCCGCGCCGACCACGGCGAGTCGAACGCCGACGTCAAGGCGAAGGCCGAGGCGGTGTGGCGCTCGGGGCTCGTCGCCATCGTCTGCGTCGGCGAGACCGACGCCGAGCGCGAGGCCGGCAAGACCCTCGACGTCGTCGGCGACCAGCTCGCCGGCTCGCTGCCGGACGGCTCGACCGGCTTGAACATGGTCGTTGCCTACGAGCCGGTCTGGGCGATCGGCACCGGCAAGACGCCGACGCCGGCCGACGTCGCCGAGGTGCACGGCTTCATCCGCGCCCGCCTCGTCGAGCGCTTCGGGGCCGAGGGCGAGAAGATCCGCCTGCTCTACGGCGGCTCGGTGAAGCCCTCGAACGCCAAGGAGCTGATGGCGGTCGCCAACGTCAACGGCGCCCTCGTCGGCGGCGCCAGCCTGAAGGCGGCGGACTTCCTCGGCATCATTGCCGCCTACGCCTGATCCGTCTTTCCGCCCGGTTCCGGGCGACAGACGCAAGGACGATGCTGGTCAGCGCGGGCCTTCTGGTGTAGAAGGCCCGCGACTTCTGTTTGCCAAGACCCGAGATCCCATGGAATCCGTACTCATCGTCATCCATCTCCTGGTCGTCACCGCGCTCGTCGCGGTGGTCCTCGTGCAGCGTTCCGAGGGCGGTGCCCTCGGCATCGGCGGCGGAGGCGGCTTCCTCAGCAGCCGCGGCACCGCGAACATCCTGACGCGCGCGACGGCGATCCTGGCGGCGGCCTTCTTCGCCACCTCGATCCTGCTGACCATCCTTGCCCGCTACAGCGCGCCGCCGTCGGCGATCCTCGACGAGGTTCCCGCGGCGCCGACGAGCCCGGCCGCGCCCGACGCCGGCGGCAGCCTGCTCGACCAGCTGCGCCAGCAGCAGGGTGGCGAGGCGATCCCGACCCCGGCCGCGCCGGCCGCCCCGATCGCGGGCGATCAGGCACCGGCGGGCGAGCCCTCGGCGATCCCGACCCCGGCGGCGCCCGCCATTCCGGCTCCGGCGACCGATGCTGCCCCGGCGGCTCCGGCGACCGATGCGGCTCCGGCGGCTCCGGCTGCGCCGGAGAGCGAGACCAAGCCGGCAGCCAACTAGGCTGCCGATCGGCACCCGCGGCGCCCGGCGCGCCGCGGCTTTCCGCCGCTGGCGCGGCGGCGATCGTCATTTGTTCGCGGCGTGAAGCCGGGCTCAGCCCCGGTGCCTCGCGCCATCGTCCACAAACCGTTTCGGCGATCGGGGAGATCGCGCGTAATTTCGACTCCCCGAATCGGCCCCGGCGTGATTAATCTCAAGGCCCATGGCGCGGTATATCTTCATCACCGGCGGCGTGGTTTCATCGCTCGGCAAGGGTCTGGCGGCAGCGGCTTTGGGCGCGCTGCTGCAGGCGCGTGGCTACAGCGTGCGGCTGCGCAAGCTCGATCCCTACCTCAATGTCGATCCGGGCACGATGAGCCCCTATCAGCACGGCGAGGTGTTCGTCACCGACGACGGCGCGGAGACCGATCTCGATCTCGGTCACTACGAGCGCTTCACCGGCCGGCCGGCGAACCGGATGGACAACATCACCACCGGCCGCATCTACCAGGACATCATCGCCAAGGAACGCCGCGGCGACTATCTCGGCGGCACGGTGCAGGTCATTCCGCACGTCACCGACGCGATCAAGGAATTCGTCCTCGACGGCAATGACGGCATCGATTTCGTGCTGTGCGAGATCGGCGGCACGGTCGGCGACATCGAGGGCCTGCCGTTCTTCGAGGCGATCCGCCAGCTCGGCAACGATCTGCCGCGCGGCCAGGCGGTGTTCATCCACCTCACCCTGATGCCCTTCATCCCGAGTGCCGGCGAGCTGAAGACCAAGCCGACGCAGCATTCGGTCAAGGAGTTGCGCTCGATCGGCATCCAGCCGGACATCCTCCTCGTGCGCTGCGACCGGGAAATCCCGAAGGCGGAGCGGGGCAAGCTGGCGCTCTTTTGCAACGTGCGCCAGAGCGCGGTGATCCAGGCGCTCGACGTGCCCTCGATCTACGAGGTGCCGATCGCCTACCACAAGGAAGGCCTCGACGACGAAGTGCTCGCCGCCTTCGGCATCAACGGTGCGCCGGCGCTCGATCTCACGCGCTGGGAGAACATCGACGAGGCGATCCGCAATCCGGAAGGCGAGGTGACGATCGCCATCGTCGGCAAGTACACCGGCCTCAAGGACGCCTACAAGTCGCTGAACGAGGCGCTGGTCCACGGCGGCATCGCCAACCGCGTCAAGGTGAACCTGCAGTGGATCGAGTCGGAGGTCTTCGAGAAGGAGGACCCGAGCCCCTATCTCGAGCAGGTCAACGGCATCCTGGTGCCGGGCGGCTTCGGCGAACGCGGCGCGGAAGGCAAGATCGCCGCGGCCCGCTTCGCGCGCGAGCGCGGCGTGCCCTATTTCGGCATCTGCTTCGGCATGCAGATGGCGGTGATCGAGGCGGCGCGCCACCTTGCCGGCGTTGCGGCGGCGAGTTCGACGGAATTCGGCAAGACGCCGGAGCCGGTGGTCGGCCTGATGACCGAGTGGCTGAAGGGCAATGCGCTCGAAAAGCGCCGGGCCGGCGGCGATCTCGGCGGCACGATGCGCCTCGGCGCCTTCGAGGCGCGGCTGGCGCCCGGCAGCAAGGTCGCCGAAGTCTATGGCGGCACCGAGATTTCCGAGCGCCACCGGCATCGCTACGAGGTCAACATGGACTACCGGGCGCGGCTCGAGGACAAGGGCATGCGCTTCTCGGGCGTCTCACCGGACGGCGTGCTGCCGGAGATCGTCGAGATGGTGGACCATCCCTGGTTCATCGGCGTGCAGTTCCATCCCGAGCTGAAGTCGCGGCCGTTCGACCCGCATCCGCTGTTCTCGTCGTTCATCGCGGCGGCGGTCGAGCAGAGCCGACTGGTCTGAGGCCGACGATGGGCGAGACCGTCCGCGCCATCGATCATCTCGTCCTGCCGGTCGCGGATCTTGCCGCGGCCGTCGCGTTCTACGAGGCACTGGGCTTCACGGTGGCGCCGGTCGCCCACCATCCGTTCGGCACGGCCAATGCCGTCGTCCAGCTCGGCAATGCCTATCTGGAACTCCTCACCGTCGAGGCGCCTGAGAAGATCCCGGCGGCGAGCGGCTTTTCCTTCGCCACCTACAACCGCGATTTCCTCGCCCGCCACGAGGGCTTCTCGATGGTGGCGCTGACCAGCGTGGACGCGGTCGCCGATGCGGCGCATTTCGCCGCCGGCGGCTTTCTGCCACTGCCGCCCTTCGATTTCGCGCGCGACACGGTGACGGCCGCCGGCGAGACCAGGCGGCTCGCCTTCTCGCTGGTCTTCGTCGTCGAGCCGCAGCTGTCGGAGGCGGTGTTCTTCACCTGCCGGCATCACCATCCGGAGAATTTCTGGTCGGACGCCTATCGCCGCCACCAGAACGGCGCGGGCGACCTCGCCGGCATCCTGATGACGGCGCCGGACCCGGCCGACTTCCACGAATTCCTCTATGTGATGACCGGCCAGCACGACATCCACGCCTCGAGCGCCGGCGTGCGCATCCCGATGACCGGCACCGAGATCGACGTGCTCTCGCCACTGGCGGCGCGGGCGCTCTTCGGCGACATCGTGCCGGCGGGCGAGGCGCCGCGGCTGGTCGGCTTCCGCGTCGCGGTCGGCGATCTCGCGGCGATGCGGGCCCGGCTCGAGGCGGCGGGCATTGCCCATGGCGAGCGCGGCGGCGCCCTCGTCGTGCCGCCGGCTGCGGCCTTCGGCACGGCGATCGTCTTCGAGGCGGCTCGCTGAGGCTGGTCGGCGCGATTGCGATCCGATAAAGGTGCAGCAGACCGGCCGTGATGCCTGCGGGCAGCGGGCAAGACCCCATTTGGAGAGAGCGGATGAACCCCGATCGGGTAGTGGACGTGCGCGGCGTCGAATTCGGCAACGACCTTCCCCTGGCGCTGATCGCCGGGCCGTGCCAGCTCGAAAGCCGTGCCCACGCGCTCGAAATGGCGTCGGGCCTGAAGGAAATCTGCGCGCGCGTCGGTATCGGCCTCGTCTTCAAGACCTCGTTCGACAAGGCCAACCGGACGAGCGTTGCCGGCCAGCGCGGCGTCGGCCTCGAGGCGGCACTGCCGGTCTTTGCCGAGATCCGCGAGAGCCTCGGCCTGCCGGTGCTGACCGACGTGCACGAGGCGGGGCAGTGCCGGATCGTCGCCGAGGCGGTCGACATCCTGCAGATCCCGGCGTTTCTCTGCCGCCAGACCGACCTGCTCCTCGCGGCGGCGGCGACCGGGCGGGTGGTCAACGTCAAGAAGGGCCAGTTCCTCGCCCCCTGGGACATGAAGAACGTCGTCGCCAAGGTGGTCGCCGGCGGCAATCCGCGGGTGCTCGTCACCGAGCGCGGCGCGAGCTTCGGCTACAACACGCTCGTCACCGACATGCGGTCGCTGCCGATCATGGCCGAGACCGGGGCGCCGGTGATCTTCGATGCCACCCATTCGGTGCAGCAGCCGGGCGGGCAGGGCACGAGTTCGGGCGGCCAGCGCGAATTCGTGCCGGTGCTGGCGCGGGCGGCGGTGGCGGTCGGCGTTGCCGGCGTCTTCATCGAGACCCATCAGGATCCCGATCACGCCCCGTCCGACGGGCCGAACATGGTGCCGCTCGCCGAACTCGAGAGCCTGCTCCGGCGGCTCGTCGCCTTCGACAGGCTCGCCAAGCTCGACGCCTGATTCGTCAGTCGATGCCGCGGCGGGCGAGCCGCACCATCACCAGCAGCACGTAGATGCCGGTCATCACCGAGAGGATGATCGGGAAGCCGTAGGCCGTCACGTCGAGGGCGGCGCCGATGAGCGCCGGCCCGACCAGCATGCCGAGCGAATACATCAGCACGAAGGCGGCGTTGGCGGCGACGAGGTCGTCGCCCTGGAAGCGGCTGGCAAGGTGGGTGAGGCCGATCGTGTAGAGGCCGGCGACGATGCCGCCCCAGAACAGCAGCACGATCGAAAGGGCGAGCGGCGAGGCCGAGGCCGGGATGATGGCGAGCGCGCCGACGAGGCCGACGATACCGCAGACGAGGAGCAGCCGGCGGCGGTCGTAGTGGTCGGCGAGAATGCCGAGCGGGATGAGCAGCAGGATGGCGCCGACATTGACGGCGGCCGGCAGGAAGGCGGCGGTCGTCTCGTCGTAGCCGAGGCGCAGGCCGAACAGCGGCAGCATCGCGAGCGAGCCGCTCTCGATGGCGCCGAAGACGAGCACGCCGAAGGTGGCGAGCGGTACGGCGAGGACGAAGCCGGTCAGCGGCAGCTTCGGTGCCTTCTCGACGACCGGGACGCTGCGATAGGCGAGAATCGGCAGGGCCGTGGCGGCGAGGAAAAACACCGTGCCGATGACGAAGGGCAGGGCGGTCTCGCTGCCGACGATGCCGAGGAGGGTCGGCCCGACGACGAAGCCGACCGACAGCACCGAGGCATAGATGCCCATGACGAGGCCGCGCCGGGCGGGCGGGGCAAGGGCGATGATCCAGAACTCGGAGAGCACGAAGGCGACGACGATGCCGCCGTGGAAAACGACGCGCAGGGCGAACCACACGGCGATCGAGTGGCTGAGATAGAACATCGGAAACGAGACGGCGACGGCGAGGATGGCGCCGACGAGCAGCCGCGCCGCGCCGACACGGCGGGCCAGCGGCGCGATGACCGTGCTCGCCAGGATCGACACGATGCCGGCGACGGCGGCGTTGAGGCCGATGATGGTGTTGCTGACGCCGCGCGCCTCGAGCACCAGCGAGAGCAGCGGCAGGCCGAGGCCGAGACCGATACCGACGACGGAAATGGAGAGGATCGCCGCGGCGATCGACGTCAACCGGCCACTGGAAAGGGTGCCGCCGTCGTCGGGCGTGGTGGCGGTTTCGGACATCTGGGACCCAGGACTCTCGGCTATTGCCCGCGGCCGGCGGATGAGCACCCCCGCGTGTCGCCGAAAACGGTGAGGCGACGACGGCCGGAGCGGGCCGGCGCCATTCTCCCCGGGGCGGGGCCTCAGATCAACTGGCGAACGAAGCCGCGGCGCTGCCAGGCATAGTAGGGCACGAGGGCGGCCGGATCGTCGTAGGAGCCGTCGGCGAGCTTCTCGGCGAGTTCGTCGAGGATGGTGAGGGTGATCGTCGGCAGTTCCAGGTGCCTGGCCTCCGAGAGGGTCGGCCAGGCGACGTCCTCGAGCTCGCCGGAGGGTCCGCCCTCGGGCAGGCGGGTCGCGATGGCGTCGTGGTCGAGGGCGAAGAAGCGCGTGTCGAAGCGGCGCGGCCGGCGCGGCGGCGTGATTGCCCGAGCGATGAAGCGCATGCGGTCGAGGGCCGGGACGATGCCGTGTTCGAGGAAGGCCTGCCAGTCGGGATGGGTCGGCGCGCTCGCGTCGGCGTCGGCCGGCACGCCGACGAGGATGCCGGCCTCCTCGTAGGTCTCGCGGATCGAGGCGAGGGCGAAGGCGCGGGCGCGGGCGGGGCTCGGCCGGGTCTTCATGTCGAACATCAGCTTTTCGAGCACGGCCGGCGCGTAATCGGCGGCAAAGGGGGCGCGCCAGTCGGTCGGATCGACGCGGCCGCCGGGGAAGACGAACTTGCCGGGCATGAACTTGTGGCGCATGTGGCGGCGGCCCATCAGGACGCGCGGCTCGGGCCCGGAGCGGTCGAGGATGATCAGCGTCGCGGCGTCGCGCGGCCGGGTATTGTCCCAGTCCATGCGGCGTTCGTCGGCGTTGAGGCGGGCTTCGAGGTCGGTCATCTGCCGGTCTCCGTCGGGTCGTCAACTGTCCCTGCGGCTTCGTCGTCGTCGGGATCGAAGCCGTGCATATAGAGCGCCCATTGCTGGGCGACGATCGCGCCTTTGAGGCGCGGCAGCAACAGCAGCGCTGCAAGGATGGTCAGCGGTGCGAGTATGGCCAGCTGCAGCCAGACGGGCGGGTGCCAGGCCATTTCCACGGTGAGCGCCAGGCCGACCATGAAATGGCCGACGATCAGGATCGTTAGATAGGGCGGGGCGTCGTCGGCGCGCTGGTGCGACAGGTCCTCGGCGCAGGTCGGGCAGGCGGCATTGACGCGGAGATAGGAGCGGAACATGGCGCCCTCGCCGCAGGCCGGGCAGCGCCCGAGCGCGCCGCGCCGCAGGGCTTCGAGGAGCGGCCGGGGCGGCCGCCGGGGATCGCGGATCTCGATCGGCATCGCTCGTCGGTCCTCTCAGCGGCGCCTGCTGCGGCCGGCGGGCGGGCGCTTGGGGCCGCGCTTGGCGGGACGGCGGGAGCCGCGCGGCGGCTTGCCGGCCCGGCCCTCCGAGAGGAGTTCGAAACGCAGGGCGCCGGCGACGGGGGCAGCCTCGACGAGGCGCACCTCGACCGTGTCGCCGAGGCGGTGGGTGGTGCCGGTCATCTCGCCGACCATCGAGTGGGCGGCCTCGTCGTAGCGGAAATACTCCTCGCCGAGGGTCGAGACCGGGACAAAGCCGTCGGCGCCGGTGTCGGCGAGCTTGACGAACAGGCCGGCCCGCGTCACGCCGGCGATGCGGCCGGTGAAGCGGGCGCCGATGCGGTCGACGAGGAAGTGGGCGATGAGACGGTCGACGGTGTCGCGCTCGGCGGCCATGGCGCGGCGCTCGGCGAGCGAGATCTGCGCCGAGATTTCGTCGAGGCCCTTCTCGGCGCCGGCCGGCAGGCCGCCCGCCCCGAGATGCAGGGCGGCGACGAGGGCGCGATGGACAATGAGGTCGGCATAGCGCCGGATCGGCGAGGTGAAGTGGGCGTAGCGGCGCAGGTTGAGGCCGAAATGGCCGATATTGGCCGGGCTGTACTCGGCCTGCGCCTGGGTGCGCAGCACCACCTCGTTGACGAGGGCGTCGTGCTCGCTGTCGGCGACCCGTTCCAGGATCTTGTTGAACTGCGAGGGGCGCATGGCGCCGCCCTTCGGCAGCTTGATGTCGATCGAGGCGAGGAATTCGCGCAGCGCTTCGAGCTTGGCGAGGGAAGGGGCGTCGTGGATACGGTAGACGACCGGCGAGCCCTTTTCCTCGAGCGCCTCGGCGGCGGCGACGTTGGCCTGGATCATGAACTCCTCGATGAGGCGATGGGCATCGAGGCGTTCGGGCACGATGACACGGTCGATCGAGCCGTCGGGCTTCAGGAGGATCTTGCGCTCGGGCAGGTCGAGTTCCAGCGGCTCGCGGGCGGCGCGGCCACGGGACAGGGCCTCGTAGGCGGCATAGAGCGGCTCGAGGATCGGCCCGACGAGAGGTTCGGTGCGCTCGTTCGGCATACCGTCGATGGCGGCCTGGACCTCCTGATAGGAGAGCTTGGCGGCCGAGCGCATGAGGATGCGGTGGAAGCGGTGGCCACGCTTGTCGCCGTTCGCACCGAACACCATGCGCACGGCGAGGGCCGGGCGGTCCTCGGCCTCGCGCAGCGAGCAGAGGTCGTTGGAGATGCGCTCGGGCAACATCGGCACGACGCGGTCGGGGAAGTAGACCGAATTGCCGCGCTTCAGTGCCTCGCGGTCGAGGGCCGAATTCGGGCGGACGTACCAGGAGACGTCGGCGATGGCGACGGTGACGACGAAGCCGCCGGGATTCGTCGGATCGCTGTCGGGCTCGGCATGGACGGCGTCGTCGTGGTCCTTGGCGTCGGCCGGGTCGATGGTGACGAGCGGCAGCTTCCTCCAGTCCTCGCGGTCCTTCAGCGTCACCGCCTCGGCGGCGGCGGCCTCGGCGAGGACCTCGGGCGGGAAGACGTAAGGGATGCCGTGGGCGTGCAGGGCGATGAGGCTGACCGCCTTCTCGCTCTTCAGATTGGCGATGCGCTCGGTGACGCGGGCCTTCGGGCGCACGAAGCGGCCGGCCTTGTCGACCTCGACGACGACGAGATCGCCGTCGGACGCTCCGGCCTCGTTGAGCGAGACGGTGAGTTCGGCCTGCTTCCTGTCGACGGGCTCGATGCGGGCGCCGAACTCGCCCTCGCGATAGACGCCGAGCACGGCGCTCGGGCGGCGGGCGAGGAGCTTGATGACGCGGCCGGTCATCGGCCCTTCGGCGGGCTCGCTGATGCGGGTGAGGACGCGGTCGCCGATGCCGGGCGCGCGGCCGCGCTCGCGCTGGCGGCCGGGGACGATGACGATGCGCGGCGGTCGGCCCTCGGTCTCCTCCTGCCATTCGGCGGGCACGGCGACGAGTTCGCCGTCGCGGTCGCGGCCGGTGATTTCGAGGACGGTGACGGGCGGCAGGCGTCCGGGCGGGCGCAGCCGCTTGCCGCGGCGCTCGACGTCGCCGTCGGCGACGATCTCCTTCAGGAGCGCCTTCAGGGCGATCTTGTCCGACCCCTTGATGCCGAAGGCGCGCGCGATCTCGCTCTTGCCGGCGTTACCGGGGTTTTCGGCGATGAACGCCAGGATCTCGGCCCGTGTCGGCAACGGCGGCCGCTTGGCCGGACCTTTGGTATTCGTGCTCAAGGGCGGTGTCCGCTCATTTCGCGGCTTTTGACTTGGCTTTCGGCTTGGCCGGCGCCTTGGCCTTGGTGGCCGTCTTGCCGGTGATCTTGGTCTTGGCGGCGGCCTTGCCGGCCTTTGGCTTGATGCCGTCGCGTTCCTGCTTGGCGGCGATGAACTGCATCGCCTGTTCGAGCGTGACCGCGGCGGGCTCCAGACCCTTCGGCAGCGTCGCGTTGACCTTCCCGCAGTTTACATAGGGTCCGTATCGGCCATCGCGAACAGTTATTTCGCCGCCGAGCTCGGGATGTTCGCCAAGGCTCTTCAGCGCGGCCGGTGTTCCGCGGCCGCGGCTGCCCTTCGACTGCTTCTCGGCGATCGCCGCGACGGCGCGGTTGAGGCCGACGGTGAAGACCTCCTCGACCGAATCGAGATTGGCGAAGGTGCCGTCGTGCAGCACGAACGGGCCGTAGCGGCCGATGCCGGCGGTGATCATCTTGCCGGTCTCGGGATGCAGGCCGACCTCGCGCGGCAGCGAGAGGAGGGAAAGGGCGCGGTCGAGATCGATCGTCGCGGGCTCCCAGCCGCGCGGCAGCGAGGCGCGCTTCGGCTTCTCACCCTCGCCGAGCTGCACGTAAGGGCCGAAGCGGCCCTGGCGCAGGGTCACGGCGAGCCCGGTCTCGGGATCCTCGCCGAGCGCCTTGTCGCCTTCCTCGGCGGCCGCCTGGCCGTCGCCCTCGCCGTTGGCGAGCTGGCGGGTATAGCGGCATTCGGGATAGTTGGAGCAGCCGACGAAGGAGCCGTAGCGGCCGATCTTCAGGCTGAGGCGGCCGGAACCGCAGGACGGGCAGACGCGCGGGTCGTCGCCGGTCTCGGGCGTCGGGAAGATGTGCTCGGAGAGCATCTCGTTGAGCGCTTCGAGGACATCGGCGACGCGCAGTTCCTTGATGTCGTCGACGCTCGCCGAGAAGGCCTTCCAGAAGTCGCGCAGCACGTCCTTCCAGGAAAGTTCGCCGTTGGAGATGCGGTCGAGCTGTTCTTCCAGCGAGGCGGTGAAGTCGTAGCCGACATAGGTGTCGAAGAAGCTCTCGAGGAAGGCGGTGACGAGGCGGCCCTTGTCCTCGGGCAGCAGGCGCTTTTTCTCGAGGGTGACGTAGCCGCGGTCGCGCAGCACGGCGAGCGTCGAGGTGTAGGTCGACGGCCGGCCGATGCCGAGCTCTTCCATCTTCTTGATGAGGGTCGCTTCGGTGTAGCGCGGCGGCGGCTCGGTGAAATGCTGGCTTGCCTCGACGGCGCGGCGCTGGAGCGCTTCGTTCGGCGCGACGGCGGGCAGGCGGCGGCCTTCCTCGTCCTCCTCGTCGTCCTTGCCCTCCTGGTAGAGGGTGAGGAAACCGTCGAAGCGGATGACGGCGCCGGTGGCGCGCAGCACGGCGACGCGGCCGCCGTTCCTGGCCTCGACGTCGATGGTGGTGCGCTCGAGTTCGGCCGATTCCATCTGGCTCGCGACGGTGCGCTTCCAGACGAGTTCGTAGAGGCGGGCCTCGTCCGGCTCGAGCATGCGGCGCACCTCGTCCGGGTGGCGGCCGAGTTCGGTCGGGCGAATCGCCTCGTGCGCTTCCTGGGCGTTCTTGGCCTTGGTCGAGTAATGGCGCGGGACGTCGGGCAGGTAGCGCCCGCCGAAGCGCGACAGGATCGCGTCGCGGGTGGCGCGCACCGCTTCCGGGGCGATCTGCACGCCGTCGGTACGCATATAGGTGATGAGTCCGACGGTCTCGCCGCCGAGATTGACGCCCTCGTAGAGGCGCTGGGCGACGCGCATGGTGTGGGTCGCCGAGAAGCCGAGCTTGCGCGAGGCCTCCTGCTGCAGCGTCGAGGTGGTGAAGGGCGGCTGCGGATGGCGCTTCTGCGGCTTCGATTCGATGTCGATGACGCGGAAGGCGGCACCGTCGAGCATCTTCTTGATGTCGTCGGCCTCGGCCTTGGTGCCGATGTCGAGGCGGCCGATCTTGCGGCCGTCGAGGCCGGCGAGACGGGCGTCGATGGCAGCGTCGCCGGCGGTCGCGAGGCGCGCGAGGATCGACCAGTATTCCTGCGTCCGGAAGCGCTCGATCTCGGCCTCGCGGTCACAGACGAGGCGCAGCGCGACGGACTGGACGCGGCCGGCCGAGCGGGCGCCCGGCAGCTTGCGCCAGAGCACCGGCGACAGGGTGAAGCCGACGAGATAGTCGAGGGCGCGGCGCGCCAGATACGCATCGACCAGCGGCGCGTCGATGGCGCGCGGCTTCTTCATCGCGTCGAGCACGGCCTGCTTGGTGATGGCGTTGAAGACGACGCGCTCGACCGGCTTGTCCTTCAGCGCCCGCTTCTGGCGCAGTACCTCGAGCACGTGCCAGGAAATCGCCTCGCCCTCGCGATCCGGGTCGGTGGCGAGAATCAGGCGGTCGGCGTCCTTGACGGCCGCGGCGATCTCTGCGAGGCGCTTCTTGGCCTTGCCGTCGACCTCCCAGAGCATGTCGAAATCGTCGTCGGGCTTGACCGAGCCGTCCTTGGCCGGCAGGTCGCGGATGTGGCCGTAGGACGCCAGAACGCGGTAGCCCGAGCCGAGATACTTGTTGATGGTCTTGGCCTTGGCCGGCGACTCGACGATGACGATGTTCATTGGGTTCCGTGACGTTCGTTCAGACGCATGCGGGAGCTGGGCGCGTGGCCGGCGCGATGGGCCCGGCTCCCCGAAACGGTCCGGCGGCCCCTCGTTCGCGGGCGAGGATGTGGAAAACACGGCGAACTGTCAAATGGCGATGCGCCGAAGCGGTTTCCGGCCCGGATTACACGTCGCCACAACCTAAGCGCTAGAACTTGTGTCTTGCCAAACAAGAGAGTAGGTTTCATTTTAACATACAACAGGGCAATACAACCAAGAGTTGTATAGGTGTTTTTGCAAGAGGGGATCCGGGTGACTTCGGACAACCGCCACAAACAGCAGCTCGAAGCATTCGATCATAGCACGCCGATCGAGGTTGCCGGCTTCGTCGGGCGTCTGGTCGGCGAGCTGAAGACCCTGGCGCAGCGTCACGACCTCGATTTTCTCGCCTATCTCCTTGAAATGGCTCGCGAAGAAGCGATTTCACAGTCCGAGCGAATCCGCATCGCCGAGGTCGACGCGTCGCGGCGCTGAGACTGCCATCATCCCGTCAACGAGACCTTTCCGCCCGGATGGCGCTCCAGCCGTCCGGCGAGATCGAGTTCGAGAAGGACGAGATAGACGGTCTGCAGGGCAAGGCCGGTATGGCGCACGATCTCGTCGATTTCGACCGGCGTCGGCCCGAGGGCGGCGAGAATGCGCCCGCGGTCGTTCTCGGCCGGCTCGGCGGCGACGGTTCCCGGCCGTTCCTCGATCGGTTCGCGCGCCTCGCCGTCGAACGGGCGCCCGAAAAGATCGCCCACCAGCGGCTTCAGGATATCGATGATGTCGCGCGCCTCGGTGACGAGGGCGGCGCCGCGCTTGATCAGGCGATTGGAGCCCTCGCAGCGCGGATCGAGCGGCGAGCCGGGGACGGCGAAGACCTCGCGGTTCTGCTCGAGGGCGAGGCGGGCGGTGATCAGCGAGCCCGAGCGAGTAGCGGCCTCGATGACGACGACGCCAAGGGAAAGGCCGGAGATCAGGCGATTGCGGCGCGGGAAGTCGCGGCCGCGCGGGCTCCAGCCGAACGGCATTTCGCTGATCGCGGCGCCGCCGGCCGCGACGATGCGCTCCAAGAGCGGCCCGTTCTCGGGCGGATAGAGCCGGTCGATGCCGCCGGCAAAGACCGCGATGGTGCCGCTCGCGACGCTCGCCTCGTGCGCCGCGGTGTCGATGCCGCGGGCAAGGCCCGAGACGACGACGAAGCCGGCATCGCCGAGGCCGGTGGCGAGGATCGTCGCCATCTTGCGCCCGGCGATCGAGCAGTTGCGCGAGCCGACGATGGCGACCATCGGGGCGGCGAACGCGGCGGTGCTGCCGCGCACGGCGATGAGCGGCGGTGGCCCGTCGATATGGCGCAGCGGTGCCGGATAGTCGGCCTCGCCGAGGGCGACGAAGCGGGCGCCGGCGCGCGCGGCGGCGACCATCTCGCGCTCGGCATCCTCGATCGGCGAGACGCGGATGCGCCGGCTCGCGCCGCCGCGGCGCGACAGCTCGGGCAGGGCGGCGAGGGCGGCTTCGGCGGTGCCGAAATGATTGACGAGGTCGCGGAAGGTGGCCGGGCCGACATTCTCACTGCGGATCAGCCGCAGCCAGTTCAGCCTCTGATTATCGCTGAGCGTGATGCCGGTGGTGTTCGATCCCGCCGCCGGGCGGGTCATCGGCGGCTCATCCCTTGCTCCCGATGCGGCTTTCCGTGCCGGCCAAAAGCCTAGAGATGTTTTCGCGGTGCTTCCACCACAAGAAAGCAGTGAGGACGGCGAAGAGCACGGCCTGGTGCCAGTTGCCGACGGCGACCTGGATGACCGGGGTGACGGCGCTGGCGATCAGCGCCGAAAGGCTCGAATAGCGCGTGATGAAGGCGCTGGCGAGCCAGATCGCGCCGAAGACGAAGGCCATCGGCCAGTAGACGCCGAGCAGGACGCCGATATAGGTGGCGACGCCCTTGCCGCCCCTGAACTTCAGCCAGACCGGGAAGAGATGGCCGAAAAAGGCGCCGAGGCCGGCGACGAGGCTGGCGATCTCGCCGCCCTGCGAGGCCGCGAGCAGCACCGGCACGGTGCCCTTCAGCATGTCGCCGAGGAGGGTCGCGGCGGCAATGCCCTTTTTGCCGGTGCGCAGCACGTTGGTGGCGCCGATATTGCCCGAGCCGATCGAGCGCACGTCGCCGAGGCCGGCAAGCCGGGTGAGGACGAGGCCGAAGGGGATCGAGCCGAACAGGTAGCCGATGAGGAAGGCGACGACGAGCCCGCCGATCAGGATGGTCTCGGGAAGGGTCTGGCTCATCTCGGCGGCCATGGCGGGGTCTCGGTCAGAGGGGTGTCAGGCGACCGGTGGAGCGTATTCGTAGACCGTGCGGCCCGCAACCAGCGTGCGCAGCACGCGGCCCTGCATGCGGGCATCCTCGAAGACGGTGTTCTTGGACCGCGACTTGAGGGCATCGTTGGCGACCACCCAGGGCATGTCCGGATCGAAGACGACGATGTCGGCCGGGCTGCCGGGCTTCAGCGTGCCGGCATCGAGGCCGAGGAGCTTCGCCGGCCGGCTCGACATCGCCGCGAGCATCGGCAAGAGCGCGATGTCGCCGGCATGGACGAGGCGCATCGCCGCGGCGAGCAGGGTTTCCAGGCCAATGGCGCCGTCGGCGGCCTCGGCGAAGGGATGACGCTTGGTCTCGACGTCCTGCGGGTCGTGGGCCGAAACGACGACGTCGATCAGCCCCTCGGCGAGGGCGGCGACCATCGCCCGGCGATCGTCCTCGGTGCGCAGCGGCGGCGACATCTTGAAGAAGGTCCGGTAGGGGCCGATGTCGAGCTCGTTGAGGGTGAGGTGGTTGATCGTCGTGCCGCAGGTGACGGCGAAGCCCTCGTCCTTGGCGCGGCGGATCGCCTCGAGCGATTCGGGCACCGAGATCTGCGCGGCGTGGTAGCGGCTGCGCGTCAGGCGGGCGAGGCGCACGTCGCGCTCGACCATGATGATCTCGGCTTCCTTGACGATGCCCTTGAGGCCGAGCCGGGTCGAGGTCTCGCCGGAATTCATCACGCCGTCGCCGACGAGGTCGGGGTCCTGCGTATTGTTGACGACGAGGGCGTCGAAATCGCGGGCGTAGGTCAGGGCGCCGCGCAGCATGCGCGGGCTGCGGATGGCGTTGTGGCCGTCGGTGAAAGCGACGGCGCCGGCGGCCTTCAGGAGGCCGATCTCGGTCAGCGCCTCGCCCTTCAGTTCCTTGGTCAGGGCCGCCATCGGCCGGACATGGACGAGCGAGGTCTCGCTCGCGCGGGCGAGCAGGTAGTCGACGAGGGCGATGTCGTCGATCACCGGGTCGGTGTCGGGCATCGTCACGATCGTCGTCACGCCGCCGGCGGCGGCGGCCTGCGAGGCCGAGGCGAAGGTCTCGCGATGCTCGAAGCCGGGCTCGCCGACGAAGACGCGCATGTCGACGAGGCCGGGGGCGACGACGGCGCCCTTGCAGTCGTAGATCTCGGCGCCGTGCAGGCGCGCGCTGGTCGCCTCGGGGCCGGCGGCGATGATGCGGCCGTCGGCGACGAGCACCGAGCCCGCGGTGTCGATGTCGCGCGAGGGATCGACGATGCGCGCATTGGCGAGCACCAGCGGACGGTGGCCGTCGACCTCGGTCATCTCGTTTCCCCCCGGGACTAGTGGTTCGGCAGGTTCGAGGCGAGCGCCTCGAGCACCGCCATGCGGATCGCCACGCCCATCTCGACCTGGTCGCGGATCAGGCTGCGCGGACCGTCGGCGACGGCCGAGTCGATCTCGACGCCGCGGTTCATCGGGCCCGGGTGCATGACGAGAGCGTCGGGCTTGGCGTAGGCGAGCTTCTCTTCGTCGAGGCCGAAGAAGTGGAAATACTCGCGCACCGACGGCACCAGCGAGCCCTTCATGCGCTCGCGCTGCAGGCGCAGCATCATCACGATGTCGGCGCCGTCGAGGGCGTCCTTCATCGACTTGTGGACTTCGACGCCCATGCGCTCGATGCCGCGCGGCATCAGCGTCGACGGGCCGACGACGCGGACATGGGCGCCGAGCGCGTTGAGGCAGTGGATGTTGGAGCGGGCGACGCGGCTGTGCAGGACGTCGCCGCAGATGGTGACCGTGAGGCCGGCGATGCGGCCCTTGGCGCGGCGGATCGACAGCGCGTCGAGAAGCGCCTGGGTCGGGTGCTCGTGGGCGCCGTCGCCGGCATTGATCACCGAGCAGCCGACTTTCTGGGCGAGCAGCTCGACCGCGCCGGCGGACGAATGGCGCACGACGAGGATGTCGGGGTGCATCGCGTTCAGCGTCACGGCGGTGTCGATCAGCGTCTCGCCCTTCTTCACCGAGGACGAGGCGACGGCCATGTTCATGACGTCGGCGCCGAGGCGCTTGCCGGCGATCTCGAAGGACGACTGGGTCCGCGTCGAGGCCTCGAAAAAGAGATTGATCTGGGTGCGGCCGCTGAGCGTCCGGCGCTTTTTCTGGACCTGCCGGTTGACCTCGACCGCCTCTTCGGCAAGGTCGAGAAGCCCCAGAATCTCCTGCATTGTCAGCCCCTCGATGCCGAGGAGATGGCGGTGCGGGAAAGCGATTTTGGCAGTCGCGTCGGTGTCGGTCATTAAAGCCCGTTCTATAGGCGGAGTCGCCACGTGCGGCAAGGATTGATATCCCATGGGGCGGGACGCGGTTAACGGGCTTTACGGAGGAAAGATGCTGCGGCGGATTTGGCAATCGGTGATGATCGCGCTGGCCCGTTCCGGCCGGCTGACGGGGCTCGTTCAGGGCACCTCGGTGCTCGCCTCGCTCTCGCGCCGCTATGTCGCGGGCGGCGATGCGGCGGCCGGCATGCGCCGGGCCCGCGACCTCGCCGCCGCGGACGGCATCCGTGCCTCGCTGTTCTTCCTCGGCGAATATGTCGAGGACCGCGGCAAGATCGCCGAGGCGGTCGAGAACAAGCTGGCGGTCGCCGGCGAACTCGCCGAGGCCGGCCTCGACATTCACGTCTCGGTCGATCCGACGCAGATCGGCGGCAGTCTCGACGACGCGCTGATGGACGCGAACGCCGATGCCATCGCGGCGCGGATCGGGGTGCTCGCCGGGCCGCCCGGTGGCGTCCACTGCATGATGATCGACATGGAAGACCACAGCGTCGTCGACAAGACGATCGCCCTCCACGACCGCCTGCAGGCGGCGGGCTATCCGGTGGCGCTGACGCTGCAGGCCTATCTCAGGCGCACCGAGGCCGATATCGCCCGCCTCGTCGAGCGGCCGAGCCGGGTGCGCCTCGTCAAGGGCGCGTTCGTTGCCGCGGGCGACATCGCCTTTACGAGCCAGGCCGAGATCAAGGCGAATTATCGCCGGCTGATCGACCTGATGTTCTCGCCGGCGGCGAGGGCCAGCGGCTTCTATCCGATCATCGCCACCCACGACGACCGGCTGCATGCCCATGCGCGCGACGTCGCCCGGCGCAATGGCTGGCCGGAAGGCACCTATGAGTTCGAGATGCTGATGGGGGTGCGCGGCGATGTCGCCGGCGCCCTTGCGGCAGCGGGCGAACGGGTCCGCCTCTACGTGCCGTTCGGGCGCGACTGGTGGCCCTACGCGATCCGCCGGATCGGCGAGAATCCGCGCAACGCGCTGCTGCTCGCCCGCTCGCTGGTTTCCTGAGCAGAGCCTTCAGGCAAAGGGACACGAGGCCATGACCGAGACGCCGTTCGAGACCCACGAGGTCACCAACCAGTCGCCGCCCCTCGCCGGTGCCAACCTCTATGCCTCGGATCCGGTGCTGGCGAGCGCGGTGAAGGTCGCGGCGGGGGCCGGCTTCGACGACGGGCTTCTCGCGCACGGCGCCTATTGGGGCTCGGCCGATGCCTTCGAGCTCGGGCGCCTCGCCAATGTCCACGCGCCGATGCTGCGGCCGTTCGATGCCAAGGGCCGGCGCAGCGACACGGTCGAGTTCCACCCGGCCTGGCATGCCCTGATGAGCCGCAGCGCGGTCGCCGGCCTGCACTGCTCGACCCGGGAGGAGGGCGGGGCCGAGGCGGGGCATCGCAACCTGTTGCGCGCCGCCCGCTTCTTCATGACGGCGCAGGCCGAGTGCGGGCACCTCTGTCCGATGACGATGACCAATGCGGCGGCAGCGGCGCTCGCCCACGGGCCGCAGGTCGCGGCCGACTGGCTGCCGGCGATCCGCCGGCGCGCCTATGACGGCACCTTCCGCCCGGCCGGCGAGAAGGCCGGCGTCACCCTCGGCATGGGCATGACCGAGAAGCAGGGCGGCACCGACGTGCGCGCCAACACGACGCGGGCCGAGCCGGCGGGCGAGGGCGGCGCCTACCGTCTCACCGGCCACAAGTGGTTCCTCTCGGCGCCGATGAGCGATGCTTTCCTCGTCCTCGCCCAGGCGCCGGGCGGGCTCAGCTGTTTCCTGATGCCGCGCTTCACGCCGGACGGGCGGGTCAACGACATCCGCCTGATGCGCCTCAAGGACAAGCTCGGCAACCGCTCCAACGCCTCGTCCGAGGTCGAGTTCCAGGGCGCGCTCGCCTTCCGTGTCGGCGAGGAGGGGCGCGGCATCGCGACGATCCTCGAGATGGTGACGCTGACCCGGCTCGACTGCGCCGTCGCCTCGGCCGGCCTGATGCGCATCGCCCTTGCCGAGGCGGTCAACCACACGCGGCACCGCACGGTGTTCCAGAAGCGTCTCGTCGACCAGCCGATGATGGCGCGGGTGCTCGCCGACATGGCGCTCGACACGGCGGCGGCGACGGCGCTCGCGCTGCGCCTTGCCGAGGCCTTCGACCGGGCGCCGCGCGACGAGAGCGAGGCGGCCTTCGCCCGTCTGATGACGCCGGCGGTGAAATACTGGGTGTGCAAGGCGACGCCGCCGCTCGTCTACGAGGCGATGGAGTGCCTCGGCGGCAACGGCTATGTCGAGGAGAGCACGCTGCCGCGGCTCTATCGCGAGGCGCCGGTCAACGCCATCTGGGAAGGCTCGGGCAACGTCATGGCGCTCGATGTGCTGCGCGCCCTCGCCAAGGAAAAGGACGCCCTCGACGCGGTCGCGCACGAGGTCAACCGGCATCTCGGCGGCCATGGCGGGCCGGCGATGGACGTGCTGAAGTCGGCGGCGGAGCTGGCGGTCGCCGACCAGGGCTCGGCGCGCTTCTTCGTCGAGCAGCTGGCGCTGACGGTGGCCGGGGCGGCGCTCGCCCGGCTCGGCGGCGGCGAGATCGCCGAGGCGTTCCTCAATTCGCGGCTCGGCGGGCGCTGGCGGGCGACTTACGGCATGCTCGACCGGCGGTTCGACGCGCGGCGGATCGTCGATCAGGTCTGTCCGCAGGCCTGATCGTCTGATTCTTCGAGCGCGTTTTCCCACCCGAAAAGTCGAGCAACTTTTCGGGAAAGCGCGCGCCAGACCTGTCCGCAGGCCTGATCGCTCCCGCCCTGGCGCGGTTTTTTCGGTTGAGCGCGCGTCAGATCTGGCCGGAGGCGAGGCCGGCGAGATAGAGCGCGAGCGGCATCGTCAGGAACGACAGCAGCGTCTCGATGGTGGTCGTCGTCGCGTAGAGCGGCGCGTCGCCACCCATGCGGCGGGCGAGCACATAGCCGTTGGTGGCGGCCGGCACGGCGCCGCAGACGATGGCGACCATCAGGGCATTGCCGTCGAGGCCGAAATTATAGCCCCAGAGGAAGACCAGCACCGGCATCACCGCGAGCTTCAGCGTGCTGGCGACGACGACCGGCAGGCTGGGCTTCAGGAGCGTGTTGAGGGCGAGGCCGGCGCCGACGAGGAAGAGCGTCGCGGCAAGGGCGCCGCGGCCGAGGATGTCGAGGGTCGTCTCGATCGGCCCGTAGAGCCGGATGCCGAGGAGGTTGACGACGATGCCCGCGACCGTCGACCAGATCAGCGGGTTCTTGACGATCGTGAACAGGATGGCGCCGATGCGCCGGTCGCCGCCCGAGCCGAAGACGGTCAGTACCGCGACGTTCTCGATATTGATCACCGGCACCATGATCGCCATGGCGACCGCGACGAGGGTCAGCCCGCTCTCGCCATAGAGCCGCGAGACGACGGCAAGGGCGATGAAGCCGTTCCAGCGCGTCGCCGTCTGGAAGACGGTGGTGAAGGAGGCGTCCGAGACCTTTGCGAGGGCGCGCATCGGCCAGCGCGTCGACAGCGCGATGACGCCCATGGTGAGGACCGCGGCGAGCAGCGTCAGCGTGAAGGTCGAGACCGAGGACGCGCCGAGGTCGGCCTTGTAGGTCGCCGAGAAGAGGAGGGCCGGGATCATCACGTAATAGGTGATGAGCTCGAAGCCCTGCCAGGCGCCGTCGTCGGGCACGAGGCGGCGCTTGACGATGGCGCCGACGACGATGACGAGGAAGACGGGCAGGAGGCTCTCGAAGAAGGCGGTCATTGCGCATTGCTCCGGTCGGCGGCGGCGAAGGCCTTCAGGCGGTCGAGCGCGCCCTGCAGGATGTAGCCGGCGGCGAGCTTGTCGACGAGTTCGGCGCGCCGGGCGCGGCTGCGGTCGGCCTCGATCAGCGTGCGGGTGACGGCGGCGGTCGAGAGCCGTTCGTCCCAGAACAGCATCGGCAGGTCGGTCAGCGGCGCGAGATTGCGCGTGAAGGCCCGGGTCGACTGGACGCGCGGGCCTTCCGTGCCGTCCATGTTGAGCGGCAGGCCGATGACGAGGCCGCCGACGCCTTCTTTCTCGGCGATCTTCAAGAGCTGCCCGGCATCGGCGCGGAACTTGGTGCGCCGGATGGTCTCGAGCGGCGAGGCGATCATCCGCGAGACGTCGGAGAGCGCAAGGCCGATGGTCTTGTCGCCGAGGTCGAGGCCGAGAAGGCGCGCGCCGGGGGCGAGCCTTGCGGCGAAATCTTCGATCGTGAGGGTCGGGTCGGCGGCCATTCTTGCCTGTCTCTGCTCGCGTGCCTGTCTCTACTGGGCGGCTTCGGCGGCGGTATCGGCGCGGGCCTCCAGCTCGGCGACGAGCCTTGCGGCGATCGCGGCCGGCGGCACGCGGGCGCCCTTGCCGGGAATGACGGTGAGGTGGGCCGTGCCGGCATAGGTGATGACGGCGACGGCGAGCGGGATCGGCCCGGAAAGCGGCGGCACGCCGAAGACGGCGGTGATTTCGGCGCCGCCGAGGGCGACGGCGCGGGTCGGGCCGGGGATCAGCGAGATCATCGCGTCGAAACGGGAGATCCAGATGCGCATGGCGAGCCGGGCGATCGGCGGCGGCGCCTTGGCGACGAGATGCTGGCTCCAGGACGAGGTCTGCGCCCGCTCGATGCCGGGCAGGCGGAAGCGCGACGGCTTCCGCGGTGCCTGCGGCCGCGTCTCGGTGA